>JBEKXQ010000158.1:0-8562 GCA_049511915.1 Candidatus Korobacteraceae bacterium
GATTACTTGGAAATGCGTTGGCAACAGGGGTGCCACAACAGCGCTCAACCCTGGCGGGAATTGCGCGCCCGCGGCCACCGCGTCCAAACGCGCCGGGGCGCAGGGCGCCTGCCCCTGCTGTGACGGAGAAGCCCTCCGCAGGTGCAATACCAGACTGTTGTTCTCTTCCTTTCTTGTTTTGGTAAAAGGACGAAAGATACGCAGTTGGCGATAAACAAAGCGTCGGGTGCTTTTACAAACGGCAAAACCAGATCAAGCTATTTGGTTTCAATAATTTGCGGAGAATACAAGCGAATCGACGGCAAGATTGTCGGGAAACCTTACAAATATCCAGACGGGGGCAATGCTGTATCCCTAACAAAATGCGGCAATTATGAACGGTCGGCGAATGGCAGTCAGCGTGCATATAAGAGCGGTGTTCGAAGCTGCACAGGCACGTAAGAGGAGAAAGAAATGAAAATCAACGTTGTTCGGTGCTTGAGCGTTGCATTCGTGCTGGCCTGTGTGGTCAGCGCCGTTTCGGCGAATGCGACAACTATTTCCGGCTCCGCCTCGCCGGGCGAGGCGACCGTACCTGGATCAGGATCCGTCGATCCTTTCATCAGTTTCTCGGCGGGCGGGGGGACCATAACTGGTTGGGCCGATATCACAGTCAGTGGGGACACTGTGACGGGGATCACCGGCTCGATAACTGATTCCGATATCAGTGGCAGTCCGGTTGCGATCACGGGTTTGTCACTCTATGCGGGCGCCGATAATACGTTTACCTATCCAGGCACTTGGCCTTATGTAACCTTCGGAGGCCTGTCTTTTTCAACGTCGGAGGGTGACTTTAATATCGCTTCAGCCCCAAACATAATCAATGATTCGGAGAACAACCCGGTCGGGTACCCCTTGAGCCCTCCCAACAGCTACCCCTTGAACTATCTGACGGTTCCAGACGGTGGCACGACGCTGGTCCTCCTCGGACTCGCGGTCGCTGGTTTGGCCGGCCTTCGCCGCAAGCTGAGCGTTTAGCTGTCGACTGTTCTTTTCCAACGCAGAGAGGGCCGGAGCAATCCGGCCCTTTTCGTGTTTTTGGATGCTTGTCTGAAAGAACGCTTCATAACACCCATGGGTGCGGCGCTTCCAGGATTCTGGGAGGGATGAACAAATCGTCGGGTACTTTTACAAACGGAAAAACTAGATCATGTCACTTGTTTTCAGTCGCTTACGCAGAAGAACAGCGAATCGACAGCAAAACTGTCGGGAAACTTTACAAATATCCAGACGGGAACACTGCTGTATGCCCAACAAAATGCGGCAATTACGAACAGTCGGCGAATGGCAGTCAGCGTGCCTATAAAAGCTGTATCCGAAGCTGCACAGGCTTTGCGCGGGCGGCGCGGGCCAGTGATGGTTCAGAGAAACCGCTCGGAAGATGAGGACTATCTCGATGAAGATCAGCATAGCTCGGTGCTTGAGCGTTGCGTTTGTGCTGGCCGTCGCGGCATCTATGGCCTACGGCGCAACAATCGTCTACACGGATCCCGCCGACCAAGGGACTCAGAACTGGTACGGGAATCTTGGACTGGACTTCACCGTCAATACGCCGGTGACGGTTACCGCTCTAGGCGTATTCAATGCGACTGGAAGCGGCGACATTACAGGCCCCATCGATGTGGCGATCTATGATTTCACGACCAGCTCATGGGTCACCCCAACTGTGGCTTTTAGCGGGACGTATACTCCTCAGGGAGATGGATTCGACGTTCTCCAACAGTTGATCACACCGATCACGCTGGCCCCCGGGAACTATCAGGTGGATGCCGTCGGTTTCAGCAGCTCTGACGAAAACGGCAACCTAAACACCGGTTCCTCTTCCGGTCCAAATCTTAACAGCTTGGGCAGCGCCCTGACATTTACCGGGGCGGCATGGGACTTCAACACCAGTTTGGATGCTCCGAATACTTGCTCGACCTGCAAAGGCGCGCCGGCCCAGGACTCGCAGTTCGATGCCGGCACCTTCGAAGTTGTCCCCGAGGGCGGAACGACGCTGGTGCTCCTCGGACTCGCGGTCGCTGGTTTGGCCGGGCTTCGCCGCAAGCTGAGCGTTTAGCGGATATCCGTAGAGGGCATCTCAGGAGGAACGAAAATGAAAAAGTTCTGCTTAGCATTGCTCGCAGTGGCAGTGGCCCTTGCAATTTCCCCGGCTGCAATGGCAGATCACGTTGCTTACAGCACCGTTGCCAGTCAAGGTTCTCAGACCTTCGACGGCAACCTGGCAAACTTCTTCACTGCGAACTCGGCCCTGACGATCAATCTGCTTGGCGTCTACAACGCATCGGGATCCGGATCCATCGGCGGCTCGACACCGATCGATGTGGCAATCTACAACGTAACCACGAGTTCACTGGTTGCGAGTGCGACTTTCGCCCCGGGAGCATATTATGAGCAGGGGTATTACGTCTATCTGGCCATCGCGCCCGTCAACCTCGTCGCTGGAGATGTCTATGAGATTGATGCGGCCGGATTCGATACTGCCAACCCCAACGGCAATATTAACGAAGGCTCGGCACCTCCAACTCTGAACAACTTCGATGGCGGAATAACGTGGGAGACGGGCTACTCAACATACAGCTTCAACACCATCCTTGCTCTTACCACTGCCGCCCCGCCTTTTTCGTCGACACAGAACGCAGGCGTGCTCGACAGGAATAATGGCGGACCGAATAACATCGATTCGACATACCCAGCCCTCTATGACGCTGGCTCCTTCGGAGTCCCTGAAGGCGGCAGCGCGATGGGCTTCCTGCTGCTGGCGGCGGCGGTCATGTTGGGCGCAATGTGGTTGAGCAAACCCGCCACGGCCGTCTAGAGTTTTCGGTAGAATCCTCTTCTTCTTCTTAAAAGGGGTGTAATTCCCCTTCACATCCCGATGGAGGAGAAGTGATAGCGACACGCAAGGGCTTCGTCGCGAGGCGGGGTCTGAAGGAAGCGTGGAGCAAAGGCGCGAGCCGATGAACAAGAACCGGATATGAGGCAATCGGAGCCGGACGAGCTGGCGTGATACAGCGAAGTCCAAGTCCATCAAGGGCGACGGTTGTAAATCCGGCGGTTGCGCGTTGAAGGCGGTCATTCTTATCGGGGGAGGTCTGGTACCGTCCGGGGTGCAATCACGCAGCAGGTTCAGTTGGTCCCTACCAAGGCCTCCAGAGCAACCATATCCCGTAACCGAGTATTGCCCCGGCAGCTTCCAGGCCCAGGGCCCAAAGGATTCCCATTCCGGCACTGCCGTGGTGTTCCGAGTCCTCATGCTCCCTCAGAGTCTCTTCGCGCTCGAAGCTCAAGCCGGGTGCAGCCTCGGAGATGCCACCAAAAGCATCGATTCCATCCACTGCACTTGGCGACGGGTCTATCGTGCCCAACTTAACTGCTGGCGGGGCCATCTCAGTTCCCATCCCCTCTCATCCGGGATTCCGGCTCTGTTTCTCGCTCTCCGCGCTTTCACGTTGCTTTCCCGACCGGCGAGGCGATTCCAGCTTCCAGATCCTGACACCATCATGCCGAATTCGGCTGGAATCGAACATAAATACCTTATCGGCGCATCTCGAGAGTACATAATTGTTCCCGAGTACCGATTCATTCCCGTTCAGGACCTACGGAATCGACCTCAGTGAGCGAACGACGCCGGGCGTGCTGATCACAGTGATCCTGGCATTGGGCGAGAATCAGGCTTCGAAGCCGAACTGGAGAGAAGTTGGCTAAGGAGGTATCCGACAGCGCGCTTCGAACCCGGGCAAATGATGCCCTTTGGAGCCGGAGGCGGCCCAGACACGCACGGCCGGATCATTAAAGCTAAATCGATTAAGATAGATCGCGCGCGGAAGCAAGATGGGAGTATATTAATGGGCTGAAGGAGTGAAACGACGATCTAGCCTGCCGCCTATTATTACCAGACCTTCTGCACGTGCCAGAATGCGGCCTGAGCGGTGGGCTCCCTCCCTCTGTAAGTAGGTCTGCCCTATTTAGAGGATCGAGTTTGGGGATGGAATTGTCCCTCGATTACGTTTGGGCAGTGGCGGCAATCACCAGCGTGTGCCTTTGGCTCCGGCTAGGGCGGAGCATACTTGTAAGCCGGTGCCTGTCGGTCGTAGGACTTTTCCCGTTCATCGTCATTCTGTTTCCGGCGATCTCGATCGGAGATGACTTACGGTCGATCCCAAATCCGGCGCAAACCAAGACCTTCCAGCTTCGCGACCAACGTGAAAACCGTCCGCACTCTGCTTTCACGGCGATCCCAGCTCTTCCCGAGCCTGCTGTTGTTCACTTGAGTTTTGGCTTCCAGCAGCTCGGTGTTTCGCAGCATGCCCGTTTCTCGCTATCATCCCCGCTGCCCTTGACCCCATCCAGAACCGTCCTCCTCCTCGGGCATGATCGCACCTTCTCCATGGTTCAAAGTCTCCTCCTCTTCCTTACCAACGTAGCCGTACCGAACACGGCGTAAAAAGGCGCTATGAAGCAGATAGTCCGCTTGCAGTTGATCTCACCTTGGGTGCTCGGTTGCGTTTCAGTTTTGCTGCTCCAGCAAGCGCGTGGCCTTAGCACTTTAGTCCCAGGATTTACTGCATCTACGGGCCCGTAGCACCGAAGTCGATTTACCAGGAAAGTGTGGGCCATGACTCACAAGCAAAATGGCATCTCGGTTCTTTTCGCATCACCAGACGCGCTGACACGCGAAATGCTTACGAAGGCGCTCAGCCGGCATGCGCACTTTCATGTGGCCGCCAGCGCCACCACCGGGCAAGAGGTACTCGAGGCGGTGCAGTCGGCAGAAGTGGATGTCGCCCTGATCGCTGCGACCTTGGCAGACGGTCCGCTGAGTGGCTTTAGGGTTTTGCGGCAGATCTCTGAGTGTGCTCCGCAGGTGAGGTCGGTCATTCTCTTCTTCAGCTCTGAACGCGATCTGGTCGTGGACGCATTTCGGGCTGGCGCAAAGGGCGTCTTTTGTCTTTCGCAGTCCAGCTTCAAGGAACTATGCCGGTGCGTGGAGAAGATCCACGAAGGCCAGATATGGGGAAATTGCGCCGAAATCTCCGAGGTTATCGAAACGTTTTCCCAACTCACGTCCACGCGGGTAGTGAACACAGACGGAATGCGGTTGCTAACTAAGCGAGAAGAAGAGGTGGTGCATCTCGTGGCAGAGGGCCTACAAAACCGGGAGATCGCCAAGGCACTGAAGCTAAGCGAGCACACAATCAAGAACTACCTGTTTCATATATTCGAAAAGCTCGGCGTTTCGTCGCGCGTCGAGCTGGTGCTGTATGCGGTCAGCAGCGCCAAGAGCGTGCAGACCGCTGAAGTCCAGAGCGACAAGCAGGAAAGGAAACCGGCCGGCAGTATGGAGATTGGGGATAATTTTTTGACGGACGCGAACCAGGGCTCCGGCGCTAAATCGTCCAGATCGCGGAGAAAAAAGCCAACGGGCTGAGCATGGTTGTGAAGATTAGCAGGCACCTTCGAAGGAAGTGCGACGGACAGGAGTTGCCGCGGGAATCGATCTGAAGCCGCGGTCTCCGATCCCAGATCAATGTTAGCGCTTCGTCTTGCTGCCCTTGCGCCACAGCTGGAACCGAAGGTACCAAGAGAAGGATGGCGGTCAGCCCTCGCGACCACTATGTTCCGGCTTCCGCCGCTACGCGAACCACCAGCTTGCCGAAGTTCTTCCCTTGCAGCAACCCCATGAACGCCTCCGGAGCGTTCTCTAATCCGCTCACTATATCCTCGCGATACTTGATCTTCCCTGCCTCGAACCATTCCGTCATCTGCTCCCGGAACTCCCCAAAGTGTGATCCATAATCGTCAAAGATGATGAATCCCTGCACCCGGATTCGCTTCTTCAACAAGGCCGTCATCACCTGCGAGGTTCGGCACTTGCTCTCAGCCGCCGGGTCGCCGTTGTAGGTGGCAATCAGCCCGCACACGGGAATCCGGGCACGCGCATTGAGCAAGGGCAGCACTGCATCGAAAACCACACCGCCAACATTCTCGTAGTACACATCAATGCCTTTCGGACACGCCGCCACCAGCTCTTCGTGCAGCTTCGGACTGTGATGATCAAGGCAGGCGTCCAGTCCAAGCTCCTCCACCGCGTAGCGGCACTTCTCTGTTCCGCCTGCAATCCCCACCACGCGGCATTCCTTCAGCTTCGCAATCTGTCCCACAACAGAACCCACAGCACCTGTCGCCGCGGCAACCACCACCGTCTCGCCAGGCTTCGGCTGTCCAATGTCCAACAGTCCCATGTAAGCCGTGAATCCCGGCATACCCAGCACGCCCAGAGCGTAGGAAGGCTTGGCCGGGTGCGCTCCAAGATTCAAAACGCCTCTACTGTCCGAAATCGCATACTCCTGCCAGCCGTTCTGACTCAGGACCCAGTCGCCAATCGCAAATCCCGGTACGTTTGACATCTCCACCCGGCTCACAGTTGCGCCCACCATCAATTCCCCAATGCCCACGGGCGGGGCGTAGGAAGGCGCGTTACTCATCCGCCCACGCATATACGGGTCAAGAGACAGGTACACCGTCCGCAATAGCATCTGCCCCTCATCCGGGAATCGGAGTGGCTCGGTCTCCAGGCGAAAGTCTGAAGCTACAGGGGCTCCCACAGGCCGTGAAGCCAGGACGATTCTCCGGTTTGGTGTTTCTCTCATGCGCAATCCTTTCCTCTTCTCCCGTTCAGCGCGCTGAACCATCGGATGCCACAAGGAGAGTACCACTGCGTCGGGCTTTGATAGCGAACCACTGGTCGAGGGCCTTGATTCGCTGTCGATTCGGAACACCGAACTGCGCTCGATCAGACGCTACAAGGCATCCGCACTCATCCTGCTCCACTGCGGCCGGCAAAGCTAGAACAAGGCGCACGTTGAGCGCCGAGGGGCGGGAGAAGATCGCCGCCGCTCAAAGGGCTCGTTGGGCGAAATCCAAAAAGGCCGCAAAGAAAGCCTCCACGGCAAACGCTGCAAAGAAGTCTGCTCCAGCTAAGAAGGCTGTCCCCTCAACGAGGGCGGGTGCGTCGAAGACGAAGGCTGCTGTCGCTCCGGAAGCTCCAGCCACGCCAGTAAAAGCAGCTTCGTAAAGCTCCGGGTGCAGGTAGTTCAGGCCACACAGGAGTCTGGGACGGCGCATTCGAGACATTGTCGTTCAATTCAGGAGTAAAGGCGATTACGGCGGCAGCTTGCCAAGAGAACCTCAGGAATCTGCGTGCTCATTGCCGCTCGGAGCAGGCGGTGTTGGTGAGAAGCGTCGAGGTTGACCCCGAGCGATACAATTCGAGCGAGCATCGGTATGGAAAAGGACACTCGCAATGGCAAGAGAAATAAGAGTGGATCGCCGGGACTTTTTGAAACAGGCTGCAGGGGCGGTGGGTGCGGCAACGCTACCAGAAGCGGTGCATCGGCGCGCCTCGGCAACGGAGTCTCAAGGCGAGCCGGAGCGGAGCCATGTCGCAATCGATGTGAGCTATCCGCGCCGATATCGCGGACAACAGTTGCGGATGATCTCGTTCCCGCTGGGCGGCGTGGCGGCCGGCAGCATCGGGCTGGGCGGGCGCGGGCAACTGGTGAACTGGGAAATATTCAATCGCCCCAATAAGGGATATCGGCCATCGTATGCCTTTCCGTCGATCTGGGCGCAAACGGGAACCGGAAGGCCTGTTGCGCGGGTGCTCGAGTCGCGCATTCTTCCCCCTTATGAGGGGCAGGACGGTCTGGGCTCTGATAATGCTCCGGGCCTCAGCAGGCTTGAATCGGCCACGTTCACCGGGGAGTATCCACTGGCGCATATCGACTTTGAGGACAGCGCGCTGCCGGTGAAGGTTGAACTGGATGCTTTTTCTGCTTTCATCCCGCACGAGCCGGACGACTCGGGATTGCCGGTGGCTATTCTCAGATATCGCGTTACCAATCCCGGACCGTCGACTGCCCAGGTGAGCATCGCGTTTTCGATCGACAATCCAGTGAAAAGGGCAACAGACCGGGGCGGGGCCGCAGGACTGAAGCCCGACGACGGGCGGCGTAATGACTATCTCGCCGAAGATCGCCTTGCCGGGTTGGTGATGAGTAATCCGAGCCTGGCGGTAGACGACCCGATGGCCGGCGAATTTGTTCTGGCGGCCACGCCATATGAGGGGACCGAGGTTTCGCACTGGCAGGGATGGCCGCTGGGGCGCTGGTGGAACTCACCCCTGCACTTCTGGGACCGGTTTTCAGAGACGGGGGACTTGGGCGCGCCGCCGGAGCTGCACAACACCGTCGGTACACTGTGCCTAAAGCGCTCGATTCCGCCGGGGAAGACAGTGTTGTTTCCGTTCCTGCTAGGTTGGCGGTTTCCAAATCGCACGCCTGACTGGTGCGGCTGGAGCGCACCGCCGGGTGAGGGCAACGCGATCATTGGCAACTTCTACTCCGCCCGCTTCAAGAGCGCGTGGGATGCCGTTCGCTACACCGTTGAGCACCTGGAAGATCTGGAAACGCGGACTCGCATGTTTTCGAGTACCCTGCGCGAAAGTACGCTCCCGGCAGA
>JBEKXQ010000159.1:0-8505 GCA_049511915.1 Candidatus Korobacteraceae bacterium
GCAAAACTCCGCAACAGCCGCACGACCATACTTCCGCGCGTCTTACGATTGGGAAGCTGCTGCTGGAATCAGTTCTCTAGGAGAGCTGCGCGTCTCGTTTGGCTTGCTCCTGGTACGCCTTGTGGCGCGCTCAAGGTTGCGATCATGGAGCTGGCGAAGGGATTTGAACCCCCGACCCTCTGATTACAAATCAGATGCTCTACCAGCTGAGCTACGCCAGCTTGCGTGGTGCGACCTCCGCCGCAAGCGGAGCGAACCAGGCATAATTCTCCCTGCCAGCCGGGACAAACAATGAGCTTAACACAACGGTGATAGACGTGCAATCGGACTCAGAATACAAGCAGATGCTTCTTCTTCTTTTTCTTGGACGAGCTTTCCGTAGTCGAGTTAGCAGGAGGCGCTGGCTGCGCCGAACTGCTGGCCGCCGCCGGCGTCGAGCTGTCTTTGTTTGAATTCGCCAAATCGTTTACTTGGGTCGGTGGCGGAGGCGATGCAGGCCCACCATCGGCGGCTGGAGCCAAATCGTTTTTCATCTCCGTGCCGGCCGGTGCGGTTGCCGTTCCGCCGCCCGCCGTGCTATTGGCGGCATCAGCGGGTGCAGCCGTGCCTGCCGCCGGAGCTGCTGTGCCCGGTGCGGCATCGGAACGTGGGACAGGCGCGTTCGCCGCCGGCGGTGTGCCGTCATTCACACGCTCAACTGACACGTGATTGCCTATGCCCGCGCCAGCCAGGACACTGGTTAAGCTGGCGTTGGCGGCACGAACCATATCAGGCGCGCTGGCCTGCTGCGGATCCACCAGAGTTGGCTCCCCAACCTTGGCCGCTTCTGACACGTCAGGCCCGCGGTGGAAGTTCTCCATCACTTTGCCAATGTGCCCCAGCGAACCGCGGCTGGCGATTTCGGCTTTGTCTTGCGCGATCTCCTGCGGCGTAGCCTTGGGGACAGGCTGCTTCATTGCCTCCAGACGCTTCCGGGCATCGCCGGCTCGCTCTTCCAGAGGGTACCGCGTAAGAATGCGGTCGTAGGCCGCGACGGCTCCGTCGGTGTATCGCTTGATGAGCGCGCCCTTCACAGTCTCGGGGACTCTCGACCGGCGGACAAATTCTATTTCTTTCTCGTAGGCGCCGCCCAATTCATACAGCGCGTCGTCGGCTCCGCTATACAAAGGGTAGGTGTCGGCTACCGACTTCAAGCGGGCAATAGCGGCGGGGTAGGATTCCCGCACATAGTAGAAGTGCCCGATCAGATATTCTCTTTGCGCCAGGACCTCCTGCACTTCCAGCAGCCGCTGTTTGGCTTCCGGCACCAGCGGACTGTCGGGAAACTGCAGGATCATCTGGCGATATTCTTCTTCCGCGCGGCGGGCATGGGTCGGATCGCGATCGGCCTTCTCCATCTCTTTGTAATGGATGTTCGCGATCTTCATTTGTGCTTCGGCGGCTTCCGGCATGTTGGGGAAGAAGGTGATGAAGTCCTTGTACTCGCTCTCCGCCTGGGCCATTGCGGCTGCGCCGCCTTCGTCGTACCAGGAATCGCCGATGGCCAGCTTGGCGCGGGCGATGTACTCCGAATCCGGGTAAGTGTTGATGAGCGTCTGCAGGCTGAGGCGCGCGACGTCATATTTACCGTGTTTGATCGCTTCTTCGGCGCGGTCGAAGAGAACCTTGTCCGGCTGCTTCGAGTCGACGTTGGCAATCGGATTCTGGACTTTCTTGCTCTTCTTTGTCTTCTTGCTGCTGGAGTGCTGGGGTGGAGCGGTACTGGTGCTCTGGCTGGCTGCGCTGGGAGTGCCTGTGCTCTGAGTACCCGCACTCGGACTGGCTGTGCTCTGACTTGGAGTGCTACTGGCGGGCTGACTCTGGGTGCCAGTGTTTTGGGCCAACGAGCACAGCGACACCATCGATCCCAACATCACCGTTATGAGTGCACGACGAAACATCCTAACCACCTTTGGGAACCTAACCTAATAACCCGGGGAGCACAGGAAAGGCTCTGGCCGGCAGAATTATTGCTGCTGCAAATCAAGCGCGCTGCAAGACCGCTTCCTGAGCTGCTTTCAGCAGGGCCTCCACATTGCGTGCCGGATCGCCCTTGCCGAATACATGACTCCCGGCCACGAAAATCTCCGTTCCCGCGCGCGCGGCTGCTCCAATTGTTTCCAGATCAATACCGCCATCGATCTCGATGCGGAAGTCCACGCCCTTGGCGTTGCGCATGGTCGCCAGTTTGCGAATTTTTTCCAGCGTGCTGGAAATGAACCTCTGGCCGCCGAAGCCGGGATTCACCGACATCACGAGCACGTGGTCCACAATGTCCAGCACCTCGCCCAGCGTTTGCACGGGAGTCGCCGGATTGATGGCAACACCGGGCTGCATACCGAGGCTGCGAATCAACTCCAGGCTCCGATTCAAATGAATGCAGGCTTCCTGATGGACCGTCACCCAATTCGCGCCCGCATCAGCAAAGGCGGGAATGTACTCGTCGGGGTTCTCGATCATCAGGTGGCAGTCGAGGGGAACATCCACAGCCTTGCGCAGCGACGCGACTACCGGCGGCCCGATGGTAATGTTGGGCACAAAGTGACCATCCATGACATCAACATGGAGCAGCGTGGCGCCACCTCGCACCGCAGCGTTGGCATCTTCAGCCAAGCGGGCGAAATCGGCCGACAGAATGGACGGTGCTATCTCAATCAAAATGTGCTTCTCTCGCGCAGGGACGCAGAGGTGATTTTAACATGCTGCGCAGCTTAGCCGTATGCCCTCCAAGTGGTACACGGGTGGCGCTCATCGGCCGCTCGCGCATGGAAAATTGTGGTGTGTTGCGCGCCTGGCAGAGACCGGAACCTGGAGAACGCGACTTAATACTTCGGCACCTTGGGATCGACACGTTCGGACCAGGCGTTGATGCCGCCGGCGAGATTGTGCACTCGGGCGAAGCCCGCTTGCTTCAGGAAGTCGACGGCTTTCGCGCTGCGGCCGCCCAGCTTGCAGTGGACGACGATCTCGCGCGATGGATCGAGTTCGCCGACGCGTTTGGGCAGGTCGTTGAGCGGAATCAGGTGTCCCCCGAGGTTACAGATCTGATATTCGTGAGGATCGCGGACGTCGAGCACGAACAGGTCATCGCCGGCATCCAGGCGCTGTTTCAATTCTTCCGGTGTCATGTCGCCGATGTTAGCAGTTGCCGGCTTCTGCTCGCCACGGACTCCGCAGAATTGCTCGTAATCGATCAGTTGCGTCACCGTGGGATGTTCGCCACAGACCGGGCAGTCGGGACTCTTACGCACTTTGACTTCGCGAAAGCGCATGGCCAGCGCGTCGACCAGCAGCAAGCGTCCGATCAGCGAATCGCCCGCACCGAGAATGAGCTTGATGGTCTCCGTCGCCTGGATCACGCCAACCAGACCGGGCAAAATTCCCAGCACACCGCCCTCAGCGCATGACGGAACAACTCCGGGCGGCGGCGGCTCGGGATACAGACACCGATAGCATGGGCCGTCTTTCGTGGCGAAGACGCTGGCCTGGCCTTCGAAGCGGAAGACCGAGCCGTAAACATTCGGCTTGCCGGTGAGCACGCAAGCATCGTTGACCAGATAACGCGTGGCGAAATTGTCGGTGCCGTCGGCGATGATGTCGAAGTCGCGGAAGATCTCCAGCGCGTTGGCGCTGCTCAGCCGGGTTTCGAATTTGCGGATGTTGACATTGGGATTGATGGCGGCAAGGCTCTCTGCCGCGGAATCCAGTTTCTTGCGGCCGACATCGCTGGTGCCGTGAATAATCTGCCGCTGCAAATTTGTAATATCGACAATATCGAAATCAATAATACCGAGTGTTCCCACACCTGCGGCGGCGAGGTAAAGAGCCAGCGGAGATCCCAGACCACCAGCGCCCACACACAGCACCCTGGCCTGCTTCAACTTGAGCTGGCCCTCCATGCCAACCTCGGGCAGGACGAGGTGGCGCGAGTAACGCAGGATCTCATCGTTACTCAGGGTTGTGCGCGGTTTGTCTGCAGGGTTCGCCACTCAAAGGCCTCAGTATTCTCAGCCCGCAATGGGCGGCTTGGCGGTTATGGTGTGAAGGCCCGCCGCCAATGTTGAGGATAGCGCATGTTCGTCGAGTGTGTTAAGCATGCAGGGAGCGGCAGTAGAGATTCGATTCGTAGTCCCTCGGTTGCTGTTCGCCGCACCCACGCTGCCGCTGCCCGCCGGCAATCGTCTATTAGTGCTGGAACGTGTTTATATTTTAGATAACGTGTTTATATTTTAGATAATGTATGCTTCATAAGCTGCGGAATCGGGTAAGATAAATATCAACCATATGTCGGGTCGTGAGTTTATAAGGTAGTAACGCCATCCTGCCGTAGGCTCCACCGCATCAACATTATCAGGAGCACTGTCTCCCCCCTTCTGCCCATGAAGGAAACCTCGCGCGAGGTGGTGGTCGAGGTCACTCGCACCCTTCAGCCCTACTTCCCGGAAATTACTGCGGCTTGGCGGCAGAGCATGTTTGCCGAGTTCAGCTTCGACGGCCGTGCCATGGCTGCGCTGGAGCGGTTGACCATTGGTACGGGATTTTCCATTTTCTCGCAGACAGACTTCGCAGCCTTCTACAACAGCTTGCAGTATTTCGGAATACGGCTAGCCAAACTTAAGGTGAGCGCGCGGGCGGTGGCGCGGTCGCTGCAGATTTATCAGGAGCTGATCGATCCTTATCTGGAAAAGATCTTTCCTCCCACCCGCTTGCCTGAAGCGCTGGCCGCAATGGAAACGCTGTCGTGGGCGAGCTACGTGGCCGTGTCGGCAGCGTACGCCGACGCGCAGAAAATCGAGTCGGAGACGCTCTTGTCAGTGCTGGATGCGGAGCTTTCAGCGGGAAGCCTGAATGTCCTTCTGAAGCGGGTGCTCGAGATTGCCATTCACACGTTCAACGCAACCCTGGGACTGATCCTGCTGAAAGATGCCGAACAGCAGGCGCTGCGCGTGCACGCGCAAGTGGGATTCGACGGCGCGGGCCTGAGTGCGGCGACAGCCATAGGAGAAGGATTTGCCGGAAAGATCGCGTTGACCGGCGAGCCCTCGATTTTGCCGGACCTGAGGATGCCGGCCAATGGCTTGGATCCCTTTCTGCAGGGCCGCGCGAAAGCGCTTTGGGGAGTCCCGCTGAAGTCGAATGAAGGAGTGATCGGCGTGCTGGTGATCGGCTTCTCCTGGCCCTATGACTGGCTGCCCACCGAACTCGAGCTGTTGCGCGCGGTTGCCGATCGTTCCGCGCTGGCCATCGATCGCGCCGCGATGAATGATGCTCTGCGCGAGCGCGAAATGCGCATCGCCGAGCTATCGGGTCACCTGTTGCATGCTCAGGAGGAAGAGCGCAAACGCATCAGCCGCGAGCTGCACGACGAGACCGGGCAGGCGCTGATGGTGATCCGCTTGTACCTCGGCATGCTGGAGAGCAGCGTGGCAGCGCGAACGGCGCGCTTGAAGATTCGCGAGACGCTGGAGGTGGTCGACCGCACCATCGAGGGAATCCGGCGCATCATCGGACGACTGTCGCCGTTGGTTTTGCAGGAGCTCGGCCTAATTGCGGCGCTCCGCAAGGAGGCGAAAGACCTGGCGACCAGCGCCGGAGTGAAGGCGCGAGTCACGGTCTCGCCCGAAGTCGGCCGTTTGCCCGCAGTGTTGGAGACGGCCGTCTACCGCGTGGTGCAGGAGGCCTTGCACAACGTGGCCAAGCACGCGAACGCCACCTCGGTAACCATCGATATGAGACGTGAAGGTGACTGGGTGAAGTTGTTGATCGAGGACGATGGTGTGGGAATTTCCTCCAAGCCAGCGCCCGGGCGGCAGACCTTCGGCATGGCCGGCATGCGCGAGCGCATCGGAAATCTCGGTGGAAAGATGAAAGTGACCTCGCCGCCGGGCAAGGGAACTCGCATCGAAGTAAGTGCGCCTGCAGTTTATAGCGCGACGGCGCTGGATCATGGGTTGGCGGCCGGCGGACCGGGCGCTGCAGTCAGTGCGTAAGAGACAATGCCGCGAAGGGTAGCGAGGAACCCAGGGGCAATATGCCAAAAATCAGATGTTTGCTGGTGGATGATCATACGTTGTTCCGGCAGGGGGTTCGGCGTCTGCTGGAAAGTGAAAGCGATTTCGAGATTGTCGGCGAGTCTCCTGATGGAGGCGATGCCGTGGAGAAGGCGCGTGAGTTTCGTCCTGATGTCGTCCTGATGGACATTGGAATGCCGGGACTGTCATCGTTCGAGTCCACTCGCCACATCAAGAAGAACCGTCCGGAAACTAAGGTTTTGTTCTTGACCATGTACGAAGACGAGGACTACCTGGTGCAGTGCCTGGAAGTTGGGGCCTCTGGATATGTGTTGAAAGACACTCCTGCGCCGCAACTGGTGACTGCCGTCCGCGATGTTTACAAAGGCGGCAAGTACCTGAGCTCGCAGGTGCTGGGCAAACTGGTGGAGGATTTTCGCGCCCGGGTACGCGATTCCCGGATGCGTCCTCGTATGGCGACGCTCACTCCGCGCGAGCGCGAAATCCTGAAGCTGCTGGCGGAAGGCAACTCCGTCAAAGAGGTTGCGGTGCTGCTGGGGCTGAGCGTCAAGACGGTGGAGGCGCATAAGTTCAACCTGATGCGGAAGCTCGACATCCACAACAAGGCCCAGCTCGTGACCTACGCCATTCAAAAAAAGATTATCAAGGTGCCGGTGAACCAGTAGGGACGGCGCTTCTGCGACACCCGCACCTCCTGCTCAGTTAGAATCGTTGCGAGGATGGCATAGGACATTCATGGCAGCGATCACTTATCTGGAAGCGATCCGGCAGGGCATCTGGGAAGAGATGGAGCGCGATCCCGCGGTCTTCTGCATCGGTGAGGACATTGGGATTTACGGCGGCGCCTTCAAGGTTACCGACGGATTGATTGACCGCTTCGGTCCGGAGCGCGTGGTGGACACGCCGATTTCCGAGATGGCGATTATCAATGCCAGCTTCGGGGCGGCGCTTACCGGCTTGCGTCCGGTGGCCGAGTTCCAGTTCATGGACTTCATCAGCTGCGCCTTCAACCAGATCACGAACATGTTGGCCAAGGCGCATTTTCGTTGGGGAGCGCCGGTTCCGGTGGTGGTGCGCGGGCCATCGGGCGGCGGAGTTCACGGTGGCCCATTCCATTCGCAAAGTCCGGAGACGTACTTCGCTCACACGCCAGGGTTGAAGGTGGTTTGTCCGGCCAGCGCCTACGACGCGAAGGGGCTCATCAAGTCGGCCATTCGCGACAACAATCCGGTGCTGTTCTTCGAACACAAATTTCTTTATCGGCGGATCAAGGAAGAGTTGCCGGCAGAGGATTACACGGTGCCGATCGGAAAGGCGCGCGTGGTTCGCGAAGGCCGTGACGTCAGTGTCATCACCTACGCCGCGATGGTCTATGTCGCGCTTGAAGCCGCTGACATTCTGGCGAAGGAAGGCATCGAGCTTGAGATCGTCGACCTGCGTACGGTGTTGCCGCTGGATCGCGACGCCATCCGCCAGACGGTAGAGAAGACGAACCGCGCCATCGTGCTGCACGAAGATACCAAGACCGGCGGCATTGCCGGCGAAGTGGCGGCCATCATCAATGAAGAGTGCTTCGACTCGCTGGATGCGCCGATTGCGCGCATCGCTTCCGCCGACAGTCCCGTGCCGTTCTCGCCGCCGCTCGAGGAAGTCTATCTTCCGCGTGTGGAGGATGTAGTCCGCGAAGCGCGCAGGTTGCGCAAGTATTGAAGCGTCCGGCCGTCTTTTGTGGCGTCCGTAGTAGGATGATGAATTCCCGACTGGGCCTTCAACTACGTTTTCTGAGGAGACAAATGCGCGGATTCATTTTGGGAGTCATTATCACGCTGGTGGTGATTTTTGGTGGAGCTTATTTTTACACCACCACCGGGCGTTTCGATACGCGCGCCGTGGGCAACACTCCCAGCACGTTCGAGCGGCGCATCGCCAATCAATCGATGGACGCGTGGGTGGACGGCCACGCCCCGAAGCAAGCCAACCCGTTCCAGCCCACGGCGAATAACGTGATGGACGGCTCCATGGTTTACGACAAGAACTGCGCCTTCTGCCATGGCACCCTGAAACAGCCTGACTCTCCCATGCGGACCAAATTCTATCCTTCTGTGCCGCAACTGATGGCCGATATTCCAGACGACCCCGATGGCCACTTGTTCTACGTGATCAAATACGGAAGTCGCTTCACAGGCATGCCGGGATGGGAAGGCGTGTTAAGCGACGACGATATCTGGAAGACGGTCGTCTTCATCAAGAACTCGGGACAGATGAAGGACAACGCACAGCAACAGAAGTGAGCAGCAACTAGCAATTAGCAACTAGGGAACCTCTGAACAACCGCTGCCATTAGGCCAGGCAATAGCTCCGCAGGGAAGATTCAGAGCGGTTCCTTCATTCCCGCAAGCTATTTTGGTCCCTCCGACTCGCCCGTTCGGGTGGG
>JBEKXQ010000160.1:0-8347 GCA_049511915.1 Candidatus Korobacteraceae bacterium
CAATTTTCCGCTGGCGATGTTCTGTATGTGAAGGTACTAACTGAATTCCCCTTTCCTTTGAGCAAGCAGGATAAGCAGTCCCTGGCGCAAGTCTTGGTGCGCGGAAACAAGACAGCGTCACACTGGTCCCTGCGAGGTGCTGATCTTGTGTATCGCTCAGGGGGAATGCAGATGTTGGTTGAGTGCAAATCGCTTCGGCAAACGGTAGCCAGGAATTTGGCGGCTTATCGCTGGGGTAGGCGACGGGTCGTCTCCTCACCCGAAGTCCTGGGAGGAGAGCCCGTTTTTCGAGGAACTCGCATTCCTCTCCAGCATGTTGCATCGCTGTTTCGGAAGGCTGTGCCCGAACCAGAGATCGCAGAAGACTTCCCCAGTCTCAGTGCTCGGGACTTTGCATACGCTCGGCTGTTCGCTCGCTTTGGTGAAAAACCAGGACGGCCGCGAAAGCGGCTGGTAATACAGAGGAGGCATGGGGCTGCCGAATGATTGGTCTGTTGCTGGATGAGCATATCTCGCCGGCGTTGGTAAGCTGGTTAGCCGACCTTGGCATCTATGCGCAATCCGTGCCGCACGTCGGGTTAGGCGGTCGAGGTGACCGTGAGATTGGCAATATGCGCTGGATCACGATTTCGCGGTTGTGACCACGAACGTGCGAGACTTCGTCGAACTCCTCGATGTGGATGTGCATCCCGGCTTGATCGTCTTGCGCGAGAGCGGCCTGAGCCGGACCGAACAGTGGGACCGCCTAAAGCCTGCCATCGAGCACGTCCAGGAGTCAGGCGATCCAGACTTCCTGCTCAACAAGCTAATTGAGGTTACTGGGGTTGGACAATTCGAAGTGCGTAGGATGCCGAAGCCCTAAGGTGCGAGCAGCGGCGCGGCGCAGGTCCCAAAGTTACCGCGGGGAAAAGCAGATGTTGCGCCGGTAGCTGCGGCGAACACGCCTCGGGGAAGAGTACGGTTTCAGCTCCGGCCCATCGTGGTTACGCGATTGTTCGCGTAGGCCATTGTGAAAAGAGGCTGCACTCATTCCCCCTCTCCGCCCGTCACAATCCAATCGAGGCTGCGGCCAGAATAAGACTTCAGCTTCAGCAGCAATTCCAGCGTGGGCGCGCTCTGCCCCTTCTCGTACTTACTTAGCTGCGTCTGACCGATCCCCAGCATTTTTCCAAATTCCCGCTGCGTGTGGTCGAAACCTCGAATCTCCCGGATTCGTCGACCAATCGATTTTAGGTCTGGCGCGAGATTCTTACTCCGATGGCGCAGAGCTGAGGGTAGAGGATGCCAGCGCATTACCTTGGCGCGAGCATTCCTGCGGCGAGCCCTATACTGATTCTCGACGAACCGACCGGCGCGATGGATCGGTGGGGCTGAAGCTTGATTGGCTGGGTCGTTTCCGGCGCCTCGCGGGCGGGCGCGCCGTCGTCATCCTGACTACGTACCGCTTTACACCTGCAGGTCTGTTGCACAAGTGGAGGCTCCATGCTACAACCGGAACGCATGGACAAGTCGCTGGGAAAGTCAGGCACGATGAACGACCAGACAACAGAAGCGGCGAGTTTCATAAGCCTTTACCGTCGGGCCTTTGCGGAATACGGAACCCAGGCTCTCTGGAATAAGCGCCTGCTTGACGCACCGACGCAAGAGGACGCCCTCGTGGTGGCGCGTGCCTTGCGCATCGAGGGCGACCGCGAAGCGCGGCGTCTGGCGGAACAGATCGAGCAGGCCTGCCGTGCCACTCTCTAAGATTCAAACCGAGGTTCTCCATCTGCTGGCGGCACACCGGGACCCGGAAAGCTACGTCGCGGGAGCAACCCCGTTGAACCGTGATGCGGCACGCTATTCCGGCGACATCGACGTTTTCCACGACCGCGAGGAACGAGTTGCTGCCGCCGCCATTAACGACGCGAAGGCACTCGAAGCGGGAGGTTACGGTGTCAGGTGGTTGCGGCAACTGCCCTTGATCTATACTGCCGAAGTCACGCGGCCGGATGCCAGCACGCGCCTTGAATGGATTGTCGACAGCGATTTCCGGTTCTTCCCGACCATGCGGGATGAGACTTTCGGCTACGTTCTGCACCCGGTTGACCTTGCGCTGAATAAGGTGATGGCCGCAGCTGGGCGGCGCGAGGTGCGTGACCTTGTTGACCTCGTGACGATCCACGAAACCATCCTCCCGCTGGGAGCCGTTATCTGGGCCGCCGTCGAGAAGTCACCCGGATTTACCCCTGAGGGGCTGATTGCCGAGATTCGACGCAACGCCAACTATCCCACTGCCGAATGGCGTGCTCTTATGACCACGGAGCCGCTCGATCCCCACCTGATCACAAAGCAACTACGTGCCGCTCTCGACGATGCGGAAGCCTTCGTGACGCGAATGCCCTCGGAGAAACTGGGGTTGCTGTTTTTCCAGGGCAGCAGGGTCGTGCAGCCGGACCCCGCCCGGTTGGAAAGCTATCAAACCCACGCCGGACAGAGGCGGGGGCATTGGCCGACCAGTAGCGAAATCACCTCCGCCATGTTCGATCGTTACAACAAAGAGCCAAGCCCGTAGAACATATGAAATACGGCTATGCCCGGCTAGAAATCGATGACCAGTCTGCGGCCCTGCAACCTGCTGCATCGCCAAGTGTTGGAGCGTGACGGTTGGCGCTGCCAAGCCCTGCGGGGAGCATGCAGCACCTACGAGTACATCACGTCAAACTACGGAGCCAGTCGGGCGGCGACGAGGAACAGAATTTGATTACCCTTTGTGCTCAATGCCACGAACAGGTTCATCGAAGCTCTTAGCCGTCACGACTTTCCCTGGCGCGGCGTGAGCACAAAGTCCACTTCATGTCCGCGCTTATCGCGCCAGTAATGCACGTCGCGGGTTTGGAGGTTTGCCATGATCGACATAACAGGCGGACGAGCTGATGCGGTATCACGGATGGGGGTGCTCATGACCCTAAGCCAGACTCTCCCAATCCACATTCAGCGTCTTGGCAAGCTTCTTAATCGTAGCCAGAGACCCGCCCTTGCGCTTGGTCTCAATGGCTGCGATGAGCACTCGGGACACGCCGGACTCCTTCGCAAGCTGCTCCTGGGTGAGCCCGCGGTGTTCCCGCCATACTTTGAGCGGGTCTTCGCCGGCAAGCCTGCGCTCGGTAATTTCCAGCGGCACAAGCTCGTCCTCTCCGCGCTCAAGACGTGCCTTGGCCGCATCATAAGCCTTCACGTCGGCAAGCATCTCCGCATCTTCCATCAGCCTCTGAAGCTGTTCCAAAGGAATGACTGCGAACTCCCTGCCCTTGCGGATGATTTTTTCAATGTGCATCAATATATCCCTCCCCTCGCTCCTACTTCTAAGACCCATAACTCAAGGCGATCGTCATGCAGTTCGTAAATGACGCGCCAGTCGCCCACCCTCAGCCTGTAGCCGTCACGGCCTTGCAACCTCGTAACGTTGCTGTGCGTGGCGTACGGGTCAGTAGCAACCTCTTTGATCTTTGCCACAATCCGCTTCTGCAAATTCACCGGGAGCCGGGAAAGCGCTTTAGCGAAGGATTTTGTGGTGACGACCTTGTACATAAGGATATTGTTACCCTAAGTAACATTGTCGGTCAAGGGGAATTTGTTACTGAAAGAAACATTTTAGCGAAAGGTACGGGCAACGGCCTGCAGCCGTTTGTCTCGTTTTGTCTCGCCGGATGAGACACCCCTACCGAATTCAACGGGTGGGGTAGATGAGGCCACGCGGGGTCTGGGCCTTCTGTCGCCTCTGCTGAGATTCAAGGAGCTTCTGTGCCCAGTCAATTTTTTTCTGCAATGCCTTGTCGTATCGCAGGAGCTGGTCCATGTCCTCTTCCTGAGGAAGAGCACGTGCATCATCGTAATCAACGAGCGCTCACTCAACACCCGCATACGGTGCGCAGGATTGAGTCAGGACTGTTCCTGCCGCATAGCGGCATCCGCTTTCCCCAGAACCCGTGTACCACCTGTCCCTTCCTCGGGCTCTGTCTCGACCAGCGCGATCTGGTGGAGGCTGGGCTTATCCGCAAGCCGGGAGTCGATCTTGGTCTGTTTGACGAACTTGCTTACTAAGAATCCGCCTATGCCGCCCAAGCTCAATCGCCGCCGGGCCGAGTTGGTGTTGAGCCGGATCGACGCGATCCTCGCCTGGGAGGCACGGCATGAGAACGAGCGTGACACCAAGTTTGTGGAACTGGGCAAGTACCTGTGCGAAGTCCGCGCTGGCCAGTACTGGCGGCTGGAGAACCTGAAGTCGTTCGATGAGTTCCTGGAGCGGCGGTTCCCGGAGTCTAGAAGGAAAGCCTACTACCTGATGTCGATTCACGAACAAGCTTCCACCCCAGGTAAGGAAGGAACTGAAACAGGTTGGATGGACGAAGGGCCTGGAGTTGGCCAAACTGGCGCGGCAGCAGGGTCAGCGCTTCGAAAGTGCAACCTGGTTGCACAAAGCCCGCCGAATGCCAAAAGAGGAGTTCAGAAGGGAAGTGGAGAGGGAGTTGACAGGCAAGGACAGCGAGCCGTCGGAGCTGATCTTTTTCAAGGTCTATGAGAGCCAGATCCCGGTCATAGAGCAGGCGATTGAGACCGCGGCCCTGATGCTTGGCTCAGACAAGTCCCGGGGCTACTGCCTGGAGATGATCTGTGCGGACTTCCTCGCCGGTGCCTCGATCGACGGCAACAATCCGGAGATCCTGCTGCAATCCATCTCCCGCTACTACAAATTCCTGCCCGGCAAACAACAAGAGGTCTTTCGATCTGAGGTCTCAGGGCAGGCCTCATGAAACAAATCCCGCCCAAGAAGCCGCAACTTAGACTCGATGCGACCAGCTACCACAAACTGCATCGGCAGGCACTGGAGCGCGACGGCTGGCGATGCCAGGTCTGCGGGAGCATGCAAAACTTACAGGTGCACCATCTCAGATTCCGCAGCCAGTCAGGTGGCGACGAGGAACAGAATTTGATCACGCTGTGCGCTGAATGCCACGCGCAGGCGCATCAAAGGCCCAGTCGCTGCAATTTCCATTGACCCGCCGCTGACTTCCAAGTCGATAGAACTCCGCCCTCAATTGATCGAGCTGGAGAGCTTGATGGACACGCCAGAACTCTAACCTGCGTACTTCAACCAGCGCCGCAGTTCGGGCAATGTCGGCCGCTTGCCGTACATCAGGATGCCAACCCGGTAGATGCGCGACGATAGCGCCAGCAGTCCGTAGATGGTGGCCAGCATCAGCGTCAGACAAAGCGCCAGCTGCCAGGCGGGCGCTTGCTCCCCCACTACGCGGATAAACATCAGGATAGGTGCGAAGAAGGGTATCAGGGAAAGCCAAACTGCCATCGGTGAATCAGGGTGCTGCATCACCGGATTTGCTAGGAAAACGGACAGCAGGACTGGTAACAAAACCAGCCATTGTATCTGCTGCGCTTCCTGATCGCTATTCACCATGGCTCCCAGTGCGGCATACACCGTGCTGTAGGTGACTGGTTGTGAATTCACTTCTAAAACACTGAAACAACGTCCTCACTCCTGCTCGGATGCCAGTCGGTTGAGTTCAGACTTAAGAAAGATTTCGATGCGACTTGTGGTCCAGACCGCAACGCCGGTGCCGAAGAAGTCTGCATCTTCAGTCCAAATGGTGCACGAGAGCCCGAGAGCCGAGGCGAGCACGGGCCAATCGTCCTCATCGCGGCCTCGAAGTCGCTGCCGCGCTTCGTTTTCGAAGACACCGTACAAATCGCGATCAACGGGTTCGACCATGTGTTGCAAATATTCGAGGGCTGCCGGCAAGTCGGTCAGGGCCTTACCAGACTTTTCTAGCAAGCTTGGCAAATACTTTTCGGCATCGGAGAAGGCAACATCGGGAGTGAAGAAGCGCACGCCCTGAGCCGCGTAAGTGTCAATCAGTTGCCGAACGCGACGGCCCAGGACAGCACGGATGAGGATGTTCGCGTCAAGGATGATCATCTACCGGGCTATACTCTGCCCGCGACGACGCAGCTGCTTGAACTCGCTGACCAACTTTTCTTCGTCAACATCCGACAGGGCCTGGGCAAGGCGATCTGCAGCGGCCTTCAGTTCGGTGAGATCGGCAGCCCTGGGGCCCTTGCGCCGAGTAGGGACATAGACGCCGAGCGTCTCGCCGCGGCGGGTGACCGCAACGGGAGTGTCCGACTCCAGAAACGTGGCAATTCGCTCGCGGAACTCGCGAACGCCAACTTTGATTGCAGGCATGGTCATGCTCTCCTCGGGGCACGTATCTAGTGTACGCTTATGTGTACACACCATGCAACCTTGATGAGCCCGCCTTCTGGTCCACTTCACGAAGCCTGAGTGCAGTTCGGGCGTTTGTCGAGCCGGGCGCCGGGTCCAGTATCTGCGGGCCACCATCACCGACCAACAGCGCCAGGAGTTCGAGACCCTAGGCTCACACATCGGGCGATTCGAGCCACGTTATTTGGCACTATTGATCGCCGGGCCTGAACGCTAACCGGCGCCGGTAACTGCTCCCTTTGCGTGCGCGTTGTGACCAAGCGTACCGAGCCTACAGTGCTCGCCTGGGGACCGTTACGGGCACACCAACCCCGAGGCTTACGCGCAGCATTGCTTCGCCAAAAGTGCAGTCCCGAAGTGGCAGCAAATTCCTGCTCCTCGCTTGCGATATCGACACTGGGTGGCACGACTGCGTGCTACCAGGGTATTTCCTCGAGACGCTTCCTTTGCCTCCTCTCCATACTCCCAATCAAGTCGAGCAAGCCAATCAACCGCTTTCGTTCGACCGAGATGACCTCCATCACCATCAGATCGGCCCACAGTGCGGGGTCAGCTTTCTTCTTGCTGTTCTTCGTGGAGGGCACATTAATTTTTATCTCCTTTCCTAAGCCCGTTGCTCCGATGTCGGGTTTGTGGCATTTCTTTGACGGCCTGCCGATCTTTCCGAAATTGCCTAACGTTGTGGTCCTATTATTGGACCACTCGCCTTCCTCGAGAAGCTCCCTTTCCTTCTCTTCCAAACTCCTAAGTCCTTTGCGCTCACGAACCAGCATTTTCTCGATTTGGCGTTCCTCGCGGGATAACTTCTTCAACGACTTTGCATCTCGATGGCTTAGACTCGCCATCTCTGTAGAAGAAGACTTGGCGGCGGCTTGGTCGGTGCTTTTAACATCCTTTGGAATATGGCCGATTTCTTCGTCCTTCTTTCTTGCTCTTCGCATTTCTGTTGCTCCTAGCTTCAAATGTTGAATAAGTGATGGGGAAAGGGTCGAGAAGGCCAGCGCTAGACTTCAGAATGTGCATCCTCTGCGCGAGCAGCACATTGACGCCAAAGCGCTGGCACGATGAGTACGAAAATCTGCTATTCCGTGGAGACTTGAACGGTCAACGGCGCGGGCACCTGTTTCCCTTTCCGCCGCAACTGCAATCGCTCAAGTTGAATGATCGCGGAAGCCTGTATGCGCTGAATTGTCGCTTGGTAGCGAAGGATTAGATCTAACCGCTTAGTCAAAGGCAGACTGAGATGGCCCGTGATCGAATTCAGTTCTCGCCCCCGTTCATCTGTTTCGTCTCGACCCAGAGCTAGCCCTAGCGCCTTAATATCCAGAGAGGGCCCGGCGCGGTCGATCACAAAGCCTCGGCTGATCAACCCAGCCTCGGCCCGAAGGGAGCGCGCCATCCTCCACTCGCAGATCGCTATTGTTTCGACCAACGATTCCTCTCGCTTGCCCTTTGGCTTCCAATCCTGGCGAAGGCCCTCTAGCAATGTATTGAACTCAGCCAAATTCTCGGCCGCCGGTCCATCCGTGACCAAGAGTGCGTTGGCCAGGATGCCGTGTTTGTGGGAGTTCCATCGCGAGTGGCTCTTTCCTTCTTTGGTCTTGGGGCCAGTCGACTGTTGTGCGTTGCGACGATTCGCCGCTAGCTTTTGCGGCGAGATGGATTTGCGGTCATTTCCCTTTTCGTTGTTCTTCATACGGTTGTTCCTTTCTGCGAGAGCACACAGCTCCCGCTATATAAAGCGGGAGAGGGAGAGTTCAGGGCGTTTTCAACTTAGGTGTATAGTTGATCTGGCAAAAACTCTGCGACGAACTGGCAATGGCGAAACCGTATGGGGACGATCGACGGCGCAAGCTGCTGCAGGCCTATGACCGCGGGGAGGGAACGCTGGGGCGACTTGCCAAGCGCTATTCGGTAAGCGTGGCCTGGGCGTGGAAGATCTCCGCCCAACGTAAGCGCAGCGGCCGGATGGAGCGGGTGGAGCAGCGCCGCGGCGGAGGTCGCAAAGTCACCGACGACGTGAAGCTGAAGTTGCGCTGGTGGCTGCGGGAAAACCCGGATCTGACC
>JBEKXQ010000161.1:0-8126 GCA_049511915.1 Candidatus Korobacteraceae bacterium
TGGGACAAACGACACAACTGAAATTCCTTGACGGGGTAAGAAAGCAAGTCAAGGACGAGGAGTATCGGTGGTGGCAGTTCAGCTACAACTACAGAAGCAACCGGGCGAACCTGATCTTCAACCGACGGGTGGCAACGAAGTGGAACCCTTGCTGGTGGGCAGCTAGAACCGATTACGAAAACGGACATTATTTCCCTGACCTCATCCACGTAGAGAGCGCTGAGTTCGACGACGTCGTAGACAGCGGCGGTAAGGATAAGGAATGGCACACATGGGGTCAATCGGTCACAGGCTTCCAGAAGTTCATACAATATTTGACTGCCCCTGGAGACTTGATCGTTGACCCTTGCGTCGGTGGGGGTGCCTCGGCAGTGGCGGCCTTTCCGGCTGGGACGCCGGTTCATTGGGATTGATATTGATCCAGAGGCGATTGAGATGACCAAACGGCACTTGGAAGCTGACGAGAGGATGGGGGCGTTGCGGAACCAGGTGCCGGTGCCCGGTCCTCGTCCGAGTCCTGGCCGGAGTAACTCCCGCAAACTATCCATAATATAGGTGCCGTGCATGGGTGGAGTCCAACCAAAACGCCAATTTGGCGTTTTGCTGGTCCTAACTAATTCTGCGAGAGTGCGCCCACGGTTCCCACATATGACCAAACACTCTCTAGCCTCGCTTCTTCGCTCCAATCTTTCGCTGTTGGCCTAAGTATCATATCCGCAGTAGGTTAGGCTACCCTTCGATGCAGATAATCACAGCCTTTGAAAGTTCCCGCTGTCCCGTAAGTCTTCAATTGTAAAGGTTTTATGGACTTTTCAATAAAACGCCTGTTTGTATTTGTCGCTGCGCCGTCAGTCGTAACACTTCTGTTTGCAGATAGATAGAGACAGTTAGAGCGGAGACATCGTCAATTCATATCGTTCAATACCATCACCCTCAAAGTGCCGCTGAGCCTATTACCCGCAAGAAAGCGGGCAAATAGGAGAGTCAGCACGATGAAAGAACTAGACGAAGGCAAACTCCATAATTCGGACTTTGCCGATTCAGACAACGTAAACGAAAGCAAAGTCCACATTCCGGACTTTGAGGGGGCCGAACAACAGACAACCGGTATTGCACACCCCTCTGGTCAAACTCCACTTTCCGGACTTTGCCAGCCGGACAATTCGGAAGATCCCCCCGCAAGCTTGGCTGCCAGCAAGTTGCCCGCAAGCATCATTGTTCCCATCCACACCATTTTTTACGACAGCAGCACGCTGGTAGACACCGAATTGAAGCAGCGAATCCAGCAAAGCATTGACTTCGGCTGTGGAAAGCTGATGATTCCTCTGCTGGTTTCTAAGTTGCCCATTCCTCATGATGGAAAGCTGTGGCTGCTTCATGGCGGGAGGCACCGGTTGGACGTTGCTATAGAGACCGGCTTGCCCGCAATCAGGGTTATCGTACTGGAAGGCACCGAAGAACAGATTCGCCTGCAGGTGCACGAAATAGAAATGGTGCGCCGTCACCCGACCCCCTACCAGACAAACAAACAGATGGCTGAGTTCCACGATCTTCTCCAGCATGTGTACCCCACTTACAAGGCTGGCGGTAATAAGGCAACGATGGCCGCTTATAAAGAGGCGAATAATCTGCCACCGCTGAAGGAGCTGATCGAAAAGGTGACCGGCTACTCGCCGAGCACATTCTTCGAGAAGGTGCATAACCACAAGAAAATCGCTCCAGTCGTTGGGAAGTACCTGGACAAGAATCCACACTGTGCTACTGCGCAGAAGGACCGCTACATGGGTGAGCTGGCACGGTTAAGCCATGAAGAACAGAACAAGGCGTTCCCGCTGTTGCGTGACCTGCCCAGCCCGAGGGAAGCACATTCCCAGGCCATTCGTGAGGAAGCGATGAAGAAGGCCAAATCACTTCCTGACGACGGCCTGTTCCCGATCTATCACGAGCCCTTCTGGGAGAATGCAAAACGCATCGACGATGGCAGCGTTATGCTGGTGCCGACCGATCCCAACTGGAAGCTCGCCGAGAACAGTGAAAAGGGTAAAATATACTCGGAGCACGGCATTCCTATTGCCAGGGTGCTGACGGAAGATGAATGGCACGAGTTTGGGAAGTTACTGGCCCAGAAGCTTTCCCCCGACGGAGGCCACGCTGCCATTCTTATGGGGCAGCAGCACATGCCGAAAATTGCCGCCATCCTGGGGCAATATCTGACCTATCGTTGGGTGCACTGTTACCTGCACGCATCAGGCAGGGGTACCACCGCCCACAATGCCGCTATCGCTTCTCACTGGCGTCCGTTGCTGGTTTATCAGCGTAAAGACGCCAAGCCCAAGAAGGACATCTACAAGGAGTTTATTCATGATGTTATTCCCAATATCCCCAAAGATGTCATTACGTTTGACGACGTGCTTCTGGACATGCTGAAGAGCGAACGCAAGTTGCTGGACCTGCGCATCGCCGAACTGGAGGCAGGCAAGGACGACCCATTCATGAATGACGTCATTACGACCTATGTTCGCCAGAGCGAAATTCTGAAAATGTGGGGCCCGTGGACGCAAGATCCGTTCGCCTTTGTGAAGGTCATGCGGCAGCTCAGCAAGGCTGGCGATTTCATTTGGGAGCCTTTCGCCGGTTCGGGGACAACCGCCATTGCGGCTGTCACCTGCACGGACCGGCATTCTGGAGAACGGGAAATGGGTTGAGACGAAAGCCCCACGGCGTGGCATTGGCTGTGATGCCATCGAGATGATGGCCAAGGTGGCGAAGTACCGGGTGTGGCTGGCGCAACACCCTGAGGGTATGGCTTCCTACCCTGCTGGGTGATGGCAAGGATGAGGAGCCGGGCGAGGATGAGGAGCCGGGCGAGGAAGAGGAAGAGAACCCGCCTGAGCCTGGAGAACAAGAGGAGGGCAATACCCTAGACGACGAAGCAGCCTGAACCGGCAAGGTTGCTTGTCACTACCGTGGGCCAGCGCAGTAGCAATAAAAATTGGGTTGGCCCCCTACCCCGAAGTGTTGGCTATACAGAACACGCAACGGCAAGGAGTCGAGGCCTGGTGCGGAAATGCGCACCAAATCTGTACCTTTTCGGGTTCTGGTTGCGGGCTTTCCGTAGTGTATTTCACAAGGTCACCGCTCCACTTGCACCTCTAGCTGCCCGTAGACCTCAACTTGATTGCGGGTGAGTTCGTGGCCTGCCATTCGTGTAGGGTGTAGGGTTGTGTAGCTTAAAAGCCAGCTGTTGTTACATTTCTATTCTTGATTATGCAGTAACAGTCAGAAAACCATACACACCCTACACTAACTACACTGGTGGGGGTCAAAGCCCTGGTCTCGCAATGGTTGTGAAAAATAACTACAGAATTCGCTTGTAATCCTCAACCCAATATGGCTCTATAGAAGTAGAGGGTTACGACAAGCAGTTAATTTGCATTGTTGCAGGCCTCAAAAAGAAACGCCCCCCGTGGAGGGTGCGGGAAAGGATGGTTGCTGTAAAGCTAAGATATCTACAGATCTAGTCTAGCAGTTCCCGCCTGAAAGTCAATCTGCTTTCCCTACGGTTGACACCTCCACAAACAACCGAAGTTATGTATCTCTTCGGAATCTCATTAATGGAGGAACAAATGTTCCATGAACACAAATCAGAAAGGAGCAGGCAATGAACTAAGAACTGCTGCGCTCGACTACGCAAACAAAGGAATCCCCGTATTTCCACTGAAGCCCGGCGACAAAACACCTATTTATAAGGGTAGCTTCCACAACGCTACCACCGACCCCACAATCATCTCCCAATGGTGGGACGAAACCCCTGACGCCAATATCGGAGTTCCGATGGGCGAGAAGACGGACGAATGGACGCTGGACGTCGATGTCAAGAATGAGGTTGACGGCTACCATTCTCTGCAAGAACTAGAGGCCATTCATGGGCCATTGCCGAAAACACGCCGTGCCTATAGCCCAAATGGCGGCACCCATTTTCGTTTCAAGTACCCAGGCGTAAAAGTCATTAATCGTACCAAGATTGCACCTGGGATCGACGTGCGTGGAGATGGCGGTTATGTCGTTGTTCCGCCAAGTCGGTTGGAGGATGGCAAAACATACAGGTGGGACAACCTGGAAGAGGCTATTGCCGAAGCCCCCCTGTGGCTGCTTGATCTGGTTGTCGAAAAGCCTAAGTCTCAGGTTAAACCTGTTCTGTTCGAATTGCAGGAGAACGTCATCCCAAACGGTAGCCGCAACGACACCTTTATCCGTATGGCAGGCGGTTTGCGTCGCTACGGTGCCGACGAAGAACAGATCTTCGGATTCTTGTGGGATACCAACATTAATCGTTGCAGTTCACCACTCGATGAGAGTGAGGTACGAACGATAGCCGCCAGCGCCATGCGGTGGGAGCCGGCTGGTCACGAGTTTCCCCTCACCGACGCCGGTAACGCTGAGCTTTTCGCCTATCTCAACAATGGTCAACTTCTGTACGACCACAATCTAACCCGCTGGTTGGTATGGCAGAAGCATTGGTGGGCCGAAGACAATACAGGTGAAGTAACCCGCCGGGCCAAGCAGGCTGCACGGGAACGCCAGCATCAAGCCGCAAACCTGACGGATGACGACAAACGGAAGGACGTATACAAGTACGCCATCAAGTCGGAAAACCGCAGCCGTATTGAGGCCTGCATTGAACTGGCCAAGTGTGAACCTTCATTGAGCGATGCAGGAGACACATGGGACACCAACCCTTGGCTTCTGGGAGTGGAGAACGGGGTAGTTGACCTGAAGTCGGGCCAGCTGCGGGAGGGAAACCCCTCGGATCGTATCAGCCTTCACGCTAACGTCGCATACGACCCAACCGTCACCTGCCCTCGTTGGGAACAGTTCATGGAAGAGATCTTCTTGGGCAACCGTGAACTCATCGCCTATGTACAGCGTGCAGTAGGTTACTCACTGACAGGGCTCACTACTGAGCACGTCATGTTCCTGGCCTATGGCAATGGGGCCAACGGTAAAAGCGTCATGCTGCGGGTTCTCTGTGAGTTGTTGGGAAGGTGACGCCATCTTCCACCCTGGACACGGGCAACAAGTCTGCCATCCCCAATGATGTGGCAGCGCTTGCGAACCGCAGGTTGGTTTGGGCCAGCGAAACCGAACAAACCTCCACCCTCAACGAGGCTAAGGTAAAGCAGCTCGTCCATGGGGACGAGATTACGGCCCGCCTCATGTACAAGGAGTTCTTCACCTTCACCCCTGTAGCGAAATTCTGGTTTACGGTCAACGACTTGCCGACGGTAAGGGATGGGTCGCACGGCATGTGGCGCAGCCTGCACGTGATTCCCTTCCTGGCGCAGTTCGATGGGGACAAGGCCGATCCCAATCTGACTGACACCCTGAAGGCGGAACTCGCTGGCATCCTCAATTGGGCAATCAAGGGATGCATGGCGTGGCAGGAACAAGGATTGCGTCCACCCACCCAAGTCAGTGACGCAACCATGGAATACCGTCAGGAAAACGATGTCCTGGCCGAGTTCATCGCAAGCTGTTGTGAAGTGGGCGAGGAAAAGTCAGAAGCAGCCGCCGCACTGTACAAATCGTATACCCAATGGGCTGAACGCAGCGGCCTTAAGGAACGGGATGTGCTGCGTAACAAGGCTTTCTACAAACAGCTGAAGACCAAATTCAAGTCGAAGCGCACCAACAAAGGCATTGTCTATATTGGCCTGCAAACCGCTCCCATGACGGAGCCGAGGTAACACATGGAAGGTCTAGGATTACTAACTATCGATCAAACTGCTGAATTTGTCGGGCTTTCTGCCTGGACCGTGCGCTATTGGATCAGGGCAGGCCGGTTGCCGTCCGTCAAAATTGGCCGCCGGGTTCTGATCGAGCGTACCGAACTGAACCGGCTGGTGTTCGAGAACCGTAGACAAGGCACCGGTAGGTAGCTGAAATGGGGTGGGACGGATTCGGAACACCCCATTTGTCGCAAGCAAACTACCCCTGGGCCGTTTGCCCGCCCCCAAACCGAAGCCTGGTTGGCCAACCACAACCACCGCCGTCGGCCTACGAGCCGGGTAATGCACCGGCAATATCAGCTGCTGTTGGCGGATTGGTCTTGCAGGGAGGCACAGGAGGGTCGAAGCGGAAAGTATGACCGCAGATGTTTCTTTTCGAAAATTGGAAAATCTGCACGACGCGCTTCGAGCAACGCCGTTTCGGGCAAACCGGGTGCTCGCGTTACTGAGCAAGATGTTTACTCTAGCTATGAAGTGGGGCTGGCGTTCCGACAACCCCTGCCGGGGAATCACACGCCACAAGGAACGGCCGCGCCAAGAGTGGTTAAAAGATGATCAGTTACGACGATTCCTCGCCGCCCTCAACAAGCACGCTGACAAAGGTGCGACTGACTGCTTGCGCCTTATACTGCTCACCGGCTCGCGTTCCTCGGAGGCGCTGCACGCAGAGTGGAAGGAGTTCGATCTAGATCGAGGCCGTTGGAACAAGCCTTATGGTCGAATGAAGGATGATGAAGATCACTCCATCCCATTGAGTCACGAGGCGCAACAACTGCTCCATCGGATGAAGAAAGCGAGCGGCGGCGCGGAGTTGTTGTTCCCCGGCGAGAACGGCAAGGCGCGGCTGACACTGCGTCGCATCTGGGTCGACGTCTGCAAATCGGCTGGTTTGTGCAGGGTGTCGACAGTACCAGGCAGTGAGCCGCCGATCACACGCTATCGCCCGACCATTCGTATTCACGATCTGAGGCACACGTTCGCATCACACTTGGTGAGTAGTGGTCAAAGCCTGCATGTGGTGCAGAAACTGCTTGGTCACGCGTCCAGCAGCACCACCGAACGGTACGCGCATCTTTCCGACAGCGCCGCCCGTCATGCCGCGGACGCCTTCGGCGCAATCTTCACGAATGCCGCGAAGAAGCAATCGACGAAGAAGGTCAAAGCCACGTCGCGCGCTCGCAGCGCCAGCATCTAGGGTGGCTTAAATTTGTAATCATGGCAGATCTTTGCCTGGAAACCCCCGAATTGAACTTTCAAAAGTGTGGTGCAACGTACGATGCGCATCGCCTGTGGATAAAATTCCGCTGCAACCGGCTTGACATTCGCCGGCCAATCGTTAGCCTGTAGATGACCAACCAAGTTGGTTCATCGGTCGATCCAACGGGCAAAACCGTTTACTGACTGACTTTCACGATGACAGAACAGTCGGAAGTGAAAACTTTCAAGTAGAGGGGATGTTGTGCCCGACTCATTGGAAAGACCAACGCCCACCGTGGCCGCACCTGCTGCGGCTCAAGACTTACTCAGCGAATACCTCAGCTTCCCGCAGCTTGCTAAAGAGCTACGCAGGTCTGAGCGCACACTCCGGCGATGGAAATCGCGAGGCTTTGAGCCACCGTCCATTCGGGTTGGCCGCGACCGCTTATTTCGCCGAGGCGCGGTGATTGAGTGGCTTCGGCGCTTAGAAGAAACTGAGAAGCCGCAACGCGCACGCCGTGGACTACGGGGTGCCCGGTGACATCAGCAAAGAATTTAGCAATGACCAGAAAAGCAATGCCCCGGCTCTGCGGGCCGGGGCACTAGATGTCGATTTACCCCTTGGAAGGAAATCAAGTTGGCATCGCTAGGATACCACTACCCCCAGACTCGTCAAGACCATCCGCGGATTAACTATCCTGAGCGGGACGGAACGCAGCCGTGAAGCCGCCTTCCATTTTGCTCAGCGAACCTTACCCACTGCTTGACCCAGGGCGATACGTTGCAGTGTGCGTGGAAGCGTCATGTGCCTGGGCAAGGCAATGGAAGAAGTGGATTGCTCGGCTTGCTTTCGTTCCTGAGAACTATCAGGGTCGCCCCTACACGGGACGGCTCTGCGCGTTTTTCGGACTGGGCAAGGATCCCGAGCGCCCCTACGCTGGCCCGCAGAGCCGTTTCCGACAACTGTACGTTGAAGTGAATGGGGAACAGCCGATAGCCGCGAACGCGGAAATGGAAATCTTTGTTGGGGCGCTCTATGACATCGAAGTGGTGACCGTCACCCACGAAAGGGACGGAAAATCGAAAGCGCCTGAACATCACTACAGCATCGTGCGCGGGGTTCATCTGCACAAGCAAAAC
>JBEKXQ010000162.1:0-7962 GCA_049511915.1 Candidatus Korobacteraceae bacterium
GCCTCAACACTCAAATGGGCTCTCTGCGTCAACTTCCGTTACGCAAGATGCGTAACGCAACATGCGTAATTTTAGCGCTATTTGTCGCGCCCAGCGCGATCCAAGATGGCGGCTTGCTACGAACACCCACTCGTACTTCCGCACGTCATGCAGCGGTAGCAGGTTCCGCTGCGTACCATTAGCGAACCGCAGATGTTGCAGGCAGGCGCATCTCCGAATTGCACGAATTCACCGAGCGCCTCGACTACTCCTTTGCCATTCGGGGGCGGCGTGGCATGAATCGACACTGGACGGGGCTCGAACAGTTCTCCCTGCTCCTTCTTGAGAAACTTGAGCTCCATCCAGCGAAAGAGGTAATCCATCTTATGTTGGGCACAACATAACGCTGATTATGTTGTCTTCGGAATTATGTTGGGTCTGCGCGCGAGATACGCATGTTTGCGGGCTTTCGGCTTTTTGAGCACAACATAAATGCCACCGTGGTATCAACCGTCTAGCATCGATCGCGGGCATGGAGGCCCGACCGAATGCTAGACACGCTTTTTGAACGTCCTTTCTTCCTGAGTCGTTACCGACAAGCACCGCTGTTGAAGGAACGGGAATCGTTCCTCAGTTCCCTACGGCAGCAAGGCACCAGCCTCAAGGCGCTGAAGAACCTTTCCAGTGAATTACTGCACGTGGTGCGTCTTCTGAAGCTGAACGAAATGCGAGATGTGTCGCTGGAGGAAATCCAGCAAGCGGCACGGCGTTGGGCGCGCCAGCAACGCTCGAATCCAAGGGCGCATTCGTACGGCAACTCCGCTTCATTCTTTACATATGCGGCGAAGAAATGGCTGCGGTTCCACCGGCGGCTGAAGCTTCCGAGCGTACCGCCTACGCGGTTTGCCGATCAACTCAGCGACTTCGCCCGGTACATGACAGAGGAACGAGGTCTTTCGTCGCATTCAGTGAGGTCCCACTGCTGGAAGACATCGAGCTTCCTGAAATGGTTCGGGGAGCGACATCGGTTGTTGGCGAGGGCGAGGGTCGAGGATGTCGACGAGTTCCTTGCGATGAAAGGTACCAGCGGATGGAATCGCACGTCGGTTTCCATCGCCGCACAAGCACTGCGCGCCTTCTTTCGGTACGCGGAGATACGCGGATGGTGTGCCACGGGTTTCGCGAAGGGCATTCAAGGACCAAAAATCTATACATACGAAGGTCTGCCGGAAGGCCCGAGTTCGGAGGAGGTACGGCGCCTGCTGAGGTCGGTGAAGGGTTCAGGTCAGGCGGTGTTGCGAGCACGAGCAATCCTAATGTTGCTCGCGATCTACGGACTGCGCAGTGGCGAAGTGTCGCGGCTAATGCTGAGCGATTTCGATTGGCGTGAAGAGGTGTTCGCTGTGAATCATTCGAAGAGAGGGGGTCCGCAGCGCTATCCGCTCCAGCGTGAGGTTGGGGATGCCATCCTGCAATACCTCAAAAAGGGCCGCCCGCGATGCGCTTGCCGGCACCTGTTCGTAACGCTCAATCCTCCTTATCGGGCGTTGGGGACATCGGCGTTATGGATGCTGACGAGCAGACGAATCAGGGCAACCGGAATACAGTGCCGGCGAACCGGCCCGCACGTCCTGCGGCACGCATGTGCCACACGCCTGTTGCAACAGGGTGCATCCTTCAAGGAGATCGGTGACTTGCTCGGCCATCGAAGCCTTGAATCGGTCGGAATCTATGCGAAGGTCGATCTTCCTGCACTCCGCGCTGTGGCCGCCGTCGATCTGGGAGGGCTAGCATGAAGCTCTCCCAGGCCGCTGACCTCTATATCCAGCGCAAACAGGATGCTGGGATGCGGTTCGACAGTCCCACGCATATACTGCGCTCGTTTCTCAGACACTGTGGCGATATCGATCTTCACCACATCACCGTACCGCAGGTCACCGCATTCCTTGACGGCTCGGGTGTAAGGCCCAGTACTTGGAGCGGCAAACGCGGTACACTGCAGGCCTTCTTCGTTTACTGGACAGCACGCGGTCGGCTGAAATACTCTCCGCTGCCGCCCTCTGCTCCCAAAATTACGCAAAGCTTCGTCCCGTATATCTACTCCCGATCTGACCTAAGTTCGCTCCTCAGCGCCGTGCCGCGCTGCCAAAGAGCATCGGGCTGTGTCATGTCGGCAGCCACATTCCGCACCCTGGTGCTGTTTCTGTATGGAACCGGCATGCGCCTCGGCGAAGCGCTTCGGCTCCAGCTCGTGGATGTAGATCTGATGCTCACCCTCATTACGATACGAGATACGAAATTTTATAAGTCACGCCTCGTGCCGCTCGGACCGGATATCGAGAAGGTGATCCAGCAGTACCTTCGCCTTCCCGGGCGACGAAACCAACACTATCGACCACTGTTTCAGACGAAGAGCGGTAATCCCCTCAGGAGTCGAGTCGTCCAGGCCAGCTTCGCTCGCTTGCGAAAAATCGCATGCATCGAACGCCACGATGATTCGTACTTCCAACCGCGTCTTCATGATCTGCGCCACACATTCGCGGTTCATCGGCTGACCGAATGGTATAGACAGGACGCAGATGTGCAGCGCTTGCTTCCTGCACTGTGCACTTATCTCGGCCATGTCGATCTAAATGCAACGCAGAGATACCTCACCATGACTCCGGAGCTTCTCCAGCAGGCGAATCGTCGGTTCGAGCGGTACGTACATGGAGGCGCTGATGAAAGATAAGTGCGCTCTGGCTCCTTGGATCAAGCGCTTTCTGCTGGAATACCTCCCTACGGATCGCAACTTCACCCGAAACACGCAACACAGTTATCGTGATGCAATACGGCTGCTGGTCATCTTTGCCAGCGCGACTCTACGCAGGAAACCAGATGAGCTGCTGGTGGAGGACCTCAGCCCCGATTTTGTAAGGAGGTTCATGCGCCACATCGAGGAGAAGCGGAAGTGCTCCGTCTCGACACGTAACCAGCGACTGGCCGCATTACGTACGTTGGCGGTGTTTATCGGCGAGCGGAACCCGGAACATCTGTCCTGGTGTGCGCAGATTCGCAGCATCCCTTTCAAGAAATCAGGGCACAGGCCAGTCGGGTATCTCGAAAAAGACGAGGTCGATGCGCTGCTGGCCGCCCCTGACCGCAGTAACCGGCTCGGATCGAGAGATCATGCTCTGTTGTTGTTCCTGTACAACACAGGAGCCCGAGCTGACGAAGTGGCCCAACTGATCGTCGGCGACCTGCGATTGCATGGGCCACAGGAGAAATCCCAGTCATTCGTGCAACTGCGAGGTAAAGGAAATAAGATCCGCTTCTGCCCGCTATGGGCATCTACTACCGCGGTCCTGAAGGAGCTGGTCACGGGACGGGGCGAGCAGGAACGAGTGTTTCTTGGCCGTTCTGCACGAGCGATGACACGATTCGGCGTGCACGATATCGTCACTCGCTACGCCAGGAAGGCGAGGGGCAATCGCGCAGGCCTACGCCACAAACGAATCGGGCCGCACACGATTCGGCACACCACCGCTACCCATCTGTTGCGGGCAGGAGTCGACATCAACACCATCCGAGCATGGCTGGGCCACGTTTCAATCGACACCACGAACATCTACGCAGAAAGCGATCTGGAGACGAAGTCGAAGGCGCTGGGCATGTGTGAAGTCAAACCGCGACAACAACGAAAACGATGGCGGGACAAACCTGATCTACTGAAGTTCCTGGCCAAACTCTAACCAACTTATGTGACGTTCGGCGCAGTTGGACTCCGCTGTTTGCCTGCAGATGGATGCTGAACGTCACATAAATTCGAAGACAACATAATCCATCAGTGATGTGGCATAGCCGATCTTTGGACTTCCTGACCAGCCGCTGGGCTCAAAGCGCGTGTGACTGAATTTGGCGCAGAGCACCTCGAGCGGCACCCCATGCTGCAAAGCGAGTGAGACGAGGGTCGCAATCGAATCCATGAGCCCGGAGATTGTCGAACCCTCCTTCGCCATCCTGACGAAGATCTCTCCCGGTAAGCCGTCGTCGTATACGCCGACGGTGAGATATCCCTCCTGGCCCGCGATGGAAAAATGATGGGTAATTGCTCTCCGTTCATCTGGCAGGCGCCGGCGCAATGCGCGCACGAGTTCCGAGCTTGCACCCCCGATCTCTCCGGGCACAAGCACCGATCCTGGTTGCGTACCCTCCGGCCGCGTGGCTTCGTTTTCATTGATCGCAATGACTTGCTTTACTGCTGACATTACACAACCTCGCTATTGCTGGCCTTCCCACTGCTGCCTTGTCGTCTGCGTGTGAATTCGTATGTACACCGCATACCACTCCGAGGCGATTTCTCGTTGCGCCTCAGCTAACGGCAGCGCGCCAGAACAGACTTGATGGTGCAGGTAGTCTTCGACCTCGTCCTTCTCATTCGCCCCTGGGAATACCTTCCTAGATTGCGGCCAGAGATTGGCCTCGCAGTTCGGACAGCCGCCCAGTTCCAGAGGTACAAAGTGATCAAGTTCGTAATCGTGGATGCTGCCTTTAACCCCGTAAACCCGCATGAGATGGTGTTTCATCGCATTGGTGTACTTGAAGGGTGGTCTTACAGTCGCCGTGTAGCCTGGCAGACAGATGGCATTTCTGATATTGCCTTGAGTAACGCGCAGATCCATCGCTCCTGGCGTCAGGTCGTGGCGCGGCAACACTCCAGGCGGCAGGTTCGCTCCCGCCGATCCCCCTTGCGGATGATCCTTGGTTACCTCAGAAAGACGGTTCAGGAGTTCTCCGTTCCCGGCCGAATACATATGCCAAAGGTTTTCGGCTAGGAAGGACCCATAGTGCCTCAATAGGAAGGAGCTAAGAACGAGCAGTAGCAGCAGACGCAGCAGAAATCTCATGGTCGCTCGCGCAGCGGAACGATCTCAGAAACGGATTCCTCTCTACGCGCCTCCTCTCTCCGACATCGGGCATCGCACCAGCGATTGAAAGCGAATATTACAAGCGGGGTTCCGGACAGAGCACCAATGAAGGCCGCGCCCGGAGTCAGGTGCAAACCATTTCCAATGCTCACAAACAGAAAAACAAACAGGCAGATAACCAGAGCGTAGTTCTTCAGTCTTCCATGCATATCCCCTCCACTCCTTTCACGCCACCCTCAGCTGCGAGCACGTTTTCGTCGTTGTTTTGACTTGTGGGCACGTGGCTCGCAGCGCGTATTTCCTCTCTCTTAGACTGTTTGGAAAAATGACAATGCGAACAGCCAATGCAATTCACGGCTTTGGTAATGGCACGAATTGCCTCTTGAAACCGTTTTGGGATAGTGACTTCTTCGCCGGCGAGCGAATAAAACATCGGCAATACGGCGGCAGCTTGGCTCTTGTTCTTGCCGGACAAGTCCAGCTCCAGCCGCCCGTGAATGCCGCGAAACAGAACCCTCGTCTCTAGTGGAGGCCGCTTGCCGTCGCTCACCTCTCCCGGCCAATGCCGGGTTATCAATAGTTCGTAGGTTCGTCCCTTGCGTAACATCTCGATTCTCACCAGTACCGGCGCCACGAGGACCGCATGAAGACCGTTAACGCCGATTGCCTCTACCGGATGAAGACACTCGATCGCCTGGCCATCTTCTCGTGCAAAAGTGACGTATCGCCCGAGGTCTCCGACCGACCCACCGGACTCCAGTCCACGCACGACATAGCGTTTTGCCAAGTGCTGGTGTTGCAGGCTCACGGGCGAATGGGCAAAGATCCCTCGTTCTTTCAACACTCGCCAAGCCTGCCGAGAGAGCCTGAGCCCCTCTTGGTCCAACAATGGTTTCTGCTTCATGCGAGCAATACTCTCCTTATGCAGAACTCCGAACGCGAATCGGACAGCCGAGGGCAGTTCGAATCATCTCCTTGGTGCAGCCTGCCCAGCATTTGTAAAACCGCGGGTCGTCGATCAAGATGGCCAGGTTGTCGCCGCTCCGGTCGTGGCCAGAATCCGCGCATGATGGACAGCGCGTGATGTAGTTCCTTCCCACCTTCCGCACAGCACCAACGTGCGCCAAGATGCGAAAGTCCGACTCGGCATGCCCATACCTACGTTGAGGTAGAGTGGTTCTCGCCGGTGCAGGGGAGGCGACTGCCGTGGGACGCTCCTTCCCGGCAATGAACCTCCGGAGTTCTTCCTCGGTGACTTTTCGCAGACCGTTAAGGTAGGCGATCTGGTCCTCCAGCGTGTAATCGGCGCCGTAAAACCAAAATCGGCGATTGGCGCCACGGTGAATTCCCAGCGGACCACGAATGGCGTTGCCAAACTCTCCGGGGCCGATAGCGTCGTGCTTCGGGAACACCTCGATGCCGTCTGCCAGGCCTGAGCCTTTCACCGGCACCCCCAGCCTCAGAGCAAGATCATGGATGTAGATTCGGCACTCCTTCGCCAGTAGGGGCGTTGCCAGGAAGATCCAAAGATGCCCACCGCGCTTGCTCATTTCCAGCGCCGGGTCCACCCTGTCCTGTGTGAGGTGGTACTGCAGCTTCAGCAAGTCCTCCATGGAGTTCTTGTAGTCGGCGTCGATGGCGACCCATTTACAGCGTTGGGTCGAGGGGTTGATGGCGTAAAGGCCGACCGTGATTTTGCCTTCCAAGTGTTGGCGGATGGTCTCATCCGTCAGCATTAGGGGTAGATCTGTTCCCTTTTTGCTTGGGCGGAAGTAGTAGTGCCGCCCGGTTTCCAGGTGACGCCGGATGGACTGCATCGTGTACGCGCGGCGATTCACGAACAGCCTTTGGTAATCCTCGACGACCTGCCGGGTTGCCCTGATTGTCGTTTCCATTAACCCGTACCTCCTTCTGGCAAATTCGCGAATCCGGGGCTGTGTTCGCCATTTCCCCACACGTCGTTCTTATGCGCGTGTTGGTAGATAACCCGGAATATTTTTTCTGTCAAACGGCCGCCTCAGGCCGCATTCCGGGTAATACCACCCACCGCAAACCGGTCCGCCAAAGTCCTGGCCGTTCAATGAGATCGAGGAAGTTACAGTCCCAAAGGAGCATTTCGAGTTGGCTTACGCTGTACCCGCCGAATTGTTCGTCCTCAAAGTCCACGGCGTACCAGGTTCCTTTCTTGCGGTCCAGGACATAGACCGCCCCAGAATCCGGATCTCCGGGCACGAGCAAGAACAGCAGAACCGACGCCGGCAACTCGATCCAGCGAGCGATTTCGACGTTTTCGGCGACCTTTATTAGTTCGGCTATTGCTGTCTGCAGATCGACGCCGGGGTCGACTTGCACAATGGGTTCAACCATCATTCGTCCGAACATTGCAGGTATCCTTTCCGGGCATTCCGCCCATGTTGTGTTTCGTTGAAGGCCAAGGCGGAACCAATGGCGCACACCTCGGCTCGCGCAGTAAAGGGTCGGTTAGAGATTTTGTTTTGTTGGGGGCGCTAGGGTGGGGAGTTAGGTGAGAGCAGAACGAAGATCGTTAAGCAGGACGATCTCTATATAAAGGATGCAATTCGCACGCTTAGATTGATCACTACCCGGCGATGGCGCTGAATCGTGATTTCAAAGCCGCCGACCATCCAGTAGCGATCCACCAGACGCCCAGGGCGGGACAGGCATCAGTGCTATCGGGAGCAATCTCCCCGAACTCCGTTCTGGCCAACATCCAGCCGAGAGGGCGGCGCGGATCACTTACGGTATGGGGAATTTCACGCCAACAATCACCTTTTCTGGTTGCCGACCATTGTCCATTAACCCAGTCTGGGTAGACAGCGACGCCGTCGGAACCATCCCAACAAAACGCGACTGAGATCACCAAAAGTTGCGAACAAAAGCGATAGGGGTTAGTGTCTCAGCAGGAAAGTGCGATGTCCACACACTCTTTCTCTTCGTTCGAGGCTTTCTTCGACGCTAACCGGCACGCAAACTTGCGTGCTATGGTTCTCGGGCCCGACCGCGGAGATTGGGTGCTCACCAACATGGTGGTCGATAGGTTGGGCGTTCAATTCGG
>JBEKXQ010000163.1:0-14400 GCA_049511915.1 Candidatus Korobacteraceae bacterium
TTCGTGATCTCGCGCTTCTCCGGCCGGAGCCCGAAGTAGACGTGCATCATGATTAACGCGATCAATCCAACGCCTGCCAGTCCATGCAACACGTACATCATCCCCCAAGTCATGTCGCTGAACAGATACGGATTTCGGGGAAAGAAGATCGTACGGACGCGAAACATCATGAAAACGCCGGTCACGATTACAGACAGTCCTGCGGCGATGATGGCGGTATGGTAGAGCTTGTTTTCCAGCGGATACTTGGCAAACCTCTCCGGCGGTAGCGCGGGTTTCCCCATGAACCGCAACGTCCTTCGCTTCGCGTCCCGCAGGTCAATCCGGTCAGGCCATATCGACCAGAAGTCCATAAAGAATGAAGCATGGATAATGTGAAACATGATGGACAGGGTCAGAACAGCTCCAGCGATCCAATGGTATGTAACCCAGTCGAACTGAACACCTACTCTCGGCAAGAAGGCGGTAAACAGCAGCGTGAACATGGAGGCCGCCATGATCCAGTGAAACGCACGGGCAGTCGCCGAGTGCCGGGGGACGTGTTCGGGGATCCGTGCGGGGAGTACGGGAGTAGCATCGGGCGCGAACTGCTTAGTTTTCGCGAAATACCGCACGTAAATCGCATGGACAATAATGAAGAGCAATCCCGCGATCACCGCCACCCATATCAAGAACCACGCAATGTGGATGGGGACAGTTTTTCCCCACGGATCTATTGCCCATTGTAGGGGGTCCATGTTGCCTCCGGCACGCCTCCGATGGCGCGCTTCACCAGGTTTCTCATCAGCGGGATCTTGTACGCGTTGAACTGCAAGGGGACAGCACCCCGCACCGCCAGTTTTCCCGCCATCTCTCCGGTTGCCGCATTCGCTGGTTTGCCGCGCACGGCGTCTTCCACAACCTTCAAACGTAGAGGCCGAGCGGCGGCGCCGTTCACCGCTATGCGGATTCGCTCAATGTTGCCACTTGACACCACCATGGCTGAGGCGACGTTCAGCAGCGGAAAGTCCCACACATTCCGGTCTCGTATCTTCTCAAAATAGAATTGCGCACCGGCCCAGTTCGAAGGAATACGAATGGCCGTCAGTAGGTCCCCGGGGCGCAGGATGTGTAGTCGCGTGATGTCGATATCCGGACCGATAAAGTAGTCCTCGGCGTCCACTACGCGCTCACCTTTGGAAGTGCGAATCACGAATTTGGCGTCCAGCGCAATAAGTGCGGGAGCAGAGTCAGAAGGATTCACCGCTACGCAGCGTTCCGCATGAAGAATGGCGTGCTCGCGATTGCGGCCTTCTGGTGTGTCGGCATAGCAGATGTTGCCACCGGCGCGGTAGCACGGCCAACCCGCGCGGTAATACCAGCAGCGCGCGTCCTGAGATACGTTGCCGCCGATGGTGCCCTGGTTTCTGATTTGCGGAGACGCCACTAACTCCGCGCTCTCCGCCAGCAATTTGTACTTCTCTCGGATGACGGGATGCTCGACTACTTCCGTCAGCGTGGTCATCGCTCCGATCTCAATACCGTCGGAGGTGGAGCGAACTCCCTTGAGTTCCGCGATCCCGCTCAAATCGACTACTACCTTCGGTCTCTTGATGCGGTCCTTGAGCCAGTCGAAGCTGTCCATGCCTCCGGCCAGCACCCAGCCGTTCTCGCCCTGCTGCTCGAGCAGCTTTTGCGCGTCAGAGATTGAGGTCGGCTGAGCCAGCTCAAAAGCCGGCATGACGTCTCGGATTACAGCCATGGCTCCTCCTTTCGCATCGCGGCTAAATGCTCGCCATTAAGGGATGTTGCATCGGATGTCCTGCTTCGAGGGAAGTGAGTATGGTGTCAGCGTTGACGGGCGCGCGCTGGAAAATCTCATCACCAAGGGCGTCCGAAAGCGCATTCAAGACGGAGGCACAGCCGCCTCCAACGGGCGGCTCGCCCACACCGCGGGCCCCGACCGGCGTCTCCGGATCCGGAATATCGAGCGCCGCCCATTGCATATCGACCGGCACGTCCAAAATTGTCGGCGGCTTGTTCTGATAAAAGCGCGTCGAGAGCATGGCGCCGTAGTGAGGGTCGTACACCCACTTCTGCCCAATCGCATGGCCCATTCCCAGAACTGAGCGGCCGAGCACTTGGCCACCGAGCGCGCGGGGATGAATTACCGAGCCGACATCGGCGTAGGCGAGGAAATCCACGATGTAATACTTGCCCGTTTCGACGTCGACCTCGACCTCGGCAAAGCTGGCAACGTAGGAAAACGTCGTGCCATCACGAGGGTAATTGTCCTTGGCAGCTGCCACCAGACCTTGTCCGGCAAGTGCCGCGACGGACGCCTTCGTGAGTTTGTGGAGGTCTGGGGACGTTTCATGGCCATCGTAGATGCCACCCAATTGAATGGCGTACCTCGCGGCCTCCGCCAGACTCATGCCGGCGCCTCCACCCTTACGGAATACGCGCTCGATGGCGACATCGTAAGCCTCTGGCTTGCCACCGAGTTTCTTCGCCGCGATTTCCTGGAGCTTCTTCTTCGCGTCCATGGCGGTCGCATACGCCGCGCGTGTCATTGCGTGGGTCGTCTGGCTGCCGCCGGAAACGCAGGTGAAGGGAAGGTTGTTCGATGAGTCGCCCCAGGTAACGTCGCACTTCTCCCACGGAACCCCCAAAACTTCGGCGCCTGCGCGGTGAACGTCGATCACCGACTCCGTCCCCAGGTTGCCGATTCCAGATTGGAAGTTTATTCGGCCATCCGGCTTGATGATCAAAATCCCATCGAAGCCGATCGTGCCACCGACAAAGCAACTGAGCGAGACGCCGACGCCGCGCACCTTGGTACCGATCCGCTTCGGGGTGCGAGAGACCCTTTCGCTCCATTTAAACTGCTCCGCCCCCTGGTCAAGCGCTTCTTTGAGGAACGCACTGGTGGCGTGTGGCCTCTGCCCCTGCACCGCCGCTCCGAATGGCGCCTTGCCCTCCGGACAATTGATTCGGCGGATGGCCACCTGGTCGAGCCCGAGTTTGCGCCCAGCTTTCGCGATGATCGGCTCCATGATTGTGATGCCCTGGATGCCGCCCGGCGAGCTCTGCGCGCTCCGCGGGGGCGTGTTCGTCAGAATCGTGACTCCTCGCCAGCGCATGGCTTGAGGTTGGTACAGGAGCGACACGATACGCCCCGATGTCGGAGCGTCGCCCACTGCGTCGTAGGGACCGTTGTTAGCGATAACGAACATGTCGAGCGCGAGGATGCGCCCGTCCTTCGAGAAACCGACTTTCATCCGCCCTAGCAGGCTGGGGCGCGCACGGCCAATGAATGTTTCCTCTTCGCGGCTGATCCGCATCATCACCGGTGCGCCGGTCTTCTTCGACAACAGCGTCGGAATGATCAGAGACACGCCGCCTGTGATCTTGCTGCCGAAGCCGCCCCCGGTGTATTCGCTGATAAGGACGACTTTGCTCGCATCGATGTTCAACCATCTCGCGATAGCGGGCACGGTTTGAGCGGTGCTCTGCGTCCCGGTGTGAACGTAAACCTTTCCGTTCCGCCAATAGGCCAGGGCGCTGCGGGTCTCGAGCGTCTGGTGGCTCGTGTCGGGTGTGACGAAGGTCTCATCGAGGACCAGCGCGGCGCTTCGGAAGCCCGCTTCGACGTCCCCGTACGACCATTCGTCGGGCGTCTTGCCCATCGGCAGACGGCCTTTCTTTTCCTCGGCGAAGTCCGCCTCGGTCCACTTGAGCACTCCGATCGTGGGAATCGGCGGGGCCGGCGGCGGAGCTCCCGCTACGGCTGCCGGCGTCGGAGACTGCACCCAGATGTTCCCGTCCGTTCTCGGATTAGGCCCTCCGGGGCGCAAGGTATCAAGCGGATCGATGGCGAAGGGCAGCGGCTCAAACTCGATTCGAATCTTTTCAATCGCTTCAGCAGCAGTGAGTTCGTCAACTGCGGCGACAGCGAGAATCGGTTCGCCCTGGTAGAGCGGCTCCATGTTGAGCCCCCGCTCGCTCTTGGGGTTGGCTCGAATCACCGTGCCATTGTCGGTGAGGGTATTGGCTGGAGGCGGAAGCTCGTCGGCCGTGAGAATTGCTTTCACGCCGGGCATTGCAAGCGCCTGGCTAACATCAAGATGCTTGACTCGCGCGTGTGGCAAAGGGCTCAGCAACAGCTTGCAGAACAACATGCCGTCGGCGTGATAGTCCTCGGCGTACTTTGCCTGTCCCGTCACTTTCGCATATAAGTCGGGAGTCTGGTAGTTCTTGCCGATCAGTTTGTGGCCCGCGCCGTACACACGTTCGGTGGTGCCGGGAGATTTATCAGGTTTCTCAGGCATGGCTCGCCCCCCTCATGTTCTCTGCACCGCGCATTATCGCGGTCAGGATCTTGTCGTAGTCCTGGCACCGGCACAGATTGCCCGACAAGCCCTGCGCCAGTTGAGTCCGCGTAGGATTGGGATTCGTCTTCAGGAATGCCACTGCTGCCATGATGAAGCCCGGCATGCAGAAGGCGCACTGGAAGCCTTGTTCATCGATGACGCCCTGCTGGACTGGGTGTAGAGTGCCGTTGGGACTCGCCAGCCCTTCGATGGTGAGAACTTTCTTGTCGCGGACTGTGTAGGTCAGCACCGAGCACGCATAGTGCGGCACTCCGTCGATAAGCACGGTGCAGGAGCCGCATTCGGCCCGGTCGCACCCCAGCTTCGTACCGGTGAGTCCCAGTTTGTGGCGTAGCGTCCACGCCAACGTTTCTTGCTTCATGACATCGGCACGGCGCTGCTGGCCATTGATGTTGAGAGTTAGCAGCCGTTCGCCCCCACCCGCAGACTGCTGACCATGCAGGAGAGATGAGGCTCGGAACAGATAGCCTGCCGAGGAAACTGCGGCGCCGCTGGCGATAACCCCTTTGATGAAGTCGCGCCTTGAAAGAGCCTTTGGCGAGTCGTGGCTTATCTTGAAGTCTGCCTTGTCTGCCATTTTGTCGTCCTCTTATCGCAGGAACCGGATTCGCTACCGCAAATGTAGCGGCGGCGATCGGTGCGTTCCTTTCCTGCCCTAGCCAGGAACCAACTCCGTTTCCCCAATTGATGAGCATTCTCAGTGCCACGTCGCAGGGAAGTCATTCGAGGACAAGCGATTCACTCGGTAAAGTTTGGACTGGGACCCAAGAAACGCTCTGTTTTCAGTGTCCGCGCCTAGACAGACGCGTCGAAAGATTGACACTTTTATTGACGGACGACGTATCCCGAAAGCAACAGTCGAGCGGAACGTTATCTACGACAAACCAGTGACTTATAGCCATCCGTTAAGGTCTTCAGAAAAGCAACCAGATTTATCACTTGCCCATCGGATACCGCTTAAACATTTTTTCTACAGCGCTGTTGACCTGATCCACGAGTTTCAATTTTTCGTTGCTGAGCTTCTCGGTCGCCTCGCCGCGCCACGCCAGTTTCTTCTCGCTCGCGTCAATAACGTCTACTACAAGCTGGCCTTTGTGGACGGTCACTGCAGTTGTTCCTCCCGGCATGGATCCCCACATCACGAAACCTGTATCGAATGAGGGAATGCCTCCCATGCCGCTGTAAAGCGGATCGGAATAAACGACGTTCATGTCCGAATCAACGGAACCATACACCTGAACGAAAATGTCGGGATTGTTCTCCACCTTGCGCAACCCTCGTTTGGTCAGCTCCTCCTCGATGGCGCCGAGGATGGCGAGGGCCAACATGGGTCGAGAGACCGCATCATGGTGGCCCCATGCAAAAGTTTTGAACTTGGAAAAGTCGAGGTTCTCGTCATATTCGACCTTGATCTTTTGGCCCTGCATTCCGAGGCTAAGGATGCAGATCAGCAACAACAATTGCGACAACAGCCACCCGAGATGACCTGGGAACGATGGCTTCATGAAGCTCCTTTTCAGTCCAGTGAGTCGTTACGTTAAGCAGCCTTCCTCCTCTGCGCCCACCGGGCCTTCATCATTGCCGACAGTTTTTTCTTCATGGCAGGACTCATCGGCTTACGGGCAGAGGCTTTCTTCTGGGCTGGCACAGCCTTTTTTGGAACGGCTCTACCCTTCTGCCTCGCCCAGCGTGCCCGTTGCGCTGCGGCAATCCTGGCACGTGCTGCCGCGCTCATTTTGCGACGCTTCGGGCCGCTCGCTGCTTTCGCTTGGCTTGCCTTTGGGGGACGACCTCGGCGTGCGGGTTGGGAACCCGTTCCAACGAGAGCTGCAATTGCCTGCTCGATACGGCTTACTTCCTGTCTAAGCAGTGCCACTACACTTTCAATGTCCATGTTGCCCTTTCTCTATTGCGATATTCGGTATGGCAATTCAGGCTGTCAATCCTATCACTTCCCATTCGTTGACAGCAGGCTCTGGGTCGATGCCAAGCTGTTCAGCAACGGTGGCGATTGCGTCCACGATACAACATCGAGTGAAGATCAAAGGCCGGACTTTACGATGAATCCCTCAGGGTGACGATCTGATATTCACAAACGAGTAGGTGATTCTGGAGTACTCTGGAGATAGTCAGTATCGGATGGACGGTTAGGATGGTGTGAAAGCGGGACCACAACAAATTTTCCGCGGTTCGACTCCTTAAGTATCTCTTCTTAAGTATCTCTTCGAACGAGTTGGCCATAGCGGCCATGTCCAGGACAACTTTAGTTCAAATATTCGCCGTCACAAGAAATTAGGCGCTGTCATGAACCACGCAATTAAGAAATCCGCTGTCGAAGATTGTGCCCGGATTAAGGAGCTCGGCTACGGTTCGTCGCACCATATTCGTATGTATGGCCAACAATTTGAGATTGTTTCCGATCCCGTTCCTGATGGGAATGGAGTTTCGGTCCAGGTCACAAGTTCCGCTGAGCCGACGAAACGGACGCTGCGGCTTCCGACCTCGATTCTCGTAGGTTTCAAAGATTTCTTCCCAAAGCCGCTTGAGTCGTAGTCGGCGCGGATTTCGGGCTCGTGGCGGCCGCCGACGTCTACTTAAGATTGACCATCCAGCAAGCCTGCAATCTCTGTTTGGGAATCAGCCCAACAAATAGCGGAGGAGTCTCTCTCCGCCCAATTACCCACAATTGACGAGAAATAGCCTTCTCTACGGAACTATTTCCCTCGCCTCCCGGGCCAGGCACGTCTTTGAGGACTGTGGATGTTATGCCCCGTTTTGAGGTACCTATTTTGCGTGTCCTCGAGAGCGGCACCTGGGGTGGGGAGGCACGGGCAAAACGAGGCCAAGGGTTGGCTTGACCTTTCGGTACTGTCCTAATTTGCCCATTACGGGCGGTGCTGATTTTCTAGGATGGCATCCAACTTGCCTTCTATCCGTTCCAGTGAAGCGATGATTCTTGTCGTATCCTTGCGAACGAAGTTGCGACGGAGAACGAACAACGCCACCCAAGCGATGACAAGCACGAGCACGAGCATGAATCTGAGGTCGAACATAGTCTAGAAAGTATAATCTACCGTTCAACCCGTGATGGTAATGCCAAACTGCGTGACCCCAAGAACTCAACCTCGCGGACGAACTTCCGAAAGAAGATGGATTTCATTAGCAGGGTTTAGCGGTCCTTGGAAACCACCCGCTCTGCCGCTCAGATGCCGAGAGGGGCACGTTCATCGCCGGTAGGACCGTTACCACTGCGACTCTGACCGGGGCTGGCTAAACACGCAAAACCACTTCGACTGCATCCCCTTAGGAACTCCAGCGCATAAATATTTTCTTTGGTCGGGCCCAAGGTGGCACACTGCGCACTGTGTAGGCCTCCGTGCAACCAGCCATTTTGACGAACCCGAAATGCGACCTACGGTGCGTAGTAGGCCGAGATGTCGAGCACCAGTTGCGTGGTCCCGTTCGCAAAAGCATCGACTTTTCCGTTAGTGCTGGGCACGATTGCCATATTGCTGGCGACCAATCCATCCAAGGCGTTTAAGGTCGAGACCGTTGGCTGGTTGGTTAGGTCGGGCCACAGTGTCGCCGGTGGTCCACAAACACTACCACCCACATCCACCGGGGGATTGAGGGTACCGCTGAAGGGCTGCCCGTTCCCCACGTGGCGCGTGTCGATGACTCGGCAAGGGGCCACCGCATAAAGGGACAACCCGCCCGTCCCGGCCGGCGCGAAGTAGCCGTTGATGTCGATGATTAAGTCGGTATTGTCAGTCGCGTAAGCCGAAACTTCGCTCCCCGTGCCGGCAACCACAATCGCGGCATTAGCGATGACATTGCCAAGAACGTCATTCAAAGTGGAAACCGTCGGCTGGGTTTGGCCCGTGGGCCAAACCGTCAGGTAGCTCAGGGTTCCGTGGGGCACGACCGTGAAGTTCAACGAATACGCGGCTGCGCTGGAAGGAATGTTGCAAGTCGCGGCATTCAATATGGGGAAGGCGCGTGGCTGTCCGCCCGTCAGCGAAGGCGGTCCCAGACCTGACGGCTTACTTGGATCGCGCGTGTCGGCGACGCGACAAGGTGGCAGAGGATAGAACTCAAGCGTGGACGACGTGACTGGCGCGAAGTAGCCATTGATGTCAAGGATCACGTTGGTCGTGTCGGTGGCGTAAACATTGACACCTCCGTTGGTGCCGGCCGGCACAATTGCCGCGTTGGCCTTGACGCGGCCATCAGGTGAATTCTCGGTAGAAACTACAGGCCGCAGGTCTATACCGGCGGGCCAGATGGTTATGTAATTCAGGTAACCCATGGGCACAACCGTGACATTGATCGAGTATGCGGTTGCGGTCGCCGGAATGTTGCAGCCACCTTCTTGCGGAATGGGGAAGGTTCGGAAAGTGCCGCCCTGAATCGGACCGCCGGTCTGGCGTGTGTCGATCAGCCGGCAGGGAGCTACGGTGACGAATTGATACGGTACTGGAGGCGCACTGGTAATCTCGAACACTGTTCCCACATTGGAAGCGCCGCCGGAGGTTGTCGTGCCATAGAGGTTGGCGGCGGCATCGAAGATCAGGCCGGCGAAGGGCTCCGATCCGTCCGCGCCGCTGAAGCTATGCAGCAAGACCTCTCCCTGGGCGTTAAATCGAAATACCGTCCCCCCGCCATAACTGCCGCCTTGGTAGGTCGTGCCGTAGAGGTTGCCGGCGGTATCGAAGACCAGCATGGCGTAGGGATCGGCCCCGTCCGTTCCGTTGCCGAAGCTATGCAGCACCTTCTCCGTCCAAGTTCCGCCTCCTGCGGGCGTCAGCTCGAACAGCGCCCCCAGCTTGTAAGCGCCGCCTGCGAAGGCCGTGCCATAGAGATTGCCGGCGGCGTCGAAGATGACGCCGGCGCGGGGAACAGTCCCGTCGGTGCCGTTGTTGGCGAAGCTATACAGCACCTTCTCCGTCCAGCCCCCGCCCGCTTGGGGACTTAACTCGTACACCGTCCCCGCGCTGTCAGCTCCGCCTATCTCGCTCGTTCCGTAGAGATTGCCGGCGGTATCAAAGGTCAGGCCGGAGAAGGGCGCAGACGCGTCCGTGCCGTTGCCGAAGCTATGCAGCACCTTCTCCGTCCAGCCCCCGCCCGCTTGGGGACTCAACTCGAACACTGTCCCGCCGCTGTAAGTACCGCCATAGTAGGTCGTGCCGTAGAGATTGCCGACGGCATCGAAAACCAGGCCCGAGTAGGGCGCGTCCCCGCCGGTGCCATTGCCGTTAAAGCTATACAGCACCTTCTCCGTCCAGCCCCCGCCCGCTGTGGGCGTCAACTCGAACACCGCGCCGTTTCTATAAGCGCCGCCACCGGCGGTGGTGCTGTAGAGATTACCGGCGGCATCAAAGATCAGGCCGGCGGCGGGATAAGCCGCGTCCGTACCGTTGTTGTTAAAGCTATGCAGCACCTTCTCCGTCCAGCCCCCGCCCGCTGCAGGCGTCAACTCGTACACCGTGCCCCCGTCGTAGGTGCCGCCCGCCCAAGTCGTGCCATAAAGATTGCCGGCGGCATCGAAAATGGCGCCGCCGTCGGGATCGAGCCCGTCCGTGCCGTTGTTGGCGAAGCTATGCAGCACCTGCTCTTGGGCAGCCGCGCGGGTGCTGGTTACGAACAGGATCGCAGTAAATATCGCCAAGGTGGCGATCGATCGGACGGAGAGGGTCTGGAGTCGCATAGTAGTCTTCCTTGGTACCGCAGAATGTCGAATCTTGCTCGTCAATCCTGGATGTGGCCTTGCCGATGTAGTTTCCTCATAATCCCGTTTACGAGATTCTCTCCGCCGGCGATCCGCTCATTCACGTCCCCTGCGAAGGAAAAGGGTGGTGAGATTTGCGTCACTATCTACGGTGCGAAGTAGCCGGAGATGTCCAGGATCAGTTGCGTCAGTCCGTAAGCATAAACGTCGATGGAGCCATTGTTAGTCGGCACGATCGCCATGTTGGAAGTGATAAAGCCATCGGAGGCATTCAGCGTCGAGACCACTGGCTGGTGCTCGCCATCGGGCCACAACGTCAGGTAACCCAGTGACCCACTCGGCACCACTGTCGCATTGAACACGTACGCCTGCGCACTACCGGGAGGTGCGCACACGCTACCCACCACGTTGACCGGAGGACTCAGCGTGCCGCTGAACGGCTGTCCATTTCGTCCGTTGCCTACCTGACGCGTGTCCAACACGCGGCAAGGCGCCGCTGGATACATCGACAATCCGCCGGTCCCCGGCGCCGCGAAGTAGCCATTGATGTCGATTAAGAGATCGGTGGTGTCGTAGGCGTAGACGTCGATGGCGCCGTCGGTTCCCGCAGGCACAACCGCGGCGTTGGCCACAATCGTCGCCGTGGGATTGTTGAGGGTCGAGACTACTGGTTGCGACTCGCCCGTGGGCCAGACTGACAGATAGCCCAGCGGCTGACGAGACGGATTGGGCACGACCGTAAAGTTGAGCGAGTAGGCCAGCGGATTGAGGCCGGCTGGAATGCAACTGCTCTCCAGCAGCGGAAAGCTGCGCGGCGTTTGCGCCTGCAGGCGCGGGCCTCCGAGATTGCCGTCGGCGCCACGAGTGTCAACCAAACGGCATGGCGTCAGCGGATAGAACTGATAGGTTCCGGAGCCGGGCGGCGCGAAGTAGCCGTCGATGTCGAGGATGACGTTGGTGGTGTCGGTAACGAAGACGCTGACTGCACCCTGATAACCAGCGGGCACGACGGCAGCGTTGGCCTTGACGCGACCATCCGTCGAATTCATCGTGGAAACCACAGGCTGGTCTTCGCCCGTAGGCCAGATGGTCAGATAACCCAGGGTAGTAATCGGGACTACCGTGACATTTAGCGAGTAGGCAGCAGCGCTGTTGGGAATTCCACATGCGCCGAGTTGCGGAACGATGAAGCTCTGTGAAGTACCGCCTTGAATCGGATTATGCGTTTGCCGTGTGTCCACCAATCGGCAGGGGGTCACGGCAACGAACTGCAACGCCGCGGCATTGGCACCGACAATTACTGAGACCGTATTGTCACCATAATTTGCTACATACATCTTATTCGTTACCAGGTTGGCCTCGATCGCCCCCGGAGTGTTGCCGACGGAAATTGTCGTCGTGTGGTTCGTTGCCCCATCGATCATGGTCATGGTGCCGTCAGCATAGTTGGCGACATAGATTTTGTTGGTGACGGGATCGACAGCCAGTTCATAGGGAGCATTCCCGACCGTGACGGAAGTAGGGTTCAGGGTGGCTCCGTCGATCACGGTGACGGTGTTGCTGCCGCTGTTGGCCACGTAAATCTGGTTGGTCACCTGGTTCACCGCAACCCAGGCCGGATTGAGATCGACATCTACTGTGCTCGTGTTAAGGGTGGCCCCGTCGATGACGGTCACTGTGTTACTGGTTTGGTTGGCCACATAGATCTGGTTGGTAATGGTGTTGACGGCTACTTCAAGGGGAGAACCACCAGCTTGAACCGTCGTCGTCGCCAAGGTGGATCCATTAATCACCGTCACGGTGCCGTCGGCAAAATTAGGCACGTAGATCATATTGGTGGCGGAGTTGACCGCCAATCCAGAGGGACCGTTGCCCACGGTGACACTGCTAGTGTTGTTGGTCGCGCCGTCGATCACGGTGACAGTGTTTCCCCCGCTGTTAGCCACGTAGATCTTGTTGGTAACGGAGTTCACGGCGGCTTGGTAGGGCGCAAGACCGACGTTGACGGTGGTTGTGTTATTGGTTATGCCATCGATCACAGTGACCGTTCCGTTGCTTTGGCAAGTGGAATCGTTGCCGCAGTAGTTGGCCACGTAGATCTTATTGGTGAGCGGGTTCACCCTGACGTCGTAGGGGAATTGTCCCGCTGTGACGGTGGTGGTGTTATTCGTGGCGCCGTCTATAACCGTCACATTGTTGCTGCCGTAGTTGGCGGTATAGATCTGGTTGGTGGCGCGATTGGCGGCCGCGGCCACCGGCGTCGTTCCCGTGTCCACGGTCGCCAGGAGCGTTTGCGCAGCGGCGGGGGCTGCAGTCAGGAGGGCGAGGACAAGAAAACACAAAGGGAAAATACGAGTGGTTTCTGCTTTCTCCTTCAAGATTGCGCCTCCTAGATTCAACCGAACCCACGCCGGCATGAGGCCGGCGAGTCGTCGTGCCTTCCATCCGAATGCTTTGCCAGAGATGTTAGTTAGGTTGAGGTCCGGCATTGTTCTTTACCACTGGGTGAGCCGGAGGCGGTTGAGGAACGGCGCTCGCCGTCCTTAGGGGCGGCCGCGGCGGCTGCACCGCCCTTCCAGCCGAACTCGGAGTGGGGGGCAGCTTAGGTGGCTTGCGCTGCATCTGAGCGTCCTGTGCCGCGGATTTCGCAGACAGTTTCGTCTTGTCGGCCAGGCGGACATTCTCGTAACCCTTGCGCCGGGCCATGATGCGGTAGTCGAAAGCGATGTTCGCTTTGCCGCTTCCCAACTCGCGCACCTCAAAGCTGGCTGCGGTCTCGTTGGTAACGTAAAGTCCTTTGCAGTCTCCCTTTGGCGTCAGAAAGACGTGATACTCGACTCCGCTGTTGACCGTCTGCGCGAAGGTTGATTCGAGGGGGACTACGGCCGAACCATGCGCCAGACGAGCGGAACCCGCATCCTCAAACCAGTTTTCCGGCGCCTCCATGGCGTAAAGCGCTACCCTGCGCGTGCCGTTGTCCACGGGAAGCGAGCCGCTGACTGTCCCCGTACAGATCAAGTCGCCGCTCACGTCGATAAAACAGGATCCGTCAAAGGCAGTACCGATCGTCCTGACGACGAGGCCACTGTCGTCATCGGCCTCCTGGTTCTCGAAGCGCACAGTGGCCGAGTCAACCGAGTAGTTGGCCGCTGCCATGGCGTAGCCGTCGTCGGCAGTTCCCGCGACGCCCGTTGTTATGCTGGGCTCGACCGCGACTGCGTACATGGCGATCCCCGCCGTGCTGACAGTCAAAGCCGTGACGCCGAAGGCGCTGCCAGTGGTGCTGCTGTTTGTACCCTGTACGCCCGACCCGGCCGAACTGTCAGCCGTGCCTTCGACGCCCAGGTTTTCTCCGCTGTCGCTGGTCGCGATGCCATACACTCCGACGCCGGCGGAACTGGCGGTGGTGCCTTTCACTCCAAAAGCAGAGCCGGTGTCGGCAAGCGCGTTCCCCAAGACACCTACGCCCGAGGTGCTGCCACTTTCCCCGGATACTCCAATGGCAAATCCAGTCGTTGCCGAGGCAGATCCGCTGACTCCTACACCGGAAGTGCTGGAAGTCTCCCCAAACATGCCGAAGTTAGCACCGGTAGTGGAGCTAGCGTTGCCGGCGACGCCGACACCGGTTGAACTCGAACTGTTTCCCACCACGCCGTAGCCAACGCCCGAGGTATTCAGGTTCTGGCCGATAACGCCCGTGCCGGCTGGACTTAAGGTGGATCCTGACACGCCGAAGGTGGTGCCAGAGGGACTTGAAGCCTCGCCCTCAACCCCGGCGCCGCCTGAACTGCTGCTGCTGCCGCCCGTACCTACGGCGACTCCGGTGGTCGCGGTATTCAAACCGATCACGCCGGTGCCTGCCGGGCTGGCGGTGGATCCCGCCACGCCGTCGCCATTTCCGCTGGTCGCAGTGATATCACCGGAGACAGCGTTGCCTGAGGAGCCAGTCTGCGTGACATCCACGATCGAGACGGAGTTGCTTCCGGTTACCTCGAGCGGAGTGACCGGGTTGGAAGTCCCTATTCCGATTTCGTGACCGGAGCCCTGGTAGATGACGGAACTGCTCAGGGTGGAGGCGTTCGTCCACAGGGGAATGTAGTCGGTGGTGCCGCTGCCGCTCAGCGTGAACGGATGATCGTTCTTCACTTTGGGATCCTGAATAGAACCATTCAAGACGGAATTCGCAGAACTGGAGGCCGAAACGTAAGCCGATGGCGGCTTGCCACCAAAGGTTTCGGCATCCGCCGCCTTCAGCGCATAAGGCACGCTCAGCAGCATGATGCGCGGCTGTTCCGCCTG
>JBEKXQ010000164.1:0-7777 GCA_049511915.1 Candidatus Korobacteraceae bacterium
CTCAAGTGCCAAAACCAAAACCCTCTCCCCTAAGAAGGCGGGCCTGGATGCAAGTCACCGCACAAGGTCTCACAGAGAGGAGTGGAGAAGTGTTTTTTCTTGACATCCTCTCTCATAGGATGGCCTGTTATCGCCAGCTATCGAGGCGTACCATACGTATGATGCTCGTTAGGAGCGTGCATGTATCTCCTGCTCCTCGCCTTCGTGTTTTCGATTTCAAGTTTGCTCGTCGGGCAAACCGATGCTCGCTTCACTGCCAAGCTCGTGGTTGAGAACGTCGAGATTACCAATGACAGTCTGGTTTCGTCTGAGCACCTGGAGCAGCTTCAGCAGGAAATCACGAAACAGGAGTATCGCGAAAACGCTCAGGATGAGATCGCGGAGGGGGCGAGATACGAGTTGCAGAAGCAAGGCTACTTCAAAGCTGATGTCACCATGTCTGACCTGCAAGTGCTGAGCGAAACACCCGGCCAGCGCACAGTCGCTGTGACTCTGCGGATCAATGAAGGACGGCGGTATCGGCTGCAACGAATCAACTTCGTTCACAACAGGGTGTTTGCATCCTCGCGGCTTCGTCAGGCATTCGCGATCAAAGATCAGGACGTTTTCGACACCGAAAAAATTCGACTCGGTCTTGAAGAACTTCGAAAACTGTATGCCTCTGTGGGTTACATCAACTTCGTGCCAGTTCCGAACACCGAGCCGAACGAACAGGCGGGAACGGTTGCCCTATTAGTGGACATCGACGAAGGCAAACAGTTCAAAATCGAAAGTCTCACCCTCAAGGGTAAGTGGCCGCAAACCGACGAGGAAAGACTGACAGGCATTTTCCAACTTTACGCTGGTGGCCTTAATGTTTCTGAGTTGCTCGACGAACTCAAAGCGGCAATTCAGGCGATGTTTCCTGGCCTAGCGTCAGCTTCCGATATTGTCGAAGTGAGACAGAACGTAAAGAAGGGCACCGTGGATGTCTCTGTGATGCGACCGGCAACTCGTTAGCGGGCACGACCGAGCCACTTCAGAGTACACCCATCGAGGCAGAGTAACTGTTGCAAAATCCCCATAACGCAAGTTACGACGCGAGCGCGCCTCAAAAACTCATGTTTGTGGGCTGGCGAGTTCTTCGTTGCCCGCCTCCGCGATGTCATGCACTTGCGGCGATAGTTTTCGTGGGGTGATTGGGCAAGCCGTAAAATGCTCGCTTAACAGCGTCCTGCTTGCATTGACATCAACTAACTCCGTGACGCGGTCAGCCTTCCGGATAGCCGACAACTCTGAGGTTATCGGACTGGGGAAGGCTAGCGACCATGCGCTCCTTCGTAACCCGCATCCACCGCACTGTCCTTGTGGTTACGTGATACGCTTGTATTCGCGGATCGAGAGTGTCCGGCGTTGAAGACCTTAGGGCTACTCTGGTATTAGTGCGGGGACGGCTTGCCATGCTGGAATCGTCGGCTCCCGCCGACTCACAGGATTCCGAACTGCGCAAGCGCATTCGGAAAACCAGGATCGAGGAAGGCGTGATCCTGGCTAAACTGGCGGAGGTTACGGCAGCGCGGCCAGCGGCCAATGAAAGCCGCGGGCATTGACTCTGACTGCTGTTGGTCTGCAGCCCGCAGAGTCATCGCCGGCCCGAGCGCGGGCTCCACTGCCCGCTTCCCTTAGCCGAAGCGTCAGATTGCTGCCGGCAATGACCGATCAACTGCTGCTGCTCACTGGCGGCGTTCGATTCAGAAATCGCGGCAGAGCCCAGGGATGCCCCACCAGATACCTCGCGATCGGCGGCGGCACCGGCGGACGTAGCGTGAGCTTCTCCGTGGATGTCCACTCGAATGGTAGGTGTACCACGCAGCTTGGCTTCTCCATCGCTTCCATCGCCCGCAGAGCAGCGCGCAAGACTGCCAGTTGACCGGGCGCGTCGCCGGGCCTGCCCAGAGTCATGCCGAACGGATGCTCGATCGCTGCGATTCGCGGCGCTCCCGCGCTCGCCGTCAGCTCCGGGATCATGGACAGCGAGATGGTGCTGAACCCAGCCGCCTCGATCTCGCGTTGTACCAGTCCCACGGACCAGCAGCATACAGGTCAAACCGGGACCAGCAGCACTACGTCGACGCGCTCATCGCCAATCTGCCGCACGATTTCGGGCACGCTCTCCCGCAAGAGGCGCTCCGGTCGGAGAGTGTAGCCCATATACGAATAGTGAGACGGTGCCGCCGCGCCAATCTCGCCCAGTTCTGCGAGTTCCTCCAATCGCTCAACCGGCAGCACCGAGTTCAAATCCTGCTGGGCGAAGGCGGGGTTGATGTGAAGATGGCCGACTTGAACGTCACCGGTCCGCGTCGTCCGCGGCAGCACCCGGTACGTGGGGTCGGTGAACCAAGGATCGCGCCGCTCGATCTCCAGGTCAAATGGTTTATCGCTCTGCAAAGCGATCCCCGCTGAACTCACAAGGGCTACTGTACATTTAGAAAGCGGACTGGCGAGAGGAGTCCATGGGACATGTGTTTCGCCGGACAGGGCCGCCCAGCGTTTTAACGCTCTTTTCGCGATGCCATCCACGAAGCGGTAAGAATTAACTTTCTTAGTAGGCTGCATAAGGCTGGGCCAGCAAGTCAGCTTTGCTGACTCCATTCTTCGCCGCCGCTTTCTTAAAGCCTATGCCACCCACCCACACATATAGCCGACTCCAGAGCGCAAAAGGAATGCGGTTCTTCGTAATCATCTTGACCACCTCGGCCGGTATGGGTAGTCCATCGGACAGCGAATTAGCAGCCAGTTCCAACGCCGCTATTAGATTGCGGACAGGTGCCCCTTGACGTTTCGGCTGCGTAAGCGGCTGACCACCGATCATCCCTCCCGCTCCAAAGGCAAGACCACCGGCCCACTGTAAGCGGCTTTGCTCGGCGAACTCGCGGCATATAGCCAATGCGAGCGAATTCTGGTGCGTCTCAGGAAAGCCAGAGTTCACAATCGCCACCAACCGGTGCGGAGCCTGTTCGCGACTGGTCCGCTGGGCTATCACCGCCAACGCCTTGGTCATTAGATAGGGCAACGCATCGACGTAAAGGGGAAAGACTACAAGGACCAAGCTGGCGCGCTCGACCGCCGAAAGAAGTTCGCCCTCACCTTCCGGGCGATTCAGGCTCGCGCGGAGCGTCAGCGATTCGGTCGCCCATCCGTGCTTCTCAAGACAATCCAGGAGAAAGCCTCCCAGGGCACTGGACGTGCTTGGCTCGACGGTTTTGGGGCTACCGACAATGAGCAACGCCCTCCGCGCCCTGTCCGGTTCGAACGTTACGCAGGACATAACCGGCGGGGGCATCAGAGATGCGGCCGCATCGCCAAAGGGCAAGGAGTCGGATCGAGTCAGGAGCGACTCGAAGCGGCGCTGAAGCGCATCCATGTTCTCCGACGCAGGAACGACTTCCGCCACGTAGCTGGGAGGATGAAGATTGATTGCATTACGTCCCGCTAGCGTCTTAAAGATATGGGCCTCGGCCGGGTTGGGATTGCGCTGGACTCCCACAACCATGAGTCGCGCGCGTTGCTTATAGCGCGGCGGATGGTGAACCTCCCCGTGATCCATCTGGAAGAAAGGTGAGATCAACTGAATGAACCGGTCCACCATCTTCTTCAACTCCGGTGAGTAGCCTCCAAAAGTCACGGGAGTGAAAAGAACGGTCACATCACTCCGAACGATCGCTTTGGCAATGTCGCGACCGGCATCAGCTTCAACGCACAGCCCAGGCGTCTTGACCCAGCAGCCAAAACATCCGAGACAGTGGGCCAGTTTCATATCGCGCAGAGGAAAGGTTATGACCTCTGCATCCGTTGCTTTAAACACGCGAGACAACTGGTTAAGAATCGGCAACAGATCGTTGTCGCCGACTCCAGTGCCGTCGAGGATCACAACATTCTTGCCCGGCATGTACCGTCCTCCGCACGCAGTCCTGTGGAACGCGAACCGAGCGCAATTCAGATCTCTACCGATGGTTGTCTCCAGCATCCGGCGCGCGATTCCCACGTATTCGACAGCTGCACGCTGAAATTCGCCGGGGCGCGCGAGATTCCCGCCATCGCAATGCGCTTTTGAGTCAGGAAATCATCGATGGTTTCCAGCGGCGCACGTTCATTTGCCATAAGCCCCTACTCCGTTGTTGCTTGCGCTTCAGGCCGCCCCAGCGCTCCGTATCGCCAGCTCGTACTCCCGCTCCGACTGCGCTGGCAACAAGACCCAGAGGCTATAGATCCCGAGCGCAGTGCCTAGCGGAACGTGAAACAAGGCCAGGAACGAAAGAACGATGGTCAGCATGCGCCCCCAAGGTTTGCGCCGCAGCAATCCCCATCCCGCAAAGAAACCAGCAACCGCCTTAGCCAAAATGACGACGCTGATCGCGCAGAGGAACGAACGCAGGAAACCGGCAGGAATATCCGGCGGCGTTCCTGCTATCTCGTGCAGATGCGCGAACAACGTATTGGCAATAATGAACAGCACAACACCGACAACTGTATCGACCGCGGACAGCGCCAGCCACAGGATGCCTAATAACCGAATGTGATCCTGCACGCGGCTAGGCCGCGGATGAGAAATGTCGATGGTCCCGGAGAACTCTTTGCCGCAGCGGCCGCAAAAGCGCTGGTCCTGCTGCAGCGCGGCGCCGCACCGATCGCAAAACATAGGCGCTCCTTCTGTTGCTTCTGATTGATGTGAGAATGTTTACGCTGCCGTTGCCTTGCTCTTGCCTTTTGTAACCTCCGATTCAGCCGTAGCGGCGGGTTTCTTCCCGGCAACTTCGGCCTCTGCCTGGAACCAATCGTCGAGGTCGTGACCGTGTTCACAGCCCCGTTTCTCGTAAAGGTGATATGCACGTACTCGAATCAACTCTTCGCTCAATTCGAGCGACCCTTGCTCGGTCTTCGTAGTTGAAGGGCCCGTAAGTTTGTCTGCCATGGTGGACCTCCTGCACCGTTGTCGAGGTAATGAATGGTTGAAAATGAGGCCAACTAGGGAGAGCGTCGCGCACACAGACCTGGGGGTCAGTACGCTTGCAATAGTGTTGTTCTTTCGGCGCTTGTGGGTCAATGACCCTTATCACAGCCGCGGGTGACCACGTTCGGAGGACTGCATGATTCGAGGTGGGGCAACGTTGGTAGGCTCGTGCTGCTCACCGCAGTATGTGGCTAACTGAATCCAATGCCTTAGACCAGCGACAAGACGTCCTATGCGGGTCTGTTGCTGTAAGCTGTATCGCGCTTTACGAGCAGTATGGTGACATCATCCTGGTTGAACTTCGGGTCTACCAGCGACTTGAGAAGAGGCATTTTTCTTTGCGAACTATCCGCCAACGCGTCGCGCAAACGATGTTCAGGATTTTCTCCTGGAATCGAGTCGGTCAATCCATCGGTAAAAACGAGGAGGGCGCCGCCGGGAGACAGAACAGCCGTACGAGATTCATAGGGTGCTTCAGGAAATAATCCAAGCGGCATGCCGGTCGCGCTCAGGGATGTCGTTGCTCCTGGACCGAAGACAAGCGGCGCGTTGTGGCCGGCGTTCACATAGGCCAATTTGCCCGTTTCGCGGCTCAGCACGATGAAAACTGCTGTTGCAAATCGATCACTTGGAGTGTAGCGACTTAAGTGTCTGTTGATCTGTCGCGCCATCGCCAAGGGGTCTGTCTCCGCCATCGCGATGCTTCTGACCAGTGCCTGTATGTTCGCCGCCAGTAGCGCCGCCGGCATCCCCTTCCCGGATACATCTGCCACCGCAAAGAGCGTACGGTTGCCGGCGAGTTCGATGACGTCGAAGTAGTCGCCTCCTACGTCCCGGAAGGGCTTATAGTACGTCTCTACCTTGTAGCCCGACAGCCTTTCCACTTCTTCCGGATGAAGGGTTCGCTGGATCTGCTGTGCGGCAAGTTGGTCGGCTTCAAGTTGGGTCTTGCGCACAAATTCCGAAGTCAGCATCCCGTTCATGATTCCCGAGCCAAGGCAGTACAGCAGCCAGGCGCTTACATACAGAGATATTCCGCGCGGCCACATCACAGGCCAGACGAATGAGCGCGCCCAGAGAGAATACACGGCGTATCCCTGGATCAAAATCCCGGACCACGTGATCAGCCGTTTAGACCTCGGCATTTCGCGAGTCCAGTCATAAAAGACGTAGTAGAGAACGCGACGGAAAAGGCTGGCGGAATTGTCGAGCCTCGCCTGTGCGACGCGAAGTGGCATGGCTCAAGTCTAGCAAGCGGCCAAAACGCAGCAGTGATCTACTGCTTAGATGCTTGGTGGCGATTTCGGATTGTTCCCGAGAATCTGCAAACCAAAATTGATGTCCTTCGATTGGTACCGCTAAATGCGCTCGTGAACTGTAGACCGAGCCAACTCTAGGATGGTCGGCTAACGGGAAGTTACCGATGGATCGACCTCGGCAGGTCATTCGGTAGTTGCTCTATAAGAATTGAGAGCGGCGGGAACAGAACCCGCCGCACATTCCATGTGAGTAATTGAATAAAAGCTTGGCAGGGCCCCCGAACATGCCACCAATGCTGCGCTCCTTGCAGCGTGATTCCGGTCACTGACATTCTGTCCTGGTTGCGCTACACACTAGCTGTCGCCTCTCGACGTGCTTTCCCGCCTGATATCCAGGCCTGCCATGAGGCGAAGGCCGATCCGCGAGTCCAAGGAGAGCAAGATGGCAACGACATCAATCGATCGCGAAATCGTCGCTCCGGAAAAAAAATACGCAATCCCTTCGCACCTATATGGCCCTTATACATGCCCCGCATGCAAGCAGGCAGTGGAGCCACAGCCCGGGAGTCTCCACTGCCCTGCCTGTGCTGTAAGCTACCCAATCCTCGATGGGATTCCCGACTTCATGGCGCAGGACCTCGAACACAACGGTAGCCACGACCTGCGCTTCATCGCAAAGAGGGACGGCTCCCGCTTGCTCGACTTGCTGGCATCCAGTTACGAGACCTATATCTATCCGCCGGTGTGTAACCTGTATGGCGGCTGGCACAGCACGTCGTTACAAGAGCTGGCGCGGGACATCTCTGACATTGTGGGACCGACAACCGGCCTCATTCTCGATGTGGCCTGCGGCCCGGGCACCTACGGACGCCGCATGGCTTCCCCGTCAAGGGCCATTTATGGCATTGATATCTGCCTGAGCATGCTGCGCCAGGGCGCCCGTTACGTCGAGCGGGATGGTCTCCCCAACGTCCACTTCGCCCGGGCCATGGTCGAGGCGCTACCGTTCCCCGCAGGTCTGTTCGACGCGGCCATCTGCGCCGGGGCGTTGAATCATTTCCCCGACACCGTCCTCGCGCTGCGTGAGATCAACCGCACCATGAAAGCAGGTGCGCCGCTGGCGGTGATGTGCTTTGTCATCAGCAACCGGGGACTCTTGAAGTACAGGTTCATGCGCGATCGCGTGGAACGCCATGGCGGCCACGTCTTCGCACTCCCTGATCTCGAACGATACGTGGCCGAAGCGGGCTTTGAAGGCTTTCATTTCCACGTGCACGGCGCCGTCCTGGTGTTGAGTGCCCGGAAGAGGCCGCGGGGCATTGGAAAGGACTTATCCCGAGTAGTCGGGAAGTAATCGAAACGAGATCCACGGATTAGTAACGGGAAGTCTTAGTGCTGTATCTGATAGTCTTAGTGCTGTATCTGAAGCGCCCGTCGCGGAACAGTCGCAGTCGCATGATCCTTGGCCGGGCGCTTCGGATACAGCGACTTGAAGGAAGCCGCCCCGGGGGAAGGCTATGCAGTTTGA
>JBEKXQ010000165.1:0-8588 GCA_049511915.1 Candidatus Korobacteraceae bacterium
AAGTGGCGCTACCCTACATCGCAATTGCAGGTTCCTCCTGTGATGGCTCTCGGGAACAAAATGGGTAAGGCATGTGAATCTCCACAAGACACCAGGAGGGAGCAAGTAAAATGCCTTGTTATCAGGAAGTTAGATCAAACGGTCGGAATCGGAGAGAGATTCCAATAAGGAAAGATGTTCCCTTCCGCGACACTGTGCGGGATTGGGACACAGGCCATGGGCAGCAGAGCCGCGAATATCAAACAGAGAATAGTAATAATCGCGATAGGACTGGTCTGCGCTCTTAAATTTGTTTATTCGGGTCCAATCCAATCGCATTCGACCACCGCTGCTGCGGAGTCACGGCAACTCTTCCATAATCCGGTTAGGGAACCCGTACAAGCGGACTTCGCCGCGCCCTATCACTCCGGCCACGATGCCACTCGTTCCCAAGTCGCAGCGTCGCCTGCCACGTCCGGACGCCTGCCGTAGCCCCGCCGATCGCGAGCCTCGACTTCGCGCACACGAAGGTGCTTCAAGTGTTCGCGAAGGGCCTCTCGAATCAAAGCGGAACGGTTTACTCGCGCCCGTTTGGCTGCTCGATTCGTCGCTTTAAGCAGCTCCGAATCCAAGACTACTTGGATGGTTTCCATACTGCGGAAGATACTCCACAGTATGGTCAACATTCAACCGCACCCAGCAGCAGCGCCAGCCACTATGCCAGATTGAAGGGGAGCCAAATCCTGCCCTTGTTGTAGAGCAGCGATGCGTCCCAGGTGGTGACAGAAGAAGGCCAGGGCAGAACGATCCTCCCACCCATCGGCGACGATCAACTTGTAGCCTGATTGAAGATCTCAACTTCCGCCAAGCTCGGACGCAACACGACTCACCAGTTCAATATGCAAAGTACGGCCCAGGGCCCCCGGGAGTGCTCATAGTATCGATGGCGGTAAACATCTGGCGGCCATAGAAAAACGGCAAGCCAAAGTCGAACACATTTGGCAATGGTGCTCCCAGAGTGCTGAAGGCTGTATTGTTGCTGTTGAATAGCGTCTACCCTGGTTTACCGCCGAGAGGTTATCCGGAGACGTGCGGGGGCAATACCAAATGTTGTCGGGCGCGGCGCACGTTGGGATGCCGGTCGTTTTGGGGTCGAGGAAAAACAACCCGTTCGAACCGCTGTCGATGAAAGCGACAGGATAGCTCTTACCGGCAAACGTGGTCGTGATAAAGCCGGCGTTTGTACCGCTGTCGGGTACGGTGTATACGGTGGCGCTGCCCAGACCATTGTTACTCTGAGTGCCAATGCCGAAGATCAGGCTGCCGGTTGGATTCAGAGAACCTCCGTTAGGCACGGCTGGTAACTCGATCAGCACTCCATTGTTGTCGGCGGCAAATAAAGTTACCGGGTTGGGCACCTGCTGTGCCAGAGGGACGGACGTGGGACTGCACCTGGAAGATGGACATCCATAATAAACGGGGGGAATTTTTCCACTCCCCGGGGTACAAGCGGAGCCGCAGTCGTGTTGAAAGAGTCCGACACCGATGATTCCGTTAGCACCCAGAGCCATAACGCTATCGCCCATGTTCGGCTGAGTGGTTTGGCTGGAGCAGCTTGACGGGACCGCCGGTGAACTGGTCGAGGGTATGACTACTTGCACAGGCGCTGCCGGCGCCATTTCGCCGGCCACGGTTATGTCTGCTGTAGCTACGTTTCCCCAGGTATAGCCACCCCCGAACACTGCGCATTCGAGCAGCGGATTCCCGCTAGAATCAGTTTCATTCGGCAGGGAGAGGCTGAACTCGCCGCCACTCGCCGACGACAATAGGCGCAGACCGGAAGATCCTGTATCCGCCAGCACGTGGTCAATGGTTTGACAGTTGTTGGTACCGGGACTACAAACTGTCACGGTAACGAATCCTACATTGGCTGTGATGAAACTTTGCGGCGCCGGCCCCGCATCCACCACAATGGGTGCCACGTTGCCCATCGTCTCTGTGGGATTCACGATGACCGTCGCTGTCCCCGACTTGGAGGGATCCCAGTTTGAGGTAGCGGTTATTGTCACCGATGTCTGCCCCGGCTCAGCGGGCGCAGTAAACAAGCCTGAACTCGAAATCTGACCGGCGGTCGCCTTCCATGCGACCGAAGTATTGGGGCTGCCCGTGACTACCACCTTTGCCGAGCACTGACTGGTTTGTTGGGAATTGACGGATGTTGGCGAGCACGTTACGGTCACCGAGGTGACGGCCGGTTTCGGTCTATGACCGGGGAAGAGGTATTCGGAACCGCCGCAGCCGACGATACACACTGCCAGGAGTGCTGCGACACACCAACCAAATTTCTGCATTGGAAGAACCCAACCGAAGCGGCCAGTCATTCGACGTCTTCCTTTCTAGAACTGCTCTTGACTCAGGACTCGGGAACTCCACTGCGACGGCGGAGTGAGTTGCTCAGTGGATTTCGCTGGCCTGAACACCTTGCGGCACCAGTTGGGGAACGTAGGCCTCCCCGTGGAAACTGCGCATATGCCCGGCTTCGTACATCACCAGACCGGGGGTCTCTATCGCCACCGGGCCGCGCCTTTGGTGCTGTTGCTGCGCCGCGGCCGCTGTCGCCTGCTTCGCCTGCTGATAATAGGGACCAAGCAGTTGCTGCAGATCGGGCGGAAATTGGCCTTCCCAGGCGACGCCGAAGACCACTCCCGCCGGAGAGACGAATTCTCGCACCACGGTTCCGGTGTTCGAGGTGATTTCGTGGATGGCGTATGTGCCATTGTCCACACTGCGCAGAGTTCCCTTCATGTGAGCCATGTCGGTCAGCACAGACGAGGCGTTGTCGCCCAGCACCGCCATCGCGGGGAGTGGCAGCGCAAATAGCAAAGCTGAAAGCAAAGTTCGGGCGGCTTCTTTGCGATAGTTGCCAGCAAACCTGAAGACGTTCACGAAGTGTCCCCTTCCCCGCATTCTCAATTGCGCTCCCGGACAATCACCCTCGGGAGTTCGACGTGGGCCGGCATTGCAACCTGGGATACTCCCTGGCGTGGAATGTGACGTACTTACTCCGTACCCCAAGAAAAGGCCGCTAATCACGAAGTCAGTGTGTACTACCGCCCGCAGTCACGACGGTGACTAGGGTCACTACCGATTGTGATTGGCTTTTGCGCGTCCTAGCATAGGCTTGGTGGCACAACCAGGTCAATCACAAAAGTAATACAAAAGTAATACAAAAGTAATACTGCTTCTTCCCATTTCTGCAATCGGAATGCGGCACAGGAAAAAAACATTGACTAGCGGATGGACGCCGCTGATATTTGTTTCCGACGAGGCAGCCGTTCAACCTTGATCGATGATCGATGCGATAGCCAGGCCCCGTTGCCCCGCTTGCTTCACATTGCTATGCTTTGCGGGTTGGAGGGACTTCTTTGAGAACCTACCATCGTTTTCAGCTATTTCTGTTGATTTGCACTCTCGCAGCAGCCAACTCTGTCTCCTGGGCACAAACTCCTCTAGGCTTCCAGATTACCCCCGATCATGTTGGAGCCTTGACCATGCCCGGCTCTACGCCGCCGCTAACGGTAAGGTGGTCGGTCAACGTGGGTGGAACAGCTTCTTATCCGATCATCATAGGAGGGAAAATTTTTGTTATCGGCGGAGGCAGTCCGTCCGGCCTGTACGCCCTGGATGAGCAAACGGGGAGCATCCTGTGGTCACAAGCTACTCCCGCAGGCTACGGCGGCTGGGTGGGAGCGGCATACGATAACGGCGTATTGTTCGTTGTTCCGTATGACGTACCGGGTCTTAACAGCGGAGCCATGTTTGCATTTTCGGCCGCCGATGGACACCAGATCTGGAGCACGATTCTTCCCGGTCAGTCCTTCTTCACCTCTGCGCCAACCGCCGTGAACGGTATCGTCTACACCGGGGGCGCGGAATCCGGTGGTACGGTGTATGCCGTTCGCGAGTCTGATGGCACCCTGCTCTGGACCGGAAGTGTCGAAAATGGCGATTCGTCGGCTCCAGCTGTTACTGCCGATGGAATGTATGTGTCCTATGCCTGCCCACAGTCGTACAAGTTCAAGCCTACCAGCGGCCAGCTGATCTGGCATTACAGCGGAGTATGCGAAGGTGGTGGCGGAGATAGTGTTGCCATCTATCAGGGACTGGTCTATGTTCGCGATACGCTCCGCAACTACCCAACCGATGGGATCACACTGAGCACAACCAGCGGCCTGTATCAGGGTGGCTTCAACAGCCATTATTCGCCCGTCTTTTGGCAAAACACTGCCTTCTATACGGAGCAGAGTTCCCTTAGCGCTGTCGATCTTACGAGTTCCCAAACCCTATGGGAGGTCGGACCTCAAGGTGGAGATAGCTTCTCGTGCGCACCCATCGTAGTAAATGGAATTGTTTACGCAGGAACTATGAACGGCAACCTCTACGGATATTCATCGGCGACTGGCAGCACAGTGTTCTCGGCGAACCTTGGGCCGTCGATTTCGTGTCCCGAATACTCGAATGTGCCGCTGCCCGGGCTGAGTGCGGGGGACGGCCTGCTGGTCGTGCCTGTCGGAAGTCAGGTCGTTGCCCTTCAATTCACTGCTTCGCCATCGCAATTGGTTCCGGTTACTCCGTGCCGAGTGGTGGACACACGCAACAGCAACGGGACCTTCGGCGGCCCGGCGATCGGCGCGAATTCGTCCCGCAGTTTCCCGCTCTCGCTCAGCGGTAACCCCTGCAACATTCCGTCCACCGCAGTGGCGTATTCGCTTAATGTTACGGTGGTGCCGGAAACGACCTTGGGATACCTGACCATCTGGCCGACTGGGGAAAGTCAGCCTGTCGTCTCCACGATGAATTCGCCGGACGGGCGGGTCAAAGCCAATGCCGCCATCGTTCCCGCAGGGAACCCATCGGGATCGGTCAGCGTGTATGTGACGAATACCACCAATGTCATCCTTGACATCGATGGCTACTTCTCGCAGCCCGGCTCCGGAACCTACCAGTTCTATCCGCTGACGCCCTGCCGCATAGTAGATACCCGCAATAATCAGGATAAAGGGACGCTTCAGGCGGGAGTGGAACGTGATTATCCCATCGCGGGAACGTGCGGCATTCCGCCCAGCGCGGTGGCCTATTCGTTCAACGTCACAGTTATCCCCGCGGCTGGGGGGCTCGACTATCTGACCGTCTGGCCCAAGGGTGAGACGCAACCCACGGTCTCTACGCTGAACGACAACACCGGTACGGTAGTAGCGAATGCGGCCATCGTCCCCGCGGGCAGCGAGAACGCAACCGCCTTTTATCCCCACAGCAACAAAACCGACCTGTTGCTTGATGTCAATGGCTACTTCGCCGCGCCGGGAACAGGCGGATTATCAATGTATCCGGTGTCGCCGTGCCGGGTGCTGGATACTCGGCAGAGCGGCGGTGCCTTCGTTGGCGAGAAAACCGTGAATGTTGAGGGTAGCGCCTGTGCCCCGCCGAGCAGCGCTGCGGCGTACGTCTTCAACGCGACGGTGGTGCCCCCGGGCCCCATGCTGTTTCTAACTTTGTGGCCCGACGGCGAGGATCAGCCCGTAGTCTCAACGCTGAATGCCGAGGATGGATTCATCACCTCGAACATGGCGATTGTGCCAGCAAACAACGGCTCCATTGATGCCTACGCCTATGCTTTGACGCAACTGATTCTGGACATCTCCGGCTACTTTGCACCGTAGCAGCCCACTCAGCAATCTCCGGGAAAGGCTATTACTACGGGCGAATTCTTCATTGACCTTTGGTCCTTCGATGGGGAGTGAACAGATTCTTGGAGGTCACCCATGGCGAAGATCGGGCACCGGGGATTGCACGAAATCTCGGGGCCGTGACTATCCACGAACATAAAGGCTTGGCGCGACAAAAGAGATGATGCGGATGGGATGGCGCATGGTTCTGCCGTGCTTACTGGCAACAGTTGGACACACGTACCCCTAAAAGGCCACGTCCGAAGCAGTAATTCCTGGGGGTTGGCTTAACTCCGCCAAAAAACCGGTTTGGGCTGCACAATTCGTAAAATTTCTGGAGACCAAAGCAGCATCGCAACTGTTATAATTTTCTTAATCCCGGTTGCTGTGCTGGTGGCAGGTTTGCAAACTCTCCGCAGGTTGGCGGCGCTGTTGGCCTCCGCCTGACGCAAGACCCTCCTAACGTTGTGAGGAGGGCCTTTCATGAAACCCCGCCGCTTTGCTTGCGTTATCGCAATCGTCCTCGCCTATACCGTGCTGGCCACGCAATCATTTGCCTGCACTGCTTTTCAACTCACGTCCGGTGACGGATCGAAGATCTATTTCCGGTCCATGGAGTTCGGCTTCCCATTCCACTCGAACGTTCTCATCATCCCGCGCGGTGCACAGTACACCGGCGCGACTCCCGACGGAAAACCGGGATTGAAGTGGAGCGCGAAGTATGGCGCCGTTGGACTCAATGCTGACGTCGCTCCCAACTGCCTTACGGACGGCATGAACGAGAAGGGACTCGTCGTCGGTATGCTGTACCTGCCCGGCTATGGTCAGTTCCTGCCGCCTGATCCGTCGAAGGACGATCGCAGCATCGGAAGCTGGCAAGCCGCCGCGTACCTGCTCACCACGGTCGCCACGGTGGAAGAGGCCAAGCAAGTCCTGACGAGCGAGAAAGTCTACATTGCGCAGCAGATCTTTCCGCCCTTCAAAGCGCCACTTCCGGTGCACTTCTATATCGGGGATGCTTCCGGAGCGGTCGTCATTGCGGAATACGTGAATGGCAAGCTCAGCCTGCACGACGATCCCCTGGGCGTGCTGACCAACTCACCGTCCTTCAACTGGCAGATGACGAACCTGTCGAACTACGTGAATCTCTCGCCGGTGAATGTGCCAGAGCTGGATCTGGCCAACAACGTGGACATCCAGAACTTTGGGCAGGGAAGCGGCATGTTGGGAATCCCCGGCGATTACACTCCGCCCTCACGCTTCGTGCGCGTAGCGCTGTTCTCGCACTGGGTGACCGCGGGCAAGACCGTGAGTGAGACGGTGAATGCCGGCTTTCATGTGTTAAATACGTTCGATATTTTCAAGGGCGCCGTTCGCAGCAGTAACCACAGTGGCAGCGAGATGGATGTAACAGAATGGGCGGTGGCGCACGACCGCACGAACCTGAAGACCTACATCCGCACCTACGGAGGGCTGACGATCCAGATGGTGGACCTCAAGAAGATCGACTTCGACCAACCGGGCTTCCGTCAGATTGCAGTAGACAATACCTTCGCCCCGGCAGACATCACGAGCAGGGCAACCGCGCTGGCGGTGAAGTAGAGACATCGTTGGCACATAAGGGCAGGAGATTAAGGCGCCGGTCTTCGGCTTGAATCTCCTTTCCCATCCCATTTCGTGCGTCTAGGTTTCGGACCGCCGGTACTCGCAGTCCGGCAAGCAGGAGTCGAAACCCACTGAACATCGCGTCGGATTGTAGCCCCAGCAAAGTGATTCGTTCCGCCGGAACTCAGCGGTCCAATCGTCGTGCATCGGGTCGAACTTCACGAAGCCGCGCATGCCGCGTTTCCAGTGGGTCCAGAGGTCAGGAGGAAACGCTGCAAAAGACGGCGCAAGCGTTCGAGAGGGCCGCCACGGGCAAGCCGCTGGAATCGCCAGACTGGAGATACGGTTTGTCGATCGACGATATGATCGCCCGTGTCCACGATGTCGATCCTGGGCTACCGTGGAATAAGGGTGTACTCACTGGCCAGTTGCAGGATGGCTCGCGTGAGTTCATCTTCATCGTTCCGCTGGGTCACGATGTAACGCTGCGTCCGTCGCCACTGCCCCAACAGCCGGCACGCACGCCGCTCCGATAACCGATGTTGCTCCCGGGCATGCTGTACCGCGCAACGTCGCCGTTCTGGGCTTAGAAGTTTCCCCCCGCCACGTCCTTCAAGACTTGCTTCTCCAGCGACAGCTCAGTCACCAGTCTGCGCAAACGGCTGTTCTCTGTCTCCAGCTCCTTCAGCCGTCGAGCCTGTTCCAGCTTCAGTCCGCCGAATTCTTTGCGCCAGCGGTAGTAAGTTTGTTGATTGATCCCGGCCTCTTTGCAGGCTTGGCCGATGTTCTTATGGTTGGCTAATTCGACTTCGATCTGTCGCAGGATCGCAACGATCTGTTCTGCACTGTGCTTCTTCCGTGCCATGCTCCAGCTCCTTTTGTACCAGTTTCTCTAACATTTCCCCTGGTACAAAATTCGCCGGTCACGTCACCTGCGATGCTCGTGACATGTATTCTGAAGGCGTTACGACAAGCTGACGGCCTTCGATCAAGCCGACGCGTCGTGAGTTTCCAAAGGAAGAAAAACCCCGATGTCTCATCGGCTAGAGGAGAATCAACTTGTGCTTCGCCATAATTACGAAAAGGACCGTCCTCGGCTGAACTTCCTCGTCCGGGTTGCAGTCGAGTCGCAAGTGACCGTTCCGCCTCTTGCGAATACCCACTAACCTGGTTTGTACGACAGACTAGGGGATGGCTCCGTGACCTTGGCCCCGGGCGACGCTTGGCCTCCATCCACATCATGGCCAGCTGTGATGCAGCTCACAGACCGGAGTGCGA
>JBEKXQ010000166.1:0-7532 GCA_049511915.1 Candidatus Korobacteraceae bacterium
TGGTTCTCTGCGGCAAGGGCTGGAATGTTGTTCAGAATACTGATTGCCATGGGACAGCTCCTCTCATGGTTCCACCTTGCCCGAACTCGCCAGGAGTTCGTTCCCGCAGGTGCGCTGCCAGGGTTTTCTGACCGGCGGAACCTTTTGCGTGTTCACCCACCCTATCGGCCCAGCCGCAAATCAGCTTTAATCAGGCAGAGATATTTGCCTCCAAGAACCACTGCGGCAGCCCACCAGCCACCTCGGGTTAGAGCCGCTTAAGAATCGCAGTGCGACGTGTGGCTCTTAGCCTTAGCTCTTGGCCCCGAGCTCCTAGCAAAGCGAAGATCGCATTTACTGGTTGTAGCTAATTGCAAATTGCTAGTTGCTAATTGCTTCTTCAAGCCCTGGGCAACTTTTGCCGATGCTTTCTGTGATTCAAGCCCCCGGCGGAGGAGTGCGTGTGATCCAGCTCACCCGCTTAAATAATGCACGCTTGGCGGTCAACTGTGACCTCATCAAGTACGTCGAGGAGGCGCCCGACACGGTCCTGACCTTACTGAATGGCGAGAAGCTGGTGGTGCGCGAGACCACCGAGCAGGTGATTGAGCGAGTGCGCGACTTTCGCCGCTCGGTCCTGATCGCAGGTCCGGACAATGCTTCGCCTTCGGGCGTGCGCGCCAACTCTGCTGACGAAGCTCCATCCACCGCGGAAGGACCGCAGCGTGGATAAAAGCAGCTTCATGGGAGTGATCGTCGGCCTGGGAGGAATTGTGCTTGGCCTCCTGCTGGAAGGCGGCAAACTCTCCCAGGTTATACAGCCCACCGCGGCCATCATCGTATTTGGCGGGACGCTGGGTGCGGTGTTGCTGCAATACCCCATGCCGGTGGTCGCTTCCGCTTTCCGCCGGCTGGTGCAGGTCTTCCTGGAGCGCAAGCTGGATCCGCAACAGACGGTGCGGCAACTGGTCATCTTTGCCAACAAGGCGCGCCGCTACGGCATGATCTCACTCGATGCCGACCTGCCATCCCTTAGCGACCCCTTCTTGAAGCGAGCCTTGATGCTGGCCGTGGATGGCACCGAGCCGCAGGAGCTGCGCAAGACGATGCAGTTGGAGATCGACAATCAGGCCGAATACGAGGACAACATTCCCAAAGTCTTCGAGTCGGCCGGCGGTTTCGCGCCCACCATTGGCATCATCGGAGCGGTACTGGGGCTGATCCAGGTGATGCAGCACTTGGACAACATCAACGAGGTGGGCAAAGGCATCGCCGTGGCCTTTGTGGCGACGGTCTATGGAGTCGGCTCGGCCAACCTCTTTTTTCTGCCCAGCTCCGGCAAGCTGCTCTTGCGTATCCGCGAAGAGCAGATTATCCGCGAGATGACCCTGGAAGGTGTGGTCTCCATTCTGGAAGGGATGAATCCCCGCATGCTGGAGAGTAAGTTGATTGGCTTTTTGCCCGAATCGCCAAAAGCCAAGACAGCCGCGGGAGTCCATCTGCCATGAAAAACCGCCGCCGCAGATCGACCGCGGAAGTGAATCACGAACGTTGGCTGGTTTCCTACGCCGACTTCGTAACCTTGTTGTTCGCTTTCTTTGTGGTTCTGTACGCTTCGGCGCAGATCGATAAACAAAGGGCTTCGCGTCTCTCCGACGCCATCAACTCCGCCTTCCAGCAACTGGGGATATTCGAGAGAGACGGTCATAAGCCAGGCGAAATCGATCCCAGGATTTCCCTGCCCAGCGCCGTCAACGGGGCGCAGGATTTATCGCGCTGGGCGCCGGCGGGTCAGGAAAAGCTGGGCGCCGACCAGAAGAAGCAAGACTTCAATGCCATTCGCAGCGAACTGGAGAAGGCGTTGGCCGCCGAGATCGCGCGCAATGAGGTTGCACTCCACATGGAAGCGGACGGCTTAGTAGTCAGTCTGCGCGAGGCCGGTTTCTTCGACAGCGGTTCGGCCACCATCAAGCCAGGCGCGGAAGCCGCCTTTGCGCGCGTCGCCAACATTCTGCGCGAGCATTACTGCGCCGTCAGAATTGAAGGTCACACCGATAACGTGCCCATCCACACCTCGCAGTTCGCCTCCAACTGGGAGTTGTCCACCACGCGCTCCACCAGCCTGGTCAAGGCGTTGGTTGAGCAATACGGCGTTCCGGCCGAGCGGCTGTCCGCTGCCGGATACGCAGAGTTCCATCCTGCCGCCAGCAACGACACCGCGAAAGGGCGGCAACTCAATCGCCGCGTCGATGTTGTAATCCTGACATCTCCGCAGCCGCGCCAGCTGACCAGTCCTGCCTGGCCAGCGGACAAGAAGCCTGCAACGTCTTCAACTAGCGACGCGGATTCCCATCGCTCAACAAACCGCGCTGCGCCGTCCGTCTCAAGCGGAAATCCTGGGCACAGCGGATAGCTGATCGCGTGCCGAAGACGCTCGCAGCGCCTCGCGGATCCGCGTTAGCAATATGTTCACCGTGAACGGCTTTTGAATGTGGATGGCCGCCCTCCGGCTGACGGTTTGGGCAATTTCGTTCTGCGCGTAGCCCGACATGAGAATGGTAATCAGATCAGGCTGTAGGCTTTGCATGTGACAGGCAAGGTCGGCGCCATTCATGCCCGGCATCACTACATCGGTCAGGAGCACATCGATTCAGCCAGCGTGATGGCGGGCCAGGTGCAGTGCGTCTTTGGCGCTGCCGGACTCCAGCACCATGTAACCGGCGTGCTTCAGCACCTCGCGAGTCACCTCGCGCACAATCGATTCATCTTCTACCAATAGAATGACTGGGGGATTCGCCACTGGCGAACAGGTTGAGCAAATCGGCTCCATCGATTCCGCTTTCATCTCTCTTCACCTGCCTGCTGATGCTCAAAATCGGCGATCACGCTTAAGCAATGCAAGTGCGCCGCCACTCGCCGGAAATGCGGCCGCTAAAGCTAAGCTCTAGCGGATCGCGCAGATGCGAAGCAAAGGCGAAAGAGGGTCGCCCCCGAATTGTCACCCGGATCGGGAACGTTCCGTTCTTGGAACTCCGCTTTGGGAAATCGCCGCGCAAACAAAACGGGCGGAATCAATTCCGCCCGCTGGCCGCTATGCGCCTAATTGGGACTGTTCTGTCTGGGAGAATCGCCCGTTCGCTTACATCGGCCGGGTCATCGGTTGGCTCCCGGAGCGGCGGTCCCCGAGCAGTTCCTCGATCTGCGAGATCAGGACGTCGGGACCATCGTTGCTGGTAACGAATCGATCGATGGCGCTTCGGCTTGCCTTGCCGGCTCCGAAGTAATAAGGCGACAGCACGACAGCGATCACGCCCGGACATTTCGTCTTCACTTGCGTCGCCACTTCCTCAGGGTCAACTTCCGGATGGCTGTTATCCATCAACAGCAGATCGGGACACCGGTCCTTGGCTATGTTCTTTGCATCCTCTACGGAACTTGTCGCGAACACGAGGTAGCCAAAATGCTCCAGCAGCATCTGCCGGACTTGAAGAGTATTGCTATCGCAACACAAACAGAGAATCGCTTTGCGGTGTGGTTCCATGTACACTCCCGGATTTATCGCACTTGTCATGACATGCCTCCGGCGCTTAATTCGAGATGTGCATATCGAGCAACCAGGCAAGCACCCATTGTTGACTGCAAGCCCGGTCTGGCGATAAAGATTGCAAGGCTTGTGCCAATAGTCAGGTAAAGAAAATAAAGGGAGTTACCACAACGAGTCGCCGCGACCACCGGAAAGTTTTACGCACCGCGTGAAAGTGTTATGCCAGGCGCGATCATGCCTTGGCACGCCAAAGATCGGCAAGGAAGCAACCCCCGGAAGGGCAGAATCCTGCATCCCAGCATCTGCCAAGTTCCGCGACCGTGGCCTCGAATTGGCCCTCGTCCGATGTAGAATCTCAGTCGGGAAATTGCAAACACGCATTGCCCAATCTGTAAGTAGCTCAATTGCGTAATACTAAATGGGACCACTCGAACAGAGCCCGTTGAACCGCAGCGATGCCGGCGACGAAATGCGGCTGGTGGCGCGCATTCGTGCTGGCGATCAGCAGGCTATGTCCGAGCTTTACGACCGCTATGGCAAGGTGGTCTACGCGGTGTCCTTGCGGGTATTGCAGGATACATCCGCGGCCGAGGACGTGGTGCAGGATGTGTTTCTGCAGTTGTGGCGGAATCCCGACGCCTTCGACGCCAGCCGCGGCAGTCTGGCGGCATGGCTGGCGGTGATCGCGCGGCATCGTTCCATCGACCGGCTGCGCAAACGGCGTCCCGAGGTCGATATCGAGGATTGCGTCATTGCCGGCGGCCCTGATTTGCGCGACGAAACCGAGCGCGCGCTGGTCATCGAGAAGGTGCGGGTCGTGCTTGCGGAGATGAATCCTGACCAGCGCAAGGTGTTGGAGTTAGCGTTCTTTCAGGGTCTGACCCATACCGAGATCGCGGAGAAGACCGGAGAACCGCTGGGCACCATCAAGACACGAATTCGCAGTGGGTTGCAACTGTTGCGGGCCAAATTTGCGGGATGAAAATTTACTGGATAAAAGTAGAGCTGGCCTTTAGGCCAGTGTCCAGCAGCGTAATTAAAATCGGGACTTTAGCCCCGGGTTTTGCGGGATGAAGACACACGAACAATTCGCCGACGATCTGGCGCTCTATGCGCTGGATGAGCTGACGGGCATCGAGCGCCAGGAACTGGAAGACCACCTCCAGAGCTGCGCCGCCTGCCGCCGCGAACTGCACGCGCTGCGCGGCGACCTCGGCCTGCTTGGCCTCACCAGCAGCGGTCCGCAGCCGCCCGCGCGCAGCAAGGACCGTCTGATGCGCGCCATTGCGGCCGAGCCGCGTGGAGTGTCTTTGGCTGAAGCTGCGCCGCGCAAGGCCGCGTGGTGGGCGTGGGGCTCGGCATTGGCCACCGCTGTCCTGCTCTTCGTGGTGGCTGGTCTGTGGCGCAGCAATGGCCGCATGAAGGACGAGCTTGCCGAACTCGGCAATCGTAATCAGGACCAGAGCATTCAACTGGAGCAGATGAATCAACAGCTCAGGCTACTGACTTCACCCGACGCGGTCCACGTCTCGCTGAATCCGCAAAAAGCGCCGAAGCAGCCCAGCGGCACCGCCATCTTCAGCCCTTCGCAGAAGCGCATGATCTTCATGGCCAGCAATCTGGGTCCGGTTCCTGAGGGCAAGGCTTACGAGCTGTGGATTATCCCCGGCACTGGCGTGCCCATTGCTGCCGGTGTGTTCAAACCCGACGATCATGGCAATGCCATCATGATGGATCACAAGATGCCGGAAGGCGTCGAAGCTAAGGCCTTCGCTATCACCATAGAAAACCAGGAAGGCTCCGACAAGCCCACCTCGCCCATCCTGCTGATGGGGGCCGTGAGCTAAACGCCTACTCGTAACGTAGCGCTTCCACGGGATCCAGGCGCGATGCCTTGACGGCGGGATACATCCCAAAGAAGAGTCCGACGCTCATGGCCATCAGCACGGCGGCAAACACCGCCCAGATGGGCACCGAAGTCGGCATGGAAGGGAAGATCAGCGGCAGGGCTGCGGCGGCAGCGACGCCGACAATTACTCCTGCCAGTCCTCCGAGTCCGGTGAGGACGATGGCCTCGGTCAGAAACTGGCGGACCACGTCGCCGCGCCGCGCGCCAATGGCTTTGCGTACGCCGATCTCGTGGGTACGCTCGGTTACCGACATCAGCATGATGTTCATCACGCCCACGCCGCCCACCAGCAAGCCGATGGAACTGACGACGATGGTCATCAATGCAACCGTACTCATGATCTGGCGGAAGTTGTCGGCGATAGCGGCGGCCGTGGTCATGCCAAAGTTATCCGGCTTGTTGAAAGGCACATTGCGGCGGCGGCGCAGCAGGCCGCGAATCTCGTCTTCAGCGGCGTCCTTGTAGCCCGGATATGCTTCTGCGCCGATGAAGTGCTCGTCGTCAGCCGGATAGTGCTTGTGATAGGAGTGGTAGGGAACTTTGATAGTACGATCGGCGCTCTCGTCCTTAAAGAGCTGTCCCTTGCGTTTGTCCAGCACCCCGACCACCTTGTAGGAAACGCCGTCAACCAGAATGGTTTTGTCGATGGCATCGTGGCCGGGAAAGAAGTTCTTGTCGATTTCGTAGCCAATCACCGCGACATCATCGCGATGCTGGTCCTCGAAATCGGTGAAGAACCGGCCCTGGATGACGTGCGCGTTGTAGACATCCTGGTAGGAGGAGTCGGCGCCGGTGTAGTCGAGATCAGTGATCTCATGGGTGCCATAACGCGCTACCTTGAGCGGAGGCCGCTGTTGGTCAGGATTGATGCGTGGCATCAGTTCCACGGTAACGCTCTTCACGTGCGGGCACTCGGCGAGAATTGCCTTCGCGTCCTCGAACGTGAGGGGCTTGCGATTGCGTTCTTCGGCCCCCATGCGTCCGACGCGGATGGCGAAGTCCCAGCGGAAGATAAAAAGCGTGTTGGTGCCGTAGTCGTCGAGGTAGCCCTGAATGTCACTGCTGACGCCGACTAGGATGGAGGCGACAAAGATCATGGCGGCGACGCCAATCACCACGCCCAACACTGTCAGAAACGAGCGCGTCTTGTGGTCGCGCACTGTCTCCAGCGCCATCCGCGAATTTTCGCCAAAGTGCATCCGCATAAACAGTTGTCAGTTGCCAGTTGTCAGTCAATGCCCGCCAGGAAGCAGAGCCGATGTCGATTTCTGCGACTCCTCGCTGTAGTTTAGTACTGTCGGTGCCAGTCTCAGACGCAACTGACAACTGACAACCGGCAACTGACAACTAATTTTCGTATCTCAACGCCTCGATTGGGTCCAGCCTAGCTGCTTTGCGCGCGGGATAGACACCGAAGAACACCCCCGTTGCCGAAGAGATGCCGATCGCCAGCACTACTGCAGAGATGGGAACCGCCATCGGAACGGGCGTCGCCGTGCGCACAATCACCGACAGAATCCAGGCGATCAGCACGCCAAGGGCTCCGCCGACCAACGCCATCACCGTCGACTCCACCAGAAACTGCAGCAGAATGTCTCGCCGCTTGGCGCCCAGCGACTTACGAATGCCTATCTCGCGCGTGCGCTCCGTCACCGAAGCCAGCATCACGTTCATGATGACCACGCCGCCAATCACCAGGAAGATGGAAACCAGCCCCACCATGCCCGACGCGAGCGTTCCGGTGAGGTTCTTCCAAAGTCCCATCAGGCTGTCGCTGCCCAGAATGCCGAAGTTGTCATCGTCGTTCGGTCCCAGATGACGGCGCGAGCGCATCAGTATTCGGGCTTCTTCCTCGGTCCGGGCCATCCACTCCGGGCCGCGCGCCTGAACATTCACGCTGAGAGTGTAGTTGCGTCCGTAGATCTTCAGCCAGGTCTCGATGGGGATGTAAACGAAGTTGTCCTGCGACTGGCCCAGAGTATTGCCGATTTTCTTGGCCACGCCCACAATCTGGAACTCCTGGCCATCGACCGTCAGAATTTTACCCAGCGGATCGATATTGGCGAAGAGCTTTTCCGCGACATCGGCGCCGATCATGCA
>JBEKXQ010000167.1:0-8669 GCA_049511915.1 Candidatus Korobacteraceae bacterium
ACGCTATTCAACAGCAACAATACAGCCTTCAGCACTCTGGGAGCACCATTGCCAAATGTGTTCGACTTTGGCTTGCCGTTTTTCTATGGCCGCCAGATGTTTACCGCCATCGATACTATGAGTACTCCCGGGGGCCCCGGGCCGTACTTTGCATATTGAATTAGTGGGCGGTGCCGCGGCTGCGCTGCGCAGAAGTCGAAGGCATGCGTTTTCAAAGAAGCTGAACAACCCCAAAAACCGCCTGCGCCATCCGTGGTAGGATTTCTTTGTTCTTAACCTACTCCTATCGCCAGGTGGTTGCTGCTCAATGCGACGAACAGGTTGATATTGGCATGATTTACGGGCCCCCGAGAGAAGATACAGCGCCTGTTCCCTTGGGTTGTTCTGGCTTTATTTCGCCCGTTCCGCGATTAACAGGAATTGCTTGCCAAGAAAGCGCCAGAAGATCGGCATCTTCAGATAAGCCGTAATCAACGCCATTGGGTATTGTTTCTCACGGACCATCGAGTAAGGCAGGAATTTGGCAAGTGCCAGAGTGATCTTGAACCCCACCGCCTCACACAGTTCTTGCACCGACCCTTCCGTCAGTGCGAGGCGATGATCCCAGAAATCCCAGTAGGCGCCACCGGTGAATCGTATATTGGGGCCCATGGCAATCAATTTCCCCCCGGGCCGAAGACATCGATGGGCCTGGCTCACGGTGGCAAATAATGCCGACTTGGAGGGCAGGTGTTCGAAAAAATTGCTGGTAAAAATAACATCGAGTGAAGATTCCGCAACGCCCCAAGGGTGCATGCAGTCCTGTTCGACAAACGTCACATCGGGAGCAAGAAGTTGTCTGGCTCGCGGATTCAGATCCATAGCCAGCTTCTTTCCGCAGCGCACATTGTTGATGAACTGACCGTACCCGCAGCCCAGGTCCAGCACCGTGTCGTTTGGGCCAATGAACCTGGAAAAGTAGGCGTTGATTATGGTTTGCCAAACGCGATTTCTGTAGTCCGCGTCGCGATCGAATCGGCGTGCGTAGACTTGTTCGATCTCGGCAGGTGCCGTTACCCCATCCTTCTCAGGAGCGGAATCTATTGACATTGACATCCGATACTTCCTGGAGCGAAGTCGTCGAACTGTGCTATGCCGTTGCCTAAGCCTTACGACTACTCTGTGGCAATCCGAAGGTAGCAATACGTCGCGGTATCGTCAAGCGAGTTGACATTTCTCCGCTTTCCACTTTCGCGCCGCGGGGCTCGTGTTACGAACACACTCATAAGCGCCAGCATGCGCCGCCGTCTCATAATGCGTTTGCAAAAGTACTCGTGCGAAAGGCCGCACCATCACGGCGTCATTCCCGTAAAGCCACTATCGGCACCACACAAGTCTTGCCTGCGGAGCACTGTCGATACGACACTGCGGATTTATCGACAGTTAACAAACGTCTCGCTGCTAAACGGTCGGCACTGGTGCGAGATCGCTGAGGATGCATAACTTCGTCACATACTTTTCCTGATTTTCCGCCGCCGATCCTGGACGGCGTACAATCTTGAATTTTCGAGCGCACGCCTCTTGGAGAGAAACCTGTGTCCCAATCCCGCACAGTATCGCGGAAAGGAACATCTTTCCTCATTGGGATCTCTCTCCGATTCTGACCGTGTGATCTAACTTCCTGATAACAAGGCATTTTGCTTGCTCCCTCCTGGTGTCTTGTGGACATTCACATGCCTTACCCATTTTGTTCCCGAGAGCCATCACAGGAGGAACCTGCAATTGCGATGTAGGGTAGCGCCACTTCGCCCCTCGCTAGGCTCTCGGGAACCAGGTTAGGTGTTTCTCATGCGCCTGGAGCTTGGTACTCCCTTTCCCCGGGGAAGGGAGGGGCGCATTGGCGCTGACAGTCGCCCTTCCTCGCATCTTGAAATTCCAGCAGCAAGAAGCACAGCCCTTGAGGTTGTCCTGCCTCAGCTGGAAATGGAGAGGGCGTTCCTCCGTTAAGATAGCGGAGCGAACGTATGAGGAAAGCAAAAAAGCATTACAGCGCAGAAGAGAAGGTGGCCATCTTGAGGCGGCACCTTTGCCCAGTCCTCACACAGGTCCGAGACGGGCACCTTGTCCAGCCAACGGTGTTCTACCGCTGGCAAAAGGAGTTGTTCGAGAACGGAGCAGCTGCCTTTCAGGCTCAGGAGCGTCCCCACCGCCAGGTGGAGGAGAAGCAGAAACGGATTGAGTTCTTGGAGAAGAAGGTACAGACCAAGGACGAAGTCCTGGCCGAGTTGATGGCGGAGCACATCGCGCTAAAAAAACTCTCGGGGAACTCTAACCGGCAATTGGGTACCGCACGACGTGCGGGACCAAGTGGTAGATTTTGTCCGGCGCTGGTCGGAGAAGACCGAGATCAGCATCGGGCGATTCGTCTATTGCCTGGGCGTGACCGCCAGCAAGTTCTATGACTGGCGGCAGCGCTACGGTTGCGTCAACGAGCACAACGGTTGGGTTCCCCGCGATTTCTGGTTGGAGCTATGGGAGAAAGAAGCGATCATCGATTTCCATCTGAAGAATCCATTGGAAGGCTATCGGCGGCTGACGTTCATGATGCTCGACGCTGACGTTGTGGCTGTCAGCCCGGCGAGCGTTGCGATTACAAACGGACCACTGACAAACCAGGGATCATCTGGAAGTGGCGGAGATTGCCGGTGGCTACGCTGTAGCCGAGTTCCATGGCCGTCACGCCGATCAACAGATCGGAGAGCGGAAGACGAATGCCTTTCGCTTGGTTCTCACCGTCGATCTGTCCAACACGAAGAGCAAGAGACCACGTGACCGGATGAGTTGGTAGGGCCGTGAGCAGCTCCTGGATGACTGATGCCGCTTCTCCTTTCGCTGCAACGTATCGGCACGGGCCGCGCCGTGGGCCAGTTCGATCACAGTGACCACCGAGATCGCGATATCGGTATTCCCCGCCTTGCCGGAGATGGCGGCAAGCATCCGCCGCGCGTTCTGTCCCTCACGCTCGGCCGTAATGAGCACACTGGAATCGAGGATTAGTCCCATGAGGGCGGGTCGAGTGGCTCGCGGTGACTTTCGACAGCTGCCTCCACATCCCTGGCGAAGTCAGCGTCGATGGTCGCCGTCGAGTCCTCGGCTAGCAACGCGATGCACTCCGAGATGGACCGGCGCGGCGGGATTGGTGCGTGGATCACCGCCACGGGCCGCTTGCCACTCTCGATCACCACTTCCGCCCCGGCGCGCACCCGTGCCAGCAGCCCAGCGAAGTCGCTGGCGGCTTCCGCTTCCGAGATGTGGATCACATGGTCAGCCACGCAACGATTATATCGTCATTCCTCGTGTTCAGACTCTGCCTCTAAAGCCGCCAGCAGTTCCATGCGATGAACGGCGTGGTCTGCCCGCTGCCCGCCACATTCCGTCATGGGTTTGAGGTTGGTAACAAGTAGTGACTCGTTACTGATCGCTTGAAGCCTGAACGCTCACGCGGGGCCTGGGCCTTCTGTCGCCTCTGCTGGGATTCAAGGAGCTTCTGCAGTGCCCAGTCGAACTTTTTCTGTGCAGCTGCTTCGTGGAGGTGCGCCGCCGCACCCGGCCCAATAGTGTGCTTTGTGAACGTCAAAAGGGTGGATCGTATCATTGTGTAATCCCAGTCTCACGAGTTCTCGACAGATGTCTTTTCGGCCTAGTCGGCAAGTCGATCGTGGGAATCTGGCGCCGGGAGAAAGGGTGAGTGATGCGAATTCATGTAAGGGGCGATCTCCGCCGACCCCCGCCGGGGGAGCGATTTGTCTTACTAGCAAGACGCAATAGCGTAGTCTTACTTGGCAGGATTTTTCTTGCCATATCCAGCGAAGGGCGGGGGCGCAACATTCGCCGCCTCGTCCAGAGCTGGCGGAGGAACTGGGGGCAGCTCCGTTCCACACCAGTAGCAGGACAAGTCAGTAGTGATATTTAACTCGCGGCAGCTTGGACAGCGGAGGATTTGCCGGACCGCCGGCTTGGCCTGCGGGTGCGGTAACGCAGGCTCTTCCAGTGTGAGCCCGGATGAAGCATCCCCGCTTCCAGGGCCGCCCTGTACTGGCGTGGCCTGCGGCGGCAGGTTGGCGCCGGAATCATGTACTTCGTGAATTTTGTGGGCCATGGAAAGGCCGCAAATCCTGCAGGTACGAAAGCCATCAATTTCCTTGAACAAATGCGGATGGTCTGAACCGCGCCGGGCCGGTTGCTTTCGATCTGCGTTTCCCTGTGTTTCGCTCATGGATCATTTACTCCGTCCTCCAGCGCTTCAACCTGGAATGGAAAACCCGCACCCTCGAGTTTTTACACAAGCAGCGTGACGTCACCGTTGAAATGGGCTGCTAAGAACCTAAGAGGCCGACGCCCAATTTCCTTGCAGTTCTGCGTAAGTCGTCGTCAAGCGTCGCCAAAGGCAAGCTTCGACGAATTGCCAAATCGAGGTAGATCGCGTCATAGCTGGTTAGCCGATGCATCCGGCACAATGCAAGAAGATGCGTAAAGGCCCGGTCAGGAGCTTCGTCGTCTCTTTCGATTCCGAGCTTGCTCAGGTTCGCGATAAAAGCATCAGACTGCGGTGAAGTGATACGACCTTTGCGCTCCGCCATTGCGAGGACGTTTGTAATTTCGATAAACCACCAGGCAGGCACAAGCGCCGTCTCGGTTGCCAGTCGATTCAGCAAGGCCCTGGTCTTTGGCGTCGCTTCATCGTGAAACAGCCAAGCCATGGCGATCGAACAATCAACCACAAACGCGGCGGCGCTCATCGGCGCCCCTGGCTAATGAGTTCTTTGACTTTCAATCCGCTTAAGGATAGACCAGTGGCGAGCTTCTGAATCCGCTTAATGGCGGCCACGCGCTCCTCCGGACTCGCTTCCTTTTTCACAGGCACGAGCTTGGCTACAGGCGCACCATGTTTCGTAATTGTGATCTCCTCGCCCGCCTCAACCTTTTCTAGCAGTTCGGACAAATGCGTTTTTGCTTCGTAAGCACCGACAGTATTGCCGCCCTGTAGCAGGGTCACGAGCATGCCCCTTCATAAGACTAGTGTACGACTAGTTTAATTATCAGGTGGCAGCTCGTCAAGCCAAAGTTCCCAATGCCGCCCATCTGGAGAGTAAATCGCGGCATCGCAGCAAGCGCTTAAGTATGTATTGAGTAAATTAAGATAGTATCTTATATTTCTCATATGCGCTTTATTCCAAGAACTCTCGCCACCGTGCTGGGGCAGGCAACGAGGCATTTCCCGGCGGTCGTGGTCACCGGCCCACGTCGTGCGGGGAAAACCACCCTCTTACGGAAATTGTTTCCGCGAGCCCAGTACGTGCTGCTGGAGGATCCTGATATTCGAGCCCGAATAAGTACCGATCCGCGTGCCTTTCTGGAGGAGCTGCGGCCCCCGGTCGTGTTTGACGAGATTCAAAATACACCCGAGTTGCTCGACTATGTCCGTACCCGTGTCGACTTAAGGCCTCGCCGCATGGGTCAGTGGCTGTTCACCGGTTCGCAGGAAGCTCCACTCATGCGCGGCATCACGGAATCGATGGCGGGCCGAGCTGCCATTCTCCAGCTCTTGCCTTTCAGTCTCGCGGAAACCGCTAAAGTGAATCTCCTCCACGGAGGTTTTCCCGAAGTGCTCGCCCGTCCGCAGCATCGAAACCTTTGGTTCGCGTCCTACCTGCAGACGTATCTCGAACGCGACGTACGGGCGATCACCAATGTCCGCGATCTGGTAACGTTTCGTCGCTTCCTTGCGCTTGTGGCCAGTCGCCACGGCCAGATGCTCAACAAGACTGACCTTGCCGCTCCGCTAGGAGTCTCCGTTCCCACGATCGGAGAGTGGCTGCAAGTCCTGGAAGCGACTGGCCAAATCATTCTGGTGCCCCCTTATTTCGAAAACTTCGGCAAGCGACTCATCAAGTCGCCGAAAGTCTACTGGGGCGACTCCGGACTCGCCTGCTACCTGCTCGGCTTGACCTCAGCTGCCGAGCTCGAGCGCTCTCCATTCCTGGGGGCAGTGTTCGAGGGCTTCGTCGCGGCGGAAATCCTCAAGAGTCAAAGCAATCGGGGAATGCGCAAGGAGCTCTACTATTTCCGCGATCAGCAGGGGCTGGAAGTGGACTTTCTGGTACCCCGGCCCCATGCCGGCCTGTGTTTGGTGGAAGCCAAAGCCACGAAGACTGTGCGGCCCGCCATGGCGTCCCCGCTGATCTCGCTGGGCCGATCGCTGCCCGAAAAGGCGTCACGGTTAATTGTGGTTTATCGAAAGTCTGGATCAGGGTTAACCACCGCAGCCCTCGCCCCCGGCGTGGAGGCCCTCGACCTCGAGCGCTTCGTGGCAGACCTCAATCGCGCCAACTGACAGAGCAGAGTGCTGATCGTGGCGAGCAGGTCTACGCTTCGAACGGCGGAGGGCAGCCGCCCGGACGGCTGCCCTTGCGTAATTTAGTTGTCAAGGAACCATCTGGACAATGAAATCGGCGAGCGACGCCTTTGGCGTGCCGTGTCACTGATTTCAATGTCCTGCCCCTCGGGGTCTTGATTTTTCTAGCTGCCGTCAATCCGTGGCGCCAGTCATCCTGAATTCTCGATCGAAGCCCTCCACCGCAATTGGTTTGTCGGTCCCGTCTCGCTGCCGTCCATCGACGACTACTAACAGTCGCTTCTTACCCGCCCATAACTTCGTCCAAGTCACTCTGTCGGCTTCGCGGTCGAACCCTGCTCTTGCCGGGGGCCAAACGGTCGCTCTTTTCCCGGGGATCGCTCTTCTTCCTGTAGTTTCTCCCGAGCCTGACATTCCTCGTCCCAGATCTACCATCAGGTTTTACCCGTCATTGTCGACATCGCTGTCGGCTTAGCGGTCAAGGGCGTTGCCTTAATCTAAGGGGGCGGGAATGTCGCTTCCTCGCTATATTTGCGGAGGAGATCGGGATCCAGCTGGCGATTCTCGACGCTTATGGGATAGCAGTACTCTCTGCCGTCGACGTCTTCAATGCCGAGCACGCCCTGGACCGTCGCGCCCGCGGACCTTGGTATGTCTTCAGGGATCGTGCCCAAGAGCAGGCCACTGAGGTGGATGTTGCGCCGCAGCGGATACGCTGGATGCAATATGTGATTCAGGACGGTTGACTTGGGAATGTAAATCCCCGGTGGGAGAAGGTAGTGTTCCGGGTGCTGCTTCGACGGTGCCAGCTGAGACACCCAGTTGCTGAATCCCTGCAAACGCACGGAATACCGGTAGACGATGATGGCCGTTGCAACATAAATGTGCAATGGCAGTATGAAAGCGGCACTACCCTCGAGCGGATAAAGGTTGGTGTTGAGATAGCTGCCTACGGTTTCTATCCGCAGCGGTTGAATCATCCGCGGCAGGTGCTCACAGTCCACCGGACAGCCCAGCGATTGCAACACGTTGTGAACGTGTTGTTCGTTCTCTAGGTCGAAGTCGTCATCGAGCTCGCCGATGTCGACTTGGTCGCGCCTGGCGTAGGCCAGGGTCTCAAAGAAATCCCTGACATCGGCGTCATCTGGAGCACAAAGTTGGCGACACCACTGGCACTGCTGATCAGGGAAGGTCAGGGACACGACGCGATAGGACTCAGCGAGATGGTGGATGCGGCTAGCAGTTTTACTGTCGAGTGAGAGCGAATAGCCCCGGCTAGTGTCCTTGCCTGGAGTGAGTCCAAGCTTCTTGCGCAAAATGCTGCCAACTTTCTTGGCGGTTACCTCGCGTTCCTCACGCCGCCCAAGCGCGATGGCATTGACGAGCTCAGCGATCTCGCCAACGTACGCGGTCTCTTTCTTGTCATGGCACACAGCCAACAGTGCCTCCAGCACGAAGGCTGCGAGGCTGTCTGAGCGCTCCAGCTTGGCTTGCTCGTCAAGGCCTAGCAGCGCCTCAACCAGATCAACTTGGCGGGGCCACACGCCGTCAAGCGCAGCGCCGAGCGTCTGCACCATCAGCCGGATTTCAGGTTCGAAGTCGGACGCGTCGACCTCAGAGTTTGCTACAGCCAGGTGTTCCCTGAAGCGATATTCCTGCAAACGCGGTTGAAAGTAATCCGCAAGCTCGCCGGCCTCGGCGCAGGTTAGATGTTCTTCGCGTTTGCCAGCTGGTAGTACGCGGATGCGTATCGCGAGCGGCGATACGGGCTCTTGAGTGCAGACGATGGTCGCATAACGCAGGTTCAGAACCTCCCCGTTCTGCAGTACGACCGCATCCGGGTTCTCGAGAGTTGCAAGGAGCTGCTTCAGACTGGCGCCGGTCGGATGGTTGAGAACCAAGGTCGAAAGTACGCCGGAGGGGAACTTGGACAGCTGCCGAACCGACGGATCAACTACGCGAAGTGCGCGCCGGCAGAGACATTCTAGGAGCGCGACCAAGCTCGCCCCGCCCCCTAGGGGCCCCCAAAAATTAAGGCAAGGAGCGCTGGGCAGGCTCTCGGTAACCCAAGTTGCCAAAACGAAGGCGGCAACCAGCAAAGTGACGGGCGACAATTAGAATTCCCAGCCGGAAGTTTTGATTGTCGCCCATCATCCAGGGAATCCCAGCGCATTCCGAGAATTCCGGCAACGTCCTCGATGTGCCGGCGAGATTGTGCCAGCCCACTCGAGCTTCGCCACAACTACGTCCTCGGCGCTCGCGGCAAAAATAGCGA
>JBEKXQ010000168.1:0-7412 GCA_049511915.1 Candidatus Korobacteraceae bacterium
CAACATGGTCACGCCTTCGGTTGACATCGCGGGCGCCCTGACCAACCAGAACCTCACCCTGTCCAGCGCCAACAGTTCGGTAATGATTTTAACTGGAAACGATGACGGCACAGGTTACAGCGGAACCAGCTCCACTCAGTCCTACGAACTCGATCTGATGGTTAGTACAGTCAACAAGCTGCCGGTCTCGGTTGCACTGCTATCGGGATCGAACGTACTTGCTCCCATGGACATCGCGGCGACGCCGGGCGGCGGCTATAATCCGAATGATCGTTTCTTTGGAAACAATATCCAACTTAATTCCGCCCTCGCCCCAACCGTGGGCAATGCTTACGGCGTGAAGGTCGTCTACAGCGATGGAACGTCGGAGACGCTGAATCCGCAGGTCACTGGCGTGCTGCCCATTATGAATGCCCTCGATCTTTCGCCCATTGGCCCTGTCACCGCCTCGAACGCCTCAACCTTGAAGCCCACCTTCAACTGGCAGTACCTCGCCAGCCCAGGCAATTACCTCTATCAGCTTTGGGTAGCGGACGAGAGGAACTGGGCCACGACGTGGTCGATACCCTCCGCGTACTCTGCGTCGAACGGTTTTACCAATTCCGTTTCGTCGATCACATGGGGTACTGATCCGACGGGAGTCACCAACAACACGCCCACAGTTTCCAGTATGGTCAGCGGAGACACCTATTATTGGGAGATCGTAGCCTATGACACGAACGGCAACCGGTCACAGGTATCCGGCAACTACACCCCCGGCTACACGGCTTTGGCTCTGCCCGCCGCAAACCCCAGCTCCCTGGGCTCCGCAACTCTTGGCCAACCCTATTCCGGCAGCATCGCTGCCTCCGGCGGTTATCTGGTCTATAGCGGCGGCTATAGTGGCTTTTCGGTCAATTGCTCCAACTGCTGGGGCAATAATGCCGTTTCGCTGGGCAGGGGCCTGACGGCCAACGGCTCATGGGGCCAAGGCTCGTTGACCATCACCGGAACACCCACCTCGGCTGGCCCGATTTCCTTCACTGTTTATGTGCAGGACGCTTCCGGCGCAGTGGCCGGCCCGGTCACCTACACAATCTATATCAACGCCGCTGACGGGTTGGCGCTGCCGGTACCCAACCCCAGCTCTCTGCCCTCAACGACTATCGTTAACCAGAACTACTCTGGGTCGATCAACGTCATTGGGGGCGTCGCTCCCTACTCCTGGGGCGTGAGTTGGCAGACCAGCAATGACGGCCTGTATTGGACCACAGGCGCAGACGGATCCTCGCTGATCATCGGTGGAGCATCCAGCCAGACTGGCACAGTCAGCATCCAGGCAACGGTAACTGACTTCACCGGCGCCAGATTCGGGCCGGTAACCTATACCATCACCGTCGATCCCTACGTTACGGGCTATTCCCCGGTCTACGGACAAATCACCTTCAACGGCTGCAGCACAGACGAGCCGCCGGTTACGCTCACCCTCACCAGCACCGACGGCGGCGGGATCAATCAGACCACGGTCTCCGACAGCACCGGAATGTACCAGTTCCCCAGCGTTCCCAACGGAAACTACACGATCACCCCTTCGATTACCGGGCCGTCGAGTTCCTCCTTCTCGCCCGCCTCGCAGCCCTTCACCGTGAGCAGCACTTACCAGTACATCAATTTCAACGCCTATTTGGGGTATACGGTCTCCGGCCAGGTGACTTACAGCGGGGCGGATACCGGGCAGGTCTACACTTCGCTGAGCGGTTGCGGAAACACTACGCCAGGCACCAGCATCAGTGCGCCAGGGGCCTTCACTATCCACGGAGTTCCTCCCGGCCAATACACGCTGAATGCATGGATGGACAACACAACCGTGGTCTCCGGAGAGCAACTGGGCGGCTACGGCGTTCAGAATGCCTCCAATCCCACGGGCAGCGTTTCCAATGTGCTGGTTCCCAACGAGAACATCACGAACCTCTCCGTCGGGATGACCGACCCGTCGGCGGTCACACTGAGTTTATCTCCCACCTGGTCGGGCCATGCCTCGGGCGCATTCAGCGGCGGCGCAATTGTCTCCTTCACGCCGATCACGTACATTAGCAGCGGCGTGGAGGTTCCGAGTTCCTACACTCTCGAATACAGCACCGATTCGACCTTCCAAACGGGCGTCTCCAGCAAGAGCTTCCCGGCAACAGGCGGCAAAAACGGTGGATTCGCTGGATCCATGGGCTTCAATGGACAGCAAGGCGGCAACAGTCCCTGGGTTGTTACCGGACTCACGAATAACGAGACCTACTACTTCCGCGCGGCGGGAGTAGTGGGCAGCGGAACTTCCGCTGTGACCGGCCCGTGGTCCGCACCATCCCCCGGCATCGTCATTGAAGCGCCATCCGGCGGCAACGCGGTCTCCGGCAAGGTCACCTTCAGCGCGCCAACCGGCGGATCGATCACCGGCCCGCTGTATGTGGGCTACTGGAACCAGAACACGGGCGGCATCTATGCCGAGGAGATTACCAGCCCGGTGAGTCCGCAGGCTTATTCGGTCAGCGTTCCCAGCGGCTCCAACTACTTCTTCTTCGCGTTCATCGATCAGAACAACGACGGCGAGATCGATCCGGGCGACATCACCAACACCTTCAACTACAACATGATCACGCCCTCGGTGAATGTCGCGGGCGCGCTAAGCAATCAGAACCTCACGCTGTCCAGCGCCAACAGTTCGGCCACGATCATCACGGAAAACGACGTATCTTCGGATTACGGTGTTACCAATCAAAATTATGCGCTGGATCTCATGGTGAGCATGGGGCTCAAGTTGCCGGTCTCGGTGGAGCTTCTATCTGGATCGAACGTCATTGCTCCGATGGACATCGCGGCGACACCGGGCGGCGGCTACAACCCGAATGATCGTTTCTTTGCAGAAAATATCCAACTGAATTCCGCCCTCGCCCCAACCGTGGGCAATGCCTACGGCGTAAAGGTCGTCTACAGCGATGGAACGTCGGAGACGCTGAACCCTCAGGTCACCAACGTGCTGCCCAACGGCCCCACCAATCCTTCACCCGCCGGGGGCTTCACATCTCCCAGTACAACCCCCACGTTTACCTGGAACTACCCCGAAACCGACGCCGGCAGTTACTTCTATCAGCTCTACATCGCCGACTCGGCCTACGGCTGGAACCCGGTCTGGGCGATTCCCAACGTTTACTCCGCGTCGAACCCCTTCACCAGCTCTGTCGCGTCCATCCCGTGGGGCGCCGACCCGACCGATCCGAATAACACGCCCTGGGTCTCCACTCTGGTCGACGGAAATGTGTACTGGTATCAATTGACAGCCTATGACACCTTCGGCAATCGCGCGAATTACGACACGTATTTCTCCCTTGGCTACACGGCGCTGGCTCTGCCCGCTCCCAACCCCAGTTCCCTGGGCTCCGCAACCCTTGGCCAGCCCTATCACGGCAGCATCACTGCCACGGGCGGCTATTTCAGTTGGAATGGCTATGTCTATTCCATCAACAACGCAAATGAATTCTGGTGGGGAAATATCTCACTCGGTAACGGCTTGACGATTGCCTCCACCGAAGGCAACTCATCGGGTGCTTTGCAGATTACCGGAACCCCCACCGCAACTGGACAGGTCTCCTTTACGGTTTACGTTGAGGATGCTTCGGGCGCAAAGGCCGGCCCGGTCACCTACACCATCTACATCGGCGAAGCGCCGGTCAAGTTGAACGGATCAACAACCCAAACGGCCTGGGCCGGCCAGTCCTTCTCGCAGACGATCAGCGCCTCGGGCGGCAGCGGATCAGGCTACGGCTTCTCGGTGGGCGTCGATGGCGGCGCATCCAATCCAGTCACCGGCAGCCTGTCGCTGGCCGACGGCCTCAGCGCCGCGGTGAACGGCAGTCAATTAGTCATCAGCGGCACGCCTAGCACCCCCGCCACGATCACGCTCTCGGTCTACGTGCAGGACAGCCAGAACAACAACACTACCCAGGGCTTCACTATCAACGCACTCAGCCCGCCCAACGGCGCCAACAACAATCTCCTCAGCGGAACGTATGTCTGCAAGATGGACGGCTTCATCGATACCGATGGCTCACGGTATACGATCCTGTCCAGCTTCCAGGCGAATGGCGCTGCCGGCACCATCACCAACGGCATGTACGATATGAATGGCCGCGACTCTAATTCAGGAGAGTTGTCGAGCACAGCGACCGGTTCCTTCAACATCGGCTCGGATAACAACGGGTTGATAACAATCATTGCCGCAAACGCCAATGGTCCCGGCAAGTCGAGCACAATTCAGTACGCAGTTGCGCTGAACGATGCCAACCAGGCAACGACGACGGCCACTGAATTGCGCATGGTCAGGATCGACAACGGCGGATTGCATGACTCCGGCGTTTGCTACCAGGCCAACACCGCCGTCTTCGGCACCGACGTATTCGCGGGCAACAGTTTCGTCTTCATGAGCAACGGTGAGGACGGCAGCGGAATCCCCGAGGCAACTCTGGGCCGCTTCGTCACCTCGGGCGGAAGCGTCACCGGCGGTGTTGCCGATGATGCAACTGTCACCGGCACTTCGGAGACGGAGATGACCATCACCGGCGGAAGTTACACTGTTCCGGACGCCACCAACGGCCGTTCGACGATGACAGTCTCTATGTCGTATACCGTGGGAGCCAACACGGAAACCTACACGGGAACCTCTGAAATCTATGTCATCGACGCCAACCGTATGTTCATGATCAACACCAGCGATCAAAAAGCATCGTCGGCCGATGTGCGCAAGCAGATTGTCACCTCGTACACCGGGACTGGCGCCGGCTCGTTCGTGACCTACGAGCAGGGATATGACTACTCGAACCCCGGCAATCCGCAATACGACGCGATGATCGTGCAGGCAAGCAGCACGGGCACCGGCGGCACCGTCAACCAGATGTATCAGGATAATAATGGCACCTATTCGGCCGGTCAGGGCATCGGCTCCACATCCACCGTCAGCTTTGACTCCAACAATCCTGGACGCGCCACGATCACGGTAGCCGGCAGCAGCGACACGATGATTGCCTACTACTTCAACACCGGCTCCAGCCTCATGCTCGACTTCAACGGCCGCGAAAGCTACCTGGCGACGGGCTGGACGGAGCCGCAGACGCAACCGGCGGCTCCGCCCTTCGCGAATGTAAACGTCGTCGGCAGTTACGTGATGGGCAAACTCCCGGATATACGCTCGAACGAAAACGAGAACATCGGAGAACTCGCCCTTGCCAGCGGCGGCGGCATGACCGGTTCCCAAACCGAGGTCAGCGTGGGGAGCGGGAGCTTCACGTGGGATCAGTCGCTCAACAGTAGCGATATGGGCTACTCATGGCTCTCTACGACCTACGGAGCGTTCTCGCTTACGCAGAGTGGAACAGCCTTCTCAACCTGCATCGTTATCGACCCGGTGGCCAGCGGGGCGACAGGGAAGTTCGTCTGCATCGAGAACGCATCGAGTTCGGCAAATGTGTCAGTCATTGAGCAATAACCAACACTTCGGTAACTGGGACTCTGAGGGCGGCCAACCATCCGGTTGGCCGCCCTTTTTCGTGTGCCGAGCATGTTTAACAGCTTGGGGGTGTAAGTCCCCTTCACATCCTGATGGAGGAGAAGTGATAGCGAAGCGCAAGGTCTTCGTCGCGAGGCGGGGTCTGAAAGCAGCGTGGAGCAAAGACGCGAGCCGATGGACAAGAACCGGATATGAGGCATACGGCGCTGGACGAACGGGCTAATGATCGTGAAGTCCATATCCATCAAGGGCGCTGGTTGTAAATTCGGCGGTTGCGCGTTGAAGGCGGTTGAACTTACCTCGGGAGGTCCGCCGCACGTCCCGGAACCGGGACTGAGGGTGGAGCGATCCACCCTGACCGTGCGGCAGAAGTCAGCAGCGGGCATAGTAGCCGCGCGAGCGGCGAAGGCCCAAACGGAAGGAAGCGGCGAGTAGGCGGCGCGACTCGATGAGCGGCAGGCGGCAGAATAACCAGCTTCGGCTGGCCTTTGGCGAGGAGGGGAGGAGTGAAGCTCCAATGGCTCCTGGCGAAGGGTCCGAAACGCCCACGGCGAAGCGCAGGATCGAAAGCCCGGCTAACGACGAACAACTGATGGAAGAGGTTTGCGAGCGGGAGAACTGCTTGCAGGCTTTCAAGCGAGTGAAGTCCAACAAGGGCAGTCCGGGCATCGATGGCATGACGGTCGATGATCTAACTGCTTACTTGAAGGGGCACTGGCCAGCCATTCGCGACCAACTGCTGAGCGGGACTTACAAGCCGCAGCCGGTGAGACGGGTAGAGATACCCAAGCCGGACGGAGGGGTGCGTCAGCTGGGCATCCCGACGGTGTTGGACCGCATGGTTCAACAAGCTGTGATGCAGGTCTTGCAAAACAGGTGGGACGCGGAGTTTTCCGAACACAGTCACGGGTTCCGGCCCGGACGCTCGGCGCATCAGGCGGTAGCCAAGGCACAAAGGTACATCGCCGAAGGCCGCCGCTGGGTGGTTGATCTCGATCTGGAAAAGTTCTTCGACCGGGTCAACCACGACAAGCTGATGGCGGCTGTGGCGCGGCGAGTCGTGGACAAGAGGATGCTCAAGTTGATCCGGGCGTTCCTCACCGCGGGTGTGATGGAGAACGGGCTGGTGGGTCCGGTGGATGAAGGAACGCCGCAAGGCGGTCCTCTCTCACCACTGCTGTCGAATCTCGTGCTCGACGAACTTGATCGGGAACTGGAGCGGCGCAAGCACTGCTTCGTTCGGTATGCGGACGACTGTAACATCTACGTGCGCAGCCGGCGGGCGGGGGAGCGTGTGAAGCGGAGTATTACCGGCTTCATCACGCGGCGGCTCAAGCTCAGGGTCAATGAAGCGAAGAGCGCGGTAGCTCGACCAGTGGAGCGCAAGTTCCTCGGCTTCAGCTTTACAAGAGCACACGAACCGAAACGGCGCATCGCCGCCAAGGCTCTGCTGCGCTTCAAGCAGAAGGTGCGGGAGCTTACAAGCCGGACGCGGGGTATCAGTATCGAGCAGATGACGAAGGAACTGTCGAGCTACTTACGTGGCTGGAAGGGCTATTTCGGCTTTTGTGAGACGCCCTCGGTGTTTAGGGAACTGGACAAATGGATACGGCGCAGGCTGCGATCCGTCGTCTGGAAACAATGGAAGCGCGGTAGGGTGCGGTACCCAAAGTTGTGCGCCTTGGGAATAAACCAGGCTCTGGCTGCAAGAACAGCCGGGAGCAGTCACGGCCCATGGCGCGTAGCCGACAGTCCCGCGCTGCACTATGCGCTTCCGATCTCCTACTTCGACTCCCTTGGCGTTCCGAGGTTGTTCGTTGATCCCTAGCTCAATCCGTCCGAACCGCCGGATGCGGACCCGCATGTCCGGTGGTGTGGCAGG
>JBEKXQ010000169.1:0-7408 GCA_049511915.1 Candidatus Korobacteraceae bacterium
ATACCGCCGCCTCGGCGTGCCTCGCCACGAACCAGCACTCGTTGCCCATGCCAGGGATGCCAAAGGTAAGTGATCTCTCGAAGGTCGGTTTTATGGGTGTTGCGTGCCTCGGTTGTACAACAAAGGACGCCCACACTCCAGCTTGGGCCCTGGGTTTCCGGAGCAAACTTTCGCCAGCCCAATCCCACGACCCACGATTCACAAGCACAGGTTGCCCCGCGACTGTGAGATCAGAGCAAAGGATATCCTGGGAGGTCTACATCACGAGTACTGGATGGATAAGCGCGTCGCTTGAGCCGTACGAGGTTTTTGCGGACGACACGGCTTCTGCGCGGCAGTTTCCGAGCGCGCATTGATCATGCGAGCACCGATGGTCGCATCCTTTGCCCAGCTCGGGACCAAGCCCCACCGCATCAATGAAGCTCGACGCACGGGCTCTCTAGCATCCTGCCTGATTACGGGGACGCTCTGAGTTGGAGCGATGTTATAGCGGGCCTCCCAGTCCATGCCCTCGTACTCTGCATAGAAGTAGCTGGCCAAAATCTCAGCACGCCGGGAGAGTCGGTATCGTCCGCACATTTGGGATTCATCATACGGGAAGCAACTCTGAAACCATCTGAGCTAGCTTCCCGGTTTTCGTTGACGTGCCTGCTTCAGCCACGTAAGATTCGCGCCAGTGATCGACCAGACCATCTCCCATTACAAGATCGTCGCCAGGTTAGGCGGCGGGGGAATGGGTGTGGTGTATAAGGCTGAGGACACCGACCTCGGCCGATTCGTCGCTCTGAAGTTCCTGCCCGAGGACCTGGCTCAGGACCCGCAAGCCTTAGAGCGTTTTCGCCGTGAGGCCCGCGCGGCATCGGCGCTCAACCATCCCAACATCTGCACCATCCACGAAATCGGAACTTACGAAGGACGCTCGTTCATTGTGATGGAGTTCCTCGACGGCGTGACGTTGAAACATCGCATCGCGAATCAGCCGCTGGACACCGAGTTTATCCTGGACCTCGGTGTCGAGATTGCCGACGCACTCGACGCCGCACACGGCGAAGGTATTATTCATCGCGACATCAAGCCTGCGAACATCTTCATCACGCGACGCGGTCACGCGAAGATTCTCGACTTTGGATTGGCCAAGGTAACAGCGAAGGCTGCCGCCAGCGGGCAGACCGCAACCGAGATGGTGCCGGATGCCGAGCACCTGACCAGCCCTGGCGCAATGTTAGGCACGGTTGCGTATATGTCTCCGGAGCAGGTGAAGGCGCGTGATCTGGACGCGCGTAGCGATCTGTTTTCCTTCGGAGCAGTGCTGTATGAGATGGCGACGGGCAGGATGCCGTTTGAAGGCGAAAGCTCTGGTGACATTTGCGGTGCGATCGTTCGGGACCAGCCTCGGCCGCCATCGCAGTTGAACCCCGAGATCCCGGCGGGACTGGAAGCGGTGATCGGCAAGGCGTTGGAGAAAGACCGCAACCTGCGCTATCAGCACGCCTCCGATATCCGGACCGATCTGCAGCGACTGAAGCGGGACACCGAGTCATCGCGCACTCGCGTGGCCGCGGTCGAGGACCAGCTACCGGCAGCCGCCGTGAGCGCATCATCCGCGGAGAAGGTTTCGAGCGGGATCACGTCGGTTCCGTCCGGTGAACAAGCCTTAGCCGCACGTGCCTCGGTAGCGAGGGGCTGGAAGCTTGTCGTGCTGGCCGCTGTGGTGGTCGTTCTTGTCGGCGCGACTGTTCTCTTCTGGCGTTCGCGCACCGCAGCCAAGCTCACTGAGAAAGATACGATTGTGCTGGCGGATTTCGACAACAAGACCGGCGACCCGGTGTTCGACGATACGCTAAAGCAGGCGCTGGCCATGCAGCTCGAACAATCCCCCTTTATCGGCGTCCTTCCCGATGACAAGGTCAGTCATACTCTCCGGCTGATGGGACGGCCCGGGAACGACCATTTGACGCTGGAGGTGGCTCGGGAAGTTTGCGTACGGACCGGCAGCAAGGCGCTCCTGGCCGGGTCGGTCGCGAGTTTCGGTAATCGTTATATGGTCGGACTGCGCGCCGTGAATTGCCAGAGCGGAGATTCCCTGGGCGGCGCGGAGGCGGAAGCGGACGGTCGCGAACAGGTCGTTCGCGCCCTGAGCGACGTGACAAGGCAGATGCGCAGCAAGCTGGGGGAGTCGCTGGCTTCAATCCAAAAACCGGAGGTGCCGCACCCGGGCGAGGGCGAGTCGTACGACGTTACCACCTCTTCGCTGGAGGCATTGAAAGCTTATACCCAAGCCATAGCTGTATACCGCGAGAAGGGCGATGCCGCATCCATTCCCTTCGTCAAACGCGCCATTGAGCTCGACCCCAACTTCGCGCGTGCGTACTACATGCTGGGCGTCCGTTACAGCAACCTTTCCCAAACCAGTCTGGCTATAGCCAACCTGAAGAAGGCCTATGAACTACGTGACCGGGTAAGCGAGCGGGAAAAGCTCGCGATTGAGGCAATGTACTACTTGGAAGTGACCGGAGAGTTGCAGAAATCCAATGAGGTATATGAGGTCTGGGCGCAGACCTACCCCAGGGACGCACATCCACACGTAGATATGGGCAGCAGTTACCTGCTGCTGGGAAGATACGAGGCGAGCGTTTCCGAAAGCCTGATTGCACTGAAGCTCGACGACCGTAATACCAACACGTACGTTAACCTCGTCAACGCTTATCTCGCGCTCGGGCGTTTGGACGACGCCAGAGCCGTTCTGGATCAATCGGCCGCGCACAAGATCGATTCGCCCAACCTGCACTGGTGCCGGTATTTTCTGGCGTTCCTGCAGGGCGACGAGTCCGGCATGCAGCAGCAAGTCACCGCGGTGATGGGCAGACCTGGCGGGGAGGATGAACTGCTTTCGGCGCAATCGGACACAGAGGCGTACCACGGTCGGCTTAGCAAAGCGCGAGAGCTTTCGCATCGCGCCACGGAATCGGCACGGCAGGCTGATTTCCTGGGACCGGCAGCCGTGTGGCAAGCCAACGCAGCTTTGCGCGAGGCCGAATTCGGCAACGCCGCGGAGGCGCGCCAGGACGCGATGGCAGCGTTGACGCAAACCTCGGCTTACGATGTTCACGCTATTGCAGCCTTGGCTCTGGCCCGCGCCGGAGACCCGTCGCGGGCCCAGCAGCTCGCCGATCAGTTAAGCCGCGATGCACCGTTAAATAACATGGCACAGGGTTACTGGCTTCCCTCCATTCGCGCGGCGATGGAACTCAATCGCCAGCGGCCTGACGCGGCTCTCGCCCTCCTCCAGATTCCTCCACCACTCGACTTGGGCCAAGCTCCACCATTCCAGTTGGGAACGATGTATCCGGTGTACCTTCGCGGCGAGGCGTTCCTCATGAAGAAGCAGGGGAAAGAGGCCGCCGAAGAGTTTCAGAAGATAATTGATCACCGTGGCCTGGTTCTCAACTTTGTACTTAGCGCGCTCGCGCGCCTCGATCTCGCCCGAGCCTACGCTCTCCAGGACGACGCTGCCCAGGCCCGCACCGCATACCAGAACTTCTTCACTCTCTGGAAAGACGCCGACGCCGACATCGTCATCCTGAAAGAAGCCAAAGCGGAGTACGCAAAACTGCAATAGTCAGCCCGGGCAGAAAATTCCTGCCGAGCATTGGGCATTCTCACCTGACAAGCCACGCGCAGACCAACACTACAAGGTCAGTCAGATCCATGCCATCGCCCGCAGGCTTTGCTTGTCTGCAAAACGCAGAACTTGATTGCAATGGCGATTACCGGAGGGGTGAGCCGGAGGACCCCGGCGGCCAACAAGCACCAGAGTCTGGGTGGTGCCTAACTCTTACCCCCTGTGAGAGCATGGACAATCATGGCACCCACAATTAACAGGGCAAGAAAGGCAAGCCAAATCCGAGTACGTTAAGCTGCAATAGCCGTTGTACCTAGCCAATTCCGATCTGGAGTTCGTGACACCCGAGTATGCCGCTGACAAACACTAGGATTTTCTCCCGAACGGCGAGGAAATCGGACGTTATGGACATCCAAGGGGTCTGGAACCCGACCTTTCTCAACCGCTCAGGGGGTAAAGTTCGATCGAGCCAAGATCGCAGACTGGAGAAAGCACCAACCTTGCTTGCAATGGCGCCTATCGGTCGGCGAGACCAGAACACCTGGTTCTCAGCCCTTGCTCGGCCTTCATCCCACGCTTGATTAGTCCAATTGAGCTCTAATCACGGGCTCCCCATAGGTCGATCTGTCCCGGGTTACGTCTGAATTGCTAATACTACTCAATCTTGCAATGTCCTACCCACCGGGACACTCAGATCACAAGGAAGCTAATGCATTCTATCTCCCTCCGCCTCCGCCTTTCTGCTGTCCAGGTAGGCCTCATCCTTCCCGCCCTGCGCTTCATCATCACCGCTGACCAGCAGTATCAAGCGACGGGGGAATTGTCCGCGCTCGACATGACATCCGGTTCTATGAGAACCCAATCGATACCTCCAAGTACAAGCCCGAAGGGACGAGACCCTTCTCCGAAGCCTTTGCCAAGCTCTCTGCCCTGGCCCAGTCCGGAGGTAGGGTGCGTCTGGACTGCTACCAGCTCGCCGCCTGTATGGTCGCCGCCCGGCATGTCCGGGTAATGATCAGACACGGCCACCTACAGCCATGGCTTAAGGATCATGACAAATCCACTGATCGGCTCGTTGAGAAGCTTGAGCGCTATCGCCGGCGGGCGCGACGGCTTTATGAGAAGGACCGCGGAGTCGAAGCGTATCGGGAAGCTGGAGATACTTGAGCCTACCTCTTGGGCTGGATCCATACAAATTACCTGTGGTGCGGATGCAACCGGCATCAACGGCCGTCATTTCTGCGAGCTTGGTACCGCAGCGTGGTCGATCGTTGCGTGGAACTGGCGGCGGAAGGGCTGCTCCGCCGGTTCCACTATCCGCCTCCTGAGGATCAGTTACGAAAGATGGTCAGAAGGGCATTGCGATCAGCCCGGCGCTGTTGGTCGGCTATGCCGGTCAAGCTCATACTCGAACGGCCACGCGAGGGCGGGGATTTCTTGGCGGATTTCATCCTGAGGACCGGCGGCAAGGATCTGCCGCGTTGCGACTTGAGTACTCGCCAGTCAGCACGTGCAGAAAGGCTGGAGGTTCTTTCGATGGACACTGACGCGGCCTGAGGATTCGCTGGATTTGATGAAGCGGGTGGCGGAGAGCTGCGGGGCAATCGGGATGGGCACCGTCGACCGGATTCTGCGCAACCTGCGTTTCGCCCTCAGCCAACGCAAGGTGCTATTGGTCTTTGACGAAACCCAGCATCTGTCGATTGAGTGCCTGGAGACCCTACGGGAACTGTTGGATCAACCGCCGCATTGCGGGTTGCTGTTCGCCGGCACCCACGAACTGGAAGCAATTTTCACCCGCCAGGCCTTGGAGCTGGAGCAATGGCGTTCCCGGTTCCATGCCGGCCAGGCCCTGCCCGGCATCTCCGACGAGGAAGCAGCCGACATCGTGCACTCTGAGCTAGGGTTGGGACTGTCGCAGCGGAAAATGCAAACGCTGATCTCGAAGTCCCGGATCACGGACCTACGCAACGGTGGCCAGCACAGGTATGTATCTGCTAGACGGCTGTTCTGGGTGATCCGCGAGTTGCAAGCCGTTGCCGACCGAGAATCAACAGCCTCTCGTCATCAATGATAATAAGGATGTCGTGACCGAGCCTGGCGCAGGCGCAGCCACCGAGCGGAAAGATTCCTAGACGCTGGCCGACCTATCGGGAGTAATCTCCCCCAAGCCGGTATCTCGGGAGTTGACACCAGCTGGCACTTCCGCGCCTAGCCGACAACCCGTCAAACTGGATTAGTTCCGAGTGGCTGACGATCCGCTCGGAGCAGTCGCTAAACATGCGCCGTCACACGCGAGCGTTCCTGACTGGGATTGGAACAATAGCGGAACAAATAGCCCGTGAGTCAGCTCACAATCCGTCCTGGTGCGGGGCTTGGAATGTTCATGTGCCGCTTCGCTAAACTTCGTCAGGTGGATTGGCTCCGCGAGGGAGTCCCTTTGCCGAGGCCTCAGCTCCAGGTGGTTCACGGAACGGTTCCACCGAAATGCGCTCGTAACACACTCCCAGCACTGTCAGGTATGCCGTACCGCCCGGGTGAACTGAAGACGAAGGTGGCTAATCGCGGGACCTGCCGACATAGCCCGCCAAATCTAGATTCGCGGCAAGTACTGAAATCATCTTCGCCGCTGGCATTCCACGCCGACGCGCCAATTTACATCCCAGTTGCCAAGACTAGGATTCCAGCAGCGCCCGTAACTTGTGAGCGTACCTGCGGCTCGACGTGACCACCGTTCCTTCTGCCAGTACGATGTCGTATACCCCATCGAACATCGGACGAATCTCGCTAATGCGGGCACTGTTCACGATGGCCGATTTCCGCACTCGGATGAAGTGGTGTGGCGCCAGCTTCTCTTCCAGGTGTGCCAGGGTTTCCCGCAACAGGTGACTGTCACTGGCGGTGTGTATGCAAGCATAGTTTCCCGTGGCTTCGATCCACAAAACGTGGGAAACGGGAACAAAGAAAATCCGCTTCTTGTCCTTCACCACAAAGCGTTCCAACGGGCGGAGACTACGGAGGGATTGGAGCAGTGGTTCGAGGCCTCGATTTGCTTTCCTGCCTTGTTCGAGGACCTGGCGTGCGTGAACCAGTGCCTTGGCAAATCGCTCTTTATCATACGGTTTCAAGAGATAGTCAACAGCGTGCACTTCGAATGCACGAATGGCATGCGCATCGTGAGCCGTGACGAAGACATATACGGGAGCGGGGCCGGTCGATGGCTCCACATTTTCGATGACTCCAAAACCATCCAGATCAGGCATCTGCACATCGAGAAAAACGATGTCGGGATGAAGTTGATTGATCTGCTCCACCGCACTTATTCCGTTCGCCGCCTCGCCTACGACTTCAATGCCGTTGTGTTCGGCCAGATAGCGACGGATACCGCGCCGGGCGATCGGCTCGTCATCGACGATGAGGACTCGCGTCTTCATGCGAACTCCGCAGTGGAATGGTGATGATGGCCTCACAGCCTCGACCGTTGCCCCCGGTAAGTTCCAGCGACGACTCGTCCCCGTAGAGCTGTTTCAAGCGTGACTGGACGTTGGTAAGTCCGACGCCGAATCGCAGGCGCGATCCCGGTGCCGGACCGGGGCCATCATCGCGGACGCAGAGCCAAACTCTGCCGTTGTGGCGTTGCGCAGCGATCTCCAGCCGGCCTGCGGCGGAATCGACGCTGATGCCGTGCTTGATGGCATTCTCAACCAGTGGCTGAAGCGCCAGGCTCGGTACATAGACTGCGAGAAGGTCAGGTGGCACGTCCATGTGAACTTTCAAGCGATCGTG
>JBEKXQ010000170.1:0-7219 GCA_049511915.1 Candidatus Korobacteraceae bacterium
ATTGAAAGAAATGGTAGGCACGAGGAGACTCGAACTCCTGACCTCTACCGTGTCAAGGTAGCGCTCTAACCAACTGAGCTACGCGCCTATGCTGAGCCGTTTCAATAGTTTACCAAGCTCTTGCTGACCATCTGAAACGGATTACACGTGCAAACCATCACCTGTAACAGTCAGTTTACCGCGTTCGAGCCGTTTCGCAAAATCGCCTTCAGCATCGATTCCTGCGCTTCCACCATCGACGCATTCACGCTGTGTAAATACAAGTCCATCGAACTCGCCCGATCCCCGGTTCGTCGCATATGGTACGGCCGGTTTCGCCGCTGTGAGATGCGAGAGGGCATCCTCCCGGCCGCGTCTCTTCTTCTTGCAGCGATTCTTGCGCGGGGGCTTAGCTTGAAACTGGATGGACCCATGCTGGGTCGGGCTTGGATCCATCCAAGGAATATGTCACCCAGACTACTGTGCCAAGGTTGTGAAGATTTGATCGCTGTAGGCTGCCATGTTCCCCAGGGAATCGGTTGTTAAGCTGCGCCAGTGATATGTAGTGTTTGGCGTTAGTCCTGTGACCTGTACGGTCGCGTCATAGATATTATCTATTCCCTGCTTCACAGCGCCCTGGTCCGGGAAGTCTGTAGTTGTCTCGGACTGATAGGCATAGTTAGCGTTCAACATCTGCAGGAAGCCGAAGTTGGGGAACGGTTGCATACAGTTTGGCGGCTGTGGGTCGTTGATATTACAGGTGCCGGGAACTGCGGTCCCGTAATAAACCGTCAAGGTAGTATTTGGCTTAAAGAGATTCAGCCAGAATGTAGCCGTGGTGGCGGTGACCACCGGAGGATTGAGTTGTGGATCGATGGCAGGCAGGTTGCCATTGGACCCTGCTATCCACTCGAATTGAACTGGAGTAGTGTAGTCCGTCCAGGGACCGGTATAGGGATTGGCAGCCGCGAGCACGGTCTCCACCGGCGGAGATGAGCCATCCGCGTTCTGGCCCGATCTCCATCGTACATAGTCGAAGCTTCCTTCATAAATCTCGTTGAACTGCTCGACCGAGTAGGTCCAGCCACTGCCACCACCCAAGATCTGACCACCGGCGCTATCCCACACATGGAAGAAAAGATCATCTCCTTGGTTGAGATAAGTAGGGTTGTTGGACTTGTACCAATACCAGGCGTATGCAGTAGCAACCAAGTCATTCAGCTCCGTGCCATCGAACAGAATGCCTGGGACCAGAGTTGGATTTACGCGAACGTCATAGGCGTCATAAGCCAAGGTGTGAGTGGAAGGAATATATTGAGTAGCCTCCCACCAGTCCAGGACCTTCTTGATTTCCAGCGGTATTCTCGCGTCGGGAGTATTGCCTTCGGCAAGATCGAGCTCGTAATAGGTGGTCAAAGCTTCCATGGCAAGGCCGACCATGAAGGGGTGAATGTCGTACTCCTGCTGATTGGGATTGCTGAAACTGAGGTTGTAGCTTTGATCAAGATAGCCCAGCATCACATCGACGCCGCGCAGCGTAAATGCCGTGTCTCGCGGCGCGCCAATGATTTCATTGGCTATACGGTCATCCATAATGTAGGCGCTCAGCCGAACGCTGTCGGCGTACACACTTCCACTATAGTAAAGAAGATATGTCGGGTTATATGCCAAGAGATTAACTGCATCTTGATAGGTTGTATCCCCCGTTCGCAAGTAGTTCATCGCCATGCCATAGGGGAATTGATTAGTCTCTGCGACAAACCCGGCATCGGTCGCGATGGTCGTGTCTTTATACGGTTCCATCGCAAGCTCAGCACAGCGTTGCCACTCGTCCAGATCGTGCGGCCCGTGCTGCTGCTGGTGGTACTGGTTATAGTCGACTATCTGCTGATAGACACGGCCGCCGTCATAGTTCCACGCTTGAAAGCTTTGAGGACTGTTGGAGGGGAAGTTGAAGTACCCGGAGAAGTTGCCGTTGTCGAGACTCCACCATGGATCTATGTCGGTAACGTTCTTGCACCAGAAATCCGCGTTGGCACTCCCCGGAGGAGCGCTGAAGTTGATCATGTTGTTCTGCCAGGTAGTAAGGCCGGGGATGGCAGGAAAATTGGTCGGGGTCGTTGCCGTAAATGACCCGGTGGGCAGCACCGTGAAATTGTCGGTTATAGGTACAGGAATTCCCGCATTTTGTCCGTTCAGCTGTCCTTGAAAGTTGCCGGCAAACTGATAGTGTCCCGGCACTGCCTGAGAATTGACTCTGAGGCGCAGTGTCGAGTTAGAGGTGTAGACCGCTGCGTTGAGACAGGACTCGTTCAAGTTATAGTCGCCGTCCCATCCTTGCGGTGGGGGATTGGAAGGAGCGCCAAGGTCACAAAGATACTGGGCCGTGATGCTATTGTTGGTGACGATCTGGCCTGTATCCAGGTTGGTGATGACGACATCTTGCATAAGCACGGTGGCCTGCGGCGATCCGCTCAGAAGATTAGCCTGCATGGCAACATAGAGATCGTTGCACTCGCGCGAACTCTTGGAGGTAGGAGTGCAAGCCGGAGACTGCGTGGGATCGCCCTGATAGACGTTCTGACCTCCGATTGGCCACATAGTGAAGACCAGAGGTCCGTTAGGATCGGTGGGAGAAGTCGGCAGGTTGAAGGGAAGGTAAGCTCCGGGACCGGGATAGGTGGCCCAAGCCGAACATTCGGCTTGCACGACGTTGCAGCGGCCCACTACTACGTGACTGGCCACGTAGTAACCCCAGGTGGCATAAGTGCTGTATGCGGGGAAATGATTCACCACTACAACGTGATTGGTGGCGTTGTCGTTCTGAACAATCTGCCGGGACGGAGTATTGGTATTACCGTGGTAATCGACATCATTTTCGATGACTACGATCGAGTTACCAGGGTGGAGGGTGGTCCACTGGAAGGTAACCGAGACGCCATTCAGTGGATCATAGCTCGAACTGACGGTCGCCGAAACGCTGCCCGGAATGATCTCACCGGAGTTAACGGTGGCAGACAACGGCAGCGCGATCAGCATCCCAAGAACGAGATACACCAAAGTAAGGTTACGTTTGCGCGCACAAGCTACGGCGGCGTGTAGCCAGGGCACGATGGTCCGTGCGGATGTCATGGCTGAAACCTCCCTGCTCCTTGCGCGAGACTTCTGCGGCGCGGCTTGTCGAGCGCGATCTCCGGGCCTGCCCCCTCCGCATGACGTCAATAAGAGTTGTCCGCAGTATAACTTCCGCGACGCACGAAGACGCGTTGCAAATTACTTTGGAGTACACGAAAGTAACCTGGCAATTATTACTACTCAGTCCGCCTGAGAGCAGCGAGGCCCGGGTCGTGGGTCTGAAGGCCCGCTCTATGCGAACGCGATGAGTTTCGGAGCCAGTAGAGGTCCTTCGACTCCGGTGGCTCAAAACCCCAGCCGCCGCCGATCGGGATGACATATCTGGAGATAGTGTGGGCTCGCTCGGGATGATCATCCAGGCGAGAGTGCAGGCTGTCGGCTGACGTCCTCGGAGGTGACGACGCTTTGCGAGCGATTCGTTAACTCTCTGTCACGGCTGTGAAATTACGCCACGTTACCCAGGGAACAAATATCCGGCCAGCATCTTCTTCATCTCGGCAACGATGCGGTTGCGCTCGTCGGGTGTGGGCTGCTCGAAGGCATAGGCGATGAGGCGCTCGCCGGCTTCGCTGACCACACGGAGCTTCAGGTCGAGCTCTGGAGTGTTGGGAATGGCCAGCCGCTCGAGCATGAAATTCTTCAGCAGCGCGGGCAAGCCGGTGTTGGGCGAAGCCTCGTGCTCCTTGGTGGGGGCGCTGATGTGGTGGTCGAAGGAGATGGTGCGGAAGTCGGGATGAGCGTCCAGGTAGGCGACGTAGGCATCGATCATGCTGTCGAGCAACATGGCCGGGTCGAAGGTTTCTAGGTTCTCGAGCTCACGCAGCAGGGGCTGGACGATCTTGGCTTCCAGCGAAGTGCGGAATTGGCCGACGTGGCGCACGGCGATGCCGTCGATGATGGTCTGCTTGTCGGGGAAGAAGCGGTAGAGCGCGCCGATGGAGAGTCCGGCCTTGCCGGCGATGCGGGTGGTGGTGACGTCGTCGAGCGGCATGTGGGTGAGCAGGGAGCTGGCCGCGTCGAGGATGCGGAAACAGGTCTTCAAGCCGCGCATCTGGATCGGCAGACGGCGACCCAGGGGCAAGGTTTCGGTGTCGGGGCGGGGAGCGGCGCGTTTTTTCCGAAGGATCAAGGTCGTGTTCCCAGGCGGTAGTGAAGGCCGCAGAATAATGTTCCACGTGGAACAGGAACGCGAATTCGCGTTCGCTTTCTAGCCTAGTTTATGACATAATGTCAATGACTGCAACAGAAAGGCAAACAGCGACAATGGCAGTTCCCGTTTCCCAAATGTGGACGGTCGCAACCTACGTCCTGAAGCAGCGCGTCCAGGGGCGGAAACGCTACCCTCTCGTCCTGATGCTGGAGCCGCTCTTTCGCTGCAACCTGGCCTGCGCCGGCTGCGGCAAAATCCAGTACCCCGCCCACGTGCTCAAGCAAAATCTTTCGCCCGAGGAGTGTTTCCGCGCGGTCGACGAGTGCGGCGCGCCCATGGTCTCCATCCCTGGCGGCGAGCCGCTCATGCATCCGCAAATTGCCGAGATCGTCGACGGCCTCGTCGCGCGCAAAAAGTATATTTACCTTTGCACCAACGCGCTGCTGCTCAAAGAAAAGCTCGACCTCTTCACGCCCAGCAAGTACCTGACATTCTCCGTCCACATGGATGGCGAACGCGAGAACCACGACTTCTCCGTCTGCCGCGAAGGCGGATTCGACGCCGCGCTCGACGGCATGAAGGAAGCGCTGCGCCGCGGATTCCGTGTTACAACAAACACCACGCTCTTCGATGGCGCCGACCCAGCGAGCGTTCGTTCGTTTTTCGATCAGATGATGGAGCTCGGCGTCGAGGGCATGATGCTCTCCCCCGGCTACTCCTACGACAAGGCGCCCGACCAGAAGCACTTCCTCGGCCGCGCCCGCACCCGCCGCCTCTTCCGTACCATCCTCGCGAACCGTAAGAAGAATTGGGTCTTCAACCAGTCGCCGCTCTTCCTCGAATTCCTGATGGGCAAGCGCGACTACCCGTGCACCGCATGGGGCATGCCCACGTTCAATCTCTTCGGCTGGCAGAAGCCGTGTTACCTCTTGCAGGACGGCTACGCCGACACCTTCGACGAGCTCATGCGCGAGACCGAGTGGCACAAGTACGGCACCGAGTCCGGCAATCCCAAGTGCGCCAATTGCATGGTCCACAGCGGATACGAAGCCTCCGCCGTGCACGATACGTTCGGATCATGGAAGGGATTCGCCGCGACTGTCCGCGCGACTTTTTCGACGCAATATAAAGATGACGAAGCCTTCGCCATGCTGAACGAAGACGTGAAGCCCGTCCACGCTCACAACCCGCTGGTGCAGATCGGCAATTCCAATTCGTGACAGTTCGTTTTCACCACGGAAGCACGGAGAACACGGAATTTTTTGGTTTTGGACTCCTATAGCTCTTAGCAAGACGCTCCAGGCAACGGTAGAACGTAGGCAGCCGAAGGATCGAGCCCGTTAGGGCGGAACTGAAGTTAGCCCAGGACGTAAGTCCTGGGTATGGCGTTTATATAGGTTGCTGAGCCGGCTTTAGCCGGCGACACACGAGTGCTGAATACCAAGGCAACCGACCGCATCGGGCGCCCAACGACGATGAAATTCCTGGCTTGCTAAAAGCTAGGAGCTAGAGGCTAGAAGCTAATCATGTCCGAACCACAACATAACCTAACCGTCGACCACCTCGAAGTTGTTGATGGCCGCGATCGCGACCAGATCGAAGGCTGGATACCCGACCTTGCCACCGAAGCCGAACTCCGCGCCGCCCTCGAGCAGGCCTTCGACTATCGCGGCGACGTCACCATCACCCGCAAGGACGGCTCGCGCGTGGAAGGCTACATCTTCGACCGCCGCAACGGCGCGACGCTGGCCGAATCCGTCGTGCGTCTCATCCCGAAAGATTCTCCGCAGAAGATTTCCATCCCTTATTCCGACATCGCCGCCCTAGCCTTCACCGGACGCGACACCGCCGCCGGCAAAAGCTGGGAAGCCTGGGTCCGCAAGTATTGGGAGAAAAAAGCCGCCGGCGAAAAGCACATCGCGCTGGAACCGGAAACCCTCGACTAGCCGATGTTGCATTTGCGAGTTGCATTTGAAGGGGCGCAGCTTTAGCTGCGCCGTCAGCCCTCCCTATCAAGCCAGCACAAAAACTATACGCTGGACGAAGTCGTCACTGCGCGGACTCGTTTGCACCAACATTTCGACGACCAAGAAACGCCATGCCGTTGGCACCTGGTGATCGATGGGAATTATGCAGACACTGACAAGCCCAAAATTGAGGCGATCGCATCCCATCTCCGCACGCAGCTCGGGGATGCTAGTCTAACCATTTTAGCCGTTAGACAGGGTTCCGTCCTTCTGGAAATCGAGAGTTCGGTAGCAGCTTTCAAGAAAATGAAGGAGCTTTTTGTAGGCGGCGAGCTGACACAGTTGCTGGGCCACAGCATTCTCCGAGTGACCAGCATCTCTCCAGCTCGGTCTGAGCAACCTCGGCCGGAAACAGCGGGTGAGGACAAACCGCACCTGTTTCAGAGGCTGCGGCCCTTAGTGGAGGACAACGCGGAGCTACGCATCCCACAGCGGGAGGGATACCGTGAAATAAAGAAGTCCTTTGCCGACTTCCCAGCAAGGCGCGAGATTGGGGTCGTCCTGCCTGTTGGTTGCGGTAAGTCCGGACTAATAGCTATTTCCCCATTCGCGGTCGGGGCCAAGCGTGTGCTTGTTATAGCTCCCGGTATACGCATCGCATCGCAGCTGCTGGCAGACTTCGACCCTAGCAATGCCGGCATGTTTTACCAGAAATGCCACGTCCTGGAAGGCAGCGAGTATCCAGAACCGGCTGAGATCAGGGGATCCGACACGAACAAGGCAGACCTGGAAGCAGCCGATGTGGTGATCACCAATATTCATCAGTTACAGGGCGTCGAGAATAAATGGATATCTCTCTTACCTAAGGAGACTCTGATTAAGCTCTCCTTTTCCACCGTGAATCCAGCTACATTGACAGCCAGATGAAACAGAGGACACTGGCGATGATGAATGGATTCGAGCGTTACACCAAGAAGACGCGGCGGGC
>JBEKXQ010000171.1:0-7092 GCA_049511915.1 Candidatus Korobacteraceae bacterium
CAAGTGGATGGCCGCTGCGAAATGCGCCTAATGGCATTCCTAGACCCTTGGGCGTTTCCCGTTCCTGATGCGCGAAAAACAGCAGCGAGGAAGCCAGTTCGGCGGTTTGGGCGTTTTACGTCAAATTGACTCCGAACAGGCCAACTTCCGGTGGCCCGTGACTCAATACCCAAAGGCGCTATCAACCGGTTGAGGGGCTCTCTTATGCGTGAAACCGGCCGTACAGACAACTGACCTCAGAATCTTCCCTCGGGACGATCACTCGTCACTTCTCGACGCGGCATAGATCACTGACAAACGTGACCCGCAAGGATCAAGATCATGCTGTTCGCACTTATGACCAGAATCGACCAATAACTTTCTAATGACGCCTCACCGAGAGGTACACATTCGCGGAGGAAACCATGTCCACCGCACCCCGCTACCCTGGTATCCGAGTTACCGCAAACGGCAATCAGCTCGTCTCGTACCATACCGAAACCCGCATTGCCGATGCCGGCGTTTTCTACCCCATCACACCTTCAACCGAATTAGGCGAACTCTATCAACAGTCCTACGCCGAAGGCCGCCTGAATGTTTTCGGCGGCAGTAGTCTGGCTGTAGAAGCTGAAGGCGAGCACGCGGCGCAGGGCGGAGCTATCGCGCACTCAGTGTGCGGCAAACGAGTCGTGAATTTCACCTCCGGGCAGGGAATCCTGTATGGCGTCGAGCAGTACTATCATGCGCCAGGTAAGTGCTCGACGATGGTGCTGGAGGTCGTCGCTCGGGCGCTGACCAAGCACGCGCTCAACGTTCACTGCGGCCACGACGACGTGTATGGCGCTCTCGACACCGGATGGATCATTCTGTTCGGCAAAGACGCTCAGCAAACCGCCGACCAGGCGCTCATCCTGCGGCGCGTGACCGAACTGAGCCTGACGCCCGGCATGAACTGCCAGGACGGCTTCCTCACGTCCCATCTGGAGCGGACTTTTTATAAGCACGAGTCGGAACTGATCCGCTTGTTCCTCGGTGCTCCGGGCGACATCATCGACTGCCCAACCGAGAGCCAGCGCATCTTGTTCGGTCCGAAGCGTCGCCGGGTTCCGCGCATGATCGATCTTACGAACCCCGTGCTGCTTGGGCCGGTACAGAATCAAGAGCACTACATGCAAGGCATCGCCGCACGCCGCAACAACTTCTCCGAACCGATCGCTCAGTTCCTCGAAGAGGCGTACGCCGATTTCGGAAAGCTCACCGGCCGCTACTACGGCATGCTCAGCGCCTACAAGACCGCCGACGCCGACACCGTGTTCATTTCGCTGGGCTCGGCGGCGGAGAACATAGAAGCTGCGGTGGATTATCTTCGCCTACGCAAGGGCGCGCAGGTCGGCTCCATCCACCTCAACGTGATTCGCCCGTTCCCCGAAGCCGCTGTCGTCAACGCGCTGGCCGGAAAGAAAAATGTCATCGTGCTGGAGCGCACCGACGAGGCGATGGCGGGCGACAACCCCATGGGCCGCGACATCCGCACCGCGCTCAACAAAGCATTGCAGACTGGCGATCATCCCGCCACCCGCGGCCTGCCCGCAATCACAGTCGAGCAGATGCCCCGCCTCTTCTCCGGTATCTATGGCTGTGGCTCGCGGGACTTCCGGCCTGAGCAGGTCTTCGGCGCGTACGAGTTTGCCACCGGCGCTCGCGCCCGCAGAGACGGCAAGGTCGCCTCCGATGGAACCTCGTTTATGGTGCTCGGGGTCGATCATCCCTACGAGGTGAAGTCCGACGAAACGCCGTCGCTTCTGCCCGAAGGGGCGGTCGCCGTTCGCTTCCACTCAATCGGTGGCTGGGGCGCAATCACGACGGGCAAGAACCTGGGCGCCATCCTGGGCGATTTGAACGACCTGCTCTATGAGCGCGACAAGATTGTTGACGAGCTGGGCAATCCCAAAGAGATTATTCACGTCAGCGCGAATCCCAAGTATGGCTCCGAGAAGAAAGGCGCTCCCACCGCCTACTTCCTGGTAGCGGCCCCGGAGAGAATCCGCGTCAATTGCGATCTTCGTCACGTGACCGTCGTGCTTTGTTGTGACCCGAAGGCGTTCACGCACACCAATCCGCTGGCTGGCATGGCTGATGGTGGCTGCCTGGTGTGGGAGTCCGACGTGACGGGTGAAGCGGCTTGGGAGCGGTTGCCGTTATGGGCCCGCAAGCAGGTCATCGACCAAAACATCCGCGTGTTTACCTTGCCGGGTTTCCAAATTGCGCGCACCGCGACCGACCGCGTCGACCTTCAACTTCGCATGCAGGGGAACGCCTTCCTGGGTGCATTCTTCGCGGTTTCGCCGCTGCTTGGCGAATTCGGGATAACCCAGGAGCAGTTCCGCGACGTGGTGTACAAGCAGTACGTGAAGAAGTTTGGTCAGCTCGGTGAAGCCGTCGTCAAGTCGAACATGGAAGTGATGACGCAAGGCTTCGAACAAGTCCAGGAGATCCGGGTGGGTAAGCTCGAAGCCAAAGACCGCTCCTCGTTGCGCGGCGAAGCGCTTCTGCCGACCGTCTGCGGCGACAACGGCGATAGTTGCCACTTTGGATGCCGCTCCTTCCCTGTGCCCGCTGGCCAGGCAGAGCGTACTCCGCTGACGCGAATCGCGACCTTCGATGCCGAGTTCCGCTCCGGCTACGGATACAACCAGCCGTCGTCTGCGCTGGCTTCGGTCGGTGTCATGGCCGCCGGCAGCGGTGATACGGCGTCGAAGTATGTCTCCCGCAAGGAGACTCCGCTCTTCATCCCCGAAAATTGCACGCAATGCATGGAGTGTATCGCCGTCTGTCCCGATACGGCCCTGCCCAACTGTGCGCAAGACCTGGAGACGATCCTGCACACTGCGGTCGTGCGATACGTCACCGATCCGGGTGAGCGCAGGAAGATGTTGCAATCTCTCCCCGAGATCGAGAAACGCGCGCGTCAGATGATGTCCGAGGCGGTGGCCAAGACTTCAGGAATACCGCTGCCCCAAATCCTCCGCCAGATTACAGCCGAGGTGGATGGGTTCTCGGAAGAGGCCAAGCGCCAATTCTTTTCCATCATCGACAAGGTGCCGATGGCCTACCAGAAAGTGAATGCCATCTTCTCGACTCCGGAGAGAAAGAAGCCGGGCGCGGGCGGTATCTTCTCCATCTTTGTCACCGATTTATGTAAAGGCTGTGCTGCCTGCGTGACGGCATGCGGCGAGCACGAGGCGCTGAAGATGGTGCAGGAGACGGAGGAAGTGAACTCGGAACACGAGACTGGCACTGGCTTCTTGAATCTTCTGCCGGATACGCAGCAGAAATACCTGGGCCTCTACAGCGATGAGCGGCCGCAGGATTCCAAGACCGCGACGCTGCGCAACATGTTGATGGTCCGGCACAACTACGACGCCATGGTCTGCGGCGATGGCGCCTGCGCAGGCTGCGGCGAGAAGCAAGTACTGCGCGCCATCGTGGCCGCCACCGAAGCCTACATGCGGCCGCTCTACCACGCCAAAGCCGACCGGCTGCGAGCCAAAGCAGACGAGCTCGACAAGACGGGAGTTGCGAAGCTGGCTGCGCTCAAACAGAGAAAGCCGGAAGAGTACGACCTGCTGCGGCAAGCCGTGGCCCATTTGATTATGGGACTCGGTGGCGAGGACGACCGCGACACCAAAGAGCGAATTGCGCAGAACGGCCCCATTTCCGACCAGGACATTGTGGGCGCGCTCACGGTCGTCATGCGGCAGGAGGCCTTCAACCACAAAGAGCTGCAAGCGCTCGACGGCCGGCTGCCGAACGGCATGTGCGTTATGGCGATGACGGCGCACACCGGCTGCAACACGGTCTACGGCTCGACTCCGCCCAACAACCCACATCCTTATCCCTGGATGAACTCGCTCTTCCAGGACGGCGTCACTGTTGGCTGGCTGCTGGGCGAGAGCTTCATCGTCGATCACGGCCGTCGCTCCGTCATTCCCGAGCGGCTTGCCGATGCGCTGCTCGGTCGCGAAGAGGATGTCGTCACGCCGCGCGCGTACTACGAGTACACGCACTTCAGCGACACCCTGATGACCGATCAGGAGATCTTTGAGCTGCCCAAGGTGTGGGCGGTCGGCGGCGACGGCGGCATCGGCGACATCGGCTATCAGAACACGTCGAAGGTGGTTCTCCAGAATCGCCCAAATGTAAAAGTGATCATGCTTGACACCCAGGTGTACTCCAACACCGGCGGACAGAACTCCGACTCGACGCCGATGCTCGGGGGTAGCGACATGAACGTGTTTGGCGCCGCGACCCAAGGCAAGGGCACCGAGAAGAAGGCCGTGGCCGAGACCTTCCTTTCTGGCCACGGGTCACCGTTTGTCGCTCAGGTCTCCATCGCCAACCCACCCAAGCTGCTGCGTGCGATTCTCGATGGTCTGGAGTATCGCGGGACGGCGTTTCTGCAGTGCTTCACGACCTGCCAGCCGGAGCACGGCGTGGGCGACGACATGGCGCTCGCCCAGGCCCAGCGCGTGCGTGACTCACGTGCAATGCCGGAGTTCGTCTTCAATCCGCGGCTGGGGGAAACCTACCAGGAAACCCTCGATCTCAAAGGCAATCCCTCGCTCGATAAGGATTGGTACGAGTCGAAGGCAAAGGACACGGACGAGGTTCCGCGATACACAGTCGCCCACTGGTGCGCCACCGAGGCCCGCTTCCGCAACCATCTGAAGAACATCAAGCCGGAGCAGGCGGCCAAGCTGGTCCCGCTGGATAACATGCTGGTCCGCATCACGCAACAGGATGTCGTGTATCGTCGCTACCTGCAGCCCGAACATCGCTCCTATGTTCCCGATTTCGGCGTTTACATCAAGCTCCATGGCGCGCATGGGGAGGTCGAATACAGGGCGATTTCGCGCCAGCTTGTGTTGTTTTGCGTGGAGCGCCGCAAGGCATGGAGGATGCTGCAGAGCAAAGCGGGCATCGTCAACAAGGATTACTTAGCTCAAAAGGCGATCTTGGCGGATGTGGATGCGGGCAAGAATTCGAAGGAGGAGTTGTTCGCGCTCGGGGAGCAGTTGCTGAAGGAGCGCAAAAAGCCCACAGCCATGGCAAAGCAGCTCGTCTGAATTGGTAGATTAATCTTGTCGCCGCGAGGATTGGAACGTCTAGGATTCTCACAACGGCAGTCGTAGAGGTGGGAAGATGGGAAACGCGATCGGTTTAGTGATGACAGGCGGGGGCGCTCGCGGCGCTTATCAAGCCGGTGTTCTCAAACGCGTTGGCGAGATAAAACGAGTGCAAACGCACGGCAATCCCTTTCCTATAATAGAGGGCGCTTCCGCCGGAGCGATTAATGGTGCTGTCCTGGCTGCGGGTAGCGACGATTTTGCTTTGGTGACCAAAGTTACCGCCCGGCTTTGGTCGGAGCTCAGTCCTTCCGATATCTTTCGCTGTGATGTTTTCTCACAGGCCCGTAATTCCCTTACCTGGATACTGGATCTCTCCTTTGGAGCAGTTCTTGGAGGAGGTAACGCCCGCTCCTTATTGGATGCAACTCCTCTGAGGCACTTTCTCAGCACACACCTCAATTGCGAGCGAATCCAGAAGAACATCGCGCGTGGGTGTCTCTACGCACTCGCCATTTCCGCGACGAACTATAACTCGGGTAAGAGTTATCTCTTCATTCAAGGCATGAAGGGCCACCCTATGTGGAACCGGAGCCGCCGCGTGACCCTTGCGACAAAGATCACCGTCGATCATATTTGCGCGTCGGCTGCCATACCGCTGGTCTTTCAGCCTGTAAGGCTTAAGACGGCGCGAGGAACGGCTTTTTTCGGCGACGGTTGTGTTCGCCTTCAACAGCCTCTCAGCCCGGTCATACGGCTGGGGGCAAAAAAGATTTTCGCGATCGGTGTCCGCGGCCAGAATCTGGAACACCAAGAGGAGGCGGCGGATAATAGAGATCCTTCGCTAGCGCAGGTCATGGGAGTGCTTTTTAATGTTATGTTTTTGGACCACCTTGCTACGGACATCGAGCATCTTGAACGATTGAATCAACTGCTGAGCAGTGGTCAGATCAGCCAGGTTGGTATTGAAGGGTGTGAAAGGATGCGGCCTTTAACATCATTTCTCGTTACGCCTTCGGTCGACTTATCACAGTTGGCAGAGCAACACCAGAGAGACATGCCTTATCTTCTCCATTACTTTGTCAGCAGTTTGGGGCGAGATACGGCTTCCTGTGCGGATCTGATGAGCTATTTGTTATTCACCTCAAAGTACACGAGTGATCTCATTGAGATTGGGTACCACGATGCGAGCGAACGAATCGATGAGATCGAGAATTTCCTCTATTCTTCTGAAGGGGACATCGAAGAGCCTCTGGTCAGCGGTGTAGGAACAGGTAGGTCGAGACAGGTGGGCTCGTTGGTGAAATAGACCTCGAACGTGGGCAGGTCTGCGGATAATCCTTGAGGCTGGATTCTTGCTCCCAGTATGTGTTATCAGTCCGGACGAACTTTTCAGTATGCACAGATGGGTGGGACTCGGGATCATCGCCCACAATCTCATCAACATCGGGCGATGGCCGGTCACACAACCAGCATAAGAAATCCGATGCGTTCATCCCCGTCACGGGAACGTGCGATCCAAAGCTCGCTACCTCAGAATCGAAGAATCGCCGCTTGTACACGAATTAGCTTTTCTGGAAGCGCTATTTCGCACCGGAAAATAGTCTAGCCCCGCTCTAGCCCTGGTTCGGCAGTAGAATGACTTATGAGAAAACATCTAATTTCCCCGATTCGCTGGACCGGCCCAGTGCTAAGGCGTGGCTGGTTGGAACTGGACCGAGCAGCCGTTGTCGAGGTCACTTCGGAGGCTGCCGCTCATCCGATTGAAGGAGCACTACTGAACGTAAGCGTTAGAGCAAACACATGGTTGACAGACTGATCCGATCGATCCGTGTCTTCTCCACTTGATCAGCAAATTCTCAGGTGGCCAGTCTTCGTCCCTTCCTTCAAGGCGTATTACTGCCGGTTTGCCCTTCATCCGCTCAGTGTCAGGGCCATGGAAGCCGCTCTGCTGATCGGAGACCAGCAGAGCGTCACCCTGCTCTTG
>JBEKXQ010000172.1:0-7020 GCA_049511915.1 Candidatus Korobacteraceae bacterium
ACCGTCGCCGACTGCTTCAAGTTTAGGTCCAAGGTCGGGACGGAACTTGCAATCCAGGCCCTCCGAGAATGTTTTCGCGAGAAGAAGGCGTCCATGGATGAGCTTTGGACGGCGGCGAAGGTCTGTCGGGTGGCAAACGTAATGCGGCCCTATATGGAATCTTTTTCTTGAGCAAGAAGGTTACAAACATCTCGGCATCCATCAGGCAACGCCTATTGAATCTTGCGCGCACGCGCAACGAAGATTTCGGGCTGCTGCTAACGAAGTATGCTCTTGAACGCATTCTCTATCGAATCAGTCAATCCAAGTACCGAACAGTCTTCGTGCTAAAGGGCGCATTGGTCTTTGAACTCTGGACCGACCAAGCACACCGTCCCACGAGAGATGCGGATTTCCTTTCCCACGGTGAAAATGATCCGGCTCGCCTTGAGGCGACTTTTAAGGAAGTCTGCACAACCTCTGTAGCCGACGACGGCCTGGTCTTCGACCCGGAGAGTGTCATCGCGCAACGCATCAAAGAAGATGCCGATTATGAGGGCGTGCGGGTCAGTTTCTTGGGGTTGCTCGAGAAAGCCCGCATACCGATGCAGATTGACATCGGTTTCGGTGACGCCATTACGCCGCACGCCGTCAAAAGCACGTTCCCGGCAATGCTGAATGGGCCCGCACCTGTGCTGCTCACATATCCCAAAGAAACTGTAGTTGCAGAAAAGTTCGAGGCGATGGTGAAACTGGGCATCGCAAACAGCCGGATGAAGGATTTCCATGACATTCGGACTCTGGGCGACCTCTTCCCCTTCGAGGGTGAGGTTCTTTCCGACGCTATCAAGCGGACTTTCGGAAGGAGAAAGACTGCACTACCTACTACAGAGCGTCCAATCGCATTCACGCCCGAGTTCTTCGAAGATGAAGAAAAGAAGCGTCAATGGAGCGCATTTATCGCAAAGAACAGACTTTACATAGAGCCCATATCGCTGGAAGAAGTCGTCGCGGCCATCGAGCGCTTCGTCATGCCAATGATCACGTCTACGAACACCGAAGAACAGCGGCGTCGGTCATGGGCACCGCGAGGTCCGTGGGTGGCCAAGAACACAAACGAGCAACCTGAAGATTAGACAGACGCTCGGAGAAACGTGGGCGCGAGTATCAGGGTCTGTACCGGGTTAGCTCTTCCATCTATGAGATGATTTCGTTCTGGAGCGTAGATTCTCGGATGAGCGAATTCAAAGAGGGCCTGTACGACCAACTGGTTACTCGGCACGTCCGTGAGTCCCTCGACCGGCAGGCCACTGTTGGTCTGAAATCTTCGATTGAAGCGCTCGAAGAGAGCGACTGCCCGGATTATCTCGCTCGCCACCTTATCCGCCAGATTAAGTCCGCCCTTCGGGGCGTGTCTGCAGAAGACCGAAAGCAGCGGCAGATTGAGCTGGCGAACTCTCTTCTGGACTTCGTACGCGCTCGGGAAGATCTGACTGCACCAGATCCTGTCGATCCGCCCGGCGAGGTCCTCCGTGCGATCTACCGCGGCCCGACTGTGCCGGAATCCCCATCAACGCCGCTCAGCGTCTCGAGTCTGCTGATGAACGCGCTAGATGAACCCCGTCTAGGCTTTGAGCTTGAACGCGAGATGGCCACGGCTGACCGGGTTTTCATGGTGGTCAGTTTTATCCAATGGCGCGGCTGGCAGCGGCTTAAGAGTGCCTTTCATGAACTCGCAGTTCGGCAGGTTCCAATCCTGCTTCTCACAACCACGTACATCGGAGCGACGGATTTCAGAGCCATTGAAGAGCTCTCGCGATTGCCTAATGTTGAGCTGCGCATCTCACTCGACGGGCGCCGGCGCCGTCTGCACGCGAAGGCATGGCTCTTTCAGCGGAATAACGGATTCAGCAGTGTGTATGTGGGTTCTGCAAACCTGTCTGGACCGGCTCTCGAAGATGGTATCGAATGGACCGTCAAGATGAGCGAGGTGGAGGCTCCTCATATCGTCGAACGCTTTCGGGGCGCCTTCGACTCGCTTTGGTGCGATGAGGAATTTGAACAATTCCGGCCGGACGACGAAGACTTTTGCCGTCGGGTGAAACGGTCGCTGGAGCATGCGAGAAAGGGGACAGGTCGCAGCGACGCCGGGCCGCCCGTGTTCTTCGATTTGCGGCCGCATCCCTACCAGCAAGCCACGCTTGACCAGCTCGAAACGGAACGGCTCGACAGGAACCACTTCCGCAACCTGGTTGTTGCCCCGACGGGCACGGGCAAGACCTTGATCGCAGCATTCGACTATGCGCGCCAACCTTACTCCGGCCGCCGGCCGCCGCTGCTCTTTTTAGCTCATCGAGAGGAGTTGCTTCGCCAGGCGCGCGATCGGTTCCGCCATGTCTTGCGCGACGAGTCGTTTGGAGATCTGCTCGGCGGCGGAGAAGAGCCGACCAGCTACGATCATCTGTTTGCGACCATTCAGAGCTTTCACAGCAGAAGTCTGCTCGAATCACAAGGCGTTCGGCATTGGGACTACGCCGTGCTTGACGAAGCGCACCATGTGCCGGCGGCTAGCTATCGCGAAATCGTTTCCTCACTGCGGCCGCGAATTCTCTTGGGGCTCACTGCCACGCCGGAGCGCATGGACGGGGAGAGCATCCTTCCCTGGTTCGACAATAGAATTGCGGACGAAATGCGTCTCTGGCACGCAATTGAACGCCAGTATCTCGTGCCATTCGACTACTACGGAGTCCACGACGGCACAGACTTGTCCGGCGTTCACTGGACCCGCGGCTCCTACGCTATCGGCGAACTCGAACAAAGCTACCTCGGTAACGCCCGTCGGGCGAACCTGATCATAAGCGAGTTCTGTGAGTGCTATGGCGACTGGCGTCTCGCGCGAGCGCTCGGATTCTGCGTGAGTATTGCCCATGCGGAGTTCATGGCGGAATCGTTTCGCCAGGCCGGGATACCGGCCTTGGCCATTACCAGCGAATCCCCGAGCGAGGAGAGGGCCCAGGCCGCCAGCCGGTTACGCAATCGAGACGTAAGCGTTTTATTCACCGTGGACCTTTTCAACGAGGGCGTGGACATCCCCGAAGCCGATTGTGTCCTTTTTCTGAGGCCCACGGAGAGCTCGACCGTCTTTCTTCAACAGTTAGGGCGCGGGCTTCGGCTCGACACAGGCAAGACAACTTGCCTGGTGTTGGATTTCATTGGGAATCAGAGGAGGGAGTTCCGCTTTGACCAGAGGTTCCTCGCCTTGTTCGGCGGAACCCGCCAACAGGTGATTCGTCAAATTGAGACAGGGATCACGCGTCTACCGGGGAACTGTTACTTCCGACTCGACAAAGAATCGAAAAAAGTAGTCTTGGAGAACCTGAAGGCGCAGCTGCAAGTGAGCCGCGCCAGAATGGTCGCGGAGCTAAACACTCTGGCCAATCAGCTGGGACGGCGCCCCACATTGATTGAGTACCTTGCTGAAACGCGCTATGAGCTTCACGACGTGTACAAGCCTGCGATCGGTGGGTGGTACGCGCTGCTGAGAGAAGCGCAGTTCGCGGCAGAAACCCCGACGGAATCCGACACTCTACTTTTGAAGCGCTTTCCACTTCTACTTCATATCGATTCCACCCGGCGGCTGCGGTTCTACCTGGACCAGATCAGTGGGAGACAACCCGAACTGGGGTCAACTACTTCATTGGAAAAGCGGATGGTTCAGATGCTCACCTTCCGACTGCTGCAGAGCGAGGCGCGACAGCCCAGTGTCGATTGGGCAGCCGGATTGACGCGGCTGTGGCAGGGTGTGGAAGCACGAGACGAACTGAAGGAACTTTGCAACGCATTGCTGGATCAGGTGAAACTGCATACCGACGAACAACCGTTCCTTGAGGACTGCCCGCTCTTTCTCCATCGGCAATACACGCGCGATGAGGTCCTGGTGGCATTGGGTCTGCCGCACCTGGTTGGGGCGCGTCAGACGCAGACTGGAAGATTATGGATTGATGCATTGAACACCGAGCTTTTCTTCGTGACCTTGGACAAGTCAGAAAAAACCTTTTCTCCATCGACGCGCTACGAGGACTTTGCGCTGAGTCCCACTCGTTTCCATTGGCAATCACAAAGCACCACCGGCGAGAATTCTCCTACCGGTCAGCGGTACGTGAGTCAGCGGGATAACGGCGCTAGGTTCTTGTTGTTCGTCCGCCCGAGGAAGGACGACCCATTCCTATTCGTCGGGGCTTTGCGCTACGTTTCCCATTCCGGAAGCCGTCCTATGAGCATCTATTGGGACCTCGATCATCCAATGCCTGCTTGGTTCTTCGAAATTTGCGCCTCACTTCGTGCAGCCTAATGTTACGGGCGGTGCTTATGAATCGTAGGTGCTGTCCGCAAGGGTGAGATCAAACGACACCCACTACGAGCGGAAGACGCTGGGTATGTTCTGGGCTGCGTGCGATAGGCTGCCGGACTCTAAATGCGTTACCAGTACCGGCGGCGTACGGTCCGTTCGTCTGCCGAACTTTTCCAAGCAGCTGAGGCAGGTGCACAACTCCGAGACCGTACGCCGACATTTTCGGTAGGGCTACTGAGGCCTAACGGATTGCAGAAATCCCGCCAGCTTCGCCGTCGCTTTGTACTGGGGAATTGGCTCCAGCTCCTTGAACGCGCTGGTGAAGGCGTTCGAGAGGCTCCACATGGTCCGCGGCTGGAACTCCTCATGCACGGGCTGAAAGTAGAGATCGTGAACCCGCCGGGCCAGGTGCTTCGGAAATCCCGTTTCGTCCTCGATGAACGCCTGGTAGATCAGCAGCTTTGCCGAAGCCGTTGACAGCTGCAGCGCCTGCCATTCTTCGACTTGCTGCTTCAGCGGCCCGAAGTTCCTCTGCATCCGGTCGACACCGATGGCGAGGCTGTCTTCCAGCGAGAAGTGCTTGGAATGCTTAGCGAGCACGGGAGTGTATTCCCCATGAAACGCGAGGTTCTCGCAGACAAAGACTCTCAGGCCGACGGTGCAACTTAGCCGAAAGCTCTTGTCATGGCTGTTCCTTAGGCCGATGGCGAAACGGCAGCCGTCGAAGCCGGAGCTCAGGTCCATCACCCCGAACATCCGCATCCCGTCAGATGAAACGGCGTATTCCTCGCGCACCACGCCGATCTGGCGAAAGCCAAGTGCTTCGATCAGCTTTTCCACCACGGCTATATGCGGAATGGGTTTGTGGGTTGCTGTGGCCGCCGGCGTCGCCACTCGGGCAAGTTCCTCCCGGGTTAGTTTGGTGCCATAGGAGCACAGCGTCATAGTCGGAGCTGGGGCCGGTACGGGGCTGAGAATTGCCCCAACTGGCTGACCCTGCTCGATAAGGGTTGTCTCTTGCATAGTATTTCCTCCTGAAAAGGAATCGGGAAAGCCAGCAGCCAACTAAGTCTGCCGTTCTCCCGAGTGGGTTGTGCCGCTTCCGGCGGCGCGGTGCCCGCTCAGCGCGGGTCAACTGTCATGAAGTGAAATCGAAATGGAATCAGGAGTTCGGCAGGGGAACACGCTAGCGCAGTTAATCCGCCACGCGTCCGCCGAACTCGTGCTCGCACTCGCGCCAGTAGCCGCAGTACCGACGTGAGCACATGGGACTGCTGCGATGCGGCGGATAAATCCCGTCCTGGATGGACTCCTGCACCATTGGATACAGAGTTTCGGCAAGGCGCCGGTCGTCGGCACCGACCTGATAACTCTGTTGGATCACCTGCACGGTCTTGGTTTTGGTGACCGTGTCCAAGCGACACAGTCCGTTCGCGCCGGGCGTGATCATAGCGTAGGTCGTCAACTGCAGACTGTGGTCAGCTGAGAGTCCATTTGGTCGCTTCGATGCCGTCTTGAAGTCAACCACGCGACCGTCGGTGTCGAGCAGATCGACAATCCCTCGGACTTTCACCCCGGCAATCTCACCTCGCACAGTTTGCTCGACTGCGTGTGGCTGCAGAGAACGAGCAGCTTCCGTCACGTAAGTTGCGGCGAGTATTTGCCCCGTCGTGGCAAGTTCATCCGCATCTTCGTCGTCGCGCAACGCCGCATCCGCGATTGCCGTCGACCATTCCTCTGCGAAAATTCCGCGCAGTTCTTGTGTTTCTATGTCGCGGCCCGTGCTCAGCTTCTGGCGGAAGTTCCGAGCCAGTGTTCCATGAAAAGCTTTGCCGAGTGCCAGTGCCCCCGTAGTCGGCTCGCTCAATCCGATCAAGTAGCGGAAGTACCACTTCGCGGGACACGTCATGTAGGTGCTGACCTGGCTGGGGGAGAGCGACTCCCCCAGCGCTTCGGTTACGGCAACTTGTGTCATCGGACACCTCCGTCGCGGGCGTGCTGGATGAACAGACTGAGTGCCATGGCACGCAGGTCTTCGCTTCCGAAGCGGATCGAGAGACCGTGCGCGGACGCGTACTGTTCCGCTGCCAGGGCCGCGTCAATACTCGCCGTCAGTGCGGCGCGCAATGCTGTTTCCGCAGTCCCGGACTTTGTTGGCGCGCTCTGCGGCTTGCCATTTCCGTTCCCGTTGCCGTTCGACTTGACCTGCGCACCGTTGTCGCCGTTCGCCGGCGAGCCGGGAATATCTGCGGGCGCAGTCGAGTTCTGCGCCGGTGCTGCCGAACCGTCCGGCTGCACAACCCAGTCGACAAAACGCCGATTGCCTTCGCGACGCTCGGCCCGGCAGATCGCAAACGGTTCGTTCTGCCGGATTCCGAGCTCGACCAGTTTGTCTCGGACAATCGGCGGCACATACATGACTCGTCCATCCGTCAGCGAGTACATGACCTGATCGCCGAAGCGTCCTTGCACCTTTAATCCATCCGCATAGGCCAACGTGGCCGTCACCGGCACATTGGCTTCAAACACAACTCGTTCTTTCATAGTTCACCTCCTGGGTGGCGGATATTGGAATCCACACCCATCGCTGGTATGAAACTGGATCACATAACGACAGATCAAGCCTCGATCATCGAGGGATCGTCAGCCGCGAACACGAACAACGCTCTGCGCACGCTTCGGCGCATGCT
>JBEKXQ010000173.1:0-7007 GCA_049511915.1 Candidatus Korobacteraceae bacterium
ACTTTAGAAAAAGATGGCGTCCCGCTGGATCGCATCTTCGAGATGGGGATGAAGGACAACTTCTGGCAGATGGGCGACACCGGCCCCTGCGGCCCGTGCAGCGAGATCCATTACGACATGGGCATTGAGGCCAGCGATGCCGGCCACACCGACTGCCAGTTCGGCTGCGAGTGCGGACGTTACGTCGAAATCTGGAACCTGGTCTTCATGCAGTTCGACCGGGCTAGCATCAAAAAGCTGACGAATCCTAACGCAGCTTCTGCTGACGAGGAGTTTGTCGAAACAGGATTCCGCCTTCTCCCATTGCCCAAGCCGTCGATTGATACCGGTGCGGGCCTGGAGCGCGTGACGGCCGTGATGCAGGGCGTGATCTCGAACTACGACACTGATCTATTTCGTCCGCTCTTGATCTCGGCGGCACAGTTCTGTAACTTGCCCGGCGCGTTCCACTCGCAGTTTTCGATAGACGAGTTTTCAGCGAAACATCCGAAAACTCACGCCTCGCTGAACGTAATTGCGGACCACGCACGCGCGGCGACTTTTCTGATTTCAGATGGCGTAATCCCCTCAAATGATAAACGAGGGTATGTTTTGAGGAAGATCATGCGGAGGGCGATGCGCCACGCACGCTTGATTGGTGGTGGGTTTCATGTTCTATCAAACATGGCTACAAGGGTCACGGATCTAATGGCAGGCGGGCCCTATGAGGAAGATCGGTCACAATATCCATATCCAGAGCTGAGGCAGAATCTCGCTACTGTCCAGAAGGTGATAACTGCGGAAGAAAATCGATTTGAGCACACGATTGCGCTTGGTCTAGAGAGGTGGGAAGTGCTGGTAGAGGCAACAACGCATCGCGACATCCGTGCTTTTAGGGAGGTCCCCAATTTCAATATCGATGAGCATGAATATTGGCGATGCCGAAAACTCGGAATGCCTCTTACGCAAATCCCCGGAGCGGAGGCGTTCAAGCTATATGACACTTTTGGGCTGCCTCTCGATTTTATGCAGGACGCAGCTCGGGATGCGGACGTTGAATTCGATCAGGAGGGATTTGACTCGGGACTTGAGCAGCAACGTAAACGGGCGCGCGCTTCATGGAGAGGCGGGTCGAAGCAAACTGCTTCTCCGGCGTATCAAGCCTTGGCTGAAGGCAAGGACCCTTACGCAGGCGAGGGCGGTGTCCTTCCGAGTGCCCATGAAGAATATAGATTGAGGTTCGTGGGGTATAAGGCCCTGCGGCATAGCACTCGAGTCGTCGCGGTTTTCTGGGCCGATCCGATAACGGGAGTGGATATCTCGCGCTCGGCTGCCGCCGTCGGGCACGATTGGCATGTCGTACTGGAAGAAACGCCCTTCTACGCAACTTCAGGCGGGCAAGTTGGGGATTCTGGTTGGCTTTACTCCGACGATGGTACTGAAATTCTCGGAGACGTTGTCGCCAGCGACATGCCCATCGTCGGCGTCAGAATTCTCACCGTGAAACCGCGAAAAACGGCAACGGGCAGGGGAATCGAGGCTGGCGGAACCGTCGTCGCCGTGGTTGATGCTAATCGGCGTGAGGATATTATGCGCAACCACACCGGTACGCACCTGCTGCACGCGGCGCTGCGCAATGTGCTGGGCACGCATGTGAAGCAGGCGGGCTCGCTGGTCGATCCCGGCCACCTGCGCTTCGACTTCTCGCACTTCGCCTCGCTCGACGACGAGGAGCTGCAGGACATCGAAGACCTCGCCAACAAGGAAGTGCTGCGCAACGATCGCGTCGAGGTCATCGAGGACGTGCCCATCGACGTTGCCGTCAATGAGTACAAGGCGATGGCGCTCTTTGGCGAGAAGTATGGCGACCGCGTGCGCGTTATCCGCATCGGCGACTTCTCCACCGAATTGTGCGGCGGCACGCATACCGGCGCGACGGGCGAGATCGGGCTGATCAAGATTCTGAAAGAAGGCAGCGTCTCCAGCGGCGTGCGGCGGCTGGAAGCCGTGACCGGCGAAGGCTCGCTGCGCCACTTCCGTAAGGATCATCAGCTGGAGAACGTCGTCGCGACGCTGATGCACGGTGACGATGAGTCTCCCGCCGAGGCTTTGAAGCGCGAGCTCGAACGCCGCGAGGACGAAGTCAAAAAGCTGCGCAAGGAGTTGGAGCAGGCCCGCATGAAGTCGGCTGCATCGTCGGTCTCATCGGCGACGGAGAACGTGCGCGAGGTGAAGGGCGTGAAAGTCCTGGCCACGCGCGCCGATAACCTGGAGCGAACGCAGTTGCGCACGCTGGTCGACAACCTGCGCAACAAGCTGGGATCGGGCGTGGTGGTGATGGGATCGGTGAGTGATGGCAAGGTTGCATTGATCGTCGGCGTGACCAAAGACCTGACGCAGCGCGTACAGGCGGGCAAGATCATCGCCGAGGTCGCGAAGAAGGTCGGCGGCAGCGGCGGCGGCCGTCCCGACATGGCCGAGGCCGGCGGCAAAGATCCCGCCGCGTTGGATTCCGCGCTCGACGCGAGCTATGGCGTGGTGGAGGGGATGTTGAAATAGCAATGGCACCCTGCCGCTACAGACGAACCGCAGATCCCTTCGGCAGGCTCAGGGCAGGCTCCTCGACTGCGTTCGGTCGCTTCCGCGACCTTACTCCGCTCGGGATGACAAACTAATCGGGATGACAACCTAAAGGGATTGCAACGGCGCACCCGTTCGGCAGGCGGGCCCACCCCCGTCCCGAATTGGGAATCGAGCGAGATCACGATAAGGGATTACTCGTGATCCGGAAATTACTGCCGGCATCCGGTTCCAAATCGGGAAAACGCCGGATTCGGCGTTTAGGGGCGTTCTGGCGGGCTTCAGGGTTCCAGACGGCCCGGGATACCTCCGGCCACCCTCTCGTCGATTCCAGGGCCCTCCCAGGCCCCGCAATCGGCATTCTGATTTCATGTATCTATAGATACAGAATTATTGAATAAGGAGCGCCCAATAGCTAAGGAAATCCTGCTCAAGTCAAGGCAAAGTCCCTCAGCGGCTAAAGCCGCATTGATATTGCGGCCTTTACGGACGGCCTGAAGAGTCTGCGTGGGAACTCGATTTCGGTTTCGGCAGTGGAGTAAGAATCGCGAGATACGAGCGCCGCAGGCGAGGAACAGTCTAGCCCAGCACGCAGCCGAAGGCGGAGTGCTGGGTGAAGTGGGAAAAAGGTCAGAGTCCCGTAGGGGACGGCACGGTTCTCACGCAGACACTGAAGGCCGTCCCCTTCAGGGAAGCCGGCTTAATCAGGGCTTCCCTAATGGTCACACGGTCTCTTAATAGAGTGAGGAGCGAAGATCAGGAAGCGAAAAGCGGTCCTCTCAGCTCGCCGCTTCGGCAGCCTCGCCTGCCCCCTGCGCGCCATACTCCTTCAATTTGTTATGCAGCGTCTTCAGGCTGATGCCGAGAGTTTCGGCGGCGCGCGTCTTGTTATTGTTCGTGGCTTCCAGCGTTTTCAGGATGAGCAACCGCTCCGCTTCAGCCACAGTCGTGCCGACCCCAAGGCGGACGGCGTTGGCTTCCTGCACGGGAGCACGCGGAACAACCTGGCCAAATCCCGGCGCCAGATGCTTCATCTCGACCATCGCACCCTCGCAAACAATGGCAGCGCGTTCCAGCGTGTTGCGCAGTTCGCGAACGTTGCCCGGCCAGGCATAAGACTGAAACAGACCGCTCACCTGCTCGCTGACGCCGGCCACCTTGCGGTTGTGCTTCTCGTTCATGTCAGCCAGCAGCGACTGCACCAGGTCCGGCAGATCTTCTTTGTGCTCGCGCAGCGGCGGAAGTTGAATGTTGAACACGTTCAGGCGATAGAAAAGATCGTTGCGCAGCTGTCCGCTGGCGACGGCATCTTCGGGAACCTTGTTGGTCGCGGTCAGCACGCGAACGTCAACCGCGGTTTCGCTCTTGCTGCCCAACCGGCGCAGCTTGCGGTCTTCCAACACGCGCAGAAGCTTGGCCTGAGTAGCGATAGGCATCTCGCCGATCTCGTCGAGCAACAGGGTCCCGTTCTCGGCCAACTCGAAGCAGCCGATGCGGCGCTCGAATGCGCCGGTGAAGGCGCCTTTTTCGTGGCCGAAGATTTCGCTCTCGATCAACGTCTCCGGGATGGCGGCGCAGTTGATGGCTACGAACGGCTTTGCCTTGCGGTTGCTGAGAGAGTGAATGGTGCGAGCAACGAGCTCTTTACCGGTGCCGCTTTCGCCGGTGATGAGCACGGAAGCCGTACTGGGCGCGACCATTTCAATCAGGCGGAAGACTTCCTGCATTCGTTTGGAAGGGCCGATGAGCGAACCCAGCACGCCAATGTCGCGCAGCTTGCGGCGGCTGGCTTCCAGCTCGCGCTCGGTGCCGCGCAAGCGCGAGGCATTTTGCAGGATGCTGCGCAGCCGGGTGGGATTCACCGGCTTTTCGATGAAGTCGAAGGCGCCGGTTTTCATGGCGCTCACAGCGGAATCGATGCTGCCCTGAGCGGTCAGCAGGATAACGGCAACTGCCTGCGGTTGAGCAGCAATATGTTCCAGCAGCTGCATGCCATCCATGCGAGGCATGCGCAAATCAGTAACAACGATGGCCGGGTTCCAACGCTCGACCGCTTCCAGCCCTTCCACGCCGTCGCAGGCGGTCTCGGTTTCATAGCCCCAAGCACGGATCAGTTCGGCCAAACCGCTGCGTTCATTTTCTTCGTCTTCGACGATCAGAACTTTTTCCTGTGTCATTGGGAACAGCGCCTCTCGAATTTGATGACAAAAGCGGCCTCCGGCAGGCCGATGGGGCCGCGTAAATGCAAAACGCAGGTCGGAGGCGTGTGTAGCTCCGACCGAGGCCCTGATTACCCACAAAGCTGCCAATAAGGTAACATTTCTAAGCCACTTGCGCGGCGCTTGGCGAATCTCAATTCGACAAGAAGTCAATCAAAGACACGAGCGCAGGGAGGAACAGCGATGCGGCTATTCCATCGCCGGGATTGGACTCATTCATGAATCGTCGCATATCCGCTGTTGTCTATAGTCTGATCGCCAGTGGCTTGTGCTTTGGACAAAGTGGATCCTCGATCGCTGCTGCAACGCCAACAGCGTTGATGTTGGCGAGCGTGGGTTCTTCGTCCGCGGACCCAGCAGCACAACAGAAGGCTTCGCCAGCAGACCAGCCGGCCGCAGAGCCGGCCGTCATCATTGTGGAGTTGAGCAAGTCACTTGACTCGCGAAAGCTCACGGCTGGTAATGCCATAGAGGCGAAGGTCGCAACCGAATTGCGCTGGAACGGAACCGTGATTCCGCGCGGCTCTAAAGTGATGGGCCACGTCACCGAGTCGTCTTCCCGGGCCAAGGGCGATCCCGCCTCCGCTCTGGGCATCGTTTTTGACCGCATCTCTCTGAAGGACGGGACAGATCTGCCGGTTAAAGTGAGTATCCAAGCTGTGGGTGCGCGTCCAGGCTTCGGGCCTTCAGAGAGTGGGATGGGAAACCCATCCCAGGTGTCCGCCCCTGGCGCGCCTGGGTCGATGGGTGGCATTAACCCAAATCCCGTTGGAATGGGAGTCCCGCAGACGAATTTTCCGCCTCACCCCTCAGCGGGTACGCAACCCACGCCAACACAAGGAAGTGGCCAGGATTCCGCCGGAGTTACTGCACAGTCAACCGGGGTTGTGGGATTGCCCGATTTGCAACTAGAGCAGGATTCAGTCCTGGCATCCAGCGGCCAGGAAGTGAAGCTGGGATCCGGCAGCCGCTTCGTGCTACGAGTACAGAGTCAGTAAACAGTGAGGTTTACATCGCAAGAGATTGAGGATGAATATTTTGTTAATCTGAGCCATTGCTGTACAATAACCTGCTGTTGCGAGCAGGAATGATCCCTGCACTCGTTAAGAATATCGAACCGAGTTGAGCCACTTTGTTTACGGTACTGCAAGTTCCGGAGGATTAAGAATGTCTTCTCGTATTGGAGTAATCCCGACGCACCGCATTGCGACAACAATGGCACTTGCGGCTGTTCTGTGTATGTGGGGAACGTACGCCGCGGCGCAAGTCAGCATCCAGCCGAAGGATGAGGTTTACGCCGGCTATTCGTGGTTACACCCTGGCGGGCACTACGATCTTGGCATTCAGACCCAAGACGTTAGCGAGGGTATAGACATCTCGAACGTTTACTACCTGCCTCAGGCCCATAATCTTGGCGTATTGGTGGACGGCAGCATGCACTGGGGCAGCGGCTATGGCGGCCCTGGAAGCGCCGGCGATTATTACGTGTTGGGCGGTTTGCAGTACAAGTACCACACTGATTCGTTCTCGCCCTTTTTCCGGGCTTTTGCTGGAGCCCTCCGTCAGGTTGCTCCGGGATACCCGAACACCCCTGTCCACTCGATTGACCAGTGGAACGCTGCATTGGGTGCGGGTGGCGGCTTCGATTACAACGTTTGGCATGGCGAGAACAAGAGCTTGGCCATTCGTGTCGCGCAGGTCGACTATATTTACAGCAATTACAACTCAGTTTTCCAGACTACCTCTAAGCAGTGGAACAGCTTGCGCTTGTCCGCTGGCCTCGTGTTCGGATTAGGCAACTACTACGAGCCAACTCCTACAGCAGCTTGCACGGCGCAGCCTACGGAAGTGACCGAAGGCGAGCCGGTAACGGTGACAGCGACGGGAAGCAACTTCAATCCCAAGCACACGGTCGGCTACGCCTGGACGACCAACGGTGGAAAGCTTGACGCCGCCGACAAGCAGTCAGCCCGGATCGATACCACGGGCGTGGCGGCGGGCAGCTACAGCGCCAATGCCACCATCAGCGATGCCAAGATGAGGAAGGGTGGGTCGGCAACTTGCGCCGCGAATTTCACGGTGAAGGCAAAGCCGATGAATCCGCCGCAGGCGAGCTGCTCGACCAATCCGAGCACGGTGCAATCGGGTAACCCGTCGACCATCACGGCTTCGGCGAGCAGTCCGGACGGTGCCCAGATCACGGGCTACTCCTACACTTCAACGGGTGGG
>JBEKXQ010000174.1:0-14230 GCA_049511915.1 Candidatus Korobacteraceae bacterium
CACAGCAGGGGCAGGCGCCCTGCGCCCCGGCGCGTTTGGACGCGGTGGCCGCGGGCGCGCAATTCCCGCCAGGGTTGAGCGCTGTTGTGGCACCCCTGTTGCCAACGCATTTCCAAGTAATCACGATTTGGATCGACCGACTAAAAGCGCTGGCGCTGCTTGCGTTCCGGAAAGCCCTGGACGCGGATAAAGCGGCGTACCGTCTTGCGGCTCAGGCCGCACTGGCGCCCGATTTCCCGCTGCGAAACGCCCTGCCGGAACCGTCCCATGACCGCCTCATAGCGGCCCATCCGGCGCTCGCGGTTCTGCTCGATCCGGAGCCGAGGGCGGGAGGGCCGCCCGGCAGGCAGATAGGGACCCTCCCGGCTGGCGGTCTCGCCGGGTTGGTCCCTGCCACCGGGGACGGATTCTTAGTTGGCCGGTGCGCTTGCCGATCCAGGTCGGCGGCCGAGGAACAGAGCGGCGAAACAAGCCGCGCCAGCCAGCAGAAGGTAGAGATTCCCAGATCCACCCTCAGGCGTCGACACCGTAATTGATTCGATGTTCGCACTTGCGCCGATACTGTCGCTGACAGCCCAGTCCCCGATCTCGACGCCGGCGTAAGCGACCGTCGAGTCCCCATATGGGAGCCCGGAATTAGGGTCGATCAAGGCGTCAAGCGCCGTCAGGGTTATCGACCCACTAATCAAATCCCCCGTGTGGACTAAGGAAGAAGCGTTCAGTGTCGATCCGCCATCGGCGACGATAGGCAAGGTGAAGCCGGAATCGTCCGTCAAATAGAGAATGAAGTAAACCGAGGTTCCGCTGGGTACGTTAGAGCTGTAAAGATCGTAGCTTGCGCTGAAGGCGCTCAGGTCCCCCGTCGGGCCTACCACGAAAACCGCCGGCGAATCGCCGGCTGGGCCTGTCCCTGCGTCCGCGGTGATAAGCTGGGCGAGCGCAGGAACTATTCCCGAAGCGGGCACATACTGCGCGTCTCCGGGATTGCCAGCATAGGAAACCGAGGCGGAGGGCGCAAGCGCAGTTCCGGAGTACGTAATGGTGCCGGCCAGCGCCGGAACGGCCGCAGCAAGGGTTACGATCAATGCAAGAAAACTCAGTTTTTTCATGCTACCGCCTTCGATTTTCCGCAGGTTGCTGCGGAAGTGCAGGGCTATCGCACGAATGCTCCGGCCCTCTTTGCGTTGGTAAATAACAGTCGACAGCTAAACGCTCAGCTTGCGGCGAAGGCCAGCCAAACCAGCGACCACGAGTCCGAGGAGGGCCAGCGTCGTGCCGCCGTCGGGCACAGTCAGGCTGACGGACGTTGGCACCTCAGACCCGACGTTGACACCGAGGTTTCCATTGATGGCTGAGGTCACACCGTAATTTCCTGGGCCGTTGCTATAGATGTTGAGGTAGTCTCCAGGCGTGCTCGACAACTGAAACATGAATCCGTAGAGGTCGACAACAGGATCCTGCCCTGGGAAACCTTGTTGGTCATAGGTGAAAGTACCGCCGCAGCAGGAGTAAGGGATAGCTGTGCCGGTGGGGTCGGGGATGGCGTTCCAAGTCCCGGTCGGCAAGTTCCCCGAGCTTGAGCTGGCCGTGACATCGACGGATCCACCTGTCAGTGCGTATACGCCAGGACTGATCAGGGTGCTGTCAAGAACTCCGCTGAGGGTCACGGTGGGAGAAGTATAGGTGAAGTCAAGAGATGTGGCCGACGCAACTTGGGTGAAAGCAAACGCCACTGCGATCGCGAACATTGCCAATGCGAATTTCTTCATTTTCGTTCCTCCGGAGTTGATTTTCGCTCCTCCTGAGATGCCCTCTACGGATATCCGCTAAGCGCTCAGCTTGCGGCGAAGGCCAGCCAAACCAGCGACCGCGAGTCCGAGGAGAACCAGCGTCGTGCCGCCGTCCGGAACAGTTAAAGCGAAAGTGCCTGGGAAGTCAATGTAATTCCCATTTCTACCGGAGATGGAATAGGCTGTGCTTGCGCCGTTCCCACCATTGTTCCCCCCCCAGAGGTTGTCCAGTCCGTTCGTCGTCGAAAAGAGCAGCCCGCCCAAGTCGAGGAGCCTGGCATCTGGCGCATCGCCAGCGGCGTAAAGCTCGTTGTCGGCACCATAAATGGCCAGATCGCCCGAGATGGTATCAATGCCGCCGGTCCCTGAAAACGCGCTGCCCGTGATGCTGATCGTTCCGCTGGTGATTTGGTAATCGCCAGTGACGCCGATCTCGCTTCCGCTGAGCGTTCCAACGGCGGTCTCGACTGGGCTGGTGTAGGTGAAATCGAAGGTATCTGCGAAGGCAGGTATTGCCCCGACCCCAACCATAAGCGCGATAACAGCAAATTTCTTCATTTCTTTCTCCTCTTACGTGCCTGCACAGCTTCGAACACTGCTTTTATATGCACGCTGACTGCCATTCGCCGATTGTTCGTAGGTGCCGCATTTTGTTGGGCATACAGCATTGTTCCCGTCTGGGCATTTGTAAAGTTTCCCGACAGTTTTTTCCCGACAGTTTTGCCGTCGATTCGCTTGTCTTCTGCGTAAATGACTGAAAACAAGTGACATGATCTGGTTTTGCTGTTTGTAAAGGTACCCGACGCTTTCTTCGTCGTCAGCCGCGCATCTTTCGACCTTTTGCCAAAGCAAGAAAGAAGGAAGCGGCGAGTTTTGCCAGCACGAGCAGTACGATCCGGGTCCGATACGCCCTTCGCAGCGCTGGCTTTCGTGATAGCATCCGAAGCAAAGGTAACGTCGTACGGGTGGGCGTTGCTAAACGTCAGGTAACGCGGCATCGCGAACACCCCCTGAGAAATCCGGCCATGTGATGGCATCCGAACGAGTGGAGCAGACGGCCGCGCCAGCCGTCGAGCGGCGCGGCGTCCGGAGCGTCGGCGGCTGGCCGGCTGCGCCGGCTATCTCACCCTCCTGGCGCTGGCGTTCATTCAGCCTCTCACCAGGCTGACGTGGTACGCCGCGCACAGTGAGCTGAACTCACACATCCTCCTGGTGCCGTTTATTGCCGGCTACCTGCTTTATACCCAGCGGGTGCGGGTCCTGGCTGCCTATCGCAGCTCGATTGCCGGAACGGTCGCGGCGGGCGGAATCGGATTCGCGGCACTGGCCGCAGGAATGGTGTGGCGCCAGAGGCTGAGTAACAACGATGGCCTGAGCCTGGCGGCTCTCGCGTTTGTGAGCTTTGCCGCAGCCGGCGGATTTCTGTTCCTCGGCGCCAGATGGATGGCTGCCAGGGCCTTTCCCGTCGCGTTCCTGATTTTCATGGTCCCGCTGCCGGACGCCGCGGTGGATTGGCTGGAAAATGCTTCCATGCTCGCATCCGCCGAAGCCGCCGCCCTGTTTTTTAATGTCTCGGGAACTCCAGTGTTGCGTGAGGGCACGGTGTTCGAACTGCCGGGGATTGCGATCCAGGTGGCCCGGGAGTGCAGCGGGATCCGCTCCAGCTGGGTGCTGTTCATCACCGGGCTGCTCGCGTCCCATCTCTTTTTGAGGACCATGTGGAGGAGGATCGTGCTGGTGGCCTTCGTGATTCCGCTCGGGATCCTGCGGAACGGGTTCCGGGTCTTCGTGATCGGACAGCTTTGCGTACATGTGGGATCCTATATGATCGACAGCAAGATTCACCGCCAGGGGGGCCCCGTCTTTTTCGCGCTGTCGCTGGTTCCCCTGCTCCTGCTTTTATTGTGGCTGCGGCGCCGGGAGCGGCGGCTGAACCTGCCAGGCTGAGCAAATGGTGACGCTTTTCTCCTTACTGCCGTGGGCTGCCGCGGTCTTCAGCTTGATCACGGCTTTGGTCAGCCTGTTGCTGAGAAAGTCCTCCCCCGCCAGGTGGTACTTCTTTGCCGGGATGGTGGTCCTCGGCTTGGAGAGCCTCTTCACGGGTCTGAGCCTGAGCGCCGATCAGTTGCCCGATGTGTTTCGCTGGATGGCGCTGGGATTGATCGTCAAGTCCCTCGTACCTGGGATCTGGCTTGGTTTCAGCTTGACCTGGTCGCGCCCTGCTCCCAACTATCGCGAATCCCTGAAGCGTCTGAGAATCCCCGTGGCAATTGTTGCGCTGCTGCCTGTGGTTTTGTTGCTCGGATTCCGGCAGCAGTTCCCCGATGCGGCGGGTGAAGAGGTACTTCTGCGCTTTGGCGCGATGACCAATGTCTCCAACGTCATCCTTCTCGTTGCGTGTCTGTGGATCCTGACGAACCTGGAACAGACCTTCCGGTCGGCGGTGGGAACGGGGCGCTGGCGGATCAAGTTCGTGATCCTTGGTCTGGCGGTGATTTTCGGCGCGCGCCTGTACGTTCTGGTCCAGGAACTTCTCTATTCCGGGTACGACCTGCGCTGGTCGGGCATCGAATCGGGTGCGCTCCTGATCGGATGTGTCTTCCTGGCGGTGTCGTATAGACGCACCGGATTCGTCGAGATCGACGTATACCCTTCGAGAGCCGTGCTGCGGACGTCCCTGACGGCCCTCATCGGCGGTGGCTATCTCTTCACCGTCGGGGTACTCGCCAATATTGCCAGGCGCTTGGGGGGCGCGGAAAGCTTCCAGGCTGTCTCCTTCGTTGTGCTGCTGGGAGCGGCCGGACTGGCGGTGCTGCTTCTTTCCGATCGCCTGCGGCAGAGCATTCGCGGTTTCGTCGGCCGCCATTTCGCCAGGGCGCAACACGACTCTGTTCAGATCTGGACCGATCTCTCACGGCGGCTGGCCAGCGTCAGGGATCAAGCCGGCCTGTGCGCCGTGTCGGTGAGATTGATTTCCGAAACCTTCGAGGCGTTGTCGGTGAGCATCTGGCTGCAGGATGAGCACAGGGAACAACTCATCGTTGGTGCGTCAACCGCGCCGCGGGCAGATGAGTTCACCGCCGGCACCGCGCCCGCGATAGCGTCAGGCGCCGTTGGGGCCGCACTGCGGTTGAGGTCTTCTCCGTTCGACCTTGAAGCGGTAAAGGAGCCCTGGGCCGAAGAATTGCGACGGCTCAATTCGAGGGCGTTCCCGAACGGCGGCAACCGCTGGTGCGTTCCTCTGCGGTCCGGGGAACAGTGCCTCGGCGCCCTGGTTCTGGCCGACCGCGTGAATGGTGCGGATTACACGGGCGAGCAGTTGCAATTGCTGCGTTGCATCGCCGGCCAGGTGACGTCGCTGCTGTTGAACCTGCGACTGGCAAATGAACTGGCGCGTTCCAGAGAAATGGAGGCGTTCCGGACGATGTCAGCGTTCTTCGTGCACGATCTGAAGAATGCCGCCGCGTCGCTCAATCTGATGCTGAAGAACCTGCCAGTGCATTTTGACGACCCGGCATTTCGCGAGGACGCATTGCGCGGCATTGGCAATACCGCGCGACGAATCGACGAGACGATCGACCGTTTGACCGCCCTGCGGCAACGGCCCGATTTCAAGCCCGTCGAAACCGATTTGAATCAGATTGTGAGCCAGGCTCTCGACAACTTGGACGGCATGCCACACGTGGAACTGACCAGGGAGCTGCAGCCGCTGCCCAGGGTGCTGGTTGACCGCGAGCAGATCCAAAGCGTCGTGACGAACCTGCTGCTCAACGCTCGCGACGCGCTGGGGCCGGAAGGCCGCATTCGCGTCAGCACGGAGGACCTCGGGGATAGAATTGTTCTTTCGGTCGCGGACGATGGCTGCGGGATGAGCGCGGCGTTCCTGGAGGACTCCTTGTTCCGCCCCTTTCAGAGCACGAAAAAGAACGGCCTCGGCATTGGCATGTTTCAGTCCCGGATGATCGTCGAGACGCACCGGGGCACCATCCGGGTGGAAAGCGAGACGGGGAAGGGCAGTACGTTTCAAGTCAGCCTTCCGGTCAGGGATCCGAAATGACGAAAACCAGGCTGTTGATCGTGGACGACGACGAGGACATCCGCATCCAGTTGAAGTGGGCGTTGTGCAGCGACTACGATCTGGTCACGGCCGGGGACCGAGCCAGTGCATTAGCCGCCTTCACCGCGGCTCGCCCCACGGTGACCCTGCTCGATCTGGGACTGCCTCCCCGTCCCAATGATCCCGATGAGGGGCTCGAGGTGCTCTCGGCGGTTCTTGCGCTGGACCCGCTGGCAAAGGTGATTGTCGTCTCCGGCCAGGGCGACAAGCGAAATGCCCTGCACGCTGTCGGGGCCGGGGCCTGCGATTTTCTCTGCAAACCGGTGAACATGGACCAGCTCGGGCTCGTGCTGCAGCGTTGTGTATATATGGCGGAGCTCGAACAGGAGTACCGCGCCATGCAGCACAGCGCGCGGCCGGATGTATTTGAAAACATGATCGGCGCGAATCCACAGATGCAGGCCGTCTTCGACATGATTCGCAAGGTCGCCCCCACCAGTGCCCCGGTGCTGATTTTGGGCGAAAGCGGCACGGGCAAGGAAATGGTAGCGCAGGCGCTCCATCACCTGAGCTCGCGGAGCAGCGGCCCGTTCGTCGCAATAAACTGCAACACGATCCCAGAGAACCTGCTTGAGAGCGAACTCTTCGGCCACGAGAAAGGCGCTTTCACGGGCGCCGACGCGCAGCGCAAAGGGCACATCGAGAGCGCTGCGGGAGGCACACTCTTTCTCGACGAGATTGGTGAGTTGCCGGCGTCGGTCCAGGTTAAGCTCCTCCGCTTTCTCCAGGAGAAGTGCTTCCAGCGCGTCGGCGGCCGGCAGGAGATCCAGAGTGACGCCCGCGTGCTCGCGGCCACCAACAGGAACCTGCGGGAGTCCGCGGCTGATGGAAAGTTTCGAGAGGACCTGTACTTTCGTCTCGCCGTCGTTGTCGTCAAGGTTCCCCCTTTGCGCGAACTGGGGGACGAAATCATCCTGATGTCCAAGTCTTTCCTGCACGACTATGGCATCGAGCACGGCAAAACCGGTCTGACCTTCGCGCCCGATGCGCTTCGCGCCCTGAGTCTTCACAGCTGGCCGGGAAACGTCCGCGAGTTGCAGAACCGGGTGCGGCGGGCAGTCATCATGGCGGATGGGAAGCGCGTCACCGCCATGGACTTGGAATTGACCGATGCGCTGATTGCCTTACCGCCCCAGACGCTGAAGGAAGCACGGGAAAGTGTGGAACGGCAGAGGATCCAGGACGCCCTGCGCCGTCACCGGGGGAAGATCACTTCCGCCGCCGTGGAACTTGGCGTCAGCCGGCCGACGCTGTATGAATTGATGGAGAAGCTCGGGATCCCCAGGGACTCGTAATCGGCGAAACCGTGCTTGTGCGGCACAAGTGCCAGGGTTGCCGTCCCAAGGTCAAGGAACTTTTTCGATTTCCTGTGAGAAATCCAGGAATCCGCCGGCCAAGGGAAGCAGAGCATTGGACAGCGCTTAGTGCTACAGTTGTATTTGGCCGGACGATAGAGGCCCGGGCCTAAAGGCCGTTTCCTTTTGACCTGTTTTCAGGGGCCTGAAGGCCCCTGCTCCCTCCGAAATCCTTAACTCCAACTGTAGTATTAAACAAAGCCTACCCACGCGTCCTTCAGACCCCTCGTGGCAGTGACGCCCTTGCGCTTGGCTATCACTACTCCTCCATCAGGATGTGAAGAGGACTCACACCTCCAAGCTGTTGAACAATGCTCGGCAAACCAAAAAGGAAGGGCGCCGATTGGCGCCCTCTCTTTTGCAGATGCGGGATCTCCGGGAGGTTTGAGCTGGCCCTATGCGCGGCTCCCGAGCCTGTCGCGGGAGTTAAAGAGCATCAATCCCAAACAAGCGGCTCCACCCAGGAGCATATAGAGCAAGGATGAGCTCTCCGGCACCGCCGATGGGTTCGCCGGCACCGTATTGAATGCAACGGCCAAGGTGTCCGTTTGGGCGCCGGTGGCAACGGCATAGCTATCGTCGGCAACGAAGCTGCCAGGCGCGCCATACCACATGTTGCCGCTGGTTCCAACGGTCGGCGAACCTGTAACGCCGGTGAATTGTTGCCAATCCACAAACGAGTCATCGTAATTCCCGATGTTGCCGACAATGCTGACGATGTACGTGAGGGTTTGCGGAACCGACAAGCCGTCGAAATTAAGAACTTCAGTCGTCCAACCGTTGCCGGTGGGGATGACCTGCTCAGACCCAAGCAACGTTCCTGTATTGGGATTCAAGCCGGAATAAAGGCTGACCTCAATCGGTAACGAGCCGCCGCCAGCGTAACCGAAAAGGTCCACAGTTGCAAGATCATAGGGGCCCGAACCGGCAAGTGTGATCGTGTTGCCTACACCCCACGCCCCACTGGGCCCAGAAAAGCCAATTTGGTTGTTAGCGTAAAGGTTCGAGGGGTTCTGGGGTGCCAGATAGATCGTGGAGGCATTGGCTGAACCAGCGGCCATTACGATTGAAAGTGCCGAGGCTGCGAGTAAAGCTAGCGAGAACTTCTTCATTTTCGTTCCTCTTGGATCCACCTTCGGTGGAGGTCTTGCTGTTTGCGCCCTTGCGATCGGGCTGGCCAAATTCGTGAATTGAGCTACCAAAACCAACGCGTTTGGGGTTAAGAAAAGATGCGATGCCGACTGGCTGCATCCGCATCAGGTTTCACTGCGCAATTCACGGCAACAAAATCAACTCAAGTTTTGAGGGCCGAGGAGCCGGGTGATCGATAAGAAGGGCATTGAATACCCAGCCATCGCACACCAGCCTTGAGTGGAGTACCCCGAACCACACTTGCACTTAGAGCGCCAAACTAAGTATTTTTATAGTCTGTCATTTACACCGTCGATAATCCGGGAATGCGCAGCATTTTGCGCAGGCAAGTTCCAAAACATTCCTCTTTTGGGGTCGGAGCTGCTCCAACCGCAGAACGGGGAAGGCGCAAGCCAACTGGGCGCGACGGTGCGGAAAAGCGAGCGAAAGCGTGAATGGGTGAAGAAGTGAACGAGTGAGGCGGGGAGCGAGTCAGCCGGCCGGGGGAACTGAAGAATATGAGTGGCGAATTCCCTTGCCCTGGCGCTGCGGAATTCCCGCACGCTTTGGCGACTGCAAAAGGGAAGTGTTTGAAATCCAAATACAAAAGTCTCCCGTGGAGAACGAGAGCCTTTTCTGGTGCTTTCAGCAGCCTGAGGGCGGGTTTCCGCGCCCTCATGCCCTATCTTCCAGGAGGAAGAAGAGGAACAAGCTGAACTACGAGTGCTAGACCGGGCGGGACGACTTCGACATCCTGAAGAAAACGAAGGCCCAGCCGCACGCCGATGCCGAGCATGACCTATTTGAGCGGTGCGGGTTTGCTTCGAATATGTAGTTGATAAGCCGCTATGTCTCCGAGTGATTGTCCACGAGTTGATAGAGACAGATTACTCTGGCCCGAACTGAGTCAAAGCTCTCTATTCTTATCCTGGCCAAATGGCCCTCCGAACACGCCGAACACGGACATAAAGCGGGACAAATGTCTCTAGCCTGCCGCAACGAAACAGGGACGCATGGCACTGGGCATTTTGGTCTCTTGTGAGCGTTCTCCCCGGCGCGTACATTGAAATAGCTTAATCCAACTCCATGCAAACCGGTTGCGGATGCATTGAAAGCGGCAATCACATGCACAGCGCCTTAGAACTGCGGAAAGCCAAACGCTACCGGTTGAGCGCGCCTGCCCTCTTCCTGTGGGCGCACCATGAAGGGGCGCCGCAAAGCGGCCGGGGCGTTACTCGTGACCTCAACGCCGCCGGGGTCTACGTCCTAACGGATACATTGCCGCCAGTGGGAGCACTCGTCCAACTGGACGTTTTGCTCCCGAAACTGGAGGATCCCGGCTTCGGGATGTCGCTGGCTGGTGAGGGCGTAGTGCTCCGCGTCGAGCCCCACGGCGCCCAAGGCGCTGGCACCAGCAAAGCAGGTTTCGCCGCTTCAGTGAGCTTTTACCCTGAAGCATCGGCGTCGGTTCTCTCGCGCCTGGAGACTTCCGTGTAAATTGTGGCAGCCCCGATTTTGGGCAGGCGTGCGTTGTTAGACGCGCCTCTTCGATAAGCGATTTTTTCTTCGAAGAGGCTGTGGGAAAAGGGCTTTCCGAGTAAGGGTGGCGAAGCCTTGTCTGAAATTGCCGAGCGAGCGAAGCGGGTAGAGAACGACGGAGCATTCTGCCCTGGTTTGGACACCGCGCTGCGGTGGTTTGCGCTCTACACCACTCCCCGCCACGAAAAGCATGTGTCCGAAATGCTGGCGCAGCGTCAGATCGAGACTTTCCTGCCGCTCTATCGGACGACCCGGCGATGGAAGAAGAGCCGCCCGGTCGTTCTGGATCTACCTTTGTTCCCGACCTACGTTTTTGTCCGCATCGCGCGGGAGGTGCGGGGCGCCGTCCTGAGCACCCCGGGAGTGCTGTCGATTGTGGGATCGGGGCGAGAACCGTGGCCCCTGCCCGATCCTGAGATCGAAGCAATACGTCTTGGCTTGCAGATGCGCAAGATCGAGCCGCACCCGTACCTGGCTGTGGGCGAAAGAGTGCGCATCAAGTCTGGGGTCATGACCGGCGTAGAGGGAATATTGGTGCGCAAGAAGAACGACCTCCGCGTGGTCCTTTCGCTGGATGTGATCATGCGCAGCGTAGCAGTGGAAGTCGACGCCGACGATATCGAGCCGGCTAATGCTCCAGCCGCAAAGATTGCCTGCCAAGGACGGCGTGGTAGCACCTGACACAAGCTGTTAGATGGCGCCGTGAAGCGGTAACCACGAGAAGTCCAATATGGGTTCGGTCAAACTAATAGACTCGATTGTGCCGCTCGAACGGTCCTTTTAACGGACGGCTCATGCAACCGGTGCGAGAGCCTGATTTCGCGATCGGAGGTCATGGGGGATTCGCGACGTCAGCGGGCATTCGGATTCTGCGGGAGCCGGAACGAGGGATGTAGTGAAGAATCGGCGGAAGAAATTAGTTCTGGCGCTTGGGGTCGGCATGGCCCTTTCAGGCTTCATGCTGCGGGCGCAAGCACCCACAGCGGCGGAAGCGAGCGGCGGTTCTCAGGAAGGCAAGGCCCAGTCGTCTTCTACCAAGCCCGACCCAGAAAGCCACGAGCCACCGTCGACAAACGCCGCAGTCAAGCCACACGATGACACTTTCATTATTGGGAACACCGATGTGCTGGCGATCAACGTCTGGAAGGAGCCTGAGATCTCCCGCACGCTCCCAGTGCGTTCCGATGGGAGAATCTCTATGCCGCTTGTTGGGGAAATTCAGGCGGCAGGCAGAACGCCACTACAACTGGAGCAGGAGATCTCGACCCGGCTCAAGGAGTTTATCTCCAACCCCGAAGTCACAGTCATGGTGGAGCAGATCAACAGCCAGAAATTCAATATTCTTGGCATGGTCCAAAAGCCAGGCAGCTATCCTCTCACGCTGACAACCACCGTGCTCGACGCCATCGCGGCTGCGGGAGGATTTCGCGACTTCGCCAAGCAGAAGGATATCTATGTGCTTCGGCAAGACCCGAAAGGCGGCGAGTCACGAATTCCGTTCAATTACAAACAAGTGATCCAGGCGCAGCATCCCGCGCAAAACATCAAGCTGCAGCCCAACGACACGGTCGTTGTGCCCTGAGTCGTGCAAATGCGCATCTGGCTTTTTTCTTTCGTGTTCCTCCTGTCTTTGCCGTTTCCTGCCAGGGCGCAGGTCGCGCCAGAGGCGAGCGGGGGTGGGAATCAGGATGAACCTATGCAGATGCCTAATCTGGAAACGGGAACGCCGTATGCTGCCGGGACGGGATCGGAGAGCAGGTCGAACGTCTTGAACGGCTCCGTCGGCTTCACTCCTGCCTACGACGACAATCTGTATCCCGGCTTTGGAAGCACGCCGATCAGTGAGATGTCCTACTCGATCACTCCAAAGATTGCGTTCGACCAAACAGTCTCGCGCTTGCACGAGACGTTTTCTTACTCACCGTCGTTCACAATCTACCAGCAAACGAGTGGGCTGAACGCGCTGGACCACACCGCCTCGGCCAAATTTGACTACCGATGGACACCTCATGTGACCGTGAGTGCTATGGACGCATTTCAGAAGACTTCGAATGTTTTTAACCAGGCTGGCTCGCTCGAGAGTGGGTCTGTGGGTGGCTCGCTTCCGGTCTCGCCCGCCGACGTCATAGCTCCATGGGTCGATCGCCTCTCAAATGCCGTTACCGGGAATCTTGGTTACCAATTCAGCGCGAATGCAATGATAGGCGGCGGCGGCGGGTCGAACCTGATGAAGGTTCCAAATTACGGATCTTCGGGCGGCTATGATTCGAATGGACAGGTTGCCTCCGCCTTTCTCAATCGGCGCCTGACCCTGGCGCAGACGGTCGGCGTCAACTATCAGTACACGAGGAACGTCGCGACCTACACCACTGGCACGTTTGAGGTTCAGGTGCATGGCTTCATGCCCTTTTACTCGTTTGCGCCGGGTGAGCATTTTTCGGCCAGCATTGCGGCTGGTCCGCAGTACTACGCAGAGACGGTGACGTCGTCGGTCGCTTCGGTCCCGACAACGAACGCCTGGACTCCTGCCGTAACCGCCAGCTTCGGATGGCAGGTGGAGCGATCGAGTGTGGCGGTTTCTCTCTCCCGGACGGTGAGTGGCGGGGGGGGGCTGCTGGGAGCGTATATTGGAGAGTCGGCCAGCTTGCATGCACGCCACCAGTTTGCGCGCACTTGGACAATCGATGTGGGCGGTGACTACGGAAACTACAAGAACAGCGCACCGCAAAGCCTGTTGACGTATCCCGGCGGTCACACGATCGACGGCGAAATCTCGCTTGACCATCCCATCGGCGAGCATCTGCATTCGACGATCGGCTATCAGCGGTTGCACAGGACCTATTCTGGCAGCACGGCTCTGACGTTTGACCCGGACGCCGATCGCGCGTATGTCACGGTTTCCTACCAATTCTCTCGACCGATAGGCAGGTAATCATGGCGGACTTGCTTGACCAAGAACAACCATCAGAAGGGCTGGACGTGCAGCGCGTTACGAATGCTCTGCGCCGGTACCATCTCATCTTCCTTTCGTGTCTCCTCTTTGGGTGGGCCGCGGTCTGGGGCGCCACATGGGTTCTTCCTGCCCAATACAAATCGACGACAGCCATTCTTGTCGAGCAATCGACGGTACCGACAACTTACGTTGAGCCGAACGTCACCGAAGATATTGAGGGCCGGATGCAAAGCTTCACGGAGCAGCTCCTGAGCCGCAGCCGTTTGGTCACCATCATCGATAATCTGGGGCTCTACAAGAATGAAAACCACGGCAATATGTCGGTCGACGATAAAGTGGAGCGGATGCGGAAGGATGTCGAAATCCAGTTGATTCAAGCCGAAGACAAGCGTGCTATCGAGGGATTCTCGATTTCGTTCAAGGCCGGCGACCCAAGACTGGCGCAGGCGGTGGCCGCGGATCTGAGTGACCTCTTCATCAGCGAGAATCTTCACGCTCAGGAGGATGCGTCCGAAAGCACGACCACGTTCATCTCCAAGCAATTGGAGGATGCGCAGACCACCCTGGCGCAGCAGGAAGCCAAGGTGAAGGAGTACGAGGCACAGCACGAGGGACAACTGCCTTCGCAGCAGCAAACCAACCTTCAGATTCTTGCCGGGCTGCAGTCGCAATTGCAGAACGACGAAGGCGCTTTGAACGCGGCCAAACAGCAGGGAATCTACCTTGAGACGCTGCTCAACCAGATGAAGACGCTAAACAGTGAGAGTACGACGGTCAATGGACAGCCCTCAAACATTACCGCTTTGGATCAACAGCTTGAAGCATTGCGCGCAAAACTCTCTGACCTCCGTTCAGAACACACAGAGCGGTATCCCGATGTGCAGGCGGTAGAGAGCGAAATTGCGAAGACCGAGAAGCTCCGGGCCGATCTGGTTGCGAGTATGAAGAAAGCAAAGGCTTCGGGCGAAAGCGAAGAGGACGCCCCCGGCCAACTCGACCGTTCGTCCGGCATGGTGACCGCGCAACTGGAAGGTCAACTGAAGGCCAATCAAGCTGAGCAGGCCAACCGCGAACGCGGCATTGAAGATTTGAAAAACCGGATTAGCCAGTACCAAGGACGGCTGAATGCGGAACCGGCCAGCGAGCAGGAAATGGCGGATCTGACGCGTGGCTATGAGCAATCGAAGCAGACGTACGACGATTTGCTCAAGAAGAAGAACGATTCTTCCATGGCAACCAGCATGGAATTGGCGCAGCAGGGCGAGCGTTTCAGCGTTCTGGACGCGGCGAACCTTCCCACGGCGCCCGATTTTCCCAACCGGCTGAAGTTCTGCGGGATCGGCTT
>JBEKXQ010000175.1:0-8655 GCA_049511915.1 Candidatus Korobacteraceae bacterium
AGATCCGAAGTTGGTGCAACTCATCAACAATCTGCAGGAGCAACTGTACGCAGAGCGTCGGGAGAACCGCCGGCTGAAAGGTGCATAGCAGAGTGTTGGTTGCGGTGACCGATTTTGGTAGCCTGTGGCGCCGGCGGTTTGGCAAGAACCCGGATGACCCGCGACGTTTTGCAAGAAGCGTGTATTACAGCACAACCGGCATCGACATCGCGGGAACAATACGTCAGCGGCCCCAGATCGTCGGCTATGCCCGGTTCGACGGATGTGGTGGATTCAACCCGAACCGTCCCTCTCAGATGATCGGCCGTGTTTTTGAATGCGCGGAACCGTGCGTTTGGCAGGGACAGAACAAACTCCTTTTCAAGCGTCTCTTGAACGCACCAGAAAAGCCGGATGGTTTCTTGGTGGTAGTGCGAGCGCAGCTAGTTGGCAAGCTGACAATCGGCAGGACTGATTGGCGCTCAGCTGGCACCTGGCTTATCTCGTTCAGTGAATCTCACGGCCAGCAGGAAGCCATACTGTTGATGCCGGAGCACAGCTGGATGCAAACCGACTTGGGCCGCTTTGTCCTGGAACAGGAAGCACGGCGGCCATGGGTTGCACGGCTTGTGCTGGCATCCGTGTAACAGGAGTCAATCCCATGCGGTATCGCAAAGGCATGATCGCGCTCAGTGAGGTAAGGGATTATCCACTGCTCCGCCGCGTGCTGCACAGCAGTTTCGTCACGCCCGCTCAGTTATACGAATTCATGAAGCTGGACTACTGCGAGTCGTCGCGTAATGCGTTCGACAACCGGCTACGACGGTTGCTGACGCACGACCTGCTGGTACGGCACGAGATTCCAACTATGAACCGCGGCGTGGTGTATTCGATATCGCGAGCTGGAGCGTCGGAATTGGTTGGCAGAGGAGAGTATTACTCCGGGTCCACGGACATCGGCAAAGAGTCCAACGGTCACGTGCAGCATGCTCTGGAGTTGAATGACATTCACCTCGCGCTGAAGCAGAGCCGCACACTCGTTCGTTGGACGCCGGAGTCTGACATCCGATCGCGGAACGAATTCACGGAAATTGGATACGTGAAGGATTATGACGCGGTGATCGCGGTCCGCTTGGACGAGCACGAATACCGCTTCGCACTCGAGTATGAACGCACCCAGAAAGCAAATGGGCGATACCAGGAGATCCAGACGAGGATCCAAGCTGAGACCGACGTTCGCCACTTCTTGTATCTTGTTTCGAATTATGACCTGTTGCTATTCCTCGTAAAGAAGTTCGAAGGCTGCCGCCAGCCCGTTTACTTCGGACTACGGCAGGATTTCCTCACTGAGGGCCTTTGCATGTCAGTCCAAAGCAACCACTCGCCTGTGTCCACCACCTTTCTCGCCGTGCTAAAGCATGGGCTCTCCCGTCCGAGTGGAGGGCGCATATCCGCTTCGTAAATGGAGCCCGATTTACCTATTGTCGTGGGTTTGAAGTGGGATTGGAGTGAAATTGGCGTGAATCGAGCCTTTGCAACCTGCTGATAGCGCGGCGGTTATCGGTTGACTATACCCTGTTGAGATTCTCGATCTCCGAAAAACGACCGAGCAGTTGTGCAACTCGCGCGCGCTATTGCGATGCATTGTGTGCAGCCATGATGAGGCAGTTCTTGTTGCAGTTGTGTGCTCATTTCGGATCGGTGTTTTGGCAATTGCGCGAAAATTGTGCGCGAGCGAGTTGCACAAGATGGTGCGGCGATACCCGCTGGTTGTGAGCACTGCAGTGGTTCGGTTGGGCAATGAATGTACCCGGCTATAGTTCGAGCGGAGCGGCACTGTGTTGTGCGCGGACCCACCAGCGTTGGTGGGCACAGCCGTTGCCAATTGTCGTTTCTTGCGCGCTGATTGTTGCCGAACCGTGTGCATGCGCTGGTGCAAGACGAGCGGCAAGGTGAAACTCGTTTGAGATTCGAACCGAGTGGTCAGTCTGCACCATCGTTCACGGCTCCTGGCGCTCCGGCGCGGAGAGATTGAGGGCCGCTACGTTGCCCGCGTAGATGCTAATGCCCGGCATTGCGCTCAGCCCGTGGGCGAAGATGCTGAGGACCACCGTCACCATCACCGCAGTTCGAATTGTAGGTTCGCTGGAGAGATGAAGTTCCTGTTCCAGATAGACCAATCCCAAGACAATCGACGCAAGCCCACGCGGGCCAAACCACCCCATAAAGAGGACGGAGGCTGGGCTGAGGCGTGTCCCGATGAGCGCAACTGCGACAGGCACCATTCGTACTACGGTCAGACTAAGGACTGCATAGACCCAACTGGTAAGCGTAAATTGCGGCCAATCGTGCACCACGACCATTCCGAACAGAAAGAAAACCGCAAGGTTGAACATCTGGCCCCACCCGTCAGCAAACTCAACGCTGTGTTTGCCGGCGTCCTTGAACGGTATCTGCACCGCCAAACCGGCGACGAACGATGCAATGAACATGCTGGCGTCAACCAACCCCGCCAGCAACAGACAAAGCAAAGGTAACGTGACGACGCCGATCTGCTGAAACGATTCGACCATCCAGCCGCGGCGCCCGGCGGTGCGCAGTAACCAGCCTCCGATCAGGCCGACCGCAAGCCCGACAATCACTCCTAAGCCCAGTTGGTCACCGATAAACTGCAGCAAGCTTGCCGCTCCGCCTTCAATCTTTGCTGCCGCAAGCGCCATGAAGAACAACAGGAACGGCACTGCCAGCCCATCATTGAGTCCGGCTTCAACGTTCAGCGCTTGGCGAATGCGCATCGGTACGCGAGCGCTGCTCACGACAACCTGGCCGAGCCCAGCGTCGGTCGGGGCAAGAATGGCGGACAGAATGCCTGCTTCCCAAATCGACAGACTTGGGAATACCAGCCTGGCGACAATGGTGCCCAGAAGTATGGTCAGCAGCATTCCCGTGCTCAGCAAGCGACCGGGGAGGTTGCCAATACGGCGCAACACGGTGAGATCGGTGTGACTGGCGTCGGTGAACAGCAGCAGCACCAGACCTACCTCAGCAAGCCGGAGGAACACGTTGGCGGTCATGCCGGACGCGGTAATATGCATCCAAAACGGAGACATCGCCATGCCCGCAGCAGTGAACAGAAGAGGAGCGGTGATCGGTGTCTGCGATGCCCTTCCTGATAGGAGAGCATAAACAAAGAGGAGCGAGACGAAGATAGCCGCTGTGACCATTCAATCCTGAAGTTCGCTTCCAGCAGGTTACGGAGAACCCCTCCAAAGTGTCTCCCCGAATCCTCAAGTTGACACCAGACAACTGCCGCATCGGCGGCACGTTTTCGCTGGACGGATGAGCTGTTGTCACTTTGCGAGGTGCAGCCCCGAGTTCGTTACAACGCTGTGGCTTTGGTCGGATTTGTGGTCAAGTGTTTCGAGACTGCCACCGAAATGCACGACGCGAATGTCTGTTCCAGCAGACCCGCGTCGATGTTGCCAGCGGCACCAATGGCTACAATCTGCGTGCGCGGTGCCCGTTGGCCCCACTCGTCTTGTAACGAGATGTCCACGCGCCTGCCGACCACCTGTAATACCGCCCGCCGATGGGGCGCGTCGGTGGTATAGACGAAGCCCTTGGCGCGGTAAATCGAGCCGGGCAACTTACGCAGTTTTTCCCGCAACACCTCCAGCGCCAGCGGTTGGTCCGTCTCGTAGCTCCAGGTGCTGAATATCTTCGAGTGATCGTGCCCATGTTTATCGTTATGACAGATTGGATCGGTGCAGCTATCACCGACTCGTGAGTTGAGGTCCGCTCGCGCAGGATCGAAACGCCCGACGCCTAGCAGGATTTCGTAAGGCACCTCGCAGAAGTCAGTCTCCACGATACGAAGGCGGCCGAAATACTCATCGAGCCAGGCCCTAACCTTACCGACCTGCTCCGGTCCAGCAAGGCCAACCTTGTTCAGGATCACCATGTCCGCAAATCCGACCTGGAGAAGTTTGAGTTCCATCAGCGGGGGATACTCGGGGTGCGCGAAGACCTGATCTGCGTCCAGTACGCAGGTAACGCTGTCGAGCCTGATCCGATCCCTCAGGTTGGCATCGCTGAAAGTCGCGAAGATCCCAGCAGGATCGGCGACGCCACTGGCTTCGAGGAGGATGTATTCGATGGTCTCTGGGCGTGCGAGCAAAGCGACGACGGCCTCGACAAGGTCATCGCGAATCTGACAGCAGACGCAGCCATTGGCCAGGCTGATCATGTTGCCTTCCACGCCAACGACGAGCTCGGCATCGATATTGATGGCGCCAAAGTCGTTGACCAAGACTCCCACGCGCAGGCCGTGATCGCCTGTGAGAATGCGATTCAGCAGCGTCGTCTTTCCCGCTCCCAGAAAGCCGGTCAGGATTGTTATCGGAGTCGTCTTGCCGTTGTCGTTTATAAATTCCACGATTTACCTTTCAAGGCATCCACCCAAAACTATATGGTCACTGCAGCGATTGCCCTTGCTCTACCACGAGCTTATAGGCCACGTAATACTTGTAGATGTTGCTGACATACTGGACCGTCGTCTGTCCCACCTTTTGCGACACCAGCAACTCGACGTTGCCGAACCATTTGTTGGGATCGAGTCCCTGCGCCGCTGCTTGCTTCCGAAGATCTGCGATGCGGTTGGGCCCCGCGTTGTACGCGGCAAAGGTAAACAGCAGGCGGTTCTGCGCATCAATTCTCGGGTCGCTGAAATACTTCTCCGCGATCTCGCGCAGAACTTTAACCCCCGCATGGATATTGTTTTCGGCAGTCGTTACGTTTGGAATGCTGATGGGTGGCGCTGCCGCAGTCGAAGGCTTGACCTGCATGATTCCTACTGCACCACCGTTTCGTGCCGCTTGGTTGAGCATGGACTCCTGGTAGCCCTGGGCCATGACCATCAAATAGTCGAAGCCGTATTGCGATGAGTAGGTTTTGAAGAAGTTCGCGAGCTCGTTGAATTTCTTGATCTCTTCTTCGCTGGTCGGATTCGTGACCCACTGATTGCTTTGGATATAGCGTCGTATCAGGGTATTACCGAAGGATGTTCCGGCGGCGTGAGTCTTCACCCACTCATCCACCAATTCTTTGAACTTCGGATTGTTCTTGCGCATCGCCCATGCCAGGTTTCCTTCCTCGGCGATGACGATATCTGGATGAGGAGTAATGTCGTGAAACACACTGGCCCAGAGCTTCGCGCGCTGCGTGATCGTGACGGTCGCGGGGAGTATGCCCGCGTTCACCATTTCCAACAGATCTTCGTCCAGCAGGTTTTTCCCGGTACTCTGAATTAGGATGGTCGGCTTGCCTTGTTTGCGTAATGAATCGTTGACCTTTTCCAAATTCTCGTAGTACGTGGTGACGGAATTGACAAAGACTTTCTTCCCGCCCAGGTCCTGTAGCGAGGAAACCGGACCGAAATTCTTTCCGGTCACGAGAATCTGTTTCACGCCGGTTTCAAGCGGAAGGGAGAACGCGACCTTCTGTTCACGCTCGGGAGTTACCGTCAAGGGATAGGCGATCAGGTCACCAACTCCCTCGGTCAAATACAATTCGAGTTGATCGGGGCGAACCGGGATGAATGTCACCTGCACATGTTGCTTGCCGGTGTGTAACTTCTGATTGACGAACTGCTCGAAGTCCCGCAGCGCCTCGTAATAAATGCCTTCTGGCTTGCCGTTCACATAGAAAAAACTCGAATGGCTGTAGAGAACGAGTGCCCGAATGTTCTGAGACTTTACCATCGCATCGAGATCTCCGGTGTGGCGCTCAAAGTTCACCGGCAACCCAGATGTAGCGGGCTGAGGAGGAGTTTTGCTCGCTGAAGCGGCCGCAGGATGAGTTGGCGGTGCCTGGACCGCAGCCTGTGTCGTTCCGCAGGCGACAAGCAGCGAAAAGGCCAGCAAAAGAGCCAACACGCGTTCTTGAGCAGAAGCAATGTCTTTACGCATGTGATCCTTCAGCTTACAGAAATGCGGGCCCCGCCGCAGCGGGACCCAGGGACACACTATTTCTTGAATTGACTTATGTCGATGTTCATCACTTTCGCCATCTCCATCAGATCGACCAACTGCGGATTCGGCAGTTTGGTCAGCGGCTGGCGATAGACGTTCGGCGGATAGTACTTATGGGGATCGATTTCAAGGTCGCGCGTAAGCTGCTCCTGCTGCATCTCGCGCGGCAGCCTCGGCTGCGGGACAACACCCTGGCCCGTCTGCAGAGGTAGCGGATTGCCGAACAGCAAAGTTGGATTCGGCAACGGCTGGCCCGCGTATCCCGGCAGGACCGCGTCGCGTGCCCAGATCGCGTCCTTGGTCACGTTGACGGTCACCACGTCCGGCGCGCCATAGAGGAACAGGCCATTCCAGTGGGCGCGGACGTCCGCACTTTGCTCGTTGAGCGTGTCTCTGTCGAACGCGAGGTGCGTGGCGATACCGACCCGCGGGTTGACCTGGTTGATGAGATAGCCGGTGGCGTAAGCCAAGGTGTGATGGATGTCCACCGTGTAGTTGAAAAGGAATTCAGGCAGCCCGTACTTGAGCTGGTTGATGCGCGCCAGATCGGGCTGGAGCTCGGTGACAAACACGTCAACATTCTTGGCGTACTTGGCCGTCAGATCGTCAGGCCGGCCGTCACCGGTCCACACGAAGGAAAGGCCATTCCAGTCCAGGCCGGACCGTGACGCCGTTCTTGTCGTAGCAGATGCCGTTCTCGTCCTTCCAATCGAACTCGTTGACCTCAATCTCGTAGCCGTCCCCGATCGGGCAGGCGTCGAAAGCTTCCAAGTGCCACTTGAGCATCTGCTTCATGCCGGCAACCATGCCGTTGGTGCCGAGCTCCGGCGTCCGTCCCGAGGGCCCGGTGACCCGCAGCGGCATTCTCCACCGTCCCGACCACGCCGAGAATGGCAGCAGATAGGAAAGGTCGTGGTAGTGGTCGATATGTAAGTGAGTTATGAAGATGTCGTTAATAGCCTGGACAGGGACGCCCATGGCGACGATGTTTTTCACGCAGCCGGGGCCGAAGTCGAAGAAGAAACGGTCGCCGTTGCCTAATTCGACCATGATGCAGGTGCCAGCCTGATCGCGCCGTGGCGGGAAGGGGCAACTGCCGACGAACGAGATCCGCATCTCGTCCTTCCCAAGGGGCTCACTGCCGGGGAAGTAATTCATCCGGCTGCGGACTGATGGCGTCGGCTGGTAGTAGGGCGGGAATTGCAGGCCTTTACTCGGCCCTCCGCCATACGGATTCACGGGTGGTTCGCAGTTTGCCTGCGCTTGCGCCGAGATTGGCTCAACGGCGGAAAGACCAGCTGCCGCCGCCAGCGCTCCCGCGCCCTTGAGCATGTTGCGCCGAGTTAGATCGGTTTGTGGAAACTTCGCGTTCTCATCAGTTGCCATCAGTGCTCTCCTTACGAAAAGTTCGGCGATCGCGTTTGAGCCTTTCCAGCGATTCGATTAAACGTTGATAAGCTGCGGCGCTTTGTACGACCACCTCAGCCTTCCCATTGACTGTCAGCAGCTCGGGGCGACCAGTTCGCCTGAGTCGATTGAGGTGGGCCCTGGTATTTCGGGCAAAATCTGTAAGCGACCCGATGTCCTCTGGTCTGATCATGGTTGTTGCCTTCATCGATCCGTCCACCAATGATTCTGCTGCGAATTATTTGTGAATTAACACTGTTTGAAGCGTACGGGAGTGGGTTTACGATTGGCTATTCATTTTCGGCAAAATTGACGGAATTCGTTCGCACCTCAAGGCCACCAGTTCGATCAATGCATCCGGTGCAGAGTCTCGGAGGGCAGTTCACCGAAGAGAACGCGGTAGTCCCGAGCGAAGCGGCCTAACTGCCAAACACCGAACTGAGTGGCGATCTCGGTGACGGTTGCCACGGAAGGATCAGCGGCCTTGAGCGCTCGCCGAACTTGGTGGAGTGTTCTGCGGTTTAGATACTGCACCGGGAAATGCATCGCGCAGCGTTCGCTCGGAAACGCTAGCTGCACTGGCGAGTTGCTCAACGGAAAGGTACTCGCCGCCGCATTGTTCGACAAAATCCATCGACGTGCGAATGATCTGATTTCGCGGAAACTGATGGCGGCCATGTGTAGATTCGACTTCCTGCGGCACGGCCAGCGCAGTGCGGATCTCCGGAACCAGCTTCTGCCTCGCTGCTCTCTGAGCTGCGGTTGACTTGAAGGCGTCTGGTACCTGCTGAACTGCCTCATCCAGTTGCTGAATGACTGATCGAAACCTCTCCATGCGATGCGGTGTTAATCGACAGACCCCGCGCATGGAAGCGACAGCGTTCGGCGCATCTGGGTTTGCGGCAGCAAGCTCCTCATTCGGAATATAGAGGGAACACCAACGCCGCCAAGAATCAGCGGCTAAACAGAAATCGTCGCCCGGCTGAACGACCAACAAAGTCTGGTCGTCAAACCGGTGCCCATTGCCCGACATCGCCGACAACCCTTGCGTCAGAATGAAGATTGAGACACCGCCCGGCTGCGGCGCCCCTTCCACGACAGCATTGCCCCCAGCCTGGCCGAATTGAACGCCCAACCTATCGACCACCATGTTGGTGAGCACCCAATCTCCGCGGTCGGGCCCGAGAACCATAGCACGCAAGTTTGCGTGCCGGTTAGCGTCGAAGAAAGCCTCGAACGA
>JBEKXQ010000176.1:0-6566 GCA_049511915.1 Candidatus Korobacteraceae bacterium
CCGGGCCTCCGTTCGGGTTCAAGCTGCAAATCGAGGACGAAGATGTGACTTTGGGCAGGACGCCGGATGGCCCGGCCAACCTTCCTTCGGTTGTGGTGGGACGGGTACTTACACACATTCTCAGTTCCTGACCGTCCGCCTGTACGGGCTTGATTCCTCCCCCACATTCGCACAAAGCGCAAGTGTGTGCGGCACCCGGCCGGGGCGGCTTTTCTGCTGCCCCAATGCTGGCCGTCGATGGCTATAGCTGGCAATAACAGGGATTTCACACCACCAACCGTCTTCAGCGGCAATCACCTGGCGGTGAGATAAACATCACAGCGGGTTACGTGAGTTACGGCAATAATTACAGTGCCGGAGGCACGAAGCATATGACCGCAACCGCAAAGGTCGTTCCAATCAAGGTGAGTGCGAAAACTGCCGCGTTCGCAGCGCATCTTTCACATGATGAGCTTTATGCAGCAGGCAAGGCACTGCGCGAAAAGTGTCCACGAACGTCCCATGCCGATTGGAAACCGCCGTACAACCGGCCGGATCCGGTCCGCGTGGTGCTGAAGACCGACGAGGGGCGCATCCCCGGTCTCATTTCCCTTCGCCACGGGCGCATGGTGCTGTCTCCATTCACGTTCTACCGGGGTTCGGCGTTCGCCATGGCGCAGGATCTGGCAGGAACTCCGTCCACTGGCATCCGCGTGCAATGCGGCGGAGACTCCCATCTGGTCAACTTCCGGGGTCTCGCCACCGCGGAGAGGCAAGTCATCTTCGCCCTCAATGACCTCGATGAGACCCTCCCGGCGCCTTGGGAGTGGGACCTCAAGCGTCTTGCCGCGAGCATCGTGGTCGCTTGTCGCGACAACGGCCTCAGCGAATCCGTCGCCAAAGATGCGGTCCTCGGCTGTGTCAGGTCCTACCGCGAGCGCATGGCCGAGTTCAGCGAAATGAAGGTGCTGGACCTGTGGTACTTCGCCGTCGATATCAACATGCTGATCTCGGGCATCGAGGATCCTGGGATCCGTCGCCGCGTGATCAAGCGCCTGGCGCAGGCGCGCGAGAGCAGCACCTCCGAAGGCCTCTTCCCGAAGCTCGTGGACGCTTCGGGCGGGGCGACGCGACGCACTTCAAAGACCAGCTCCCGGCGATCTTCCACTGGAAAGGTCACACCGCCGGGGAGATCCACTGGGAAGTCAAGCAGGGCATCGACCGGTACCGCGAAACCATGAGGCCTAGCCATCGCATGTTGCTCGATCACTACGAGATCATGGACGCCGCGGTCAAGGTTGTCGGCGTCGGAAGCGTCGGCACTCTCTGCTGGGTGCTTCTGCTGATGGCCCGCGGAGGAGATCCCCTCATTCTGCAATTCAAGGAGGCACGCGCCTCGGTGCTGGAGGGCTTTGCGGGAAAGAGCGTCTTCCCCAACCACGGAGAGCGTGTGGTGAACGGCCTCCGGCTCATGCAGCCGTCCAGCGACATCTTCCTGGGATGGACGGAGGGGAGGAGAGGACGTCACTTCTATGTCCGCCAGCTCCGGGACGTCAAGATCAAGCCTGCCGTCGAGACGTTCGGCACGGCCGAGATGACCCTCTTCGCCGAATGGTGTGGCTACTCGCTGGCGCTTTCCCATGCGCGCTCCGGGGAGCCTGCGGTCATCAGTGGGTACCTGGGCAAGAGCGACACGTTCGACAAGGCGCTCGCCGCCTTCTCAGGGGCCTACGCTGACCAGAACGAAAAAGACCACGCCGCGCTCAAACGTGCGATTCACGATGGAAAGGTTAAGGCGGTCATCGAAAAAGCGAAGTGAGTCGGTCGCGCTGGACGAAACGATGGACGAGGAGAGGGAACCGTGATCGGCGTCGGATTGAAACGCACTCTGACAATTCGAAACGCCGTGTTCGTTCTGGTCGTTCTGGTCCTGATCGCCGCCGTTCCCTTTTCGCTGCAGTATGCCTATCAGCATGGCGGCTTCTACCTCTTTTCACGCAGATTTCTGGAAGACCTTCCCAAGCGCTTGACGGGCCCCGGTCGTTTCCGATTCATTCTGCAGCCCGCAGTGGCCATCTTCCTCGGCATACGGGCCGGAATCTCGGATGCGCAGGCTCGGCGAGCGCCCTACATTCTGGGCATTCTCTTCGACAGTCAGGGCCGTCAAGCGTTGCTCAAAGGGGCTTTCGAGCAGCTCTCCGTGTTGATTGCCATGTCGATCCTGCTGGATGCGTTATCGCAGTTCCTGATCTTGCATGAAGTGTTCCCTGGTGCCGCACTGATTGTCGGGCCGGTTCTCATAGCTTTGCCGTATTCGTTAACTCGCGCCGTGACCAATCGAATCGTGGGCCACGCAAGCTGAAGTTATTGTTACTCGGCGGGTCGCCGGGCATGTGGCCTTTAGCTGGCGCGAACAGGCCATCTCGTACCCTATCAGGAACCGGGCCGCTCAGCCGGATTACGTATGACATGGGGATTTTCACGAACCCTATCTGCCCGCTACAAGAAAGGCCATGAGCGCCCGACTTTAGACAAATCGAAACCTGCTGCCTACCGTGCTGCGCCCATCGCACGGTGCTTCTCGAGTTGCTCGACTACGCTGTCGAGGTCGGGGTAGCCGGCGCCAAAGCTCCGTGTGAGCCAGTTTCCACCGCGCTTGGCTATCCTCTTGCCGTCAGCGATAACCTCGAACTGACCGTGCTTACCAGGCGTAATGACGGCTTCAATGTTCAGGCGATCCTTAATGAGGGTCACGAGACTCGCGACCTTGGCTTTATTGTTCTGTCACGTCGGGCAGTGAATGATCTCGATCTCCATTTTGTTCTCCAATCTGCTCCGCCCAGCGGCTCAGTCGATTCCTCGAGCTAAGTGAATGTGAATTGAGACAACAACCCCACACTTTATACGACGGTTCATGAAAACGGGCCAAGTCGTACCCTAACAGGGACCAGGCCGCGCACCCCGGATTACCTACGACTTGGCGATTTCACAACAACTATTGACGTGCGGTCGGGAGCCGAAGTGCGAGTTACTTGGAAGCAAGTGACTTGCTAATGTGTTGACACGCGCTGCCAGTATTGGGGCTGGCAGCGCGTTTGTTTGAATTCACGGTTCGGTTCGCCCTAGCCGCCTAGTCTCGGGCTGAGGCGATTGCTTCCGCGGCCTTCTTGTTGTCCTCTGCGGTAAGCTGCGACGGCCCGAGTTTGAAGGTCAGCTTGTCAATCGTGCCAGCAAACGGGAAGGGCACCTTGTAGTCGTTGTCGTTCACACCAGTGCGGGTATCGATGCCGACGTCGAAGGTCTCGTCAGCCACCTCCAGGAAAGCAATCGAGTTAGCCTGTTTCTCTGTGTCAACGACCTTGCCGTCCACCTTCAGTACACCGCTGCCCCCCTTGCCGATGCCAGGGCCATCATAGGTGTAATCGAACACGATCGTGTGCTTGCCTGCGGTGAGCGGCTGCTGGCCTACCCAGCGGTACTGAGCGAGGGTGAGCATGTTGTAATCGAACACCGGCTTGCCTTTGAGCAGATACAATCCATACCCGCCAAAGCGCCCGCCATTGGTGACGATCATACCGTCGCCGCCACCTGCTGGCACCGTGACCTCGGCGGTGATCGTGTACGACTTACCCAGGAAGTTCGGTGCACTTCCAGTTGGAATGCCGGGCAGAACACCCGAGTAGGTGAAGACCGTCTGGCCTGCAATGGCGCTCGGCCGTGGTGCGAGCGCCCTCGCAAACGTATCGTTATTCAGCGGTAGCACGTTGTACTTCTTCGCCTCCTGCAGGAAAAGTGCCTGCATCTCCTTCAGCTTGTCAGGCATCGTAGCCGCGAGATCGTTGTACTGCGAGTAATCCTCGCTCAGGTGGTACAGCTCCCACTTGTATTGATCCGGGGGAGGCAGGGGCGCATTCAAGATCCACGGTCCATGCGGCGGAGTCGTGCAGGCGTACCAGCCGTCGTGGTAGATGCCGCGGTTGGCGATCATTTCAAAGTATTGGGTGTCGCGGGTCGAGGGCGCATTGACGTTCGCCTTCTTAAAGGTGTACGCCATGCTCACCCCTTCAATCGGCTTCTGCTGAATGCCGTTGACCGTGTCCGGCGCCGGGATCCCCGCAGCTTCCAGGATGGTCGGCACGATGTCGATAACGTGGTGAAACTGCGTGCGGATACCACCCACATCGTCGATATGACCGGGCCATGAAATGGCCAGGCCCTGGCGCGTGCCGCCGAAGTGTGACGCAATCTGCTTGGTCCACTTGAACGGTGTGTCGAAGGCCCACGACCATGCAACCGCCATGTGCGGGTAGGTCTTATCCGAGCCCCACGCGTCCAAGACCTTGAGTTGCTCGGCGATGGGTTCGTCCAGGATGCCGTTGTAGGCTCTCCACTGGTTGGACGTGCCCACCAGCGTGCCCTCGGGGCTGGTACCGTTATCGCCGTCGATGTAGATGATCAGGGTGTTGTCAAGTTTACCGATGTCTTCAACAGCCTGGATGACGCGGCCGATCTCGTAGTCGCTATAGGCCGTGTAACCCGCGTACACCTCGGCTTGCCGGGCGTATACCTTCTTCTGGTCGGCTGTGAGAGAGTCCCACTTCGGCAAGTCATCCGGCCACGGTGTGAGCTGCGCATTCGCGGGGATCACCCCCAACTTTTTCTGGTTAGCGAAGATCTGTTCGCGCATCGCATTCCAGCCCATGTCGAACTTGCCCTTGAACTTGTCGCTCCACTCCTTTTTTGGCTGGTGCGGCGAGTGGCTTCCGCCGGTGGCGTAATAAAGGAAGAACGGCTGGTCGGGCGCCGCAGCGTTAAGCTGGTGAAGGTACTTGACTGCCTCGTCGGCCATATCGGTGGTGAGGTTGTAGCCCGGCTTGCCAATCCACGGCGTGATCTGAGTGTGGTCCTGGAACAGGTATGGCGTCCACTGGTCGGTCTCGCCGCCCATGAAGCCGTAGAAGTAATCGAAGCCCATCCCCGACGGCCATTGGTCGTAGGGGCCTGCGATGCTGTATTCAAAGCCCGGCGTGTTGTGGTTCTTGCCGAACCACGACGTGGCATAGCCGTTGCCTTTGAGAATCGCGCCGATGGTGGCGTTGTCCGAACCGATGATCGAGTCATAGCCCGGGAAGCCCGTGGACAACTCGGTGATTACACCGAAGCCCACCGGGTGGTGGTTGCGGCCGGTGATCAGCGCCGCCCGCGTTGGCGAACATAGCGCGGTGGAGTTGAATTCGATGTAGCGCAGTCCTGCCTTCGCGATGCGGTCCAGGTTCGGCGTTGGGATGATACCTCCAAAGGTGCCGGGGACGCCGTACCCCTGGTCATCGGTCAGGATGAGGAGCACGTTGGGTGCGCCCTTCGGTGGCACGACGCGGGGCGGCCACCAAGTCTTGGAATCCTGCGCGCTTTCCTTGATCACGCCGCCGAACGGCGGGGGTGGCGCCGGGATTTGATTCCCTTTGATGGTCGTTGTGGCGCTGGGCTCACCTAACGTGCCGGTGACCACCTGCGCGGAAGCACTTCCGCCCGCGAAAAAACTTGAGACAGCAAAAGCTCCCAAGGCCAGCTTTCCGATACACGCTCGAAAATCCATACGATGTCTCCTTGCAGGTACAGCCGCGTTGGTCTCGCAAGGGGACAGTTGCGAGGGATTGGTTCCACTCCCAAGGAGTGAAGAATATCCGCCTCGAATGAATCGAAGTTTGACCCCACAGTGCTCTTTTACGGATGGTGCAAAGTCTAGTCTGCACCACCGTCAAAATCAATCTCTTAACGAACTGTTAATAGTCTCCGAACGGCCACGCCGATTAGTCGCGGCTCTCGGGCCGCCTCCTGGATCACGGGGCGACTCGGAGGCTAGCTTTCAAAAGATAGGTGGCGAGAACAGGCCATCTCGTACCCTATCTGAAGCCGACGCCTTTGCATCGACATTATCCTCCGGGATGACTGTCTCAGTAAACAAATGTTTATTGACACGATCAGCGCGCTGTCGTAAGTTGCTGAAAACATGCTCACGACGCTCGCCTGTATTGCGGAGGTTTTTTGGAACGCCGGCCACTGGAGCAGCGGCGGGAGCGCCCCGTTCCAGCAATCGTGGGAACCGACCCAAGGTAAGTGACTAAACCTATTGGGAATTGTGATTTTCTGGCTTATTCTTGTCGTTCACTGCTTATCAGATGAATAAACTAGAGGATCTTCGGCCGAACGCGACCGTCAAAGGCATTCTGCGGGACTGTTTCGTCACGGTCGTCAATATCCAGTGGTATGGATCAACGGCTGTCGAGCTGACCTACAAAAGCCCAGACGGCAAGGTTGCGAACGAGCTTCTTTATCGGCACGACGAGCCGCGCATCGAGGTGGTCGAACATGGCCGACCATGGAGCTTTGACGGAGACGGTGCGAAGTTCCGACTGGTTTCCGAAGCCCATCGCATCCTGTGCCTCGTCACAATCCTGTCCGGCCGTGAAATCAACAACTTCGCAGGGCAGTCGGCAAAGTCGGTCTGCTATAACTTGGTTGCCATGTTTGACCTGTTTCGGCTCTGGCTCGGAGCCGTGCTTCGCGGGTTGCGGACGCGCCGCAGT
>JBEKXQ010000177.1:0-6522 GCA_049511915.1 Candidatus Korobacteraceae bacterium
CGGGATGGTAACCAGCACTGACGGTTTCATCAGCTGCCCAGGTATGTGTAGCCACCTTTACCCGGTCAACACGCAGGTAACGCTCAATGCCGCACCGGCATCAGGGTTGACGTTTACGGGTTGGAGCGGGGCCTGCACTGGAACAGGATCATGCAATGTAACTGTGACCCAGAATCTATCTGTCACCGCCACATTCAGCCAACTCAACTACGTATTGACGGTATCGACCAACGGTAGCGGATCCGTGACCAGCAAGGACAGCGATATCAACTGCCCCGGCGTCTGTGGTTACTCTTACTCCGACGGTACGCAGGTCACTCTAAATGCCACGCAAGCCACAGGTTGGAGCTTTACCGGTTGGAGTGGGGCTTGCAGCGGTACCGGTTCTTGCAATGTCACGATGACGCAAGACCTCTCGGTTGCAGCTACGTTCACCCAGAACCAGGGTTTCTACAGCCTAACTGTGTCCACCGGTGGCGCTGGAACCGTGACGAGCAAAGACGGGTTTATCATCTGTCCTGGCACATGCAGCCACACCTATCAGGCCAACTCCCAAGTAACTCTGAACGCCACGCCAACCCCGGGAGGGATATTCTCCGGCTGGAGCGGAGCCTGCAGCGGCACCGGTTCCTGTATGGTCATCATGACTCAGAATCTGTCGGTAACAGCGATCTTCAGCGGGATACAGGAGATAGCGGTCCACAGCTTCGGCAACGGCAACGACGGGCAGAATCCGCTTGGGAACCTGATCTTCGATTCCGCCGGCAATCTTGACGGAACCACCTCTATGGGCGGGATGTACGGCAAGGGGACGGTGTTTGAGATGTCGCCCAACGGCACCGATACGATACTGCACAGTTTCGGCAGTGGCAACGACGGGCAGAATCCGTTTGGGAACGTGATCTTCGATTCCGCCGGCAATCTTTACGGCACCACGTCTGCGGGCGGAATGTACGGCAAGGGGACGGTGTTCGAGCTGTCGCCCAACGGCCCGGAGACAGTGTTGTATAACTTCGGCAGTGGCGCGGACGGGCAGAACCCATACGGCGGGCTGATCTTCGATACTGCCGGCAACCTCTATGGCACGACTGTCAATGGCGGAACTTACGGCCACGGGACGGCGTTTGAGCTGTCGCCCAACGGCGCTGGCGGCTGGACGGAGACGGTGGCGTACAACTTCGGCAACGGCATGGACGGACAGAACCCCTACGCCGGGCTGGTCCTCGATACTGTCGGCAACCTCTATGGCACGACCCGGAATGGCGGACTCTACAGCAAAGGGATGGTGTTCGAGCTATCGCCCAACGGCATCGGATGCTGTCGGGAAAGCCCCCTGTATAGCTTCGGCAATGGCGCGGGCGACGGGCAGAGCCCATACGCCGGGCTGATCTTCGATACTTTCGGCAACCTGTATGGCACGACCTACGGCGGCGGCACCTATAGCTACGGGACGGCGTTCGAGCTGTCGCCCAACGGCACCGGGGGCTGGACGGAGACGGTGGCGTACAGCTTCGGCAGTGGCACTGACGGGCAGAATCCCTCTGCTGGGCTGATCTTCGATACTGTCGGCAACCTCTATGGCACGACCCAAAATGGCGGACTTTACAGCGAAGGGATGGCGTTCGAGCTGTCGCCCAACGGCATTGGATGTTGCCGGGAAAGCCCCCTGTACAGCTTCGGCAATGGCACGGGCGACGGGCAGCATCCCTACGCCGGGCTGATCTTCAATACCGGCAACCTCTACGGCACGACCCAGAATGGCGGAGTTTACGGCGGCGGAACCGTGTTCGAGATCATGCTCCCGCTATCGCCGGTGCAGTTCGTGCCGGCCACGCCTTGCCGGGTGGTGGACACTCGCAATCCCGCTGGGACTTATGGCGGACCGCCGATCAGCGGAGGTACGATGCGCTCGTTCCCGCTGGCGCAGAGCGGCAATCCGTGCAACATTCCATCCAATGCCATCGCATACTCGCTCAACGTGACCGTCGTGCCTGACGGAACGCTTGGATATTTGACGATCTGGCCGACGGGCGAGAGCCAGCCAGTCGTGTCCACCCTGAACTCGGCAGATGGCCGGGTGAAGGCCAACGCCGCCATCGTTCCCGCCGGGATGCCCTCGGGGGCGGTCAGTGTGTATGTCACCAACACTACGAACGTCATTCTGGACATCGATGGCTACTTCACGGCGCCTGCCTCCGGAACCTATCAGTTCTACACGCTACCGCCCTGCCGCATCGTTGACACCCGCAACAACCAGGATGGAGGGACGCTGCAGGCGGGAGTGGAACGCGATTATCTGATTGCGGGAACCTGCGGTATTCCGAGCAACGCCACGGCCTATTCATTCAACGTCACCGTCCTCCCGGCCGCTGGCGGTTTGGATTATCTAACCGTGTGGCCCCAAGGCGAGTCGCAACCTGTTGTCTCCACCCTTAACGACAACACGGGCACGGTCGTTGCTAACGCGGCCATCGTACCCGCAGGCAGTAATAATTCCACCGCCTTCTATGCCCACAGCAACAGCACCAACCTGTTGGTTGACGTGAACGGCTACTTCGCCGCACCAGGAACGGGTGGGCTTTCGTTATATTCCGTAGCGCCTTGCCGTGTGTACGACAGCCGTAGCAATGGCGGGCAGCCGTTCCAGGGCGAACGTACGGTGAATGTGCTGGGCAGCGCTTGCGCGCCGCCCAGCAGTGCGCAGGCGTACGTCTTCAACGCGACCGTGGTGCCACCGGGCTCCATGCCTTACCTGTCCTTGTGGCCTGACGGGCAACTACAGCCCGTCGTATCGACCCTGAATGCCTACGATGGCTTCACCACGTCCAACATGGCGATCGTGCCAACGACGAATGGTTCGATCGATGCTTGGGCAGAGGGACTGACGCAACTGATCTTCGACATCTCCGGCTACTTCGCGCCGTAGCATTGACAACGCGGGCCCAAGTTGGTCTCAAAGTAGGCGAATGACCACGGCTAGTTCAGACGTTTGTTCTCGGTTCGGGCGGCGTTGAGGACAGGTAGATCCGCGTCGGCGCCTTTCCACAAACCCAGGAAGTCTTCGTATTGCTTGCGCGCGGACGCGGTGTCGCCGCTCATGGCTACAGCACGCGCTAGTTGAAGCCGTGCGAGGGAACCAATCACAAAATTCAGCACGACACCGCGATGATCAATGACTTTCTGAAACTCTCCGGCTGCCTCGTGCCCGCGCCCTAACTTTAGATAGGCCTCGCCACGAAGATAAGCGGGGTACATATGTCCCTGCAATCCGTATCCCAGCTCGTAAGGGACGGTCATTTCCAGCAACTCGACGGCTATAGGAGCGTTGTTCTTCTGCAGCTCGATGGCAGCCCGTATGGTAGGCAGCCAGTAATTCTGCACCATCTTGCTGCGGGGAAATTCTGCATCCAGCTTCGCTGCGATTTTTTCGGCTTGTGCTGATTGTCCGGCCCTGGCCAATGCCAGTGCAATCTGGAGCTCGACATCCCTGCCGCCGCTCATAGCCATCGCATCGGCCGCAATGGCTCGCGCCTGGACTGTGTTCCCGACTTCGGCTTCGCGCAGCGCCGCATTGGCCTTCCACTCGGCGGCTGTCTCCGGCGCATCAGCATTTTTGGCCGACTGCGCTGCTCGCTTGGTAAAACTCCGCGCGCGATCAAATCGGCCATAAAACGCCTCGGTATCCGATTCGGCGGAGAGAAGGGCGTCTTCAGCCCCCGGCCTTCCCATGGCCCACTCTAACTGCTTTTGCATGGTCTCGCTGTCGCCCTCGAGGAAAGCGGTGTAGTAGCGGTAAAGGCCGAGAAAATTGTGGTCTAGTTTGCGCTTGCGCGCTTCTTCAAAAACATCCTTGGCTTTCTCGGTCTGGTCTAGCGCGAGGTAATCGCCCATCAGGGCGGTAAACGCATTTACATTATTCGGTTGTAATTGCAGGACCGTCTCTTCTTGCTCTACTGCTTTCTCATACTGACCCATATCGGAGTAGTTCGCGGCCAGGTTCTGGTGCGGCCGGTGGTCGTCGGGATAGACCTGGATCCAATTGAGGTACGTTTGATTGGCCTTTTCGATGTCGCCGGCGACTGAGTCGTAATAGTCCGCCTTGATGTGGAACCTCTCGCGCTGACTGCTCACACTGTCACGCAGTTCGTAAGCTTTGCGAGAGTTCTCCATCGCCAGCGTATCTTCGCCCAAGTCGCTGTAGGCGGCGCCCAAAGCGGCGTAGGCCTCGGCGAATTCAGGGTCGAGTTCGATGGCCCGTTCGTAGAATGGCACAGCGGCCCCGGAGCCGTGCGCGGCTTTCATCTTAAGGCCCATAGCATACGCCTGGATCGCTTCAAGCGACGCAGTCGTGGTTTGGGGCAGCGGTGTGCTGTTCTTTTCCACCGAAACTAGTGACTCGCCGAGCTTTTGCCGTAGTTCGTTACTCGCTCCCTTGAGGGCCGCTATCACCTTCTCCTTGCTATCAGCATCAGTATCCGCGCTTGCCAGCATTGTTCCTGTCGCACAGTTTATGGTCCTCAAATCGAGATGGTATCGCTCGCCCATCTTGGCAATGGAAGCTGTCAATAGCGCCTTGTTGCCGTTCCGCAGACAGACCTGTTTCGCCAAATCTTTAGTCAGGCGCTCGTCGGGCTGGCGTTTCATCAACTTCAAAGTCTCGCTGACGGTTTGGTCGGGAAGCAGGTTTAAATACTGGGAATCTTGCAGATCATTGGTGAGCGCTAATTTCAAGGTGGCATCCCAGCCGCTCTCCCCGGTTCGATTGTCGAAATCAGCCAGAACGATCGTGTCTTTTTCGTGGAACTTGCTCCCGTGGTGAAGGTACCCGACGCCGACGGCAACCAGAGCGGCAAGCAAGATAATCGCGATCAGCGCTACCTTCTTCCACTTGTCTGTGGCGTGCGCTGCCGCCGCCGAACGGTGCGGGTCCGAATCCCGCTTCAGCCTCTGCAAATCGGCCCGCATGTCTGCCGCGTGCTGGTAACGCAGCTCCCGATCCTTTTCCAGCGCGCGATGGATGATGCTTTCCAGCTCGGCTGGCACACTCGCATTGATCTGTGAAGGCAGTGGCGGATTCTTGGTCAGGATCTCCGAGCAAATCACGCCCGAGCTTTCGCCCGGGAACGGTACTTTACCCGTAGCCATCTCGTAGAGCACCGCGCCGAAAGAGAACAGGTCGGTGCGCGCGTCCAACTCCTTGGCTCGCACCTGCTCCGGCGACATGTAGGGCACGGTGCCTAGCATCGCCCCCGGACTGGATAGAAGCTCCTCACTGAGCGTACCTGTCTCAGCGGGAACGGCGCCTGCTGCTTGCAGCGCTCGGGCTGTCAAACTTACCTTCGCCAGGCCGAAGTCGAGAATCTTGGCGTGTCCGCGCTTTGTGACGAAAAGATTGGTGGGCTTGATGTCGCGATGAATTATGCCCACTTGATGTGCGGCGTCCAGCGCATCTGCGATGTCGATAGCCAGCGTCAGCAATAAATCCGAGTCCATCGGATGCCCGCCGAGACGGTACTTCAGCGTCATTCCATCGAGGAACTCCATGGCGATGAACGCTCGACCATCCTCCTCGCCAATGTCGTGGATGGTGCAGATGTTGGGATGGTTCAGCGCAGAGGCGGCGCGAGCTTCGCGCCGGAAGCGCTCCAGCGCCTGCCGGTCGTGGGCTAAATCGTCGGGAAGGAACTTGAGGGCGACAAAGCGACGAAGACGGGTATCTTCGGCCTTGTACACCACACCCATCCCGCCACCGCCGAGCTTCTCGAGGATGCGGTAGTGCGAGATGGTTTGGCCAGCCATGAGATGGGACCGCAGTAAACCCTGTTAGGAGTATTGTACGTGCCGAGTCAAAGAAGGCGGCGCGATCGACACGCGATCACCAAATGGCCGAGTAAGGAACTTCCGCGTGAATCTTCACATGAAGTCAGGCAATCGATGGAGTCGTCTTAGCCTTGCAAAGTGCCGGTAGATTCCGCCCTCTCCAACCCGGTCGCACGCATGAGATCGGAAAGAGCGGGGCCGTCGTATCCCTTCTGATTGAAAATTGGCGCCGCCTTACGAATGATGTCCCGCCGGGTCTTCGCTCCTTTGCGCACGTTCGTACTCCTGTCGTCGGGATTGGTTGTGCAATGGCCTTCCATGAGAAGGCCGGTCGGAGTCAAGTAGATTCGTTACCCATTTTCATAGGCAAGGTTTTCCTCCGCCGAGTTGCCACTGTCGCCACCCTTCCATCCGTACTCTTGGTGAGCGATTGTCGCTCGGTGGAAGTTGGGTGTTCTCGTTTCAGCCGGTGCTGCCATGACCGCTAGTGGTTCTGTTCAATGCAAGCAAACGCAATGCTCAGCGGGCTTTCTAGGGCTTGCCCAATCACCCTCGCAAATATGCCCAGCTATTAACCTGAATAATTCGTGACAATGAAGACGCGGAAGCTCTCTTCTGCGACAAACATGGTGTCAAATCAGTGTTTGAAGCAAGAAGAAAGGCTTCCGCGTGTCCGACGATAGCACAACACAGTGTCTGTTG
>JBEKXQ010000178.1:0-6513 GCA_049511915.1 Candidatus Korobacteraceae bacterium
GCCGCAGTGTAAAAGTAGGGCGCCTGCATGGAAGCCGCAACGTTGCCCGGTTGCGAGCCGCCGGCCTGATTTTCCAGTTGCCTCTCGATCGGCTTGCCGGCCAGCAGGTCCGTCGGCTTAACATTGCAATATCCACTGCGCGAACGGACTACTGTGTCGCCACGGTCCACCTTAACGCGCAGGGTATGGCAACTGCCTTCTTCAGAGTCGGGCGGCGTGTAGGACAGCAGATAGTACTGGCCCTGTTCCTGGGCGATCTTCTGCAGTCCTCCCAGAAGATCGTTACTGTTGACAATGACGAATCCACCGGTTCCTTGGGCAAGCTCATACAAAACTGCTTGATTGTGGGCGCCGGTCGAGATCGTTGGAATGATACCTTGGCCATTGCTATATGGGGCGTTAGGCGCGACGATCGTAGGCGTGCTACCACCGCGAGCGCCAGCGGCTGAAGTCGTGCCCGTTCCAGTCCCTGCGCCTCGCGTTCCACTATTGTGACCTTTCTGCACGAAGACGAGATGGACGGGCGGGTCCTGATCTCTGCCTGGTGTGGTCGCATCCTTATCGTTGCCGTCTGCGCTGAGCTGGAGCGTTGCCGTCACCAGCTTGGCTGAAGGCGATGCAGGAAAGATTCGTATCGGTGGTGCCATACTGACCGCACCCACTCCGCGAACGTCGATGGGATAGATGGCGACGTTGGCCTTGTTGCAGGCATCGATTGCTGCCATGAGTTCGGAATGCAACACCGAATAGTTGGGATCGTCAAGATTCATGGGAAAGCCCGCCGACAAGAGCACCAGCGTCTTGCGGCCGGGGACGTCGGCCAGTCCCCTGGCCATGTCACGCAGCGCCAGCAGCAGGGTGCGCGCGCCGAAATCGGCGGAGGCGCTTGCCAACTGCGGTATGACGGATGAAGGTTGCGGTATGGCTCCGGGAGAAGGTGTCGCTGCATCCACCACCGGCGGCGTGGGTGAGACGGCCGAGAATTTCATGGTGCGCACCATCTGTTTCAGGCGCTCAGCGTCGGTGGTGAAGTTCTGCGCGATGCGGAGAGTGCCGCCGAAATCCACGACAGCGATGTAGCGATTCGCACCGGTATTGGCGTCCAGGAACTTCAAGGCTGCGGCACGGGCTGCCGCCTGATCGCCTTGGCTCACCGTGGAGTTGTCGAAAAACAGCACCAGGTAGCGCCGCTGGTCGACGGAAGGAGCGGAGGCATTGCTCTCCGAGGAGAAACTCTTGATCGGCTGCTCTTTGTTGTCCTCAAAGACGCGGAAGTCCTTCGCCGTCAGGTCGCGAATGTAGTTTCCCTTCTTGTCCGTCACCACAGTGTCGACCAGAACTAAGCGCGTTTCCGCCTTAAATGTCGGGCCCGAAGCTTCCGCGGCTGGAGAGTTGGTCTGCTGTGACTGTGCCCCACCCGTCGCGATAAAGGTGAGAGCTGCTGCGAGCAAGAAATCCCGGGACTTCATGGTTCCATCCTCCGCCTATGGAATTTCTACTGCACTGCTTTGCGCCGCCAGTTGTCCATCTTCGTCCCGCACCACTAGACGCACGATGTAACTTCCCGGCTTGACGTCGAAGCTGCTCTTCAAGGTGATTCCCGAGTTCAACCGGTCTTGGAGCGTTTCATCCTTCAAATGCATCTGCAGGATCTTCTGGCTGCCGCTAATGAAATTCCCATTGCGATCGAAGAGCGCCGAGACTACCGTCACGTCATTATTGTTCCTACCGTCGGCTTTGCGAAAGTGCAAATGCCGCACGTCCATCCGTACCAGGATCGAGAGCTTCGCGTCATTTTCGTCCGGCTTAAAGAATTGAGTGTGCAGCTCGACTGGAATCTCGCGCACGTCTTCCTGCGAGAAGACGGCATCCTCGATCGCCTGCTTAGCCTGCGCGGACGCATCAATAGCCTCCTTGGGAGCATAGTAGCCCTTGCGGGCCTGAATCGTACTCTCGGCTGGCGGCTTGAGAATGACTTTCAGCTTGTGATAATGCCCGTCCAGCTTCAAGTTCTGAGGAGCAAACCCCAGCAGATAAGAGAACTCCGGCTGTCCCGCAAGCCGATGAAAACCCTCCTCCAGATCGTTATTATTGTGAAAGAAAATTCCTCCGGTCGTGTCCGCCAGGTCGGCCATAACATCTCGATTGGCTTGCTGCTCAGCCGTGTGATACAGCAACATCTGAGGAGCTATTGCTGGGCTTGGAGACCTCTGTTCGCTGGCATCGGGCATGTTCGTATAGAGCCCTTGCGCGTCCAAAGCATTAATGACAATGTCTGAATGCAAGGCCCGCTCGGCGATTTGCGACTCCATCGGCAACTCGTTAATGTTCATGAATCCGGGAGAAACCAGGATGACAGTCCGCTGACCGGGCATTGTGGCCAGCTGCCGGATAACATCCTGCAAGACGCCCAGAGAGAGCCGAATTTCCTGGTCGCCGAAAGTCAGTTCGCGGCGTGCGAACCCGTATACCTGGGCCTGTGCCGAGGCGGAGCCTCCTACGCTAGAGGCAACGACCGCGCCGCAATTCACGGCATCCGCTGTGACTATTTGCAACGCCTGAGCGTCGTTCCTGTTCACAATCGCGTCGGCCAAGTAGTACGAGATGTTTGGACACGGAGTTATGCCTGTGTTGGTCAGCGATTTCGGCTGGATTCGGTTCAAGGTTGCAATCAGTTGCGAGCGATCGTCGGTGAAGTCGAGCCGCGTCTGACCTGACGTGGTGTAGATGGCGGCGCGAGCGGTCGGCTGCAGCAATTGCAACTGGCGCGCAGCGGCGTTACGTGCCTGCGCAAGATCCGGAAACTGGAGGTGAACATCGTCGAATACGTAGGCGATATAGCGGTCGGGAACGCTTACGGTGGCTGGCGGCTGCTCAGCGTTTTCGCTGGAAGGCTGAGAGGCATTCTCGGCGCCAAGCGTCGGTTTGCCCGCCTGCTCAACGCTGAACTTGCTGATCACCTGGGGCTTGCCGTTGTCCAGCAACTGGAAATCCTTCTGTTTGAGACTTCCGATGCCCTTTCCCTTTGCATCGCGCACAACCACGCGAACCTCAACCAGATTGACCTTCACTTTGAACGTGGTCGTTTCGTCGTGCGAACTGATCTCCGGAGTATTTTGGCTGGAGGTTTGAGGCGTAGACGGGGTTGTGGGCGAAGAGTTCGACTGCGCTGACGCTGCCGAGGTGAGCAGCACGGCAAGCACAAAGACGGGCAGTTTAGGCCACGCGAAACATTGTCTCGAAGAGACATGCTTGCAAATCGTGCCTGTTCTGGCTGCTATCATTTCGCTCGACCAGCGCGAAACCTGCTTTATGGCAGATCGAATTTAGCCGGAATTCCCTTCTTGGCCTCAAGAACGGCACCATCGTACACCCGTCTCGCCTGTTCGCGGCACTGTGAACCGATCATTCATCGGCAGCACTCCCGACGGTCTGCCATCCGCACCAGCAGTGTTGGGGCGGTGAGCTGGTGAACGAGCGGCATGACGTCGAAACCGCTGCACTGGAAGAACAACGATTGGTGTCCGCCATTCCTCCGAACTCGTATTCTCCGTCGTTTACTGGTTTTGCCAATTGAAACGAAGCCACGGGTTTTCCGCGAAGCACTCCCCCTAATATGGGGGGACATTGACTTCCAGAATCATGTGCTGCGCTTAAAGCATATCTCTTGCCAAAAGACCTTTAGTGGGGTAAGCCTCCTTTCCGGCCCCCGCTAGACGAGAACCTCGAGGTTTACGAACCTTCGGCGGCAGCGGTGACGGGCCGACCTACAAACCGAAGGTATATAGCTTACCGTCATTGGACCCGACGTATACCACGCCGTTGGCCACCGCCGGCGAAGACTCGACAGCACCTCCCGTAGTGTAGTTCCACAGGAGTGCTCCCGTGCTGGCGTTCAACGCGTATAGGTTATCGTCCCCGGACCCGACGTATACCACGCCGTTGGCTACCGCCGGCGCGGGTCGGACATAGGGCCCCCCGGTCGTGTAGTTCCACAGGAGCGCTCCCGTGCTGGCGTCCAAGGCGTACACCTTATTGTCGTAGGACCCGACGTACACCACGCCGTTGGCCACCGCAGACGGAGCAGTGATATAGCTCCCCGTCCTGTAGTTCCAAAGAAGTGCTCCCGTGCTGACGTTCAACGCGTACATGTTGAAGTCCGAGGACCCGACGTACACCACGCCGTTAACCACCGTCGGCGAAGAATAGACCCAGTTCGCCGTCGTGTACTTCCAGAGGAATGCTCCGGTGCTGGCGTTCAAGGCGTACACGTTAAGGTCAAAAGACCCGACGTACACCACGCCGTTGGCCACCGCCGGCGAAGACCAGATCTGGTTTCCGGTCGTGTACTTCCACAGGAGCGCGCCCGTGCTGGCGTTCAAGGCATACACGTTATGGTCGTAGGACCCCACGTACACCACGCCGTTGACCACCGCCGGCGAAGACTCGACATAGTCCCCCGTCGTGTACTTCCACAGGAGTGCTCCCGTGCTGGCGTTCAAGGCGTACACGTTATGGTCTTGGGACCCGACGTACACCACGCCGTTGGCCACCGCCGGCGAAGACCGGACATAGTCCCCCGTCGTGTACTTCCACAGGAGTGCTCCCGTGCGAGCGTTCAAGGCGTATACATTACCGTCGTAGGACCCCACGTACACCACGCCGTTGGCTACCGCCGGCGAAGAATTGACCTGGCCCTCCGTCGTGTACTGCCAGTGCAGACGGAGGTTTAGGACCGTAGCGGGGGTCAGAACAAACTCATACAGGTTGAAACCCGTGTGACAGGGATCAAAGACAAACTGTGCCCAATCTATTAATGCCTTTGCAGGCGTGGGCGTTCCGGGGCACGACGGGCTGGGGGTTGGAACGACTGGTTGGGCCGTGGGTGGGACCGGGTTCTGCGCAAGGGCCGAGGTAACCAACATCCCGACCACCAGAGTTATGGTTGTCACGCGCACCAGCGCACCGCAAAGTATTCTGAAGAATTGCTGCTTGATATGCATGAGATTGGCCTCCTTGCCATGTGTCGCGAAAGAAAACGGACCGAAGAGAAGGACGCGCTTGGATGCCCGGGAGAAGGATGGTCGGGGGTCTTGTTCTCGCCGCGGAGATCGATCAGAGTGGGTCGGAAAAAGGCCGGCGAAAACTTCTCCGAGGCATCCACTAGAATTTCACACCTTGCGCCGAACATTTGTCGATGATCTGCGTCGCAGGGTGATGTGATGGGAACGGGAAACAAATTACAGGTCTTCCACGTCAAATCCACCCAAATAGAAGAAGCTTCGGTGAGGCACGCCAGTGTGGTGGCACGCCGCACCCGGTGCAGGCTCGCCCTGCTCGACGACAAGAGCGCCGGCGCCGATCATCCACCGCGCTACGGCGCGAAGTAGCTGGGAATGTCCAGAATCAATTGCGTGACGCCATAGGCATAGGCGTTGGTCTCTCCGTTGACATTGCCGATGATCGCTATGTTCGACGCTGTCACACCATCGGTCGCATTTAGCGTCGAGACCCCGGGCATGGGATCGCCGTGCGCCCACAAGGTCAGATATCCCAGGCTACAGATCGGTTTGCCTCGGCAATGGTAATGGGGGCGGCCGCTGACCTGGCATGACCTCAGATTGCTAAAGGTGGCAACGTGGATGGAACAAGCGGCTAGCTTGGCGAAGGTGCTTTTGGTCAAGCAAACAGTTCGCGGGGGAACGCGTAGGCTATGCGGAATTGGCCGTCTTCGTTGTGCAAGCTATAGACCACCTGATTCTTCGTTTCTTGCAGGATCCCCGCAAATCGCAACTTTCTCTGTCCAACAATTCCGTCCGCGCCGAGTAGGTCTTGGGCACAGGTAATCTTGCGTTGCGCTAAGCCTGTTTTCGGATCATCGATCCAACGCATGTGCGATATGGAGGGGTCCGGGAGAGCAAGCTTGAGCGGCGAAGCCCAACGGAGAACAGGAGGTGTGACGCCCAGATCGTTAATCGCCGTCTTCGGATAACCGAGATAAGTCCCCCCGTCCAGAATGATCTCGATGAAGAACTCGAAAAAGTAGTAATTGTCGGGTATGGGTTTCGGAGCAACGACATTGACTGAAGCAGGCTTAGCGGGCGTTGGTTGGACGTCGAGCTGAATGGGACCATGCTGCGAACGGCGAACCGACTTTCTTAACCAGCCTACTATGCCTGGATTGGTTGAGACTGGATCGTCCATTCACCGCCGTAATGGACTATCGCAAATCTGGGGCCCGACACCGGCGTCCCCCTAGTGATGGCTTTGAGCGTGCACCAGAAGGCAATTCTGCCGACACTAAATTTGCCGGATTCCGGACAATTATTTCCAAGAAGTCTGCCAGTGTTTACGAACGCTTTCCTTTCATCTGGCCGTAAAACGCCCTACCCTAACCTGTGACTTGTCCGGTTTGGTTTGATTGTCTCAAGCGTGACGGCCTCAAGCGTTTACTGCAGTCAGTTCATAGCCGAGTTGTTTGGCCTTGGCGGTTAAGCTTTTGATGCGCTGCTG
>JBEKXQ010000179.1:0-6446 GCA_049511915.1 Candidatus Korobacteraceae bacterium
CAGGTCCTTATCGAGAGACCTGTGATCTGGGAACAAGGTCGAGTCCGTGAACTCCCGATTCTTCAAGGCGATACGTCAGGAGCGGCCTTCGTAATTAATGATCTAGGCCAAATTGGGGGACTCTCTTCCCCCGATTGCGCCACCAGCATTTGGCACGCCTTGCTTTATAAACACGGGGCTCCGATCTATCTTGGTACCCTCGGGGGGCAGGCGCTCAACATCCCCCAAGCGATCAACAACAAAACGCAGGTGGTTGGCGCGTCAGACTTGCTGGGCGACAGCGTCAACCACGCCTTCCTTTGGGAGAACGGTGTAATGACCGATCTCGGCACACTGTCCGGCTATCCCAACAGCATTGCCGAAGGCATTAACGACGCGGGGCAGGTGGTGGGAGGGGCCTCCGACCAGCCGTTTCTTGGCGGCAACTCCAGCGCTTTCCTCTGGCAAGACGGCGTGATGACTGACCTGAATACTCTCATTCCACCCGGGTCGCCGTTGTTCCTGTGGTACGCAACAGGAATCAATTCTCGTGGGCAAATCGCGGGCCAAGCGGTGGTCGTCAGTACCGGCGAATGGCACGCTTTTCTGGCGACCCCCGTTGAGAACGAGAGCGACGCGGCTTTCGCTTCAGGTGTGACGAGGGAACGCCCGAAGGTCACTCAGCCGGAGAATGTTCGCAAGATGTTGCAACGGCGCTTTGGCTTGGGCCGATTCGGAAGTGAGGCGGTCAGACCGCAGTAGCGTATGGGGGAATCACCTTCGACCGGGCAGTTCAACGCAGTTCAACACGAGTTCATTTCCTGGAGGCAGTCATGAAAGGCATCAGCATTCTGATGTTGCTACTTGTCACCTGCTTTGTTGCAGCCGCGTGGCCGCAAGCGCAACCACAACCACAATGGAGGCAACAAAACATCACCTTCGATGTTCCCGGCGCAGGCGCAGCCTCCGGCCAGGGCACTATGCCGGTTGGCATCGTGCAAGGAGGCTGGATCATGGGGACATACGTCGACGCCAACAACGTCTATCACGGTTTCTTGCGCACTCCCGATGGCACCATCATTCCGTTCGATCCTCCAAAGGCGGGTAAGGGGGCTGGACAGGGCACGATTGAGGTTCACGGAATGAACTCGGCCTTGGAGATCGTGGGAACCTACCAAGACGCCGGCAATGTGTATCACGGATTCATCCGGTCACGCTTCGGGCAGTTCAGGTCATACGATTGTCCGGGAGCAGGTACCGGTGCATATCAAGGTACGGCAGGTCACAGTGTGAATCCGGCGGGATTGATCTCGGCGGGGTATGCGGATTCGAACTATGCGTGGCACGGATGCATACGTGACCGTGACGGCAATATGTTCTCGTACGATCCGCCCGACGCCGGGAACGGTGCTTACCAGGGCACGTACCCCGCGATCTTCTCAGGCATTACTCCTGAAGGGGCAACGATAGGAGAATACCTGGACGCCAATAATGTGTGGCATGGTTATCTGCGGGCCCCTCAAGGCGCCATCACAGAGTTCGACTACCCCAATGCAGGCACTGGCGCTGGCCAAGGCACCGGCACTTCCGGCATCGACCCGGCTGGGGAGATAGTTGGTTGGTACATCGACGCAAACAATGTGTTTCACGGCTTCCTTCGTGCCCCCGATGGTACTATGACGCCGGTTGACGTGGCCGGTTCCGGCACTGGCACTTATCAGGGCACCTACGCTGCCGAATTCATGGACGCTTTCGGTGGCATCAACCCGGCGGGCACGATCACAGGGTTCTACGCAGATGACAACAGCGTGTATCACAGCTTCCTGCGCACGGCTCGCGGCATGATCACCACCTTCGACGTTCCCGGAGCAGGCATAGGCAATTGGCAGGGCACGCTGTCTGTGAACATCACCCCCGACGGGGCTACTACGGGCTGGTACATCGACGGGAACGGGGTGTACCACGGCTTCCTGCGGATGCCATAAGAACGACTCGCAACTAACACCAAGCCGCCCGATGTCTGGGCGGCTTTCCTTTTGCGTCACGCGGGAGGTAGGAGCAGCAACTTCTGTTATCAGGCCATAGCGTAAACGATGCCCGGCAGCCGTCAGTGAGTGTAACGGGGATTTTGCGACAATGATCGCAGCTCATCGTACAGTGCGGAGTTGAACGAGTTGTGGATATAACAGCCCTTTTCCTTACGCCGAAGTCGCAACGCCAGGTGTCCTTCCAACTCCGCAGGCATTTGCATTCAATGTATTTTCCCCACGGTGACCGCTGTGCAGATGTTAAGCTCTCTCCGCTATGTTTTCGCTAAAACAACAGTTAATTAAGCAAACGCCATGAAACTCTCGCGTTTCGATGGATTCAGAAGAGGATACTCCGCGTTTAATAAGGCGACTTCACCCAGCGCGAAGCTCTTTCTCATACTTTTGTTGCTTGGCGCTGTCGTGGTCGGGTATGCCCTGTATGAGGACTACCAGTTCAATCGTGTTTCCGCTGCCGAGCACCTGATCCTCGTCCTCGTGCCCATAGTGGTGTTTTTCGCGGTGTATTGTTTTGTCACAAGGACACGTAGCCCATTTATCGAAAGGGCGCTGCACTTGCCGAACAGCGAGGCATCGAATAGCAACTTCAGCCACTACCAGCCCCTGAGTTCTGCAGACTACCCGCGCACCTATCGCACGTCTCTGGTCTGGAGAGCTTTTCACCTGATACTTGGGTTCGCTTTCATCAGCTTCGGAGTCTCCACTTTACGGTCCGCGCTTGCGGGGCCTCAAGTGGATGTGTTCCGGCTTATGTGGGGCATCTTCTTCCCGCTTGTCGGGATATTGGCGATGCTGTACGACCTCAAATATCGTGTAGTCCTGTTTGCCGACCGCATTGAAGTTCAGAGGCTGCTGGTCTCTACCCGAGTGTTGCGGCGTGACGAGATTCTAGGCCGGCGTTTGCTGCAGCACATGAAAGGTCCTCCAAGCATACTGCTGGTGCCGCGAGGCGCGCAGCGGCCACTGGGAGTAACTCTTGACCTGAAGACCGACTCAGCGTTCTGGAAGTGGATGAACACGGTACCTGATCTGGACGTGCCGTAACGTTTAGGTCTACGGTTTCAACATCCATGCCACTGGCCTCGGCCCATTTATTGATTCTCCGTTGTCTGCGTGTTGTGCAAGCAGCGATGAAACGAGCGACAAGGTTAGGACGAAGCGCCTGGGAGCACTATCCAACCAACTGACAACTAAGGGTAACTGTTGCAATCAGGTGTGGCTGTTGAAAAAGTACCTGACTTGATGCTTGTTCTTGAACTGCAATCGGATTATAAGCAGGCCAGAGTTCGTGATGCTGTGGTTGCTTCTCACGCTCGGAGGCTTGCTGCTCATGATGGGACATCACTCCCGCTCGGAGTCGCTGTTCTACTATTTCCGGATCGAAGATCAGGTTCCTGAGAACCATCTTTTACGCCTGGTTGACCGCTATGTCAGCTTCGACTTCGTACGAACCAAGTTGAAGGACAGCTACAGTGACACCGGACGGCCATCCATCGATCCTGAACTTCTGCTGCGCATCCTGCTGATCGGCTACCTGTACGGCATTACCAGTGAGCGCAAGCTGGTGGAAGAGCTGCGCATGCACCTGGCGTGGCGATGGTTCACCGGCCTGGGGTTCGACGAGAAGTTCCGCATCACTCGACCTTCTCCAAGAACCGTCACGGGCGTTTCCTGGAATCGAACCTGTTCCAGGAACTGTTCGAAGAGATCGTGACGCGATGCATGCAAACCGGGTTGGTGAAGGGCGAGCACATGTCGGTGGATGGCAGCTTCATTCAAGCCAATGCCGATCATCACAGCCGCGTTCCCCGCGAGCAGTTGGCTGAAGTTGGCCAAGTCAATCGCACGGTGCGCGAGTATTTGGCTGAGTTGGAGCAGGAGAACCCGGTCGAGCCGCCCGTCCCACAACAAGATCAAGTATCGACGACCGATCCCGATTCGACGTATGCGACCAAGGGTGGTCCCGCCCGGCTGGGCTATTACAACAACTATCTGATCGATAACAGCAGCTGCGTGATTGTGGGCGTGCAGGCCACGCCAGCGCGACTGAGTCATGAGAGCCTGGCCGCTCGCCAGATGATCGAGCGCCATCAGCAGCGTTACGGATCGGGGCCGCGTACGCTTGCGGCGGATAACACATACGGCAACGGTGAACTGCTGCAATGGCTGGACGATCGGGGTATCACCCCCTACATCCGAGTCAAAGAGAATCCCCTGGGGAAAGGTGATCTCTACGGGATCGAACAGTTCACCTATGTTCCCGAGCACAACTGTTACCTCTGTCCGGCAGGTAAGCAACTGAAGTACGTCGGCATCAACCAGCGGAACCGAACCCACCTCTACCACGCGACGGCAAAACGTTGCCGAGGCTGTTCCCAGAAAGAACAGTGCACACGGGGAAAATATCGTGTGGTGCAGATACACACCTGTGAGGCAGCACGCCAGCGAGCCTATGCGCTGGCGAAAACGCCGACTTTCGCCATCGCGCAACGTGCACGTCGCAAGGTGGAAGCCTTGTTCGCAGAACTGAAGAACCAGATCGGGTTGCGGCGTCTACGGCTGCGTCGGATGCGGTTCGTACGTGAGCAGTTTTACTTAGCGGCAACCGTGCAGAACCTGAAACGGCTGGTGCGGTTCCTTAGCCGTAAACCATCTCCGGAGATTGCAACTGCGTAGACCGGAATAACAGAAAAGAGCTGGAGACCAGCCGGTTGTGGTAGGTACAGCAGAACGCACAGCCGACTTTTTCAACAGCCACAGGCGATTGCGTAAGTTACCCCAAAACACGGCACCGAAGCCGGACTACTTGCGCGATGGGGATGTTGCGGCAAGAGGCTCAGCGTCGAAGCCCTTCGGTTACGCCAGCGATCTCCCACACCGTGCCGCAGCCGTTGCCATGGCAGGTCCCCGCTCCCTGGGCCGCTGTGCCATAGAGATTGCCGTCCGCGTCCAGCACCGGGGTACCCAGCGGACTCGCGCCGTCACTACCGCCGCTGAAGCTGTGGAGATTGATCACCGTGCAAGTTTCGCTGCAGTTCGTCAGCTCATATACCCAGCCGTCTCCATCGGCGCCGGGGCCTTGATCACACACCCCAAAGAAATTGCCGGCTGCGTCCATGGCCAGGGCACTCTGCTCCTCGCAAACCGCGTTGAAGGTGTAAATCACAGAGTCGGTGAACCCTCCGCCAGAGGGCGCCAGTTTGTAAACTACGCCAGCCGTGCCATAGAGGTTGCCGGAAGCGTCGATGATTGGGTTGGCTTGCGGGTTATAGCCATTCGTTACGTCGAAGTTAACCAGGACATTCTCCGTCCACCCTCCGCTTGAAGGCACGAGCTGGAAAACCGTTCCGCAGTAGAGCATGCAATATGTTCCTGTTCCGGTTCCTCCGAATTGCGTGGTTCCATACACATTTCCGGCGGTATCCAGGACCACACCCGCCTCTGGGTACGACCCGCCAGCAGGGTAGCCGAAGCTCTGAATGATGTTCTCGGTGTATCCGCCGCCTGAGGGGGTCAGTTCGAACACTATCCCGTATCCATTCACGCCTGCGTAGTATGTCGTGCCGTAGATATCTCCCGCTGGATCGAAAACTAAATTCACGTATGTCGGGAAGGCGCCATCCGGGGCTCCGGTAAAGCTGTGGAGTACGGTTTCGTCCCAATAGCACGTTACCGACTTGCAAACCGTAGCCGGGGGTCTCAGTGCGTATACGGTCCCGTCGCCTTCATCACCACCCTGTTGGGTCGTGCCATATAAAGCACCGTTTGGGCCGATCGTTGCGCCGCCGAATGGGAACCCTCCGTCGCTGGCCCCGGTAAATTCGTGCAAGGGACTGAAAACCCAACTCGAATTGACCTGGTTTAGCTTGAAAACTGTGCCGGCGTCGTGGGTCCCACCGAACACCGCGGTTCCGTACAGAACTCCCGAAGGCCCGATGGTGACTCCGGCAGCAGGATCGGAGCCGTCCAATCCGCCGGTGAAGGTGTGAAGGACGCTGAACGTCTGCGCCTGCGCCATCGGGGCAATCGTGAGAATTGTCAGCGCAATGGCCAGTGGGACGAACAGCGCTGGTCTCACTCGTAAGCTAAAGTCGAAGATCGAAGCTGCGATGTGCTGCCGGGCCATGTTCATCTCCTCGTTTTCAGGCTCGTCCACCGGCGAAGAATACCACCCACTATCAGCAGGTCAACTTAATTCTGCATTACGGTGTAAAAAACTGACGAGAAGAGACTTAACTCACTTGCCTCAAGATGATTGTTGAAATCGCATTATAAAAGGGCGCCCCTTTTAGAGTAGGTTGTGATCGTTCGCATCACGAGCTACAGAAAGGAGCACCCTCATGAACGATGAAAACTATATTGGGCTTGACGTTCACCAAGCAACCATCGTGGTTGCGGTAATGGATTCGACTGGTAAGT
>JBEKXQ010000180.1:0-6319 GCA_049511915.1 Candidatus Korobacteraceae bacterium
ACAACTCGACTACCCGCGCATTTTCCGGATCGGCGATATAAAGATGTCCGAGCCCATCCACGGCAAGCTTCAGGTTAGTGCCCAACCCACTGGCCAGCGTCAGTTGCCCTGCGGCATTCAGCCCGGTTGGCCCGTAAGGCACCTCGAAGACACTGCCGCTGTCGGCAATAAAGACATCGCCGCTGGCATCAACCGCGACTCCTGTCGGAGCAGTCAAGCCTGTTCCAATGGATGCGGAAGTTGAAGATGCGCCCGAGAGAACCTTGCCGAGGCCGGCATCGGCAACGTAAAGATTGCCCATCACGTCCGTTGCGATCTGGCCCGGAGTCTTAAGGCCCCCGCCGAGGTTGGACTCCAACGCCGGCGTCGTCTCGATGGCGCCAGCCAAACCGGTGCCGTGCAACACTGTCGTTGCAACCGTGGTATAGGTTGTTACCCCGTTGACGACCTGCGATGTCTGCATCAGCAACTGGGCGGAGACGCTGCCAATATGCTGTGGATTCAGCGCCACGTTGAGGGTGCAATTCGTCACCGCGCCAGCGGACTTCGTGGCAGCAATTGGATACGTCGTTCCAGCCGCGCAGGTTCCGCCGCTCACCAGCACAAAGTCTGGCGTGGTCACGCCCTCTTCCTGTATGACAAATCGAGCCGGAGTGACAGCGGGGACCGTGCCGGAGAAGGCGTAGTACACCGTGGTCGGCGTCGCGCTCTGGGTTCCCACCGGTGATGAGCCCAATTCGGCGTTGCCGAGACTGGCCTTCGCGAAATACGTCAGGCCGTTCCAAAGTGCGGGAATCGGCATATACAACGTGTCGCTAGCCTCATCGATGCTGATTTGCGAAGAAGCGGGAACCGGCGTCAGCATCACCCAGGCGGCCGGATTGAGCGTGCCTGACTGATTCGGAACCATAAACACGCCTAAGCTGCTGTCGCCGACATATAGATTGCCGGCTGCGTCAACCGTCATGCCTGTAATGTTGGAGAGATAAGGCACAGGATTGCCCGTAGTTGGGCTGATGATCGTGGGATCCACGCGCTTAAGCGTCGATGCATCGGCCAGTCCGGTCGTCCCCGCCGGGATCAGCAGAATACCCGGTGAATCGCTTGGTTCATACATATAGATATTTCCGGCGCCATCGGCGGCAAGCGCATGGATCTGGCCGCCAACGCTCGATAAAATTGTCTGGCCGTTGGTGGCGATGCCATTGATGTCTATATTCATCGACCACAGCCCCGAACAGCAGTCTTCTCCGCCGACCACCAGCAACCCATTCTGGCTGGCCGCCAATCCTTCGTTCTGGAAGTCGTTGACGCCGGGAATTGTAGCGTTGATGAAAGGACCTCCCCAGCCGGGTGTCAGGGTAGCGTAATTGGCCATATTCCAGGTGTGATTGACCGGGTCGTAGGGAACCCTAACGGCGGTCGAAGCCCAGGCCCAGTTGGAGTTGAGGTAGAGGTTATCCCACTGATCGATGGCGATGCCGCCGTCGGACCAGCAGCAGCCCCCGTTAATCGGCGATGTCAGCGTCTGCATGGCTCCGCCATTGGACGGATACACATAAACCACGCCAAGATCAAAATCCATGACGGCAAAGTCCCCATGACTTGAGACCGCGGTCTGCCAGATCGCGCCCACGGAGCTAGGGGGCGTCAATCCGTTGACAGCACTGGAAGTCACCAGCGGCGAAGCGCCCTGACCTGTGGCATCTACGCACAAGCCGATGCTGAACAGCAGCAGCGCAAACCCAAAGCCAGCGAACCGGCGCAGAGCGGTGAACGACGTGGTGGCCATAACATTCCTCCCCAAAAACTCGTATCGAACTTTCCTGAGTGGCTTCACTCCACTCACGGTTTCGAGGCTGCCATTTCTTTCGCCTTCCGGGAGCTGCCTCGTACTCCCCGAAGGACCTGTTTCATCGAACCTGTTCCGGCAAACCCTAGTTGACGGTCGTCGGCAATGTGAACAACGGCGTGGTCAGCGAGTTTTGCAGACCGGTTTGCGGATTGACGGTAATGATTTGCACTGCATATGTGCCTGCGGGTGTCGTCACCTTAGGCGCGGGTGGCGGCGTCGAGTATCCCGCATTGGTGCAGGCGGTCATGCCCAGGAATGCGCCCGAAAGCATAAGGCCCAGGCAAATCATGGTCAGATAGCGGTTGAATCTCTTCCGCCCGGCAATCAGTCCCGCCAGGCCTAAGCCGAAGATTCCGGCGAGCGACCAAGGCGTCGTCTGCGCCAAGCTGGAAGTCGAGCCGTTGACCGGGACATTCGTGCTGATAGTCACGACAATGGTGGAGGGCGCAGTGGCGTCTGATCCACCACCCACACTGATCTCGGGATTATCGAATGTGCATTCCGAATACTTCGGAAGCGTCGCGGTGACACATTCCACATTGACATCCTGATTGAATCCCACCAGCGGCTTAAGGGTGAGAGTCACCTGGTTGGGTGTCCCTGGCGTAATCGTCGTTGTCGCTGGAGTCGCCGTAATCTGAAGGGCGGGAACGATGATCTGGAATGCTGGCAGCGCGTTACTGACAGTGGCATAGTTCACGTCGCCGTTGTAAACCACTGTGATGTTGTACACGCCCACCGCAAGATTTGCAGTGGAGAATACGGCGTTTCCGTTGGCATCCAGCGAGATCGTTGCCTGGCTCGGATCAACCGGATTCCCTCCCTGCAGGAAGCTCACGGTCCCGGTGGGCGTTCCCACCGTCGAGCTCACATTAGCCGTAATCGTGCTGCTGGACGCCACACTCACATAGGTGTTTCCAGCCCATACAGTTACGCTCTTCGAGCTCCCCGTCGGCGGGCCGACCGCAAGCGCCGGCGTCGCCTGCACAATGGTGAACTTTACCTTGCCGCCACTGGCAGCGTAGTCCGGCGCTGTGCCCACCACGCCCTGGCCGCCGTAGTTAGCCACGGCAGTATAGTTTCCGCCGAGGAGGCCTGTGTAAGTCTGCGTGGCGACTCCGCTGCTGTTCAAGGTCAGGGTGACTTTTTTCTGGCCGGTGACCGTCAGTGCAACCGTTCCGGCAGGAGTGCCGCTGCCGCCGGTTGAAGCCGCGGTCGTCACGGTGATCGTTACGCTCCCTGGGTAAATCACGCCGCTGGCTGGAGTGACCGTAACGGTGGTCGTGGTCGCCGGCCGCGGGTCAGTTACCGCGTTTGCTGTCAGTGCAAGGTTGACGGAAGGCGCATTCGCGGCATTGCTCAGAATGGCTACGGACGCGCTGCTCGGGCCTGCGGCGGATGGCGTCAAGGCAGCGTCGAAGTAGCAGAATCCTCCTGACGCGGTATTCGTAGTGGGGCCGCATGCCGGAGAGTCGTTGGGGGTTCCCACCGAGTAATCGGCGGCATTCGTGCCTGTGAATAGATCGCCGCTGAGCGCCGACAGCGTCAAGGGCATATTGCCAACGTTGAACAGTTGCGCTTCCACATCAGACTCGGCGAAAGGAACGATCTTTCCGAAGTCAAGCACGCCACCGGTGCCCAGTTGCGCCAAGCCGGGGGGTGCGCCGGCATAGGTTGCATACACGTTCTCGAATCCGTCCAGCGCCACGCTGAGCGGGCGTACCCCGCTGCCCAGACTGCTTGTCACCGGAACCAAACCATTGATGTTCAGGCCGCCCGTGGAGGTCTCATAGGGAATCCAGACAAGACCCGTCGATTCCGATACCCAAATGGAACCTGAGGGATCCACGGCCAGCCCGGTCACAGGAGCGGAAAGCGAATTGGATAGCGCAATCTCGCCACCTGTGGTCGTCAGCTCCCAAAGGTTCGATCCATCAGCCACATACACATTCCCTGCATTGTCGGTAGCAATGGCCGAGGGTCCGGTGAACGTGATGCCGGCGCCGAGGGTGTTGAGCGGCATATTCTGATACAGAAGAGATGTCTGCGGGTTGGATATCTTGACTACCTGCTTGTTATCCGCATCCGCTACAAAGACATTGCCCGCGCCGTCGGCGGCAAGGTTGAGATGGTTGCCCAGGCCGGTTAGCAGCGTCGTCTGCTGGCTGGACGCCAAGGCTCCATTGATCATCGGAATCTCGATGATGTTGCCCGAGTCGCCAATATAGAGATCGCCAGCGCCATCAACAGCCACGCCGGTGGGCGCCGTCAGGCCAGTCCCGAATGCCGTCCCGACAACCATCGCCGTTTGTCCGGGCGGATACATCTCGATCGTGCCCAGAGTGGAATCGGCCACATACGAATTGCCCAGAGCGTCGCCCGCCACTTGCTGGGGCGCCTGCAATCCCAATGCGATTGGCTGTGCCGTGATCTCGGAAAGAAGGGAAATCGCCGAACCTTGTCCAATGCCATTCAGATATACGTTGCTCCCGTCGACAACCTTATTGCTTGCATCGAGAATCTGCAGCTCGCCGGAAATGCTACCCGCCGATTGCGGATTCAGCTGCACAAAGAAGGAACACCAGCTGTCTTCAGAGGCAGTGGTTTCGATGGCAGAGAATGCCGGATACGTGGTGCCCGCCGCACAGGGCAACACCGGCGGGCTGACCGTGGAATCCGGGTTCGGATTCTTGGTGACTGTGGTGAAGTTCTTGCTTCCCGGCTTCGCGTAGACAAAACTCCCCGGCGTAGTGGCCTTGCTGAAGCTATAGAAAACCGTCGCCGTGGCGCCTGGTGTCCCCACCGGCGATGATCCCAGGTTGGCGCTTCCCGGAACCCACAGCACCACACCTGAAGTGGTGCAGGTGGAGGCGTCGGCGGAGGTGCAAGGTGGGGCTACCGTGCCCGTCGGCGCCCAGTTGCTTCCATTGTTCCCGTTCGGAATCCAGAGGTAACCTCTGGGGTCGATCGCAACCGGGAATCCCGCCGCCACCGGCGCGACCATGACCGCATCGTTCCAGACAAGGTTCGGAGCCTTCGGCGTGCCCTCGTTCGGGACCATCAGCACCAGATTGGTTTGGCCGCCATAGCTGTTGTTATCGTTCTCGCTGGAAAGGTAAAGATTGCCTTGCGCGTCGAAAGTCATGCCCTTGAAATTGAAGCCGGCCGCGGGGTCGTCGATTCGTGTCAGCGTTTGTTCAAGGGTTCCGGTTGAATCGCCCGCGAGCGGCAGCGTGGCGTTGGCGGGAATCTCACGCACGCCCGTCACTCTTGAACTCGGCGACGAATAGACGTTTTCAAGAAAGAAAATGTTCCCCGCGTGGTCGATCGAAACGATATTGCCACTCGTAAGCATACCCGTGATCACACGCACGACTGGACCAGGGTTGCCGTTCGCATCGATAGTAAACTTGTCGATTTCCCCTTGATTCGTCCAAGCGGCGACCATGGTGCAGGGGAAGCCGGAATCGCAGTTGATGGCGACATCCTGGGGCTGTATCGCGGTCGGAACGCCGGATAGCATGACACTGGGCGATTGGGCCCAATTGGAGGCCTGGCTGAAAAGCCAGGTTCCGGAAGCCTTGTCGTAGGGCACCCGCAGGAAGTGAACGGCGCTGCCATACCGGTCCGTGATGTACAACGTGTCGTTGGCGTCGAGAGCCATGCCTGAGTTCCAGAACGATCCGGAGGCTTCCAGCGTCGAGCCGTTCGAGACCTGTCCCTTCGGAGCTGGTCCCACCACCAGAGTCGGCGCCGCTGCTCCGGGCGCCCACTGATAGAGGTTGCTCACGGCGTTGTCCAGAAAAAGGACGCTGCCGTTATGCGCCACTTTCACCGCATAGATCTGGCTCCATTGGCCGGTATTGCCGTGACCGAAGGGCACGACCGATCCAACCGTGACCGGGGCGGGCGCTTTAATCGGCAACTGCGCCGTGGCCGCACCGCACATGAGCAAGCCGACAATCAGAACCAGGCACGCGTTCCCTGCAACCCGACGAAGCAAAACAGCAGACTCGATGGCCATACCACCCCTCCGAAGCAATCTCAATCCTGATACCCCTTGCGAACGGCTTGCTTGCCGGCCGCATACCCCGTGACGGCAAAAGGCAGATGCCGCACTCCATTTGATTCAGGGGCGTGGCCGGCAACCAATTGCCTCCCGGCCCACCCGGTATCCGCTGGCCTGCACATCGCATGCCTGCCAGCGAAGACGAGAACCGTTAGAACGTAAACTTCCCGCCCACTTCCAGCAGTCGGTTTCCAACCTTGATGTCGGCAACGCCGAAGTTCTGGTATTGAAGCACGGATTGCGTCAACGCCTTTCCCGCCGTTGCATTCTGGAATGAAAGACTCAGATTGTTGGTGTTAGCGTTGTTGAACGAGACCAGCGGATGATTGAAGACGTTGAAGGCCGCCATCCGGAACTGCAACTTCTTCGACTCTCCGAGGGAGAAATTCTTCAGC
>JBEKXQ010000181.1:0-6217 GCA_049511915.1 Candidatus Korobacteraceae bacterium
CGCGTCTTCTTCGTGTAACGCTCGAATCCATTCATCATCGCCAGTGTCCTCTGCTTCATCTGGCTGTCTATGTAGCTGGATTCGCGGCGGAAAAGGAGAGCTTAATCAGAGTCTCCTTAGAGTTGAAGGCCTAGATCAGGGCCTTCTAAATTGGTAGTTGCGGTGGTAAGTTCCGCAAGGATAAGGATAGTGATGTAGATCGGCCTTTAAGGCTGATGGATTAATCGTATCGCTCAAAGATGACCCGCTTGCGGTCCCAGCCCATTTCTTCCTGAAGCAGTTTTCGATTGGCGTCCACCATTGGGTGTAGTCCGCAAACGTAGGCTTGGAGGTCAGGACGGCTGGCTACGATACCGCGCACATGGTCTTGGACGTAACCACGGCTGCCTTGCCAGTCGTTGCCGCAACGGCTGAGCGAGGGGACATAGTGGAAGTTTCGATTCTCGGTTTCGATCTGCTCAAATTCCTCGCGGTAGTAGATACTCTCCTCACGGCGCGTTCCGAAGACCAGCCAATATTCATGGGCGCGGTTGCGGTCGGGCAGCTCGAATAACCATTGGACCATGCTGCGAATGGGAGCGATGCCCGTGCCGGTGGCAATGAATATCGCATCCTGCCGCGGCTCCCGCAGGACAAAAAGTCCGTGCGGGCCGTGAAATTGCACGCTGGCCCCCACTTCGAGATCACAAAGCCAGTTCGACAGGAAGCCGTCCTCCACACGATTCAGGCAGAGATCGAAGGTAGCATCAGGACGCGGCGCGGAAGCGATCGAATAGGCACGAGTGTGGATCTTGCCGTTCAGCGTTGGCTGTTTGATAGATACAAACTGGCCAGGAGCAAAGCGGAATTCGTCGGTGCCGCCGATCCGGAACTCCAGATGTTTGGTCTGCGGCGATAACCAGACAGACTTGGTCAGCTGCGCACACAACAACGGACGCTCGACAGAGATGCGCTCCTGGACTGGGGTGCTCATAACGTTCACTATCTAGATGCTGCGGGATACGGAGGCGACGCGCCGTCTCCCTGGCTGAGGTAAGTGCGGGTTAGCCTCGCGGCCGTGCGTCAAGACAACGCGGAGTATCGCAACTAAACTGGCATCCGGGGGTTGTTTCGTTGGACACTCGGAAATGTTGCGCCGCATAAGCCACGTTCGCCGTACTACAATCTGGCTCGTCTTCTTGTTTTTCCTACCGGCCACACGCGCCCAGGATCAACCGACTTTTCGCACGCAGGCGAATGTCGTCCTGGTACCGGCGCTGGTGCGGGACAAAGCCGGCGACGTGGTCTACGGGCTACAAGCAAAGGACTTCATCATTGAGGATGACGGCGTCGCCCAGGCCGTTCATCTGGACGAAGCCGCCGAATCTGAACCCATTTCGCTGGTGGTGGCCGTCCAGTGCGGACGCCGGGCTGATTTTGAGCTGCCTCGCATGCACGGGCTGGCCGCGATGCTGGAGCCGCTGATGGAGCAGCCGGGAACGAAGGTGGCCATCGTTGCCTTCGACAGCCAGGTGCACCCGGTTCAGAACTTCACCAGCAACGAACGCGAGACCACCAGAGATCTGGCGGGAATACAGCCGGGCGATGGCGGTGCGGCCGTACTGGATGCGGTGAGCTATTCCGTCAAGCTGCTGGACGGTGTGCCGAAAGACCGCAAACGCGTGCTCCTGCTGATCAGCGAGACCCGCGACCACGGCAGCCATTCTGCGAAAATCAGCGACGTGATTAAGGCGATCGGCAACAGCAATACCGTCGTCTATACGCTTGCGTTTTCGCCGGCAAAGTCGAACGTGCTCGATACCCTGCGCGGCAACAACAATCCCGACCTTCATCCCGAGCAGACCGAGGTGTACGACGAACCTGACCTGATCGCTCCTCTTATGCTGGCGGCGCAGGCGATGCGTAAGAACACAGCCAAGGCCATTGCCGCACAAAGCGGTGGCGAGTACCAGATGTTCGATTCAGCCAAGGGCTTCGATGCGAAGATGAACGAGTTTTCCAACCACCTGCATAGCCGCTACCTCCTGAGTTTTCAGCCGGCGCAACCACGTCCCGGCTTGCATCAGTTGAGCGTGCGCCTGAAGGGTATGCCGGACGCAACCGTGCTGGCGCGTACGAGCTACTGGGCAAAAGGAACACAGCCGTAAAAATGCATTACGCTCTTCGCCGGTCGCTTTTTGTCTGGCCTCTATCGGCTTCTCGGTGTCTCTGTGGATGGTTTCTTACTAGGCGCGCAGCACGCCGCCCAGCGCTTTCAGCGCGGCGATGATCTGCCCTGACCACTGCGCCACTTCATCATCGCGTAGCGTGCGCTCCTGCGATTGGAACTCGGCATGAAGCAGAACGGAATATTTTTCGGCGCCAACTTTCTCGCCACGATAGATCTCCGCTGGAACGAAGTTCTGCAACTCGATCAGTCCTAACTCCGCGATCGCTGAGTGGATACGCTCGAACGTCACCCCATCATCGAAGACGAAGGAGAAATCGCGCTCCACCGCTGGGAATCTCGAGATGCGCTGGTAGCGCGGTTCGCGCAGCGGATGGCGGCACAAGCGGTCGAGCATTACCTCGGCGATGTAAACCTCCTGCCGCAGTTTGCGGGCGGCGGCCTGATCGGGATGCAGTTGTCCGAAGTACGCAACCGTTTCGCCGTCCATCACCGCGCACGCCGCTCGACCGGGATGGAAGTATTCAGGGACGTTCGTCTCGAAGGACAGCGACTGATGTTGAAACGCCGCCAGCAATTCTTCGGTGTCGCCCTTCATGTGGAAGAACGTGTAAGGTTGCGCGGCGGCATGCACGCTCTCGGGGACGAGGTTGCCGGTGGCTGCGAAGCCAAGATGGCGGCGCTCATCGTGACCGTCGCCCAGTTTCTGAAAAACCTCTCCCGCTTCGAACAGGCGCACGTTCGTCGTTCCGCGATTCAGGTTGTAGCCGACCATGTTGATGAGGCCGGGTAGCAGCGACGTGCGCATGTAGGCCGACTCGTCGTTTAACGGATTGGCGACGGCCAGCGGCTCGGGTGACCCACCCAAGCCGTTCTTGCTTGGAGTCTGCCCTGAGCTTGCCGAAGGGTGGGTGTTTAAGAAAGTCTTTGCTTCCTGCTTCGAGATAAATGTAATCGAGATTGCCTCGTTATAGCCGAGGGAGAGCATCGTCCCGCGGACCTTCGCGTTCTTCGGCTCGTCCGGCAATTCGACCACCGCACCGGAGAACGCGGGCAGCGTGTTGGGAAAATTATTGTAGCCGTAAATGCGGGCCAGTTCCTCCAGCACGTCGATCTCGCGCTCAACGTCGAGGCGCCAAGTGGGAACTTGCACGCGGAAATCGCTCGCAGCGTCACGTGTCATGCCGAATCCCAATCGCTGCAAGATGCGTCCGATCTCGCTTTCAGAGATATCGATGCCGAGATTGCGCTTGATCTCTGAATGCCGCAGCGGAATCGGCGGGCGATCCAACTCACGGGCAACGGCATCGATGCGATCGCCATGCAACTCGCCGCCGGCGCTCGCCAGAATTAGCTCGGCCACACGATCGCAGGCCACGGGAGTGATGCCGTAATCTGCGCCGCGCTCGAAGCGATGCGAGGCATCGGTGTGCATCCCATGGCGCTTGGCCATACTGCGGACTGTCGCCGGATCGAACCATGCCGACTCGATCAGCACGTGCTTCGTCTTCTCGGTGATCATGGTGTCGCAGCCGCCCATCACTCCGGCCAGCGCGACGGGCTCCCTGGCGTCGGCGATCACGAGGTCTTCCGTTGTCAGCTTGCGGTCAACGCCGTCGAGCGTTTTCAGAACCTCGCCGCCGCGCGCGCGGCGGACGATGATCGTGCCGCCCTCCAGCAGGTCGAGATCGAAGGCGTGCGTAGGATGACCAAGCTCGTTCAGCGCATAGTTGGTTGCGTCAGCAACATTGTTGATAGAGCGCGAGCCCAGCAGTTCAAGGCGCTTGACCACGCGTTCGGGTGATGGGCCGATCCTCACATTGCGAACAACGCGGGCCGTGTACCGCGCACAACCCTCCGCGTCTTCGATGACGATTGGAAAAGAATCATGTGTCATCCCGAGCGAAGTCGAGGGACCCCTATTGATGGCAGGCAGTTGCGGTTCAACCTTCTTCAGCTCGACGTTGTAGATCGCCGACGCCTCACGCGCCACGCCGTAGTGGTTCATGGCATCGACGCGGTTGGTGGTCAAGTCCATCTCGTAGAAGATCGCGCCGCTCTCCTCCTGGACAGACTCCACCGCGATGCCGGCCGAGGTCAGGTGTTCGGCGAGTTGACGGTCGTCAGCCGCAACGTCAACGAACTCACGCAGCCATGAAGGGATGATTCTCATAAGATCATTGAAGCCCTCTGAATATCGGGTGGAGCACGCCTTCAGGCGTGCATTAAGCCCTGTCAATTCCAGAATTGGCTTTAGCCACTGAGGTAATGCACTCCATGGCCCTCAGCGGCTAAAGCCGATCCTTTTTCTGTAAAGGTCTATGCACGCCTGAAAGGCGTGCTCCACCCGCGAACCGTAAATCTCGCAGAAATCGTCCAGCGATCATGCGAACTGCTCCAGGAAGCGGACGTCGCCCTCATAGAACAACTGGATTCCTTCGACCTCGTACTTCAACATCGCGATGCGCTCGACGCCCATGCCGAAGGCGAATCCGCTGATCTTCGACGAATCGTAGCCGTTATCCTTCACGAAATCGAAGACGTTCGGGTCGACCATGCCGCAGCCCAGCAACTCGATCCAGCCACTGTTCTTGCACTTGCGACAGCCCTTGCCGCCGCAGAAGATGCAGCTCACCTGCATGTCGGCGCTGGGCTCGGTGAAAGGGAAGAACGAGGGATAGAAGCGCGTCTTGACCGACGAGCCGAACAGCGCCTTCATTGCGTGATCGAGCGTGCCCTTCAGGTCGCAGAAGGTGATGTTGGTGTCGACCGCAAGGCCCTCGACCTGATGGAAGATGGGCGAGTGCGTCGCGTCCAGCGGATCGTTGCGGTGCACCTTGCCGGGAATAACGATGCGGAGCGGGGGCGGCTGCTTCTCCATGGTGCGAATCTGCACCGGCGACGTGTGCGTGCGCAGCAGCAGACGGTCGCGCGAGGGCTTGTGCTCCTGCCCGGCAATGAGCAGCGTGTCCTGCGTGTCGCGCGCCGGATGGTTCGGAGGAAAGTTGAGCGACTCGAAGTTGTAGTAGTCGGTCTCGACTTCGGGGCCTTCGCCGACGGAATAGCCCATCGCCTTAAAGACGGCGACGATCTCGTCCATCACTCGAAGGACGGGATGCTTGACGCCGATGGGGCGCTGGATGCCGGGGAGGGTGATGTCGAGGCGCTCGGCGGCGAGCAGCGCATCGGCGGAAGAGGCATGGATTTTGTTGTGTGCATCTCCGATGGCAGCTTCGACGCGGGCTTTAAGTTCGTTAACGCGACGACCGACCTCGCGCTTCGCCGGGCCGGGCGCGGCTTTCAGCCAAGTTTCGTTGACCAGAGTGAGGACGCCGTTCTTGCGCGCCAGCCAGCGATCGCGGAATGCCTTCCAATCGGCATCATTGCGAAGCACGACGGTCTCGGCGTCGAGCGCCGCGAGCAGGTCAGCGACCACGTGGTCCAGCGATTCGGGCGAGTAGTGTTCGAGTTTGGGAACGCTGTACATGAGCAATCTTGCCAAATTGTCATCCCGACCGACGGCTTCGGCCGGAGCGGAGGGATCTGCGGTACAAATGCCGAAAATCTGTGCCGCCCCTGAAGGGGCTCGATTCCAAAATCATCGCCTACCCAGCGCTGAAGCGCTGGGCTATCATCTTCCGTCTCGCTGCGCGAGACTCGTGCTCCGCGACTTCCGGCACCGATTCAAAGAGAAACAAAGGAAACTTTTCCTTTTCTTTCTCGGTGTCCTCCGTGTCTCTGTGGTGAAAACTAAACACAACGGGCGGCCTTTCGGGCCGCCCATTCCTGACTGAAAATTCCCGGGACGAGCGGCTATGCCGTGGCGGCTTGCGCCTGCTTGCACAGCGACGTAAACCCGGCGGCATCGTTGACAGCCAGATCGGCGAGAATCTTGCGATCCAGGTCGATGCCGGCCTTCTTCAGGCCATTGATGAACACGCTGTAGCTGAGTCCGTTCAGCTTGGCGGCGGCGCCGATGCGCACAATCCAGATGGAGCGGTACTGCCGCTTCTTCTGCTTGCGGCCGCTGTAGGCGAACTTCAGCCCGCG
>JBEKXQ010000182.1:0-6217 GCA_049511915.1 Candidatus Korobacteraceae bacterium
GTGGTGGAGGCGACCTGCCACGCCAACATCATAGAAGCCGGTACCGTAGGCACGGGATACGGACGCCAGCGCTTGCCTTTTCCCAAGGAGCAGATTCGCAGTGAGATTCTTTGTCACGGGCTCGGCGCTCATGCCATGTTTCCCGGCACCCGCACCCTGCTGGACATCGGAGGGCAGGACACCAAGGCAATCCAGGTCGATGCCGACGGGTTGGTGGTTAGCTTTCAAATGAATGACCGTTGCGCCGCCGGATGCGGACGTTATCTCGGTTACATCGCTGACGAGATGAATTTGGGATTGCATGAGCTGGGACCGCTGGCTTTGCAGAGCCAAAGCCAGGTAAAGATCAACAGCACGTGCACCGTGTTCGCCGGGGCCGAGCTGCGAGAGCGGCTCGCGCTAGGCCAGCAGCGCGAGGATATCCTGGCAGGCCTGCACCGAGCGATCATCATGCGCGCCATGTCGCTGCTTGCGCGTTCCGGTGGCATCAGCAATGAGTTTACGTTTACCGGCGGTGTGGCTCGCAATCCTGCGGCCGTGAAGGCTCTGCGCGAACTGGTGCAGGAGAATTACGGCGAGCGGACGCTGAACATTTCTGCCGATTCCATCTATACCGGCGCTCTGGGCGCAGCTTTATTTGCCCGGCAAGGGGCTCAGGCCAACGCATGACAACTACCGCCATCTCGTCGAGGGCTCGATCGGTTGACGACCAGATTACCGCTGGCGTCGATGTGGGATCCAGCGCCGTGAAGATCGCGGTTCTGCTGACATCCGGTGACGGTGAGACCGAGGTTCTCACGTTGCTCACCGAGCGCATACGCCGTCGCGAATTGCGCAAGGTAGTGAATGGCGGATACCAAGCGGCGCTCGACGCAGCCGGCGTGTCTGCAGACGAGGTTTGTTATGTGGCCAGCACTGGCGAAGGTGAGCTGGTGGATTTTCGCCGCGGGCACTTTTACGGCATGACCACCCACGCCCGAGGCGCTATCTTCCTTATGCCGGAAGTTCGTGCTGTTCTCGATATCGGAGCCTTGCATGCGCGCGCCATGCGCATCGACGGTCGCAGCCGCGTGCTCAGCCATCGCATGACCGGCCAATGCGCTTCCGGCTCTGGCCAGTTTCTGGAAAACGTCGCACGCTACCTGGGCATCGGCTTGGACGACATAGGACCGTTATCTTGCCAGGCCCGCAATCCCCAGGTGGTTAGTAGCATCTGCGCGGTACTGGCCGAGACCGATGTTATCAACATGGTCAGCAGGGGAATCACCACGCCCGACATTCTCAAAGGCATTCATCTTTCCATGGCCGGCCGCTTCACCAAGCTGCTGCGCGCGATTGATGTGCATGGGCAAGTCGCCATCACCGGTGGTCTTTCGGCTGACACTGGCTTGGCACAGGCTTTGCAAGAGAAGTCGCGAGAGGATGGCCTGGACGTGGAAATCCGCACCCATCCCAATTCCATCTATGCCGGTGCTCTGGGTGCGGCTTTGTGGGGAGCATATCGTCATCGCATGCTCGCCCGCCATGCCGAGGTATCAGCATGATCGCCCTCGAACAACTGGCGGGCAAGACTGCTGTTGTCACCGGCGGCTCGGGAGGCATCGGCAGTGCGGTCGTTCGCGCTTTGCAGGAAGCTGGTGCGGCAGCAACGTCACTCGACCTCTCACCACCACCTGCTAATGACGTCCCGTGGCTGTCTTGCGATATGCGCAGCGACGATTCCGTTCGCTCCGCCGTGCAGCAGTTCTTCACGCAGAATGGGCGCCTCGATCTGGTAATTCACGCGGCCGGAATTTCCCGGGAAGCGGTTGTCTGGAAGCTTGCGGTGGAAGATTGGGACATGATCCAGGCGGTCAATTTGCGCGGCGCCTTTTTGCTGCTGCGTCATACCATTCCCCTGATGCGCCAGGGACCGGGTGGCCGCGTGGTGTTAATCGGATCTATCAATGGATCGCGTGGCAAGTTTGGCACATCGGCTTACTCAGCGAGCAAAGCAGGGCTGCTTGGCTTAGCCAAAAGCGTCGCGCGAGAAACCGGCCGATTTGGAATTTCGGTGAACGTGATCGAGCCAGGCTGGGTACGCACACCGCTGACAGAGGCCTTACCGGTGGCGGCTCGCGAAGCTGCGGAAGCGGAAAGCCTGCTGGGGAGTGTGCTCGAGGTTTCCGATGTCGCGGCCGCAGTCCTTTTTCTATGCGGTCCGGGCGCAAGCCGTATTACCGGCCAGATTCTGCGGGTGGACGCGGGACAATTTTTGGGGGGCAGCACGTAAAGCGAATTGGGAGGGATTCCATGGCGACAGACAGCATGGAAGAAACAGATGTGTTGGAGACGGATGCGGTGCTGGTGCGCGCCATGCGCATCGACGATCTAAATGCCGTGGTAGCGATTGACGCAGTAGCCAGCGGGCGTCACCGTCCTCGCTACTTTGAGCTCATGCTGCAACGGGCCATAACCCAGGCGGCCTTGCAGATCTCTCTGGTGGCGGAAGTGGACAGCCGGGTTGTGGGCTTCGTGATCGGGTCGCTCTACTATGGGGAGTACGGCGTAGCGGAGCCGTCGGCTTCCATTGATGCTATCTCGGTCGATCCTGAAATTCGGGGAAAGACTGTCGGCAAGGCGCTGATGCGACAGTTGCGCCTGAATCTGGGGGCCCTGCGAATTACAACGTTGAGGACCGAAGTCTCGTGGGACCACTTCGGCCTTTTGGGATTCTTCAGGAGTCAAGGGTTCAAACCCTCCAGCAGGATCTGCTTGGAGTGCACTCTGGATCCGACGCGACCCGAAGACTCTACCGGTAAATAGGGAGGCGCTGATCATGCGCACAGTGAAACCTGCGATGAAGAAAAAGAAGCCTGCTCCAAAAGCCGCCAAGGCTACAGCACAAGACACAAAACCGCAGCTCATGCTGCGTTGTTCCCGCTGTGGACGGCCAGCCGGGGAGCAAGACAAATTCTGTGCTGAATGTGGACTATTCCTACGCGACGCCTATCTCGATCACAGGCTCCTGCTTGCGCTTGTGGAGGAGAGGGACGGCCGCAGCCGCGAAGCTCGTCAGCAACTGGAGCATCTGTTGCAAACCGACCCGAACCATGTGCTTGCGAATCACCTGTTAGGCACCTTCTACTTTCATCAAGGCACGCTCGACTTAGCCATCGAGCGCTATCAGAAAGCGGTGGCGGCAGCCCCCACGTTTGTTTTGGCCTATTACGATCTGGGCGTTGCGTGGTATCACCGTTGCAACATGCCGGAAGCCATCCGTGCCTTTCGTCGTTGCCTGGAACTCGATCCGAACTACAACGCCGCGCACTATCGCCTGGCGGTTTCGTTGTTTCACGCTGGCCAACTGGAAGAAGCCTCCAATCATTTCAAACAGTCCATTGCTCTCACGCCCGAGTACTTGATGGCCCATTACCACATTGGCGTGATTCATGAGCGGCGAGGCGAAGCGGACGCCGCCGAGCGCGAATTCCAGCGTAGCCTCGATGAGGCTGTGGGCGAAGTGAGTAGCCTGTTCCATCTGGCCGTCATTCGACGCAGCAAAGGGGATGTTAAAGGCGCAGACGATCTTGTCCGCCGCGCCCATGAATTCGGTCGGGCCCAAAGCACTACCTCCTGAGTGGGGAGACGGACACATGAATCCAGGCGAAGAGAGCACCCTCATTCACGATTGGGCGCAGGCCGGCCCGCGAAGAGCGCGTTACCCGATTCACGTCATGCTCGACGACGAGACGCTGCGTGACGGGCTGCAAAGCCCATCTGTCACCGATCCTCCGCTGGATACGAAAGTCGAAATACTCCACTACATGGAAACCCTGGGCATTGAGACTGCCGACGTGGGACTGCCCGGCGCTGGTGCGCACCAGCGTGAAGCTGTGCTGCGCCTCTGCCGCGAAATCTCCGACCAGCGACTACGCATCCAGGCCAACTGCGCTGCACGAACACTGATGATCGACATTCAACCCATCGCGGAGGTCACGCAACTGACCGGCGTTCCCATTGAAGCCTGTGTCTTCATTGGCAGCAGTCCCATCCGCCAGTACGCCGAAGAGTGGGATTTATCGGATATTCTTCGTAACACGCGCGAGGCCATCCGGTTTGCGGTCCGTGAAGGGCTGGAGGTGATGTACGTTACGGAAGACACGGTCCGCTCTTCTCCCGAACACCTGCGCGTCCTGCTGACCGCAGCCGTGGAGGTCGGAGCTAAACGCCTTTGCCTGTGCGACACTTGCGGCGCGGCAGTTCCACAGGGAGTGTGGAATCTCGTCACGTGGGTGAAGGCATTGATTGCGGAACTGGGGGCCGACGTTGGCATCGACTGGCATGGTCACCGTGACCGCGGCCTGGATCTGGCCAACAGCTTGGCGGCGATCGAAGCGGGCGCCAGCCGGGTTCACGGCACCGCACTTGGGATCGGCGAGCGCGTGGGCAACACCCCAATCGAGCAGCTTCTGGTCAATCTCAAGCTGCTGGGGGTACGCAACGACGATCTATCGAAGTTGCCGGATTATGTGCAGGCTGTTGCGTCGGCCACCGGAGTCCCCATGCCGATTAACATGCCCATCGTCGGACGCGACGCCTTCCGCACGGCCACTGGAGTTCATGCATCCGCCGTCATCAAAGCTCAGAAGAAAGGTGACGCATGGCTGGCCGACATGGTCTATTCGGGCGTCCCGGCTGCATGGATTGGCCGAACGCAGGAAATCGAAGTGGGTCCTATGTCGGGCGCTTCCAACGTTGTCTGCTATCTGAGCGATCGAGGCCTTTCGAGCTCCCCCGCAGCCGTGAAGGCCATATTGGATGTAGCTAAACGGTCCAGCCGCGTTCTCGCAGAGTCGGAGATACTAGAAGTTTTGCGTGACATGAATGCATGAGCGCCGGGGCACCGTCGACCGCTCCATCGCCTGCGGCTGCAGCGGCGCCAGTTACGACGACAGATGACGTGCGGCAAGCGGGTACACGACGCTGCAATTCCTGACGGCAACACTGGCGAGACTCCTTGCGGGCAGGGTCACCCTACGGTGCGAAGTAGCCGGAGATGTCCAGGATAAGTTGCGTCAGTCCGGCGGCGTAGGCGTCGACGGAGCCGTCGTTGGTTGGCACGATTGCCATATTGGAGGTGATTGTGCACTCCACCACGAATCTGAAGGAAGAGGCCCGGCACGTCTTCGTATCTCCACTCCTTGCTGTCGCAGGATTTCGGCGATACGGTCGAGCGCTTTCGGCATCCCTCGCTCAACCTCGGGACCGAGTTCCGTGCCGACTTCGAAGCTGCTGCCCACAATCCCAACCAGCAGGACTTCCTTGGGACAAACGCCGCCGGTTTCTGCGGTGAACAATGTCTGTTGCAAGCAAGGTTGGTGAGCGCTCAGTCTGACATTGGGAAGATATTCGCGAAGCTGTTGGTGATTGAAGGTGAGGATTTCGCCCGGCTCGCCCCCGGAGGATAGTGCATCGAGGATAATCAGCACGTCGCGGCCGACGAGGTAGTCCACGATGTCGAGGCCGGGCGTGCCGAGGCCTAGAAGCTCGACATCCTCACCGATCTCATATTCCGACCGCAGGCGAGCGATGGCGTGCGGACCGAAGCCATCGTCCTGGAACAGAACGTTGCCCACACCTGCAACCAGCACTCGCGGACTCACAAAACCTTCACAGAAGCGATCGCTTTGCCGGAGGGATCGAAAGTGTGGCACGCGCATGCCATGCAGGGATCGAAGGAGTGGACGGTGCGCAACACTTCGAGCGGCTTTTCCGGATCGCCAATCGGATTTCCCAGCAGCGACATCTCGTACGGGCCGGGCTGTCCGCGATTGTCGCGCGGGCTGGCATAGGCCTTGGAGACGTGCTGATCTTTGATTAATCATCTCTATGGTTAATTGCGGTGAAGGGCGTTGTTAGCGCTCAGGTCTTGCCCAGTTTCGCGGCAGGGAAGCGTTGTGGCGAGAGAGAGTAAAATAACGACATGAACAACGAGAAGCCCTTAAACCTGTTTCAGGAAGTGCATGACCGAGTCCGGGCAGCTGCTGACCGTGCCCGCGAGGCGCGGGAAAAGGACGCGGAGCTTCGCAAGAAAAAAGTGGCAGAAGAAGCCGTCCGCGAGGGATTCGACCGCGCTTAGCGGGGATCCAAACTCTAAGATGAATGCGAACTTCACGGATAATCCCGGAAGAGCATGGCAAATCTAAGCGCGCTGCGACGGAACTGTGACCGGCAT
>JBEKXQ010000183.1:0-6167 GCA_049511915.1 Candidatus Korobacteraceae bacterium
TCGGAAAACTCCCTTTATACGGTCGACGGCTGGCGCGTGTTCTATGACCACCTGAAACCCGGCGGCGTCATCACTTTCAGCCGCTGGTACGACGGTCCCCAGAACAACCAGACTTACCGGCTGTTCTCGGTCGCATGGGCCATGTTGCTTTCGGAAGGCGTTGCGGATCCGTCACGACACCTTGCCTTGATTCAATCTGGCGAGATCGCGACGTTGCTTGCCAGCAATCAGCCGTTCAGCTCCGATGATATCGGCGCCCTGAAAAAAATCTCCGCCGAAATGGAGTTCACGCCGCTCTTCCTGCCTGGAGAGCCTGTCACCGTTCCCGAACTTCGCCGTGTATCCCAATCCAGAACACTGGCGGATATGGCTCGGTTGCAGGACGAAAATGGAGCGGACTACTCGCCAACATTTGACAACTCTCCGTATTTTTTTAATTCCGTCCATATCCGCGCGCTGCCCAAATTCCTCTCTCACCACGGGCCCGTGTCGAATCTGCAGGCTGACCTGTGTCTGTTTGCCTTTTTCCTGTCGGCGATTGTCCTAGTCATCGTCGTCATCGCCCTGCCCGCATGGATCGCCTTAAAGCAACCGAGTGGAAGAAGTCCCGCGCCGAAGGGAGCCATTGTCTATTTCGTCGGCATTGGATTGGGCTTCATGTGCGTTGAAATGGGCATGATGCAACAGCTATCGATCTTCCTCGGCCCACCGGTTTACTCCATGGTTGTGGTGCTCGCCGGCTTGATCCTCTCGGCGGGCGCTGGAAGTTTTGTATCGGATCGCTGGCCGGCAAGCGCCACGTGGCAAATTAGAGTCTTGCCGGCTGCCTGCGCCGCTCTGGTGGTTTTATATTTCGCGCTAGTCCTGCCCGTGATACACGCCCACACCGCGGCGCTGTTGTGGCAGAGAGTTCTGATTTGCCTAGCGCTGATTACCCCTCCCGGCTTCATGTTGGGCTTTTGTTTTCCCATCGGCCTGCGTTGGATGGCGGCAATCCACCAGGAACACAATCTGCCCTGGATGTGGGCGCTGAACGGCGCTGCGGGTACGCTCGGCAGCTTTGTCGCCATGCTCATCTCAATGGAGACCAGCATTGGAACCTGCGTGCTGACGGCCGCGGCTTTCTATTTGCTGGCTGCTCTGGTACCTCTGCCTCGGCGGATGGAGATGAATTGAAAAGGCTGAAGCTGGTGAACACTGAAACCGGGAACTCGGATGGTTCATCGGAACGTGGAGAAATGGAACCTTCAATCGACAATGACCGCGCAGAGACTGCCCTCGGAGTGGGCAGAGCTTTAGTGTTGTGGTCACTCTTCTTCCTGATTTCCTTCGGACTCGGTTATCCGACTCTCAATCGTTATGACGCGAGGGAATTGGGTCCCGACTGGGTGAGTTACTACAACATGGTCCTCCATCAGGATGGGCCGAACGACATTCCATTCGGCTACAGGGTGCTTGTGCCCGAGATCGCAAGGCCCTTCTATCTCCTTGCCAAGGGAGGAGTCGGCTCATGGAATCCGGTCTTCTTCGGACTGTTGATGTCGAATTGCCTGTTTTGCGCTACCGCCGCATTCTTGTTTCTGTTGATCGGACTCCGCGTGCTGCGCGATTTACCCATCGCGCTCCTCGGATGCACACTCTATCTCCTCAACTGGGTTGTCCCCAACTTGTTCCTTTCGGGCCTTGTGGATTCATCGGAAGCATGTCTCATGATGGCCATTACCTGGGCGTTGTTTTCAAGGAGATGGTGGTTGCTTCCTCTCATCGGCATCCCAGGCGGATTTGCCAAGCAGAGTTTCATGCTTTTTTCCACACTCTTCGCGGCGACATGGTGGTTTACCTCGAAGAGGGTCGACAGGACGTATCCGCAGCTCTTTTGGGTAGCGGCTCTTGCGGGCGCCAGTGCAGCATCAGTGGTCCTGGCGCACCGGATGGTTGCGGGGTCGACCATTTCGCCCTTGGCAATGGCGGCGTGGTGGGGTTGCGAGGGCAGTTGCACGGTTGCGATTTTGAAGGAATTTACGGACCAGGAATTCTGGTACGCCTTTGGCTGGCTTCTGCCGCTTGGAGTCATCCGCTTGAACCGATTACCGAAACCCTGGGTCGCTGCGTCGATCGCAACGGCATTGCTTACATTGGGCCTCGGTGGTTACGCGGGCAGTCTTGGAAATGTTTGCCGGCCCGTTTTCAGTGTTATTGGGCCGGTTCTAACCTTGTCTGTCGCCACCCTTCTTGCTGGCGTTCCCACTGGAGACGGAAACCGGGCAACAATGAAATTGTGAATCATCGCGCGCGGTCTTTGGCAGCCGGGAGGCAATATGGAAGTCTCAGCTGAATCCGAGCCGAACGGCGAGATTCCGAACGATACGAATCATGGGGCAGGGCAGTGAAAATGAAGAAGCTGTCTGATCGGCCACGGGTTGTGGACAGCGCGATTCTTTTTGGCCTAATCGTCCTTTCCACGTCGCCTTATCTATTCAGGCTCGGCTTCTATGCTGATGACTGGTATTACTACGCAACGTTTGCCAGTAACCTGGGCCACGGCCTTGGAACGGATTTCCGAGCTTTGTCTTCGGCAGATCCAAACCTGCTTATGCGCCCAGTGCAACTCGTTTACTATGTTCTGAGCTTCAAGGCATTCGGCCTGCAAGCAATGCCGTATCACTTGGTCAACATTGCGGTGCTTGGCCTCGTAACTGTTCTCCTCTTCCTCATGCTCACGGAGTTGCGCATAGGACGCGGACTGGCATTTGCGATTGCGATTGTTTTCGGACTTTTACCCCATTACTCGACGGACCGAATCTGGATTTCCTCGCAGCAAGTCACATTGTGCATGGCATTCGCATTCCTGGGGATCGGCGCATTGGCGAGATCGGTTCGAACAGAAGAAGAACACCGGACAGCCTGGGCATGGCTCGCCTTCCTGGCCCTGGCCCTCAGCATTCTTTCTTACGAAGTAGCGTTTGGAATGATTGCCGCCTCATTGGGAGTTATCGGTTGGAGGAGTTACAGAAATTCACGCGCCTCGTCCAAGCTCGCTCTCAGGAGGGTGGGCGTCATTGCCGCCACGGCCGCTGTTCTCTTGCTGGTTATTTTGGCCAAATTCCGGATGCAACACAATGTTAGTTATCATCACCATTTCTTCACTCATTTCTGGGCGCTGATTTGGCATGCCATTGTCCAAGCGTTCCAGTTCAATCTATGGACGTATTTCCTGAATATGCCTGCAGTTTTGGCTGGCCTGTATCGACATTCTGCGTTGAGCTTGGCGGCGTCGGCCATGGCGGCCGTCCTTTTCTCCCTGGTAACTGCCTATCTTTGGAGGACGATGAAACCTTCCGAAATCCCCACTTGGCGCATGTGCGTGTGGTTGATCGTCGTTGGTTTCGGTTTGTTTGCATTGGGTTACGGTCTCTTTCTCTCCTCCATTGATACCAACTTCTCCTCCCCGGGATTGGCCAATCGCGCTGTGATCGGATCTGCGACCGGCGCCGCCTGCGTGCTAGTTGCGATCGCAGGTCTGATGTGCTCGGTGTTTAAGTCCGAGGTTGCTCGTGCCCGCATGTTTTCCTTCGCAATAGGGATAGTTTGCGGGGTGAACTGCCTAGTAGTGAGCGGAATCACATCCTTTTGGGCAGACGCAGCATCTCAACAAAGTGAGATTCTCAGGTCGGTGGCCGCCAACGTGCGGTCCCTGCCGCAGGGGAGCGTGCTCCTGCTCGACGGCTTCTGCAAGTATTCGGGCCCCGGAGTTGTCTTCGAGGGAAGTGACGACACATCCGGAGCAATTGAACTCACTTTGAACGATTTCTCCCTAAGCGGCGATGTAATCTCGTCCAATATGCATTTTGGCGAGGCGGCGGTGGAAACGACAATGTACGGGCAGCTCTCAGGTCATTACCCCTACGGGAATCACCTCTTTGTCTACAACGTGCAGCGACAGAGTCTCACGGTTTTAGCTTCAATGGAGGCGTCGATCGAGTATTTGGGCGCGGTTAATCCCACAGGGGATGGCGGTTGCCCAGCTGCTCGCGAAGGGGATGGGGCTCAGATCTTCTAACTTCAAGCAATTCGAACTCTCGGGATGCTTCGCAACAGGACAGGAAGGCAGTCTTGATTTTGAAATCCGGCATCACAGGAGTAAGAGCTTCGGACGACTAGGCGCCGCGATTGGTGAAAACTGAATGCACAATGCAGCGCGAGATTCCCGGTGGGAATTGGGAAATAGATGTGCATTTGGGGCGTCATTACCAAAGTAATTAATGGCGGTAATCTTTGCACATTGACTACGCTTAAACGGAGCAACTTGTTGAAAGAGATGTGCTCTGGCCGTAGCTCCCGTGGTATGTTGGTGCTGTGGAGAAGCTCCACCGCTCTCGAAAGCGTTCAGAGGCGCCGGATTCTGAACAAATAGACGGCGCTCAGCAATTCCCGTCGATGACAGTTTCTATCTCATTTTGGGTCCGTTAGACGAACTGCGGAGGATAAACGCATGCAAAGTTCTTTTTTGAGATCTGTGGGTCGAGTACTCGCCTCGATTTCTGTGTCATTATTGCCCGTAGCCTTGGCTGCTCAGGCTGCACCAAGTGCGAGGGGAGTCACTAATGACTCTCCTTCCAGGTGGGATATCTTCGCTGGTTACAGCTATCTGGCCCCCAACGGGACAGTCTATGTCAATACAACAACGCCCGGCCAGACCGTGCCGTATTCCTATGATGCAGTCAATCTGGGCGGACTTGGCAGCGGATCTTATTTCTTCAACCGCTTTGTCGGTGTTCAGGCGGAGTTCGGCATTCACGAGTGGGGCGACCAAAAGGCGGGTTCCAACGTCGGCACCGAAGGGAACGACGATGGCTTCACAACGGTTGCAGGTGGTGTGATCCTTCGATTTCCTGCCGGAAACATTACTCCGTTCGCTCACGGACTCGCAGGCGGGGCGCTGGTCGGCGGGCCATACTATGAGCCCAATAGGTGGGGTCCTGACCTGACGGTGGGCGGAGGCTTGGACTATGAGACACCATGGCTGAATCACCACTTGGCCATTCGGCTTTTCCAGGCCGACTATGAATACATGCACGAAGATTGGGGTCACGTCATCCCCGGCGGTCGTGCGAATATCAATGCGGCGCGGTTAAGCGCGGGCATCGTGTTCCATGTGGGATCGATTGCACCTCCGACGCCAATTACGCTGGCTTGCACGGCGAGTCCGGAGACGATTTTCCCTGGCGACCCGGTTACGTTGACCGCTTCGGCAGGTGGCCTGAACCCGAAGGACCATGTGATCTATACCTGGACCGGGACAGGCGTGACGGGCAACGACTCGAATCCCAAGATCGACACAAGCGCTCTGGCCCCGGGTGAGTACACGGTGACAGGGACGGTGAAGGAAGGAAAGACAGGCAGGGAAGGTCTGAAGCCGTGGGAGACGGCGACTTGCACAGCGGGGATCACGGTGAAGGCGTTTGAGCCGCCGACGATCAGCTGCTCGGCCAGCCCCAGCACCATCAAGCCGGGTGACGCGGCGACCATCACGTCGGTCGGCGTAAGCCCGCAGAACCGTCCATTGACGTACAGCTATACGGCCTCTGCCGGTACGATCACGGGAACCGGAACAACGGCGGAGTACTCTTCAGCAGGCGCGCCAACAGGAACGGTGGGCATAACGTGTAACGTCTCAGACGACAAGGGACACACGGAGAGCGCCTCGACCAGCCTGACAATTACTGCGCCCTATGTGCCACCGGCGCCGAAAACGCAGGCGCTGTGCTCAACCAGCTTTGCCAACGACAAGCACCGGCCAACACGCGTGGACAACGAAGCCAAGGCGTGCCTGGACCAGGTGGCATTGGATCTGAAGCAGCAGGCTGACGCCAAGGCAGTCTTGGTGGGTGAGTCGGATGCGGACGAGAACGCCAAGACGGCCAAGCAGCAAGCGTACGCAGCCAAGCACAAGCACGCCACGGTGGATCAATTCGCCGCGCAGCGCGCCGTAAATGCCAAGGACTACCTGGTGACGGAGCAGGGGATCGACGCTTCGCGCATCAGCGTGGCCACGGGCACGACCGACGGGCAGACGGAGGAGAACTACCTGGTGCCGGCGGGCGCGACGTTCAGCTCAGACGTAAGCGGGACGACGCCTGTGGACGAGATGGCGGTGAAGCCGCAGG
>JBEKXQ010000184.1:0-6161 GCA_049511915.1 Candidatus Korobacteraceae bacterium
GCAGCCAGCATCGTTTCGACGAAGCAAGGCGGACGGTGCAACCGGCACTCCAGAGGGCCGTCGCAATGGGTTGCGTGCGCTGTCAACTTGAAGCGCGACTGGAACTAAGCGAGATTGAGATCCAGTCTGGAAACGCAGAACGGGGACGGGCTCAATTGCATCAACTCGCCGACGAAGCAGGGAGCAGAGGATTCCGTCTGATTGCAGAACAGGCCACCGCTGGTATCGGTCCGGCAGTACCAGGGAACTCTTCGGGACAACCCACGCGGCCAAATCCACTTCCGTAAGCGTAGAGTTTCTGCGAGCGACACGTGGATAAGGTTTCACCCAAGCCAATACATTTGAACTGTTGCGCCGATCACTCCCGAGATACGCCGTCTACAGAAACCACATGAGCGAGAAGTCGGCGTTCCGTCCAAGAGCACGGGATGGGCGCTTTACGTCCAAGTGGCGGTGCCAATGCGGTTGCTGGATGCTGGCCGACTCCCGAGGAACATATTCCATCCGGTTCAGATAGGGTGCGAGTTGGCCTGATTGCAACAGCTATCACTGTTCTCTTGGAAATCCGCCAGGTTTCGGGTGTAAAGTTCCAACGTCAGGGCCACAACCGTCAACGGTCGCATTCAGTGAAGGAGACCTTTATGGCGAATCAGGCAAAACATCCCAAATTAGTTTTCAGGCTTTCGCGCAGCAGCATGTTGGGAGCGGCTCTCACTCTGGCAACGCTTGGTACGCTGGCGATGGTCGCCATGCAACCGGCGCAAGCGCAGACCTTCACCGTGCTTCACAACTTCACGGGCGGAGCGGATGGGGAAAGTCCTTATGTCGGGGTGACGATCGCGCCTTCAGGAGTCCTGTACGGGACGACGCGCCTCGGTGGAACTCACGGCATTGGCACAGCTTTCAGGCTAACGCCGGAAGGGTCAGGTTGGGTTTTTAGCCCCTTGTACGAATTTACCGGAGGCCTCGATGGAGAACAGCCAGTAGGCGGCATAGCGATCGGCCCAAATGGCGTCTTATACGGCACGACCCCGTACGCCGGTATAAACGACGGGGTAGTGTTCGCACTGAGGCCTGCGGCTACGTTTTGCAAGTCGACATTGTGCTATTGGAGCGAAGCCGTGCTCCACGCCTTTCCTGGATCCCCGGATGGGGCATACCCGCAGTACGAGAATTTAACCTTTGATCAAGCGGGAAACATCTACGGCACGACTTGCGAAGGAGGTATCTACGGAGCTCCGTATGGCGGCGGGATCACATTCCAATTGACCCCCTCAGGCACAGGAAGGATGGAGAGCATCCTTCATAACTTCGGCAGTGGCTCTGACGGTTGGTGTCCATCCGGGGGTGTTGTCCTCGATACAGCCGGAAATGTGTACGGAAGCACCCGTTACGGGGGACCCGGAGGAGATGGGGCACTTTACCAACTGATGCCTTCAAACGGAGGGTGGGTGGAGAATATCCTGGTTAACTTTGACGGGGCGAATGGGGCTAACCCTTACGGTAACCTAATCATCGATAATTCCGGCAACCTCTATGGCGCCACGAGTAGCGGCGGACAAAATGGAGGTGGCGTAGTTTTCAAACTTGCGCCCTCGGACGGAGGGTGGAGCTACTCTGCGATTTACTCCTTCAGTTCGTGCTCCCCTTTTGGTGGCGTGGCCATGGATGCAGCCGGTGATTTGTTTGGGACATGTAATACGGGTGGGGCCGGTGGATACGGCTGGGTCTACGAGCTGACGAACTGCAGCCAAACGTGCATCCCGAATGACCTCCACGACTTCAGCGGTAGTGACGGCGCGGGGCCTCTTGGCGCCCCGGTGCTCGACGCGAACGGCAATCTCTACGGCACAACTGCTGTCGGAGGTACGGGGAATTGCGGCGGGTACGGCTGCGGCGTTGTCTGGGAGATCACGCCGTAGCTAAGATTCTTCGCACTCAGCGTGTTGCTGTAACTGGCGGAATATCCCCATAGCACTCCTGACTGGCCCCAATCTCGCCTCAAGAGTCAGTGAGCGCTATGGCCTGATCTATATAAGGGGATGTCAAGAACATCTTTCTCCCTGGAATTATGTTCGCTATCCCTACTTTTGGGTCATGGCCAGCGCTTTCAAGGCCTCTTTGTTGCGGATCAGCACTGTCGAGCCCTTGACCTGCAAAATCTTTCGCCGTTTGAGTTCGGCCAACACCCGGGTCACGGTTTCCCGCGAAGTGTTCATCATCTGCCCGATTTCCTCGTGGGTGAACGGCAGCTTCAGGCGCGGCTCGGCCTTGGTGCCCTCCCCGTCCTTGGCGCTCCATTCCAGCAGTAGTTTGGCCAGCTTCTCGACGGCGGAATGCGTAAGTCCGAGAGCTCGAACTTCCCGGCAAGCTGAGTTGTATTTGACGCTCAGTTGTTCGGCGACGCGGAAGCAGGCGGCGCTGTGCTCCTTGAGAAAGCGGAGAAAATCCTCGCGCTTCACAAAGTTGACTTGGCACGGCTCCATAGTCTCCGCCGTTAGCTCATAAGGCTTGCCGCTCACCGTGGCGCTCAGGCCCAGCACCTCTCCTGGCTCCGAGATTTGCAGGATCAGAGTCTTGCCTTCGGTGGCGCAGATGGACAGCCTTGCCCGCCCCTTACACAAGACAAAAATTCCCCGTGGCGACTGGTCCTCGACGAACAGGACAGCTCCCTTGGGATAGGCGATGGCCTGTCTGATGGAGTCGAACGCCTTTAATGCATCTGGTGGCAGGTCGCAAAGGATATGTTCTGCCAGCATCTTGCAGGACAGGCAGCTTTCTATGCTGTCCAGACCATATGGTGTCAGCACGCCGACCCCCTGGGGACAAATAACGTAGACGAATCTACTATACGACTAACCAGCAGCAGCTTCGAGCTGAGGTCGCAAGAACTGACCGGGGACGTAAGAAGCTGGATAACCTGAAAGCCGCTGTTGCCCTGTACATGGGCTGGTACAATTTCTGCCGTGTACACGGAACCCTAAGAGTCACTCCTGCAATGGAAGTGGGTTTGACCGACCGGGCGTGGAATCTGGCGGACTTACTTTCGTTTGAGGGGAATTAACATCCGATGATGACTGAGGGGCTGCGAGCGATTCGCTGCGGAAACTGCGGAGTGACCACGCTGCACCTCTCGTCCATCCTTCGGCAAGTATGCGCTCATCTGCCAGAGTCATCCACGGAAACCGAGCGAATAAACTATTGCTGTCCAAAATGTAAGCATCTTCGGCACGCGTGGATTCCTTCGGAGATATACCGAGCTGACCCACAAAATCTAGCCGCACCAATCGCGGATACAATTCCGTTTCTAGCAGCCATCGAATGCGACGGAGGAAGCAACCCATCTTGCGCCTCAGTATTCGCACCAATGAGACGCGGTACAGGTTTGACCCAAGCCATTGATCATCTAAGAGCGTCGATTGTAGATACGGCGATACGGTCTCCTGAGGGGCTCCTGCCCATGATTCCTTGCGAAGTGTCCGGAATAAAAATCGTAGAATGAGAAGCACCGGCCGGCAACACGGAATTAGGCCACTACTCTTTGCTCGTGTTTGAACCAAGATAAGGAGATTCCGAATGACGTGGGTTGGCAGGTTTTCGATGCGAGCAGCGGTTCCGTTGGCAGCGTTTTGTCTCTTGGCTCTCATGGGCGTGGCGCACGCTGGGGACAAGGCCCAATTAAGCGGCAGCTGGAACTTCAACCCGGACCAAAGTGACGATGCCCAGCAAAAGGTGCAACAGGCAAAGCAGAGTAGCCAGACGAGAAGCGGCGGCAGCTACCCGAGCGGCGGTGGTGGGTACCCCGGAGGCAGCTATCCGGGAGGTGGCGGGGGCTACCCGGGCGGAGGTGGCTATCCTGGAGGCGGAGGGATGGGGCGTGGTGGAATGGGCGGCGGCGGGGGCCGTGGCGGCATGGGGAATCCGGGCGGAGGAGTCAGCAATCAGGAATGGCAGCAATTAGCCACAAATCCCAAATACCTCAACATCACGCAGCATGACGATCAGATCCTGATCACTGATTCCGACCACACTAGCACCCTCTATCCCGACGGCAAGAAGCACAAAGCCACGGATGAGAGTGGCAACAAAATCTCAACCAAGACCGAGTGGCAGGGTGACGAGCTGATCGCCGAGACCAGGACGGGGTCAGGAAAACTCACAGACACCTACCGGGTTACCTCTGACGGCAAGCAACTAACCGTGACTTCACGCTACGAAAACTCGGCGCTCTCGCAGCCGCTGAGCATCCGGCGGGTGTACGACTTGGGGAACGAGACTCGTTAGCGGGAGAAATGCCTAGGCCTGTCCGGCCTGTGGATGTTACGGGCAGATTTGGGTCCCTGATTTCTGTATCCTCAACAGCGGGCACCCAACGTGGGGGCATCGACAAATTTGAGGCCGAAAGTGGCTTGACCGTTCAGGAAGGAGAGGCCCATAATGCGTCTTGAGAGGCTAACAATTTCGGCTTGCCGAGATTGTTACTCATAGCGAGCCGTTGGGTGTTTTAGCACCTGACGGCTCTCATCATTTGCGGCAGGCATCACGGGTGGCTGTCGGTGATGATTCACGGATTCACGGCACAACGGCCTACTTTCACTGAAGCCGAGTTTCTTCTTCCGCCTCACACGCCCAACGTGCCATCGAGGAAGAGAGCGAGCCTTTCAGGTCTTCCTGGCGCACCGTGATCAGGTGACCACATCAAGATAACAATGCACAAGTCGACCCTCTTGCACCTTGTGTTGAACGGGCTGCTTGGTTTGTAGTTCTGCGGTCATAAAATCCCCCATCCCGTGAAAGGTCGAACGCCAGTTCGCTTTCTTAATTCCCACGGGGATAACTTCCTTTCCGCATGATCCTCGATTCGCTCAAGGAAAGATATGACCTCCATCACACGTGGTCGTGCCACTCAGGCGTGCGTCACATTCTCCAGCAGACAGCTGTGCTTATCGAATTGGTACTGAACTGAACTTTTTCCAAGTTGACTATCGCCTCCGGGAAATTGCATATTGCAGCGTTCGCACATGCCGAGAAGGGGCATTTTCTGCACTATCCCAAGCTTCGGATCGACGTATTACGGCGGAGACCAGAGCTGCAGCGGTGACGGCATCGGCGCCGGCTGCGGGGTGGTGTGGAAGATCACGCCATAGGCGACGCCATTTCGCGGAGCCTTCCAGTCGAATTGGCGAAGAATCCCCATAGCGCAAGTAATCAGAGGCTTTCAGCGTTGCTTGCGCTATTTGTTCTCGCTAGCCATTCGTCGGGTGCCCATCTCATTCGTGCTTTTCGAATGAGTGGCAGAACGATGTCACTGCGACACGGAACTCAACATCCGGGTGCCCCTCAACGCGCTCTTAGGTGTGTGGTCCCTCCCCAACAACGGTGTCCTTGGTATTGCCGGGAGTATCCGATAAACTTCTTCACCTCAGGAATTCAAACCAAAGAATCACGACAGAATGGAGACGACTATGCTTGGAGATCAACTCGGCGAAAGCAAAGGGAAGAGAGTCGTACGGCGCATCCTTTCCGTGGACCCTCTCACGGCGGAAGTGACGTTTGAAGACACCGGCCACATGCTGGGCGTTCCAACCACCGGCACCGGAACCTACACCTCGGTGATTCGCCCCGACGGTTCCATCTACGGCGAAGGCCAGGGCCTCATTGCCACGCAGGAGGGCGAAGGCATCACCTGGACGGGAACCGGCATGGGCAGCTTCGGCCCTGGCGGCGCCGTCAGCTACCGCGGGATGCTCTTCTACCGCACCACATCGCAGAAGCTAGCGCGCCTGAACAACGCTTCAGCGGCATTCGAGTTTGAAGTGGATGGAGCCGGCAATACCAGCTCCAAGGTCTGGGAGTGGAAGCAGGCGGAGTCGGCAAAGGGCAAGTCTGCCTGATGTGGAGTTAGAGTGCTTGGTGCCCCACGTTCCGCGCCTATTGGCCAGCGTGGGGCCGACCTACGACGAGAGCGCGTGCCCCAAATATTGAGTCTTTCGTTGTGCGGGAGCTTTGTACTCGGAACTTTAGGTTGAGTAGACGCCCCCCTTAGGGAACCTCTGAACAACCGCTGCCATTAGGCCAGGCAATAGCTCCGCAGGGAAGATTCAGAGCGGTTCCTTCATTCCCGCAAGCTATTTTGGTCCCTCCGACTCGCCCGTTCGGGT
>JBEKXQ010000185.1:0-5861 GCA_049511915.1 Candidatus Korobacteraceae bacterium
AGGTAGCTGCTGTGACCTGCCGTCCTGTGTCGGTGTTCTGGGGACAAGAACAGTATTGGCTGAGTCCAGCAGCACGGTAGTTCACCCGAGGCAGGTTCCTCTCCGGCGGTCCTTCATGCTCCCCAAAACAGAGGAGTCCCCACTCCCGACTCGCCAGCCCTCTTGACTTGGATTGGAAAGCAATTATCCCCGTACTCGGCTCCCCGCCAAACGAGCGAGTTTCTAGCGGCAGAGAGGGACCGGAGCATCCTTCGAGGGCAGGACAATTGTATCGAACGTAGCGATTCGCCCTGCCTTCATCTCCTCGGGACATTGGGGCGGCCCGCCAGGTCCGCATCTGTTTTGTGGGCCCCATATGACAATCTGCAACTTGTCTCCAGGTGCGATTCTGTATTGATCCGTGCAGCTTGTCCCTAGAGGTCCATCGAAACCTGTCAAGACGATGCGGCTATCGGTCCAGCTGGCGAGCTTCACGCTGATATCGCAGTAGTTGAGCGGTCCGCCACGCCCTGCAATCCAGTGGTGAGGACCCTCTCCGAGGTTGTCAATGCGCATCGAAGTCGAATAGCTTTCTGCGTATGTATCCACGCCACCTTCAGGTGTTAGCAGGATCGTCTTTGGCGGAGGCCCGAATCCCTCGCCGTCTATGATGATTCCCTGAGTTTTCATTGCGTAGATCGGACTGACTCGTTCGACTAGCGTCCTGTGGTGACCAAAGGCACGCCGAAGAACGCCCACCGGAAGTAGCAGGCTTACCCCAGCGATACCGACAACAAAAATGAAGCAACCGCCCCAAACTAGAGCGGCATTAAATCGCCCTATTTTCAGGCCGTTCCGTCTCGATTCATTGGTAGATTTGTCATTGTCCGAAAGGTGCTCGGCGCTTTCCAGCCAATTTCTTATTTCGCTTTGGTAAGCGAAGACAGCTCGACGACCGTCTCCGGGCACCCGGTGAACGGGCAGTCCCCTTTCCTTCTCCCATCGCCAGACCGTGCGAATGTCTCGGTCGAGGAAAGTGGCGATCTCCTTCCATGAATTGAAACGCTTGTCTTCCGCCAGGGGCATGAAGTGGCTACCTCCGACAGGCCCCAATGTCCGCCCGCAATCGCCCTCAATTGCCCGTTCTTGCCCGTCGATTTGGACAAAAGTATAGGCGAGAGTCGGGGTTTGAACAACTGAGAAGCACGGGCCCAGCGGTTCCGATCCGTAACCGCCAGCCGGAAGGGAAAACAGCACGCAACTGGCGAGCAAGCGACCCTAATGTTGTGCCCGGCCTCTGCTGCAGACTGGAAATCCGGATTTCATTTTGTCAGGGCCGCTAACCAGGCGAAAAGAAAGGCTTGGTTAGAGCCTAATTGCCTCCGAGTTTGTGGAATTCGTAAGTCTCAGACGTTTATGTCAGTAGGAGTACAGACGCGACCGGAGGTCCCGGACGAACAACTCGTCCGCCGATTTGTGGAAACCCATGACGCGGCGTGTTTTGCGGAGTTGTTTGCGCGCCACCGCAAGCGGATCTACTTCGCCTGCCGGGCATTCTTTGAAAACGGGAGCGCGGCCGAAGATGCAACGCAGGAGACTTTTCTCCGTGCATTTCAGAATATCCATCGGTTTCAGGAAGGCAGTTTCTGCGCCTGGCTGATGCGGATTTCGAAAAATGTCTGCATTGATCAGTGGCGTAAGCAGCGACCCGAAGTGGGAGCAGAGGAGTCACAGATGGAAACGCTGCCCGCCGACGGAGCACTCGATGAAAGGGCCGATTTGCGCATCGCTGTTCAGAAGCTGCGTGAGGAAATGCAATCCCTTACCAGCGACCAGCGCCGGTGCTTGGAGATGGCCATCGAAGGCTACTCTTACGAGGAGACGGCAGCCCGCACGGGGCTGTCAATCAAAGCCGTGAAGTCGCATATCCAGAATGGTCGGCGGATGCTCTGGTTAAAGATGGAACGAATGTTGTCCCAATTGAGATGACAACCTGGAACGAACACAATTTCTTGGAGAGGCTGATGCCTCATCTGCAGCACGGTAACGATCCGAAGAGACAGACTTGTCCGGATTCTACGGCGCTGTCGGCGTTCATGGAAAACCAACTGGGCGGGTCTGATCGAGACGCCATCGCCGCCCACCTGGCGCAATGTTCCGAGTGTGCGGACCTTCACGATCGCCTGGTGAGCTTCTCCAAGGCGACTGCTGCGGTGCAAGACCCGGAATGGGAGAACGCTGAGAAGCGTCTTGCCATTTGGATGAGTGGATTCCTCGACGCCCAATTGAGCGCCCGCCACTTGGCCAGTCGGACGCCCGCCGAGAGTTCCGCCAAGAAACGGAGTTGGTGGCACTCATGGAGGTTCCAGTGGGCAGCGAGCACGGTTGCAGCCCTTGCGCTGGTGGGTACAGCGTTTTTGTTGAGACTGCCGACACTGCCATGGCAGGTTGCAAGACTGGCGCCAGTATCAAATAGGCCCTCGACGGCACAAACCACAACTGGGACAATGCCAGAAAAGAGCTCGGCGGCTAATGATACGGCAGGCGCAAGTAAGAGTCCCGTCGTGACAACCGAGACTCACCCGGCTCGAACCTACGTCCACGGTTCGCGCGGTGAGGCAATTTCGACGCAGGCCGGTGGCCAACAACCTGAGCAGGCCGCAAATTCCAGTCCTATGCCGTCACCGGCAAGTGAACCGCAGCATGAAGAGACCGTCGTCGCTCAGGCCGTGCCTCCTCCGAGCGCACCTGCAAAGGTGCCGGCGCCCCTTGCGTCTGCGCCGCATAACATGGCGCCTTTGCCATCGGGGGTGGTGATAAGAGCGCCCAGCGCGTTGCCTAACACCAAAACTCCCTCCGTAGAGCCTGCAAAAGAGCCTGTAGCTGATACACAATCGCCTTCTGTCATGGCACAAAGATCAGTTCCAGCCGCGCCCGAAGCAGCCATGGCTCCTCTGCCGCAACTATCGCCGCCCGCCAGGAAGATGAAGGCGATGCCGGCGATGGTACATCCGGCCATTTATCGGATCGCGGCTGACACGCGCCTGTGGATCAAGCTGAATACCATCAACCGACAGCCCGATGGGAACTTTACTTTTCAGGGATCCTTACTGGAGCCGGTGACAGAAACCGGCGGCGCACTGCTCGGGCGGGGAGCCGAGATCATCGGCTCCGGGATTGTAAGCCAAGGCAAAACGTCCTTGGTGGTCGCGCAGATCGTGGTCGGCGGAGATCGCTACAGCTTGAAGGGTGCCAGCGGCGTAGCGAATGCGCAAGGACCCGGCGCGGGACCGGCGGTTGAGTTTGAGGCCGGCAAGATTCTGGAAATGTTTGTTGCATCGCCTTCGATATACGAAAACGAGATCACGGGGCGCCGCATGGCTGCGCCCACCGCGCCGTCACCCCATCGATGACGACGATATGTTCTCTTGCGTCAGATTCGGTCTACGAAAAGGCGCCTGCGGGAAGCGGGCAACAACAACCAACGCAATGAAATGCGCCGCCGCATTACGAAAGCGTATGGAATTTTCGAATTTCGCACGTTCTTGAGAGTGAAGGACGGGAAAACTCTCGATCCATTCAGGAGGCTTCGATGAATTCCACTCTGGCCAACTTTAAGTTCTGGGGTGCATGGTTTGCACTGTTATCTCTAACAGCAATGGCCTCGGCTGCGGCTAAGCCGCAGGCGGACACCAGCTCCAAGAAGAGTTCTTCTAGTAGCAGTTCCTCCACAAAGACCCAGGCGCCGTCGCCAGCGCAACATCCAGCCCCCGCTCCTCAGCGACCGGCGAATACAGCTTCGCAGCACCAGGGTACGAGCCAGAATCCTGGAACTAGCCCGAAACCGGGGTCTAATCAGAAACAGTCACCGACCGGCCCGAAACAGTCACCGACCGGCCCGAAGCAGTCACCGACCGGCCCGAAGCAGTCGCCGACCGGCCCGAAGCAGTCGCCGACCGGCCCGAAGCAGCCACCGACCGGCCCGAAGCAGCCGCCGACTGGCCCGAAGCAGCCGCCGACTGGGCCACCAGACAAGAAGATCTCTCTGCCGGGCGGCGGCCAAGCGAGCTATCGCCCCAACGGCCAGCTCCGTTCGATCGACAAAAATGGAATGCACATTGAGCACCCAATGCAAGGCTCCCGCACGATCGTAAGCGAACGCAACGGCGTCCGCGTGGTGAACACCGGTGTGAACCGGGGTTATGTACAGCGTCCATACGCAACGCGTAATGGCCACACGTACGTGGAGCGCACTTACGTCGTGAACCACGTTTCCTACACTCGCGTTTATCGCTCTTATTACTACGGCAGGCATTACTATTATGGTTACTATCCCGCCCGCTACTACTATCCCGCCTTTTATGGATGGGCCTACAGCCCGTGGCGCCCGCCGGTCGCCTATTTGGGGTGGGGATGGGTGGGAGCGCCCTGGTATGTTTACTACGGCGGGTATTTTGCGCCCTATGCCGTTTACCCACCCGCATACCCATCGGCCGCGTACTGGCTTACCGATTATGTGATCGCAGCAAATCTGCAGTCGGCCTACGATGAGCAGACCGAAGCCAACTCTCCCACGGCGGTCGACGCACAACAAACTCAGGCTAACTCTTCCCCGGAATCAGGCGGGACTAATCCATCTCAGGCCGGAAACAACTCAAATTCCGTCGCGCTCACTCCCGACGTTAAGCAAGCCATTGCCGAGGAGGTGAAGGCGCAACTCGCGGCCGAACAAACCGCCTCACCCCAGGGAGGTTCCCCTTCTGGAGGGCAGAGTCCCACGCCAAGCGGAGGAGACGTACCTCCAGCCCTCGATCCTGCACACCATATTTTCGTCGTTGCCTCTTCTCTGGATGTTACTTCTGACGGCCAGGAATGTGCGCTTACTGCGGGAGACGTAATTTACCGGACAACGAATAAGCCGGATCAGGCGAATAAAGTGGTGGCCAATGTGTCGGCCAGCAAGAAAACGGATTGCGCCGCCGGTAAGGACATTGCAGTCTCGGTCGACGATCTGCAAGAGATGCACAATCACTTCCAAGAGCAGCTTGACGCCGGCATGAAGACGCTCGCTGCCAAGCAGGGCACCGAGGGGCTGCCAAAAGCTCCCGACACCACTACTCGGCCCGGAGAAGTTCCGGTGCCGGCGTCTGATCCCAGTGCCACCAAAGCCCTAGATGAACAGCAGACGTTGGCCGACAAGACCGAGGCAGAGGTCAAGGGTGAAACGTCAACCTCTTCCGCTGTTGGATTGCAGGGTGGACACGCGCAATGGCAAGGCGCGACACAGCAAGTGTGCTCGCTTCCAGGAACAGAATCGTCAATCTGAACCAGGCCTTGTTTAGGGCCCCGTAAAGAAGTTAGCGATGAGGCTTAGAGACAGGAGGATTCCATCAATGCGCCACAAAACAGGTACACCACTCGCCATCCTCGTAAACTTCCTGATCTTTTCGATGGCGATAGTGACGGCACAAGAGGCTCCTCCCGTTTCCCTGCAAGAGCAACTCAATGCGCAATACCAGCCTGCGAGGATGGGAAGGGACTCCAACGGCCCCAGCGTGGTCGAGCCTGGCACGGTTCTCACCATTCAGAGGGGCGGAATCCTTGGCGTCTCACAGGCGACCGTTGTCATTTGTCCGGCCAAATATCAGGACGGTAACCTCAATTCTCCCAAAGGGATTTGCGCAACGGCGGTCAACAAGTCCTCCCGCCTTTTTAAGGTCGGGGAAAAAGTCTATCCCACGAAGATCGATGTCAACCTGCAGAATGACAGGATTGGATTCTTTATTGTCGCCTGTGACTCCTGCAACGGTACCGATCCGCCGACGTACTACAAATCTGAAGTGAGTTTCCAGTTTGCTAAAGGATCCTTAGCTAAAGCCGGT
>JBEKXQ010000186.1:0-5807 GCA_049511915.1 Candidatus Korobacteraceae bacterium
AACTGCATAGCCTTCCCCCGGGGCGGCTTCCTTCAAGTCGCTGTATCCGAAGCGCCCGGCCAAGGATCATGCGACTGCGACTGTTCCGCGACGGGCGCTTCAGATACAGCACTAAGACTTGTCAGAACAAATCCGGCACAGTCTTCAGGAAAGTAAGAAAATCAGGAAAGTAAGAAAAAGCTTGACATCCTCAATCATGTCGCTTATACACTACATTTTGTAGTGTATAGATGACACTATGCCTCTGACTACTCGAAATTCCAGCGAGCCAATTCGCACGCTACTGATCGTCCTTTGCTTCGCCGCCGCAATCGATATCGGAGCCACCTGGCTTTTGGGAAAGCCGGGTTTCGGATCGCATGCCCGAATCGTCTTTGCACTGCTGCCAATACCGGCGAACCTTGTTTTGGTAGCCGTGATTGTGCGCACGATTCGGCAACTCGATGAATTCTTGCGACATGTGCATTTGGAAGCGGTCGCAATCGCATTCCTGCTAACGGCCTTAGCTGTCTCCGTCTATGAGGATTTACAGAAGGCGCACGTCGTGGGTCCGCTTAATATCGGCATCATGTGGATTTTCATGGCCGTGTTTTACGGCGTTGGGTATGTGATCGCAGCAAGGCACTACCGATGAAAAACCGGCTGCGCGTACTGCGCGCGGAGAAAGACTGGACGCAAGCGCAACTGGCGGAGATCGTGGGAGTCTCGCGGCATGCAGTCATTGCCGTTGAGAACGGTAAATATGATCCTGCGCTCCCGCTGGCTTTCAAACTCGCACGCGCATTTGGGAAGACAGTGGAAGAAGTGTTTGTCTGGGAAGATGGTTCGCTTCTAGAAAAATGAGGAATTCTTACCAAGGAGGAGTCTCACATGAATCGGATCCTCGTTGCAGCAGTAATGGCGATACTCGCCATCACGCCGGCCTTCGGCAAGGACCTGCGTGCCGACAAGAACAAGGCAGTCGTGCGCAGGGTCTTCACCGATATCCTTTCGCAAGGAAGGTTCGAGGTGGCGGCTGAGATCTACGCCACAGACTTCGTGAATCATGACGCAACCAAAGACCTCGGATTTGACGAGAGTGAGGCTGTTGATCACGGCTGGCGTGCCGCATTTCCAGACCTGGAGTTGACCGTCGAAAGAGAAATCGCAGAAGGTGACTTTGTGACAGTCTTGTGGAGAGGACGAGGCACGAACACCGGCAGTGGGAACGGCCTGAACGCGACTGGGAAGAAGGCCGACGGCCGCGGAATCAGCATCTTCCGCGTCGTGGACGGAAGGATAAAGGAAGAATGGACTGAAACAAGCCAGTTGCTCATCCTTCGCCAGCTAGGCTTGTTTCCTGGACGACAGTAGGAGAGTTCGATCCCGAATGTGCCTTAGCCTATTCAACCGCCTCTGGCGGTGGAAGCCATGTGAGGCAGAGCTATGAAGTTGAAGACGATTTATCTGGTCCTGTGTGTTCTCGGCTTGGCTCTCCCGTATTGGCAATTCGTTCCCTGGGTGTTGGCGAACGGCCTGAATATGTCCCTGTTCTTCCGGCAACTGTTCGCCAATCGCATTGGCGGATTTTTCGGCATGGATGTACTCGTTTCCGCCGTGGCACTGCTTGTCTTCACTCGCAGAGAAGGTGCCCGGCTTGGTGTGCACGGGCGGTGGTTGCCACTCATCGCGGTGCTCACCGTGGGCGTTTCTCTTGGGTTGCCGCTGTTTCTGTATCTGCGAGAACGGACGCTGGAGCAAGGCCGGACGCAAGCGAACACGGCCGCAGTATGAATGCGAATGTGGACGTATATTCTCCAACACTTCGTTCAGCCGCCGATAGGAAGGATGTCCCGGAGCTTACGCCAGATCCCCGCGATACCACAGCTCCTCCTGCCGCTGACGTCGCCTACATGTGCCCATCGCCATTGCCCACACTTAACCGAAGACTGTCGCTGCGAAAAGTGATTAAATTTGGAACTTAGTCCTCGCTAGCAATCTGGAGGCGCAGGATGGAAGAAGATCGTTCTGTTGTCACTCGCACTTTGAAGATGGTCGGCTTTGGTCTGTTGGCGTTCGCGATCACGACTCTTGCCGGTGGTGTCTGGAGCGTCCTGCTTGTGACCAATCTTCGAAGCAGTCCCGCAGTACCTTGGTCCGTTCCTACGATGGCGCTTCTGTTGTGGCTGATGTGGAGCTACCTCGGCGGGAGCGGGTGGCCACGCAGCACTTCCGAAGCACGACAGCTCTACCTGCGGGCCAACAGAGTGGATGGCCGGACGTACCTGTGGTCGTGGACCGCTGGGGTTCTGTCGGTGGTTGCGCTAGCTGGATACTGGATCGTGCTGTTCCAATTGGTCAAGATGCCACCGAACGCACTCTCGGATGTGTCGAGCTATCCCCGGATCACTGTGGCACTCATGATTTTGATGGGGTCGTCGGTTTCTCCTTTGATGGAGGAGGCGGGGTTTCGCGGATATTTCCAAGTTGCACTCGAACGCGAGTTCCATGGCCCGGTTGCTGTTGCGATCTCATCGGTTGTGTTTGCGCTTGCGCACGGCCCGACACAGGGTTTCCTGTGGCCCAAGCTCCTTTTCTACTTTCTCGTGGGTGTCGCGTTCGGTGCAACCGCTTACCTCACCAATTCGATTCTGCCAGCCATCCCGGTTCACGTTGTGGGGCTCCTGATATTCTTCACCTTGGTCTGGCCGCATGACGCCGCGCGACGGCTGGTTTGGGATAGTGGGACGGACAACTGGTTTTGGATGCACGTAGCGCAAGCAATTCTATTTACCGTGCTGGCGGTTTGGGCATTTCAGCAACTGGCAAGAGTGAGCGTTCAGGACCGCAGGTCTGCCCTAGAGCGACTTTAGACCCAGGTTGCTAGCGCAATCTATTTTTCGACGGGTCTTGAAATCGAGTTTGTCAACAGCTACAGGCCAACTCGCAACCCGGAGCCGCCGTGGCTCACTCCGTGCGCAGAGCTTCCATGGGCGTGATCTCCCACACCACACCGCAGCCTTCGTAGCAGCCTGTACCTCCGTAAAGCGTTGTCCCGTAGAGATTGCCGTTCGCGTCGAGCACCGGGGCGCCCCAAGGGCCGTTGCCGTCACTACCGCTGAAGTCGTGGAGATCGGTCAGGGTGCACGTTTGGCTGCAATTTGTCAGCTCGAATATCCAGCCGTCGTAATGGGCGCCGCCACCATAACACACCCCAAAAAAATGACCGGCTGCGTCCATAGCTACGCCGCCGCGGGAGTCGCAGAACGAGCTGAAAGTGTAAAGCGCAGAGTAGGTGAACCCTCCGTCTGAGGGCGTCAGTTTGTAAACTACGCCATATAGATTTTGTCCGCCGCCAATCGTGGTGCCATAGAGGTTGCCGGAACCATCCATGATTAGGTTACTGTACGGGCCATCCCCATTCGTCCCGTCAAAGTTAACCAGGACATTCTCCACCCACCCTCCGTTTGAGGGCATGAGCTGGTAAACCGTACCGCAGCCGGTGGGGGCGCAACCGCCATTTCCTCCGTAGAATGTGGTTCCGTACACATTTCCGACGGTATCGAGGACCACACCCGAATATGGAGACCACCCGTCAGTACCGCTGCCGAAGTCATGAATGATGCTCTCCGTCCATCCTCCGCCCGAGGGGGTCAGTTCGAACACTGTCCCGCAGCTGCTCTCATCAGGATAGCAATCAGTGTAACCACCCCCACTGGTCGTGCCATACATGTCTCCCGCCTGATCGAAGGCTAAATTCACGTATAGCGGGTCTCTCCCATCCGGGGATCCCGTAAAGTTGTAAAGTACGGTTTCGTTCCAATAGCACAGTACTGCCTTGCACGCAGTGAGCGGAGGTCTCAGTTCGAACACGGTCCCGTAGTCTTCACTGCCGCCCAACCAGGTCGTGCCATATAAAGCACCATTTGGGCCGATCACTACCCCGCCCACTGAGTAGGCTCCATCGCTGCCCCCGGTAAATTTGTGCAAGGGCCTGAAAACCCAACTTGAATTAACCAGGCTTAGCTTGAAAACTGTGCCGTAGCCGAGGTTTCCGCTGCCTGCCGCCGTCCCGTACAGAACCCCTGAGGGTCCGACGGTAACCCCGGCAATAGGGAGTTCCCCGTCCCCGCCTCCTGTGAAGCTGTGAAGCACGCTGAACGTCTGCGCCTGCGCCGCGATAGCCGCCACCAGCAGAATGAAAAGACCGGCCATTCCTGCCAGGCGAGCGAGTCCTAAACTCCGAAGTTGCTTTGGGCGCGTCATAACAATTCTCCCTTGCGAAGGAGTATCGGCGGTCAAATGCATTCGACACCTGCGGGCTTAGGTTTGTCAGTGACCCCTGCTGCTGCGGGGCGTGATAGCCGGTAGGGCCGAAGGCGGTCCCTAGCGTCCCACGTTGTGGGATACGTCAGCCTGCCGCGCGGGTCTCGCAACCGAACGGCGGGGTCGTAGTTGCCTTTGGCGAAATAAGCATAGCCACGGCCATTCAAGGCACTAGCTGATTGTGGATCGAGGCGAATAGCCTGGTTGAAGTCCTGAACCGCCTGATCATAATCGCCTTTGTCTAGGTAAGCCGAGCCGCGGCTGGGGAACGCGCTCGCAGATTGTGGATTCTGGCGAATAGCCTCGGTGTAGTCCTGAATGGCGTGGTCGTAGTTGCCTTCAGGAACGTAAGTAGTGCTGAGGACATTGAATACACCAACAGGTTTGGGCTCCATTAATATCCAGGTTGCTATTTTTTCCATGGCGACCGGAGACATGGTTTCTTCGATCTCACCATATTCGCTCGGCGCTCCCGTCTTGGCGGTTTGGAATAGGTGATTCAACCCGGGAAGCTCGTCGATTTCGACATGCTGGTTGCCGCCCTCCTGGAGAGCTTTTCGGATCGCAGGTAGATTCTGTTTCGGCGGGACCTGCAGGTCCTTTTCGCCGTTGAGGGCAAGCACCGGACATTTCACTTTCTGGAGCGCCGCCGCTGGGTCGTAAGCGATGAAATAGCGGAACCAGGGCGAAGTGAGTTGCTTGATTTGGGCATTGATTTGCGCCTCGGGCAGTCCCGCCAGCTTCTCCCGCAGTTCTTTCTCCAGCAGGGCATTATCTTTTTCTTGTTTAACCAGCAGGAGGAGTTCGCGTCTCGAAGCAGCAGCTTTTTCCGCCGCTGCCGGGCTCGCACCTGCTGCTTCGGACTTCAGCAGTCCCTGCTCGAGCAGGATTTCGTCACCCGCAACACCGGGACCAGCCATCATCACGATGAAAGCTACGTCGGCGTTGCGGGCCGCCACCATGGGTGCGATGAGTCCACCTTCGCTGTGGCCGATCACACCTACCTTATGAGGATCGACTTCAGAGAGCGTCTTGAGATAAGCGACACCCGCTTCAGCGTCTGTCGCAAGGTCCGCGGTGGTGGCGTTGGCAAACTGCCCGGTGGACTTCCCTACGCCACGATCATCCACCCGCAGCACAACGATGCCTTTGCGGGTCAGGTAGTCCGCAAGCACGAGAAACACCTTGTGGCCGAGCAAGGTTTCGTCTCGATCGTGCGGCCCAGATCCGGGAACCAGAAGCACCGCGGGAAAAGGACCCTTCCCCGGTGGAACCGTCAGCGTGCCCGCGAGTGTGACACCCTGGGCTTCTGTGTTGGCATACGAGATTTCCTCTTCGCGGTATGGATACGGCTTAACCGGATTCTGTGGCCGACGGCGTTCTAAGGAACCTCTGAACTACCCCCCTGTTTTTCGAGCGGGAATGCCTTGAAAGAGGAGATTCAGGTCGATGCCTTGATTCCCATTGGTTCTTTGAGCCCTTCGGCTACGCTGTTCCGGCAG
>JBEKXQ010000187.1:0-5783 GCA_049511915.1 Candidatus Korobacteraceae bacterium
GTGCGACGCAAGAAGGCGCTGTGGAGCAAGTCGGGGCGCGCCCAGTTGGAGTCCTTCGTGCTGTCGCCTTGGGCCAGCCGACGCCGGCAAGACTTGCTGGAGGTGCTGGACCGCTTGAACCCCACCATCGACGAATTAAGCACGGCGGTGGAGCAGGAAGCCAAGAAACGACCCGAGGTGCTACGGCTGATGACGCATCCTGGGGTTGGTGCGCTGACTGGCCTTGCCTTTGTGCTGATCATCGGATCGGCGGAGCGTTTTGCTTGCGGCAAGCAAATTGGCAGTTACTTGGGGCTGATTCCCTGTGAAGACTCCAGTGCCAATCGTCAGCGCTACGCCAGCCTGATCTTCGATGCCGCCGGAAACCTCTACGGCACGACGGAAGCTGGCGGCACTTACACCTACGGGACGGCGTTCGAGCTGACACCTGTCTATCCGTGTACCAAGGGTACTCACGATGGCCCACGGTGAGGTTGATGTGCTTCCAACCGCGAGGAGACGTTCTGGATCAGGGCGATACCTAGTGAGTTCCGGCTTCTCCGTTGTTGAGTCCGGCGGTCACGCCAAGTGCCCTCGGAAGGTGTTGTTGGAGGTTGGACGGTTTTAGTTGTGGTTAGTCAAAACTAAATGCCGCCGAGTTTTCGATGCAGGAAGACTTTCCTTGAAGGGCAGCGCGTTGCATGGCGTGGTCTTCGAGCACTGGCGTCCGGAAACCAGTTGGAAAGTCTCGACTGCCATGGTGCAGGCGCGAATCTCCCTCCCATCCCGACCGTGGGACGAGTCCCGTCAGGAGTTGGAAGTTGTTATGCTGCGACTGTGTAGCGGTGATGCAGGCCACCAAGTCGCGGCAGGGAGATAATGTTGTGGCCACTCGCAGGCTTTGACAGCACGACTCGGCTCCCGGGGGTGTCCTTCCCGAGTCCGAGAGGAGTTCTGTCCTCGTGGTAATAGCGGATGTACTCGTTCAGCAATCGTCTCAGGTGTCTCCGGTTCAGCACGATCACATGATCCAAGAGATCTCGACGTACATTGCCAACCCAGCGCTCGGCAATCCCGTTTTGCCAGGGACTGCGGAATGCGGTGCGAATCGGTTGGCTGCCCATCGCCTTTAGCGTCGAGACCACATCGGCACTGAACTTAGCGTCGCGATCGAAGATCAGGAATCGCTCCGGCTGTTTGCCGCATTCCCAAGTTTCGTGCAACTGCAGCCCAACCCAAAGCGCATTGGGGTTGCGAGTGACGTTGTGGTGAAGGATGCGGCGCCGGTCATGGCCGATCACGAAAAAGCAGTACAGAACCCCGAAGGTCAGTGTCGGCACGGTGAAAAAATCCATGGCCGCAATGGCCTCACGATGATTCCGCAGAAAAGTCAGCCAGCGCTGCGTGGGATCGTGAGGTCTCGGAGCTCGCCGCATCCATCGCGAAACGGTTGGTTCGGATAGGTCGAAGCCGAGCTTGAGCAACTCGCCATGAATTCGCGGTGCGCCCCAGGTCGGGTTCTCAGCAACCATTTGAAAGATCAAGGCGCAAATTTCTTTGCTCACCGGCTTGCGGCCTACCCTCGCCCGGGCTCGTGAAAGCCACTTCCAATACAGTTGGAACCCAGCACGATGCCAGCCGACAACGGTTCGGGGTGTCACCAGGATGAGTGGCTGTTTCCATCGAGACCACAGCCTTCGCAACGCAACCCAGAACAGCTTCTGCCATGCCGTGAGTCGCCGGCGAGGCCGTTGGGCGTGAAGAGCGAGCAACTGCTGACGCAGGGCAAGATTTTCGAGGATAAGATCCTCGCGGGCGACAAACGCACTGCAAAGCCAGCCGAGAAAGTGTCGGAACCACACGATCATTCAAGAATCTTATTCCAGCTGGCCAAACGAACTTAATGCCAACTGATTGATATTGCAGGTGTACGATATTTTGATGAACGACAGGGGGAGTTCCCATAACCGCAGGCCTGATCCAGGACACGGAGGGCAACCTGTACAGCACTGCTCAATAAGGCGGCGACTTGTCATGCAACCCCGGCTACGACGGGTGCGGAGTGGTGTTCAAGCTAATACCTTGCGGGACGCATGATTTCATAGGTCTGCCGGTCTTTCAGGAATCCGTCCACGTGGATGCCGGAACTATGCGCGAACGCATTCAAACCGACGACGGCCTTATTGGCTGGGGCCGGCATTCCGAGCAGGTCGGCGACCATGCGGCTGGTGCGGAAGAATTCCTTCGGTTCGATTCCGGTGCTCACTCCGTAGTAGTCGGCGCGGGTGGTCCTTGAAGATAGCCACGCCTTCGCCAACTCATCCCCTGCGAAGCCTGTCCGAAATCTCTCGCCAAGCGTTGGCGTACGATCAGCTGCGCCCGCAACGAAACAAACGCAGCTTCTTCCGCCGCTTCGGGGTGGTGCCGGCCTAACTAAGTTCTCTTCGTGGGCGGGCGACAAGTGAGCCTTCAGGGGCAGACAGGGCTTGTAACGCCCTATCTGTGCTATGATCCTCAGATGAAGAAAACCGGGAGGCTGCGCAAAGTTGTAGACGAAACGACTCAAGTGCGTTGTGCTCTCGGAAAAGGAATCATCCGCGAAGAGGTATGGCAGGACTCTCGCGGCGTGGTCGTCAAGTACAACCTGGCTTTCATCAATCACGCTCTTTGTGCCCGGGATAACGGCAGGGTGTTGGGTTATGACAACAGCCACGGTGATCATCATCGGCATTTCGCCGGCGCCGAGGAGAAGTTTACTTTTATCACCTACGAGAAGCTGCTGGAACGATTTCTAAACGAAGTGCGGGAACTCCGCCAGAAGAAGGAGTCGATATGAAGTTGAGAATCAATACGGATGGATTTGAAGGCTACGCAAAGCGGGCCCTGGAGCGGGCGCGCAAGCTGGATCGACGGGAAGCGATCAAGCCGGAGATCACCATCACGTTCGAGGACCCACTCGCAATGGTCGAGGTTCTCACGGCGGAGCGTCTCCGGCTGGTTCAGAAAGTGCGAACAAAATCCTCGTCGATCACGGCGCTGGCGGCTGCGCTGAAGCGTGATCCCAAATCCGTGCGACGAGACGTTCTGAAGTTAGAGCGAGCGGGAGTGGTTCGAACCCGCGAACAGATCAATCCCGGCCACGGACGGGTCAAAATCGTGGAACCTGTGGCCCGCGAATACCGCCTCACGGCGATTCTTTAGCCCGGCGAACGGCGGTCCTTCGCCCGATCAAAGTGCCGAGCGGCTCAAAACAAACAGATGAAGGTTCGATGAGCGGAACTATGGGCGCTAAACGCTAAACAGGTTTCATGGTTTTCGTATGAAGAGAGTTTCTCATGTCTACTGTTGCTGGCGGGACCCGGCAAGGTGAACCCGGGCACCATCGCATGAGGCCCTGGAAGAAGATTGGCCTCGTTTTCTTGCTGCTGGTCATCGTGTCCGTCGTGTGTGCCTCGCTGTGGCCTCTCACGGTTCTGCGGGCTGCTGGCCGTTTCGCCTTGTGGGGCGGTGGCATTCACAGCGAGTGCGCGCAGGTTGGCCCCTATCGAGTGCATTACTTCGAGGGAGGCGAAGGACCGCCGTTGATTTTCGTGCATGGTCTGGAAGGGGAATCTCTGAACTGGATCCAGCAGATGCTCGACCTGCGTAGCCGTTTCCACGTCTACGCCATCGATCTGCTGGGCCACGGGCAGACCCAGCAGCCCGACATCGCGTATTCCATCGAGCAGCAGTCGGAGATGCTGCGGCAGTTTCTCGCTACCCAGAACATCAAGTCTGCGGACCTGGTCGGGGTTTCGATGGGCGGCTGGATCGTGCTGAAACTTGCCAGCGAGCATCCCGAAGTCGTTAGCCGGCTCGTGATCGCCGACGCTGCTGGGCTAAAGTTCCAAACCAACCTTAACGCTCAGTCATTTCTTCCCCGAACGCCGGACGAGTTGACTGCCTTCATGGCTGTACTCACTCCTCGGCAATATCATCTGCCGTACATAGTCTCACGCGACCTACTGCACCAGTTTGCGCAGCGGGCCTGGATCACCCGACGCATCTTCGACTCGATGCTCACGTATCGGGACGTGCTCGACGGCAAGCTTCAAGGAATCAAAATTCCTGTGCTGATTATTTGGGGGAAAGAGGAAAAGCTGATTCCGATGTCGGTTGGCGAGCAGATGAAGCAGGAACTGCCGCACTCTTCCCTGTTGGTTTGCACTGACTCAGGCCATCTGGCAGTGTATGAATGCTGGAAGAAGCTCGAGCCCGAGGTTGCGGAGTTTCTGTCATCGCCTGCGCTACCGGTTCCTCACGTGCACGAATTTGCGATGGGGAAAGGTGCAGCAGCACAGTGATGAAACCAGCCATCCAGTTTGGGCAAGCAACGAGGACTTGTCGCATTTAAGTTGCTACTTGGGTAAAGAGTTTTCTTTTCATCATGGAACCTCAACGTAAGACAGGCACGGGAGACGCCCGATACAGGAGCATTTCCCGTGTGTGGTGGCGAGAACAGCCGTTTCAGGCTGCGTTGGGGTGGGAACCGTTGTTGACGATGCCTTCCAGACCCTGGACAACCTGGACCAGCGTAGGCATGTCGGCGATTTCATTGAGTGGCGGGGCTTGCAGCTTTGAAAGCAAGGCACAGACCTCTTGCTCCGGAATGCGATCGAGGACGACCTCCATGCGGCGCAGGCCGCGCGTGGCCGACTCCAGCACGTCGAGAATCTTCTTCTTCAGCTGGATGTCGCGTACCAGGTGAGGCTTGTTAGCATGGCCGTATTCCCGTAGAGTCCATCGGTACAGCTTGGCGCCGACAGATTCTTCCAAAGCGGAAATCCGTTTGTCCAAGTCGGCTGTGGTGCGCAAAAATTGCGTCGGGCATAAAGTTGCCGCTCTAACCTTCGAATGAAAAGGCATCATAGGTCGCCATCCGTCAAACAGGAGCCAAATCCGTTCTCTTCCAGCCACTGATAGAGGTGCACCTGATACAGATACGAGGCGAGAATCTCTTCTCCCATTTCGTGCGTCTCAGTGCAGACAAACGGTACCCGCAGCCCGGCGAGCACGGCTATCAACGATTGGGTAATCTGGTTGGGATTGACGGCGGAATGAGGATAGGGCGATTTGACTTGGCTTAAAGCGGCCGTGACCACCAACAAGCGGTGAGGATATTCGGCCATCTGCCGCAGGCGAGCGACAAACACCGGACGCTCGACGGTGAAGGAGCGCACCAGATCCGATAGATCCTTTCGCTCGACAACGCAGACCTCCTCAAGTCCCGAAATCGAGTAGTCGCCCAGCTTCAGTGCTTTCCTCTCAACTCCGCTGAACCAGCCCCGGAAGCGAGAGAAGTCGAATGGATTCTGCTCGCGTGTATCCACTACGATCACGGGGCGAGGTGTTTTGAGCTGTGTGCATCCGCGTTCGGCTAGAACCGGTACGGCAGGAGGGGGAACGGGATTAGCGCTGAGGAACCAGTCCAGGGGAGAGGTGATCAGAGTTCGGCGCCGGTTCATCGCCATCGGTTACGCTGCAGCTTTCTCAAGTCGATACTCGTGGTGTAATCCACCCAGAACGGCGCGAGCCATGACTCGCGAGTCCTCGGGTAGCCTGTGTCTGCCGCTACTCGGGACCGGCATCAGGTTAGAGGGCTCGGGGATTCCAGGACCCAGACTCGAATGTGGGCGCGATTGATTGTACAACCGAGGCACGCAACACCCATAAAACCGACCTTCGAGAGATCACTTACCTTTGGCATCCCTGGCATGGGCAACGAGTGCTGGTTCGTGGCGAGGCACGCCGAGGCGGCGGTATCG
>JBEKXQ010000188.1:0-5770 GCA_049511915.1 Candidatus Korobacteraceae bacterium
TTGGAAATGCAATTGCCGAAGCCTCAGGTTGACCTGGGGGTCATTCGCAGGGAGTATCACCAGGCCGCTGAAGAGGGAAACAGCAGCAAGACTGGAAGCAAGTCTCGGGCTAACAACGTCGGAGGGAAAGAAAAGAAACCCAACGGCAAGGGCAAGAAGAACAGGAAGAAGTAGGTCGTACCCGTGTGAATCGGGTGTGGAACCGTGATAGGAGAGCGAGGGGGAAACCGCGTGTCCGATGTTTCGGCGCTTTTGGCCAGGATTCCGGATGAACTCAAGCCGCTAGCGTCGCTCGGCATTGGGGCTCTCATACTGGTTTGCTTGGTGCTATTTCACGGCGCTGGCCTCCACCACATTCTTCGAATCAGTCGAAGAGGCGAGCGTCGTCTGCTTACGGGGCCGCCTCATCTATCCAGGGCTGGCTTTCTATTCGGCTGGTCGATCTTCCTCATGCTTTTGCTGCATATCGCCGAGATCCTGATGTGGGCGTTCTCGCTGAACCATCTCGGGCTGATCGCGCGCGTTCACGACGCAATTTACTTCTGCGCGAATGCCTACACCACCCTCGGCTATGGGACCGTCGCACTGGAGCAGCAATGGCGAAACATCGGCCCCGTCATCGCGATCTCGGGTTTATTCACCTTCGCTTGGACGACCAGTACGCTGGTGGACGTGGTCAGAAGCCACGGTGTACTCATCGAACAACTGGAGGACGAGCGCGAACGGGAAACCCAGTTGCGAATGAACATGCGGAAAGATGAATGGGATGTCCTGAAAAGAGAGAGGGCCGCCGAGCAGTCCGAAAAGGAGAAGACGAGGACCCAAACCGCGCGAGCCTCATTCTTCCAGCGCCGCGGAATGTGGAAGGAAGAAAAGAAGAGAGTACAGGAGCTCCGCATGGCGAAAGCAGCAGAGCTTGAGGAACTTCGCCGGAAAGAGCGGGTGGAGGAGGAGAAGCTGGGACCAGGAATGCCGCCAGCAGGCTCCGAGGGCAAGAAGCAGTAAGCCAAGCCAGCAGCCCCCAGTGAGGAGGAGCAGGCAGAAGCGTTGCAGAAGGGGACGCAGAACCCAGTGGCCAGCCTTATCAGTGTTCCCCTGCAAAACAACAGTAACTTTAGCATCGGTCCTTACGAACCTCACTCAGAATGTGCTAAACGTTCAACCGGTCATCCCGGCGCATATCACTACGAATTGGAACCTCATTACCCGAATCATTCAGCCAATTGTATGGCAGCCCTATGATCTGATCGCCATCGACGAAGTGGGTTACGTGCCGATGGCGGACCTCGGCGCCGAGTTTCTGTTCCAAGTAATCGCCGAGCGCGCGGAGAAAGCTGCGGTGATCGTGACTACGAACCTGCCGTTTTCCGAATGGACACAGGTGAGCCCGAATCCGCGGCTACCCGAGCATCTGACACGTGGCGTCATTGCAATCTAACAGCTTGTCATCCGCGGAATAGAGGACGGCGGCCAAGTCATGCTCAAACAGGACGCTGTATCGCTCCGCATAGTGCCGCGGTTTTACTTCGGCACCTTGCCTCGTGCGCATGGTCTTTGCCTCTTTCGCAGGTGGCTCAAACGAAATAGAACAGAGGAACAGGCATACGCTCGGAGCCCGGAAGAAGAAAGCTCGCAGGTCTTATTTCTCGCGCGACTAGCCAGCTAGGGGAGTGGGTGGGAAAAAACCTGGGCAACTTCTCCCGAGATATTCATCAAAATACCATACGTGCGCCGGCGTGCGCCGGCCGGTTTGTCAGTGACGTATGTCACGCAGGCCCATGACAAAGGAAACCGAACACCGCGGGGCTGGCCAGCGCTAGCGACACCGGGCGATTGACCGTCTGCTTACAGATATCGCACGGCATGCGGATTCAAAAGACGTATTGGACCGGACACGGAGATTGAAATAGCTCTGGACTTTGGATAGCCAGTTGTTATTGGCATTACTTCGTAGCGCTAGCCGTCACACTGGGTGTCGGCCTTTACTGCGGAGCCCTATTTATGCGGCTGCTGCCTTGTTTGGTATGTCGACATCTAAGGAACCTCTGAACTACCCCTGCTTTTGGGGCGGGAATGACTTTGGAAGGTGAGATTCAGATTGATGCCTTCATTCCCGCTGGTTCTTTCTGCCTTCCGGCTGGTCGGTTTCGGTAGTCGGGCGCCATTGAAAGACACTACGCCGCTGAGTACAACAGCTTCTTGCGCACCAAGAACAGGTTGACTAATGAAATGGGAGTTCCCCCGACTCTGCCGGGGAGGCACGCGAGTAAGGCTCGGTCTCGAAAGAAGTTCTAACGTCAGTCACTATGGTGCACAAATTAAGAGATCTTTAGAATCGCAGCCACGGTGTAAATAGCCAGGCCAGAAATAATATAGGCTCCATCTTAAGCGGTGGCTTCCCGTATGGATCTGGCGATTGGCTGAGGAACCGCACCAGTCGCTTCTTCCCCGCCGTCGAGGCGATGGGAAAACGGAAAGCGTTCTTGACTTTCCAAGCGAAGCGTCGTTTACACAGCCAACTTAAGCCGTGGTCACAGGCAAGTGTTGATAAACTTCCCCACTGAACCACACCGCCCAGGCGATGCGTGCGAGCTTGTTACCTATGGCGACGATGACCTCGTTCCGTGGTGCTCGTGCTTGCCCGCCGTGGAACCACGCATCAAGGTATGTGTTTTCGTCCTTGGTGGACTCGACTTCCATCGCTCACTTCCAGAAGTCGACACCATCAACTTCATTTCACGGGTGAAGCAGCCCGGTCCTGATGCTGAATGGACGCTACGATTTCTTCGTCCCGCTGGAATCGACCCAGAACCCGTTCTACAAGTTACTCGGCTCGAGGAAGGACCAGAAGAAACACTTGCTCTTCGACACCGGCCACAACATCCCTCGCAACGAGCTCATCAAGCAAACCCTGGACTGGCTGGATCAGTATCTCGGGCCCGTGAACTAGCTCCGGCTAAGACGGATCGCGAACGTTTTCGCCAATCGATATCCCGAGCCTCGAGTCACTTGACGGAGCAGATAAACAACTTGTCATACGCAGGAAATGGGTTCTTCATGTCTAGCCGCTAGTCTGGCGGAAGATTTTCATCTTGACCCTGCATTTCCGAGCGTTTGCGCCGCGAACAACTCTGTGTCCCAATCCCGCACAGGATCCCAACCAGAAACAATTCTCGTCATTGGCATCTGTGGCGATTCTACGCACGGATTCTAACCTGCTCATAACAAAGATCTCGCTTTTCCGTCTTCCTGTGGCTTGTGGACAGTCACATGCTCTACCCACTTGTTCCCGATTTAGTCGTCGTCTGCAGAACAAGAGGAAAAATTCCATGTCAAGCCTGTCACCCCAAGCCCCCATGGAAAACATCACGCGGATCCCAATCACGCAGTCGCAGGAGTGTCAATGATGATCGCCGTCATCATTGCTGACTACCAGGAGCTGTTTCGTATTGGAACGACCGAGGCGCTGGCGGGTGCAGGCGACATTCGCATCGTAGCTCGGCCACAGTCTCCGAAACAGCCGATGAGCACGTTGAATGAGGTCAATCCTCACGTCTTGATTTTATCGACGAGCTTTCTGCCGGCCCTCGCGAAGATCCAGCGACTGTTGAAAAGGCGCCAGACTGCGCTGCTGGTTCTCGCCGAAGAGAACGACCGAATTGCCTATGTGCGCTGGTTACGAGCCCAGGGCGTTGTCTATCGCGCGATGGATGGGCCAGCTCTCATCGATGCGATTCGCCGCGTAGCGCGAGGCGAGCTATTCCTTCAGGGCAGTTCCTTACCTGTACATTTATTGGCGCCGGTGAGAGTCCGGCAACCTTGACCAAGTCCATCGAAGAAGAGCCGAAGACGCACGTCGTAATCGTGGGTGGTGGTTTCGCCGGACTGAACTGCGCCCGTAAGCTGGCTGCGCACCCGAATCTTCGGATCACATTGCTCGACAAGAACAACTATCAGCAGTTCCAGCCGTTGCTCTACCAAGTGGCGACGGCGATTCTCGCCCCCAGCAATATAGCCTTCAATTTGCGCGGCACGCTCATAGGCCATCCCAACGTAGACGTGAAAATGACAGAAGTCGTCTCGGTCGATCTCAACACGCGTACGGTGCAAACAGCCCAGGGGCACCAATACCAGGGCGACTTCCTGGTTCTGGCGGCAGGCTCGCAGGCAAATGTTTTCGGCACACCGGGAGCCGGTGAGAACAGCTATCCACTCTATTCACTGCATGACGCCGAGCGGCTACGCTCACGCATCTTAGCCATGCTCGAATCCGCCGATTGCGACCCCTCTCTCATTACAAAGGGAGCGCTGAACTTCGTCATCGTAGGAGCTGGCCCGACAGGCACGGAGATGGCAGGCGCGTTCGGGGACATGCTGCAGATGTGGCTGAAGAGAAAGGCCAGCAAGAAGGAATTCGAAGATCTTGCGGCGAACAAAGCGCAAATTCTCCGGGTCGATGCAGGCCACGCAGTGCTGAGTGCCTTTTCCCCGCGGGCACAGACATACGCAGCCAAAATGCTTGAGGAACGAGGGGTACAAATCCGCTTCGGTACAACCGTCAAACAGGTGGGGGACGGACACGTAGTGCTCTCAGACGGCACCAGGATTCCCACGCACACTGTCATCTGGGCAGGAGGGCTCAAGGCTGCGTCGTTATCAAACAACTTGGGGATCAAGACTGGGCGTGGCGGCCGCATTGACGTTCAAGCTGACCTTACCGTGCCTGGTTTGACGCGTGTTTATGCCCTGGGAGACTTCGCCAATATCGCAGGCAAGGACGGAAAGCCGCTGCCCCAGCTTGCCTCTGTGGCCGAACAGTCCGGCAAATGGTGCGCCAGGAATATCTTGTTGGACATTGAGGGAAAACCAAGAGATTCCTTTCACTACTTTGATAAAGGCATCATGGCAATGATCGGACGTAACTCGGGCGTTGCCGAAGTCGGCGAGCATCGCCACGAACTTCAAGGCGCAATCGCTTTCGCGGCGTGGATCGGGGTACACGCTGCCCTGCTATCTTCGACGCGCGCGAGGATCGAAGCCTTCGTGGAATGGGCCTGGGACTATTTCGGAAAGTCCCGCGGCGATGCGGTTCTCGACCGCCCCAAAGAAATGCAGATCGACTGGGGTGATGAAAGGGAAGACACAGCGTCCTCAGCGCCAGCTGCGAGCAGACAAACAAACGATGCCTCTTGAACATTCGACGATATCGCCGAGGGCGGAATCATTAGTTTAGCCTGAGCGGCCAAGATTGAGACGTACATGGTAGGCAGGAGTTCGCGCCGAGCCAACAGGCCGGTTGAACGGGTGACACCGGGACCGGACCAGCATTTGGTGAATTTTTCACACGAGTTCAGTTGTAGACTGATTCCACATTTCAGGCAGTGAGGTTGCCAGGAGGCGTAGAGATGAATACGACTCGACGGGACTTTCTTAAAGTGGGTGCGGGTGCCGTCGCCGCCACATCCGCCGTCTCAGCAAACTCGAACGAGGGCTTCTCCCCTATAGCATCAGGGAGATCAGCGGCAGCGCCGGCGGGGGAGGCAGGCAACATGATCTATCGGAGGTTTGGACGCACGGATGTGCACATTTCCGCTATCGGGGTGGGCGGTCATCATCTCGGCGATGTGACGACGTTGGACGAGGCGGTGCAACTCGTCCATGAGGCAGTAGACGCCGGCATTACTTTTTTCGACAACGCTTGGGAGTATTACAACGGCAAGACTGAGACCATCTTGGGCAGAGCGCTCCGGGACGGGCGCCGCGAAAAGGT
>JBEKXQ010000189.1:0-5770 GCA_049511915.1 Candidatus Korobacteraceae bacterium
TCCCGCCTGGAAAGCTGAACCCGGAGTGCTTTGCCTCTACCCATGCCATAGCTATAAAGCCTGACACCATGGCACGCCAAGTGTATATCTTGATTACCTATCTATCCGGTCACAGCACTAGTCGACCCATAGAAACGGCAGTGTGGTGACGAAACTAACGACGTTAGAATCTTCCTGACTCTTGCGGGCGTGAAACATCAGCGTTCCCTGGTTCAGGGTCAGTTCCGTTGCTTCTTTGAACTCCATCGGTTCCTGGGTGGGAGGAAATAAAGTTACCGTTGCCATCTGTCTCCTTGTTTGATAGCGGTCAACCGAGTTTATAAAGCAGCCGCCTGGTTTGTTGCTGATATTCGAGGGCCGGGTGCTGCCCTGAAGGCAGTAAGCATTGCCGCTCAGCAACAGTAGCGAAACTGACATTACCTGCCCAGACAACGGCTTGCAAGCGAAAACCGAGCGTTGCACTTCCCTGCTTCAAGAATCTCACTGCGTAGGTGCGGCTCCGAACACTTTTCCGGGAAACATGGTGCGCAGGCGATAGTACTCATTGACAGGCCGGTCATCCTGTAGCGCCGGGGTTTTCGGCGACAGGGCGATCAACTGCTTCGGCGATATTTCGTGCGACAGCATCCGCTCAAATTGCTCCTCCGGCGTTGTTGCCGGACCCCATTCCATCATGTCGGTGATAGCGCTGGGCGGCATACGAGCCACGAGTTCGCTCGCGGTGCGGTCGGGGATGGGCTTCATGCTGGCGAGGTAGTGGTACCCTGTGATATCTGCTCCCCAAACGGAGAGGTAAACCCGCACGTAGGGGAAGGCCTCCATCAAGGCCCGGGTTGCAGAAGCCTTGTCCGCGCCGTCGCCCCCGTACAGCCACTGTTGTAGTATGCCCCCCGGCGCGAGGTGTTCTCTGGCTAATCTATAAAACTCCCGCGAGTACAACAGGCTGGATCCGGCGGATTCAATCGGCGGAGGCGGGTCGACAATGATGAAATCAAATGTCTCAGCCGAACGGTCCAGAAAGCGCCTGCCATCGTCGATCACGATATGTGCCCGGGGCGATTTCAGTAATGGCCCACCATCAGGGTGATAGAACTCGAACAACCGGGGAACACTCGGTACAAGTTCCACAACCGTCACCGGGATTCCCCATGACATTGCCGACCGGAACGTGGTCCCCATTCCGAAACAGATGATCAGCGCATTGCGGGGCGATTCTGGAAGATGAGTTGCTGTAAAGTGGGCCATCATCTTCGTGATCGGAGAAAGAGAAGTCATACCAATACCGTTGACCAGGAGAGTTTTGTCCATGCCTTGCCCCGAGGCGAGCACCGTGGCCGTACTGTCGCGCAATACGATGCGATTTTCGAACCGGGATTCGTAACCTTGGGTGAAGAAGAATAGCGTGAGCGCGGCGATGACCAGGGCAGCGGCAGCGGCATATTGGACTCCTGTTCGTTCTTTCTCGCCGCCGAACAGGGCCATCCCGAACCAGGGCAGAACCAACAGCAGCATCGACTTGTGCTCCCCAAAATGAGGCAGCAACAGGAATCCGGCCAGCAGCGGTCCCGTGATGCAACCCACTACATTCACTGCGTAGGCGCGGCCGGCGCGATCGGGATCTCCGCCCGACCAACGATCCACCAGCATCGGCGTCAGAAACCCAATGATCGCGGCAAAGGGAACCACTCCGACAAAAACACGGAGGTTGGGATTCATCGTTATCCGGACATCGGCGGTCAGTAGGGGCAACAAGCCGAAAAATCCCAGCGAAATCCAAAGCAGCCGGCTTTCGCGGCCGCGCCGCCGACGGCTCCAGATGCGGTAGAGCGTGGATCCTGCGAACGTCGCGGCGAGATAAGCCGCCAGTATCATCGCGAAGGAATACACCATCGGGCCGATGAAGTAGGTGTAGAGACGAATCCAGATCACCTCCATACCCATGGTTGCGAGGCCGGTGGTGAATAGAAGCAGCAAAGCAGCCCTGTCACTGTCGACCCTTATTCCTGACGTTGCTGCTATCGCGGGCGGCGCGTTGGCTTGGCCGCGCGCCGATCCCAGGCTCACGATTAAGGCGAGAACGAAAATCATGGCATTCAGGACGGCCGCGCTGCGCAAGGTGCCATGAAAGCCATACATTTCGATCAGGAAAGGAGCGACTGATGCGCCGGCAACGGCTCCGATCACGTTGGCGAGGTAGAGGAAGCTGAAGGAGCGCTCCGATTCGGCTCGTGCGCTGCTTCGGATCGAGAACATCGCCACTGGGATGGTCGCGCCCATGCAAGCGCACCAGGGAATCAAGGTGAGCGCCAGCCACGCCCCCGACGTCAGGTAAAAAATGCTGGACGAAACGGAAACGTGACCCGCCACCTGTTCCAGCAAGTGGCTGCCCCAAGCCAATTCCAGTGGCACCATCAGGGCGGAGATGCCGATGAGAAGCTCGATGAAAGCGTAGAGCCGAAGCGCCGAGAACTTAATCCGATCGCCATATCGCCGAATCGCCCGTCCAGCAATCCAGGAGCCTGCTCCCAGGCCCGCCATGAAGACCGACAACACGATCGACACCAGCGCCGTGGTCACGCCGAACTTCGCCATGGCCAGGCGCAACCAGACCAGCTCGTAAACAATGCTGCACAACCCGGATAGAAAGAAGAATATGGCAAACCAGAACATGGCAGGATGGTGGCTAGTGATGAAAGGACGCAAGCCAGTCTACAGGCCGCTGCGGAAAACGACAAAGGTGGGCCGCAACGCATGCACTCCAAGGACGACAGGTCCGTACGCGGAGGCTGTCAGGGAAAGCTTGCGCCGACCACCCTCAATATCGCTGTGAAATCGGCAAAACAAAACGGGGCGCCGTGTGCTTGACGCCCCGTTTGGAGAGTTCGACGACCAACCCTAGTGCTGATTGCTGATGGTAGCTGTTGTCCCGTCGAACTTCGTGATTTCGACGGTGAACGGCTCGTTGTAGCCCTTGGCGCGGTCCTGCAAAACGCTAAGCCCAACCTGCTCGCCCAACAGAAGCGACCAGTAGCTCGAACTGCGGAAGTGAATACCGGCGTGAATGCCGTGTCCAAACGAAATGTTCCAGCCAAGCTTGGCCAGTTCTCCATTGATGGTGAGGCTGTCGCGATCAGAACCGGTGTAGGGAACCAGCGAGAGACCATCCTCGCTCGGCATCATGACGTCCGATCCTGCCGCCTGGAGCAGCGGCCTGATCCTCTGACTTCCGTCGTAGAAGAACTTTGCCGCTGCGATGCAGGCGCCGCCAACCGTTCCGTGCCCCGTCGGATAGCAAGGATGGGTCGGGGAGCCCTCGGTATATGCCTGCGGCAACAGATAGCTGCCGTACTGCGAGTTGATGAGGGGCAGCACCGCTGAATTGAGCACGTCGTGGTGGAGCGCCGCTGCCGCCTGAGGCATGGGATTCTGGTGAGTGAGGTTGGCCTGCACCAGGGCGCCGTATTCCTCAGGGCGCATGCGCAGGTCGACAATCCACTTATGGAACCAGGCGGCCTTCAATGCCCTGGTAGCCATCTCGGCGATCGTACATGCCGCATCCGGCGCGCCGAAGGTACCGAAGCCGTGCTCGGTTCGCGAACCAATATACGGATTGCCCGGATTGAAGGGCGCATGAATGCTGGAGAGAACCATGAATGCGGTGAAGTATGCCTGATAAAGTATGTCCACGTGGGTGTAAGCGGCCAAGTCTCTGCCCATTCGCAGGTACCGGAACGTCGGGTCAAAAGACAGGCTGCCACTTGGCGGCTGACCGTTCTGGACGTTCAGGTACTCAGTGGGATCGGTCATGAAGTCCGCTCCGCCTTCGCCTACTGACAAGAACCGCTGAAACTGATGAGTCAACTGCTGTGCACCGAAGAACGTCGGCTGGATCATGAATTGTGAAATGTACGGACCCTGAACCGGCCCGTCGCCCGCGACAATCTGCCCGCGGAACAGATTTTGCGCCGTCACCGGGTACGGAAACTCGTAGTTGTGATTTCCACTGATGTAGGACATGTTGTTCAGGTCGGCACAGGCCTGAACTGCCACTGAACTGCTCGCATAGTCGGTGAAGTTGACGTCGCGCATCAGCGCGGCCCAGTAGTGCTCAACCTGCTCGGCTGCGGTCTGCGCACTCGCGACACTCGGCGCGGGTGGAACGACGGTAGCGTGGGAGTCGAGGCCTTCCAGGTCGAATGCCAGGCAGCCCTGCGGGCCGTTCAGGGCCGCGGTAGAATTCGTGCCGCCCGGATTTCCCACCAGGATGTTCTGGAAATCCGAGAACCGGCCTGCCTGCAAGGCGTGGAGCAGGCTCTGGTAGGAGGCATAAACCGGTATGCCGAGATACTGGTGCTGCAGGCACTTGCTATAGTTGCCGCTATAGTCCGTGAAACGCTGCGAATCGCCATTGTCCGGCTGTTCGCCGACATTAATCTCTTCGTTACGGGCGGTGTCCTGGCGGTAGTCGTAACTATCCCTTGCACGGCGGCCAGAACCATACTGCACGACTGCGGCTTCGGCCTCCGCGTGCTTTCCCTCAATCAGCGGCTCGAATGGAATGGCAGCCAGCGCCACTGCTGCGGCGCCGCCGACGCCGACCTGGCCCAGGAAGGTTCGCCGACTGGTACCCGGCGTATTCGCGCCGGTGTGTTTCCGGCGCTTCTCCTCATTGCGTTGAGTATCTTGGTCGCCGACAGGCAGAGTACCTTCAGAACTTCCCTGCGGATCCTTCATTACTGCTCCTTTCGGAAAAACAGGACAAGCATCTTAACGGATTCCACGCGCTGGCTGTCAAAGTCCGCTCTCCCCAGAACGCGGAGAACCACGATCGCCGGGGGTACTAAGGGACGGCAAAAGGAGAGCACAATCGCTCCGGACTTCGCCCGGCGTCAAACTCCGAAATTGTCTCAGGTTGGCCGTGAACATCTTCCTCGCGAATGGTCGAGTTCAAGGCCCGAGTCTATGCGGGCGTGATTTTAGGAGGCGATAGTCGCAGGGTCAAGAAGAATCGGCTGACAGAAGAATCGGCTGGCACTGGGGTGCCGGATTCTATTATGGGAATGAAGGACTGGCCGGGAGTTGTCGTGTAATAAAAAACGGCACAGCTTACCGCCGTGCCGTTCACCAGATACGAGTGTTTACTTCGAGACTGCCACCTTCGCTGGCTCGCCCACGCGCTTGGCGACCTTGAAGGTCAGCTTGTGTTGCTTCTTGTCGGCATCGACGGTTACGTGATCGCCGTGCAGGACTTCGCCGTCGAGGATCTTCATCGCCAGCGGGTCCTGCACCAGCCGCTGAATCGCTCGCTTTAACGGGCGCGCACCGTAGTTCGGATCGTAGCCTTCAGTGAACACCAACTCCTTCGCCGCCGGCGTCAGCTCCAGCGAGATTTTGCGATCGGCCAGCAGTCTCCGCAAGTCCTCGAGCCGCAGGTCGACGATCTTCGTCAACTGCTCCTTGCCCAACGGATTGAAGATGATGATGTCATCCACGCGGTTGAGGAACTCGGGCTTGAAGTGCGCCCGCAACGCCTCCATCACCTGCTTGTGCGCCTCGGTAATCTGCTCGGCATCGTGATGCACACCCAGGTCCTGCAAATACACCGATCCGATGTTCGAGGTCATGATGAGGATCGTGTTTTTGAAATCGACATGGCGTCCCTTGCCGTCGGTGAGGCGGCCATCGTCCATGATCTGCAGGAAGATGTTGAACACCTCGGGATGCGCCTTCTCGATTTCGTCGAAGAGCACGACCGCATAGGGCCGGCGGC
>JBEKXQ010000190.1:0-6103 GCA_049511915.1 Candidatus Korobacteraceae bacterium
GGGGTGGCAGATGTTCGCGCGAGATATTTGCCGAGAACCGACCCGGCCAGAAATCCTCAGGGGGTCCGGAGACGTCGGGTCACTTCCGGCCCACATGGCAGATAGTGCCGAGTATTCCAGCTATAGATCGTTTCCGCACGGGCTTTGATGGCGCAATGCACAAGTATAGCGTCATAAATACCGCCTCCGATGATGCCCCGAGCAGCCGAGGCTTCCAGCGCCTCGGCATATTCATCGCCGTCCAGCGCGACGATAGACAGCCGCTCCCATATGCTGCCGATGAACAGCATGGACTGTTCGCCGCTGATACGATGTTTGCCAGGCATCCGAGTCAGCGTGGAAAACACCTCAGCCAAGCTGTGCGCTCCACAGCAGCCGGTTGATTTGTCAAATTGGATGAACAGCTGCAGACTGGCCTGATGGTGAATGTGATCCCCGTAAAAGACGGGCACCAGCACCGACGTGTCAAAGAACGCTTTCATTCGTCCTTGCCGAGGTTAGCTAGGTCGCGCTCTTCGCGGATCTGCTGCAGCATCTCATCAGTGGCGGAGGCGGACAGGGGCTGGCCGGTGTGAAATACCCAAACGCCGTGCTCCTTTGTGAGCGGCCCCGTTCCCCGGACCGGGCGTTACACTGGTTCGACCCATTAAGAAATGCCATTTTCGTTGCCTAGTCGCTTGGCGAGCCCTGGGGACCACCCTGTTGAGGATCAGTAGAGAATTCGGCAAGACGTGATGTGGCTGCGTTGTGCCGGAGAAACGCCTTGAAAATCTATCTGCTTGACGGCACATATGAGTTGTTCCGGCACTACTACGCTCTGCCGTCCGCACAGGATGCAACGGGCAGAGGGGTTGCCGCCGTCCGAGGCGTCCTAGCGTCGGCGCTAGGGATGATCAAGGGTGCCGCTCAAGGCTTGTCACCCAAAAATCGGAGACTCGACATTCCCAAAGTGGCGAAAGGATGGAGCACCCCACAGACCTCCACATCTGCTTTTACGGCAGGGTATTCTGATGGCGCCGTTGGCGACTTTGCGCCATACGCACTTTGGATCAGGGACTCTGGCGAGTCCGTCGAAACCTGGGAACGATTCAAATCAAGTACCCTCAAGACTTCGCGGCGAGGTTTGCCGAAAAATACTGGTTGAGTCCAGCGGCAACCTCTTTCAGTCCGCGGTCAAGATTGACATCCAACGCGGTAACTACCGCGGAAATCTCCTTACCTTGTACCGGTTGGGACTGGGAATAGAAATGCGACCAGACGACTTTGCCCGACTTCCGGTCATAGAGCTCAAACTCCATGGACACGAGTCCGGCGATGCTCGCACTATCGACTTCCTCGAAGTCGTAGAGCTTACCCCGGACCACAAATTGCCCGTCCGATGCGCTCCCCAGACTGGCTACGGACTGATAGTCGCCTGAGGCGTCAAGCACGCGAATCAATTTGCTCTTAAGCATTTCGACGGGCGGCTCCGCCCAACGACTGAATTGGTACGTGCCAATTTCATTTGTGCCGATGCGATACGCGATCGGCGTGTCCTGATAGATTCCCGGTCCGCTGATGCTTGAAACCAACAGAGACACCGGGTAGGTGTTAGTCGAACGTGTTGGGGCCGGCGGAAGCTGAATCGTGTAATACCTAATGGGCCGACCAGCGCCGCACCCAGTCAGGCCCAGGGCGAGCAAAGAAATGAGAATAGGACGGGCTATTTGATGCATGGACAACCTCTTCCGTGTGCCTTCGATATTGATCCAAGGTCTTGAATTTGATCTACTCCCGCATTGCCTAAAACTCTCTCGCCGCCCTATGTAGGGATCAAGCAACTGGAAACGGCTATCGGTCTCGTCCCGGCGGAAAGCTCCTAATTTGCTTTCTCACCAGGCTTGCGATCCTTCACAGTGTCTCCACGAATGAGCACTGAAGGCCTGGTCTTCAACGCCTCTGTCAGCTGTTTCGCGTTTTCGGTTGTGATTCGGAGGTTCACCAATATTTCGTCAATGTTGTCCGTGTTGCGATCCATCGTATTCTTAAGCTGCTCCATGAGCGATGAAGCCGAGAGCAGCGTTTGCTTCAACTCGACAACTGCGGTACGGACGTCTTGGCGATTCTCAAGCACAACAGAATCAACGTGCGACAAGGCATCGTTCGCTTCTTTCATAGTTCTCTTGAGATCGTCGAGCAGGGGTATGATCTTGGCACTCGCGGTCTGCACATTGGTTAAGGTCGCCGAAACCTTCGGGCGGTCCTCGGCAAGCATCGCGTTCAGGGTCCCCAGTCCCTCGCTAACATTCGTGCGGTTCCGGTCGTTCAGGAGGTCATTGACGCGGGCGACCGTAACCTGTAGCTCTGTGAGGCGCTGGTTCAGGTTTTGCAAAACCTGCTGGGCGACCGGGGCAAGGTTGCCAATCATATCGCCGAGATCCGCAATTCCGACCGTCGGAACGGATTTGATTTCGCTGCCGGGCGGAGCCAGTGGGGCGTCCTTCGTCCCGGTTCCTACTTCCACATAGTTCTCGTCGAGAGGTCCGAGACTGGTAATCTTGGCCACGCTGTCGGTCTTCACGGGAATTGCATGCCCCACAGTGAAAGCGACCTCGATGCGGGTGGAGTCCTGAGGATCCACGCGCACGGACTCGACCCTGCCGGCTTTCATGCCCGCGTATCGGACCGTAGCGCCAGGCAAGAGACCGCCAGCGGACTTGAAGTATGCACGGTGAGGAACTCCACTCACACTGAAAGTGCCGGCTACGGCCAAGACAGTCCCAATCAGCAGAGCCGCTGCAATCAGCACAAAGAGTCCTACCCAAGCCTGCTCGCGCTTACTATTCATGACATCCTCATTTCAAAGGCTCCCACTCTCTTAACTCTTCGCGGCCTTCCGGTCGCCCGTGAGCATTTGCAGATAGTCGAGTTCCTCGATAACTTCAGGCTCCGGTACCCGGTCCAGGAACTGGCGCACACGCGGATGAGTGCTCGCTTGGAGCTCCTCCTTGTTTCCCAGCGCCACGATGTGGCCTCGGTCGATCAAAACCATACGGTCAGCGATCAGAAAAGCGCTGGCTAATTCGTGGGTCACTACAACCATCGTTATGCCGTACGCCTTCTTAAGGTTCAGGATCAGTTCGTCGAGTCCGGCTGCGATGATCGGGTCAAGCCCCGCTGACGGCTCATCAAAAAACAGGATCTCGGGGTCCATGGCCAAGGCACGCGCCACGGCAGCACGCTTTTTCATTCCTCCACTGAGTTCCGAAGGCATGTAGTCTTCAAAATTGCTCAGCCCAACTTGGCCGAGCTTGATCCGCACCATGACCTCGATCGTAGAGTCTTCGAGATTGGTATGCTCGCGCAAAGGCAACGCAACGTTTTCGCCTACGGTCATGGAGCCGAACAGGGCCGAACCCTGGAACGACATGCCGATCTTCTTACGGATGTCATCCATTTCGAACTCGGAAATCTGCGCGGTGTTAATGCCTGTAATCCACACCTCACCCTTGGTCGGCTTCTCCAAACCGACCAGCGTCCGCAAGAGAGTGCTCTTTCCTGACCCTGACCCGCCCAGGATCACCATCGTCTCGCCACGCTGCACGTCAAAGCTAATGCCGTGAAGGATCTCGCGATCACCGTAGCTCACGCGGAGGTTGACCACCGAAATCGCTGGGTTGCCGGCGCCGGAGTCACTCATCTTCTGGACCTCCGACAGCGGCCGGTCTGCAGATCAGATCTGGATCTGCACGCGGTTCTGACTCCACGGTCGGGCCGATACTGTGACATTATGTGCGAGCTCATGTGCTAAGTCGGGTTAATAACATAGAACAAACCTGTAAACACCAGATCGACAACAATCACGAGTGCAATCGAAGTGACGACGGCCGCCGTCGTTGACCGTCCAACCTCCTCGGCGCCTGCCCCGGTTGAGAAGCCTTCTTTGCAGCCGACGGCCGTGATGACCAGAGCGAACAACACGCTCTTGATGAGGCCGGTGTACATGTCGCGCAACACAATCGCTTCGCGAGTCGCCTGAAAATACGAGCCGAACGTAAAATTGGCGCCGGCCACACCGAAGACACTTCCACCCACTACCCCCATGAAATCAGCCCAGATTGTGAGGCAAGGCATCATCACTAGCATGGCCAGGAACTTCGGCGCGACCAGGAAGGCAACTGGATCGAAGGCCATTGTTCTCAGAGCATCCACTTCCTCGGTCACCTTCTTGGTGCCGATCTCAGCGGCGAAAGCGGACCCCGAACGGCCAATGACGACGATGGCTGTAAGCAGGGGACCAAGTTCTCGAAGGATCGAGATGGCCACGGCTTGCGCCACAAAATGCATCGCTCCTAACTGCCGCAGCTGATATGCGCTTTGCAGAGCCATGATCAAGCCCACAAAAAACGTGATCAGGGAAACGATGGGTATGGCTTCGACGCCCACCGCCATGGCTTGATGAATCGCCCGCTGTGGGCGCAGGCGCTGACCACGGAAAGGACCCACGAAGGTGATATACGCGGACTGGCCCGCGAGGTTCGCCAAGTCACCCACGTAGGCGAGGCCGCTCAGCGTCCAGAAACCGACCCGTTCCGGTACAGCTGCGATTTTTTCCGACACTTTCAACGTCAACGGACCCCGTTTCAGGGAATTGCTTCACCGGTCTTCGAAGGCAGGGCTTTAAGCTTCCAGCGCCTGCTCCTCGGTTTCGAGTATGTCAAAGACTCCGGTCAGACGCGTGAGTTGTAGAACTTGAAGAACGGAGCTGGTCAACCCAAATAGCACCAGCTTCTTGTTGGATTTGCGCGCCTCCTTGAGGACCTCCAACAGCGAGGCAATCCCGGAGCTATCGATATACTTCACTGCCATCAGGTTCACGGCCACCCGGTCGGTTCCCAGCAAACAGTTCAGCAGTGTTTTGCGCAAGCCCGGTGAACTGCCAAGGTCAATCTGACCTTCCACATCCACGACCGTGGTCCCTTTTTCAATTCGCGTCGAAGATTTCAAGTATCTTTCCATGTCCATCCTTTACTAGGTACAAAAGCCTTCACCTGTTTCAACCTTCACGAACGCTAAATCTCAACGCCTCGGCAATGTTCATGGCTCTGTGGCAATTACTGAGGCGCAAATCACTTCCCATCGACATTCATCTTCGTAACCGGTAGGCGTTTGATTAGGGTTAGTTGGTTCCCTCCCGGGACACACTCATAAGTCACCTCATCCATCATCATCTTGATGAGGTGTGTCCCCCGCCCACTCAGTGAGACGTCATCCAAGGGCTGGCCGCAGATTCTGGCCGGGTCTGGCGGTTCGCCCTGATCGAGGAGGGTGAATTCTATTTGATCGTTACCTGCCTGGCAGTTCAGCTCGATCTGCCGGTCATAACGATTCTTGTAGGCGTGTCGAATGATGTTAGCCAAGGCCTCGTCGACGGCCAAAGTGACTCCCTGGGACGATTCCTCGGGCAGTCCGAAAACCAAACTCAATTCGCCCACTGCAGCGCGGACTATGGGCAAGAATCGCGGATTGCTTGGCATAACAAGCCTCAATTGAAAGCTCATTTGGCTCCGCTAAGACTGTTCCTCCAGTGGAACATCAGGTGACGTTCCCTTTGTCGAGATAGGCGGCGCTAGATGATACCATCATTCGCACTGCCGTAGTTTGGACCTTATTTCGCTCCTATCGCAGTACAACTTAAGTTGGACAAACTGGGAAGCCTACACGAGCTTACACCCGTCACAATTGAGACGAAGTATTGAAGGGGTACAATTGGCCATCGTCCGGCACAGCCGCCCGGCGATTGGGGCAGGTACCGTTGAGATGGGTCTTCTAGCGAATTTCAAAATCCGGACCAAGGTGTTCATTGCCCTGCTCCCGCTGGCTGTCATGGTAATTGTGGCGACGTTGTACTCGTCGATCGAGATGAAAAGAATCGACACCTGGTACAGCAACCTCATTGACAGGGATATCAAAGCCCAGCAAGACCTGACCGCTGCCCGCGCGTTAGGGAGACTCTGATTAAGCTCTCCTTTTCCGCCGCGAATCCAGCTACATTGACAGCCAGATGAAGCAGAGGACACTGGCGATGATGAATGGATTCGAGCGTTACACGAAGAAGACGCGG
>JBEKXQ010000191.1:0-5705 GCA_049511915.1 Candidatus Korobacteraceae bacterium
GTAGAAGTAACACCAGCTGCTATCAGTAGGTGAAATTTTCAGGGTTTCAGGAGTCAAGGAAGATGCCGAAAGTACCACGGGAAAACGACAGCGCAACGCCCAAGAAACGCGCCCGCAAAACCTCCACGCCGGCTGGAAATGGCGTTCATGCGGACAATGGAAAAGGCGCCTCAGCGCAGTCCGTAACCCCCTCGCCGGAAGTTGCCCATGAGGCTCGGGTCGCCTCCAGCGTCGAGGAGCAGATCCGCCAGCGCGCCTACGAGCTGTATCAGCAGCGCAACGGGCATGGCGGTTCTCCGGAGCAGGATTGGCTTCGTGCGAAGGAAGAAATCTGCGGCCGTGGGGACGTGACACAAAACTAGGTTGGACCAGGCATTGAACGGGGCTCCAGGCGTCAGGTTTCGGGCGTAGCTAGCAAATCGCGGAGATCGGCGGCGACATGAAGTAAGGTGAGGATAGGCAACATTCGGTTGCAATTCTGCATCTTACAGGCATCGCACGTTGTTCTTTGTTCCTTGCATGCACAGCGGCGTATCGACTACTATAGGCGCCGTTGAATGCGCCATGGGCTACACCCAAGCGGGGCTAAGGGACATCAAAGGGCCGGACATCTTGAGCCAAGTTCTACTGGTCGACGACAATCCATCGCAACTCAAGGTTCGCGAAACCGTGTTGAGAAATGCGGGGTTCCAGATCTCTGTTGCCACCACGGCAGAAAGTGCTCTGGCTACACTGCGCGTCTTGCAGGAAGGCGTCGGTGTAGTTGTAACCGATCACCTGATGCCGGGATGCGGCGGCTTGGGCCTGGTCCAGCAGATCCGCGCCAGCAATAATTGGGTCCCGGTGATTGTGTTGAGCGGTTTAGTGGAGGCGGAATCCGAGTATCAGGGGCTGGACGTGATCTTCCGGGCCAAGCCATTTCCCCCTCTCGAATTGATCGACTTGGTGCGGTCGAGCCTGGGTCGTACCGGTAAGCACCGCGGCGCCGCGTAGACGGCCGGACCGGAACGGACTCCAGTTTTCCCTCCGACAAAGCCTGGCACCCAGCATATGTGACTAAAGTCACATGGATTTGTGCCTGCCATAGCGGTATGCTTAGTCCAACCGTGCGGCCCAGCGGTCGCGTAAGATGGAAGGGGTAACAATCCAATGTCTGAGCAGGGACGCAGGTACATGCGTTTTGGCGCGGTGATGGCCGTGATTCTCGTGGCTCTGGGCTATCTCGCGTATACCGGCGTGCAGGATAGCAAGAGCTACTACGTCACCATCAAGGAACTAAACGGAATGGGCAACAGCGCCTACAGCAAGCGCTTGCGCGTTGCCGGCAACGTGGAACCCGGCTCCATCAAGCGCCAGGGCACCCATATGCAGTTCCAGTTGGTAGAGCAGGACCGAACCCTGCCGGTGGTGTACAACGGCACCGAAGCTCCGCCGGACACGTTCAAGGACAACGCGCAAGCCTTGGCCGAAGGCCGATTCGGGCGCGACGGCGTCTTCCACGCTACGAATCTCCAAGCCAAGTGCGCCTCGAAGTATGCTCCCAAGCAGCCGGGAGCCGCGCCGGCCGCACCGATGCCCGCCCAAAAAGCCGCATTGACGGGCGCCGGCACTGGAATGGGCCAATAGGCCGTTGCACGCGAGTCTCACGGAACCGCACAAGATGGCAGGGACCAGCAATCCCCACTCTCCGCCAGTCATCGTTCTGGAAAATCTGGTCAAATTCTTTGGCCGCTTTGCCGCCATTCGCGGCATTTCGGCGAGCTTCGCGCCCGGGCGGCTCTATGTCGTGCTGGGCGACAACGGAGCAGGGAAGAGCACGCTGTTGCGCATTGTCGCCGGGCTGATGGAGCCCAGCCAGGGCAGCTTCACCTTGTTGGGCGCCAAGCGCATTCGCGACGTAGCCCACCGCGTCGGCTACATGGGACACGCGCCGCTGCTGTATGACGAACTCAGCGGAATGGAAAATCTGCGCTATTTCGCAGGGCTCTACGGCATTCACGACGACGAGGTTGGCCGCAACGCGATGCGGATGGTCGGACTCGATCCCGATCTCTCGCGCCGTGTCGGCCAGTACTCGCAGGGCATGCGGCAGCGGCTTTCGCTGGCACGCGCCGTGCTGCACGATCCGGAGTTGATGCTCCTGGATGAGCCGTTCTCCAATGTGGACGTCCGCTCAGCGCGCGAGATGGCCGCCGTGCTGGGGCGCGTGCGCGATCAGGGAAAGACGATCTTCGTTGTGACTCATCAGGCGGCGCTGATGGAAGGCGTAGCCGACGAATTCGTGTACATGGCAGCGGGACAAATTGTCGATCGCCAACCCCGCCCCAGCCAAGAGACGGCTGGAACGGGGCACCCAGCGTCGGCAGATTCCGCTGCGGGGTTGGCGCAATGACCACACTCGGAGTGACGCGCGCGACCCTGATGAAAGACCTGCGCATGGAGTGGCGCTCCAAGGACGCCATCAACTCCATGCTGTTCTTCGCGCTCCTGGTGGTCGTGATCTTCAGCTTCGCCTTCAATCCCACAGCGGAGGAGTCGCGGCACATCGCGGGTGGGCTGATCTGGGTATCGTTTCTGTTTGCCGCGGTGGTTGCGCTAAACCAGACCTGGGCGCGCGAGCTTCGCAATCAGGTGCTGGACGCCTACCGCGTATCGCCCGCGCCGCCCAATGCGCTGTTTCTGGCCAAGGCGTTTGGCAATTTCCTCTTCGTAGTGATCCTGGAATGTCTGATGGCGCCGCTGTTCGTTATCTTCTATGAGCTGCGCTCGGTGGGGCCGGTGTGGCAGCTAGTTGTCGTAGCCTTGCTGGGAACGTGGGCGCTGGTAGTTAACGGAACGTTCTTTGCAGCGCTCTCGATCCGCACCCGCAGCCGCGAGATCATGCTGCCGCTGATCCTGTTTCCTATCTCGATTCCGGCGCTGCTGGGCATGGTGGACGCAACCACCTCGATTTTGACGGGCGACGTCTCGCCAAATTTCTGGATCAAGCTGCTGGCGGTTTACGATATCGTGTTCACCATGATCTGCCTGCTGCTGTTCGAGGCAGTGTTGAACGCGGAATAAGGTGCTCAGATAGGGTAGAGCGGCGCTTTGGCGCCGCGTCCAATCGCAATTGTTGTGTTGGAGCCGGGCTTCAGCCCGGCGGCAGCAGGTGTCGTCGGCTAAAGCCGACTCATATTTTTAGCGTAGGCCGGGACGCGGGCCTAAAGGCCCGCTCTACCTCAACTATTCACCATTGAGATTTTGAAACTTGTATCTAGCATGAAAAAACTGGCGTTGATTTCGATTCCTTTTACCCTTGCCCTGCTGGCGTTTACCAGCTATCTTGGGCTCGTGGTCGCCCCCACCGAGCAGACTATGGGCGACGTGCAGCGCATCTTCTACTACCACGTGCCTTCGGCCTGGGTGGCTGGCTTCTGCTTCTTCATTAACTTTGTGGCTTCGGTCTGGTACCTGTGGAAGCGCAGTCCGGCGAGCGACGCCATAGCCGCCGCGTCGGCGGAAGTTGGCGTGGTGTTCTGCGCCGTGCTTCTGATCCAGGGCACGCTGTGGGCGCGCCCGGTTTGGGGCATCTGGTGGACCTGGGACGCGCGCCTGACGACCACGCTGGTGCTGTGGCTCATTTACGTCAGCTATCTGGTGATGCGGCGCTTTTCCGCCAGCGGTCAGACGCAGGTGCTGGCAGCGGCCTTAGCGATCTTCGCCTTCGCCGATGTGCCGATCGTCTACATGTCCATCCGCTGGTTTCGCACCCAACATCCTTCACCGGTCATGGGTGGTGGAGAAAACTCAGGACTCGATCCGGCAATGCTGCATGTCTTCCTCATCAACCTGGCGTTGTTCACCGTGATGGGAATCCTGTTCGTCTGGCTGCGCTACAAGTTGCAGATGCAGGAACAGGCGCTGGAGTCAGCCCACGCGCAGGCGGCGCTGAGAGGAGTATCGCAATGAATCCGATTCCGTTCTTACACGCGGCCTACATCGTTGCGTGGGTGGTTTATGTGGGATATCTGGGACGCATTCTGCTGCGTATGAAGAAGGTGGAAGAAGAGACCAAGGAACTGGAGCGGGGGAAGTGAGTGGTTTGCGATAGAGCCAGATTTCTTCAGTGGCTATGAGCGGGGCTGACGCAGCGTTGTTTATGCTAACGCCTGATAACAACAATCTACCCTCCCCACTCTGATCTCAAGGTGACGTTTCGCGACGGTTCTTGTCAGCTGCAGTCAGCCACAAGCGGCACCGCGAGAATAGGTGTAAGATAGTCGCCGTTTCACGATTGAGAAGGGGAAACGTGTGATCAGGAGTTACGTATGACAGCACGTATTCAATCGCTCGCGGCCGCGCCGACGTTAGCCATTCTGGTTGCTCTGGCAGTTTTGGTGGCCGTACCCACGCAAGCGCAGACTCTTACCGTACTCCACGCATTCACCGGTGGAGGGGACGGCTCGCAGCCCTACGCTGGAGTGAATCTGATTGCAGGCAGTCTTTACGGCACGACTTCCTACGGAGGGCAAGGCGGATATGGCACGGTATACCAACTGCGCCATCGCGGCTCGGGCTGGATCTTATCGACACTGTACAGCTTTACCGGGCGCGGCGACGGGAGCGCGCCCCTCGCCCGAGTGACCGCAGGCCCGGGCGGCATTCTCTATGGCACGACTTGGGGAGGCGGCTACAGAGGCGGCAATTGTAGCTCTGGCGGGTGCGGCACCGTCTTCAGCTTGCATGAGCAACCAACAGTGTGCCTGAGCGCACTCTGCCCCTGGGTCGAAACCGTGCTGTATGCTTTTCAGGGAGGCAGCGACGGAGCTGAAACGGGCTGGTCTGATGATTTGGTCTTTGACCAGGCGGGCAACATCTATGGCACAACCTCGGGGGACTCGAACGGCGACGACGGCACGGTTTGGGAACTGTCGCCGTCGAACGGCGGTTGGACAGAAACCGTCCTCCATCGCTTCACCGAGGGAGAGACGCCATGGTCTGGCGTGACTTTCGATAACGCTGGCAATCTCTACGGCACGACCGTTGCAGGCGGCATCGGCTACGGTACCGTTTACGAGCTGACCCCGTCGGGATCGGGATGGAACTATCAAACACTCTACGAATTCCAAGGGAGAGACGACGGCTTTGATCCCGACGGAGGAGTGGTTTTCGACGCGGCGGGAAATCTGTACGGCACCACTTCGAATGGTAGCGGCAACGGCGGCTCGGTCTTCGAGATGCGGCCCTCCGGCAGTGGCTGGACCCTCACCACGATCTACAATGACTTCCCCAGCCCTTTCGGTCCGCTAGACACGCCCACGCTGGATGCAGCCGGCAACGTTTACGGCACGGTGGTCAATCAAGGCTATGGCAACCAGGGAGTGGTCTTCAAGCTAACGCCCTCCGGGGGGAGCTGGACAGAGACCAACCTCGAAATCTTTGGGAACGGCAATGATGCCGATACTCCCTACGGCAGCGTTGTCCTTGATGGCGAGGGGAACATCTACGGAACAACCTTGTATGGAGGGGGAGGTGACGGCGATAACGGCACGGTTTGGGAGATTACGCCGTAACTGGGGCTCCTCGGCTAATTGGCGTAACAGTGCGCCGTGAAAAGGCGCTGGACTTCAGCGGGTGCAACTCCCGCCCGGGAACTGGTTCGCTCCACCCGGTAGCAATCGAAGCGGCAGCGGAGGTAACGAAGCTGTCGGAGCCTTCGGTGT
>JBEKXQ010000192.1:0-5559 GCA_049511915.1 Candidatus Korobacteraceae bacterium
AGCGCGGCGCACTTTCAAAATCTCCGCCGCCTTCGACACGGTGAGGCCGAGGGTTTCGATGACTTCGGTTCTTATCAGGTCGCCCGGATGGGGCGGGTTCTTCATGGGCATTTCGGCCTCCTCGTGGTAGTCGATCAGGTCAATATCGCTGGCGGTGTTTGTCGGTTTGTCGTAGTGGAAAATCAACCGCCAGTTTCCCGTGACAGTCAGACTCCATGATCCTTTCCGGTCGCCCTTAAGAGGATGCAGCTTCCAGCCGGGAAACCGGCCGAGCTGCTCCAGCGTCTCGGCGGTTTCGAAGGCGAACAGAAGCTTGCGCAGCTTGTCGGCCATCGCGGACGGACCCCCTTGGCGTTTCCGTCCTCATGGAGCTGCCTTAGCCCTTTGTGGCGAAAGCCGACAAGTTGCATGGTATCCTTTTCACTATTCCAGTATGTACGGTTATACCGTACACGTCAAGCGGTTTGCAGGGTGGGTGGCAGAGAGCCACCCTTTTCGAACTCGATTACTGATGTTGCCTTAGATTCTTGCTGCCGCGCTGGGAACAGTCTTGGTTTTGGCGCTCCTTCTCAGCCCCTTCTTTCTAGAAAGAAATGCGTGCTGATGAGAGTGCTCCCGCTCGAATTGGTAGTTGGAAATAGCGGAAAGGACGGCCATCGGGTTTTGGTGGATGACGGAAAGCAATGTCCTCGCGGCCGCTTCAGGCTTGCGACGCCCCGTCTCCCAATTCTTTATAGCGTCAAGGCTGAACCCGAAAGTGCAAGAGAATCTCTCCTGAGTCATTTTGAGGGTCTTTCGAATGTGCTTTACGTCCACATTCTCAGGCGCATGCACCTGAAAGCCCTCTCTCTGTCCCGCCAGAAACGCTTCAACCTCATCCAAACCACCCATCAACTCATCAAAAACGTCTTTCATATAACCCCACTATCTCATCTATGTTTTAAATAATTGACCCGCACGTTTAGCAAGGGCGTTCCGCTCGGCTTTAGTCAGGTTCGCCTTTCTGTTTTTCGCAAACACGGTGATCAAGAAAACCGGAAACTTGTCATTGCGGTAAATGTATATGACCCGCGCTCCGGCGCTTTTCCCTCTCCCCTGACGAGCAAAACGAACCTTCCGAAATCCTCCGGTTCCGGCCATGACATCCCACATTCCGGATCGGCGGCAACCATCGTGACAATCTCCGCGCGCTCCGCTTCGCTGAAAAGGGCCTCAGCAGCAGCGAGATACGTGGGTGTTTCGACGACGGTATGCATAATTCACTTTGTACGCCAATGGACACCTTCAGTCAAGACAAGAAAGTGTCCAATGGCACCCACGCTCTTATCGAAAGACAGTGGCAGCGGAGATGCTCGTTGCGCCGCAGCGGATGATCCGGATTCAGCCTTTAATTGAACCCGCATGCGCGATCAATCCAAATGTCCGGGGGCAGACAATGGTAGCCCCAATTGCCGCTGCGAAGGCGTCAGCCAGTAGAGCCGAAGCCGAAGCGCAACGACAATCGGTGCCAATATTGCTGCCCAGTAGGTTCTTTCATGCTAATCCTCCTCGATCTTCTCTAGTTCGTGGCTCTTCTCTTCTGTCCCGTTTATCGCCGAAATTCCCAGCACTTGGCGCGACCGCACCGCCGGCAGCTTGCGCTTCCGCATTCTTAACTGGCTGCCAAATTATTTGAAGTGGTACTTCTATGCCTTCCAACCGGCTACGCGCCAGGGCAGCCGGGCGCCGCGAGAGCCCGGCGCTGCTAAGCAAGCCGACTAAGGCGAAGCGGCATTCGTAACCGCGAAAGAAATATCGCCCTGCGGAGATCCTTCTGCGGGATCAAGCGCTCGCAATGTTAGTGGTTCGGTAAGGGATACGATGAGAAGTTCTGGTGATCAAGTCCAACGACGTCTAAAACGACCGGAGAATGGATCTCAGTTGTGGCGCAGCCAATTCTCTCGAGCAAGATCTTTGATCTGCACGAACTCCTTCTCGTTGTCGGTGACGATGGTGTAACCAAGGGCTAACGTCTGTGCGGCAATTAGAAGGTCATTGGCACCAATCGGCTTACCTGCCTTTTCAAGCTGGGCACGCAGCGCCCCGTAGGTAGTGTCGGCAGGCGCTTCCAAGGGCAAAACCTCAAGCGCACCGAGTACCGCTTGCAGCTGTGCCGTCAGTCGAGCGGACTGTTTCTTGGCGGCGCCATAACGCAATTCCGCAGCAACGATTATGCTCGTGCAAACCTGGGCTTCTCCGATCTTTCGGATGTGTTGTGCTACGCTGCCTTGCGGGTTGCGGACCAGGTCGGAAACGATATTGGTGTCGAGTAGATAGCGCATCAGAGATCAACCGGATTGGGAGGTAGATCTGAAATCGGAGGAAACTCCTCGTCGATGGTTCGCAAGGTTGCTAGTATCGCCAGCAGCGACTTGGGTGGAGTGGGCTCGATGATCAGCCGGTCACCTTCTTTGCGGATTATGGCATCCTCGCCCGGGAGCTCGAACTCACGAGGGATCCGGACTGCCTGGTTCCTGCCATTCTTGAAGAGCTTCACATGTCGTTCCGGAGCCATACCCACCTCTCTAGCCTATGCCACAGCATAGGCCGCATACGCACGTTTGGCAAGAGCCCTCCAGATGTCCGTCCCTGGGGCTAGCAACGCGGCGGCCTACATCTTCAACGCGACGGTAGTGCCGCCGGGCTCCATGCCATACCTCACATTGTGGCCTGACGGCGAGCAACAGCCCGTAGTCTCGACGCTGAACGCCTACGACGGCTTCATCACGTCCAACATGGCGATCGTGCCGACGAACAACGGTTCCATCGACGCCTATGCCTATGCCCTGACGCAACTGATACTGGACATCTCCGGCTACTTCGCGCCGTGATTGCTGTGGTGCAGCAACAAGGCATATCCCCAGGCGAAGCAGGAACTGGAGCGCGCTTTAACCAACAGCCAGAAGCTAGGATTGCAGTGGCTCGAGGCGCGCAGCAACTATCTGCTCGGGATGGTGCTTCGCCAGAGCGGCAACTCCAAACAGGTTGCCGACTACTATCGCGCCGCAGTCAGCAAGTGGGATGAGGAACAGAAGGAAGCCGGCAATCCCGCATTTCTTTCGCGCGCCGATCTCACGCTTATATATAACGATGCGCAGCGGGCGCTGCAAGAGTTGAAGTAGACCGAGACCCTGCCCGCCCGACTTTCCCATATCACCGGCAAAAAAATCCACTGCATGAGCAACTCAAGCAGCGGATGTTTTACTGCAAGTGCGATTCATCCAGCCTCTAGAACGACGCGCATTGGCCCAGTTTGCGGGCCACAGCTTGGAATCGATGGTGGTGCGTCCTGCATCGTTCAGCACCTGCAGATTCCTGCCCACGGAATTGGGGCATCCCGTAGCTGAGCCAATCGGCGCCGCGGTACCGCTATACTGCAACAGGAAGTTGCGCCTGACGCTGCTGCCGAAGACCTGAGTGGTCCTGGAGCTACTGCCGGGGCCTAGAATCTGCAAATTGCCCGCGATGCTCGCCGCCGGACCGATCGAATAGGTGCCGTCGCCCATGACCTCCAAGGCCGTTGCCCACGGTGCTGTTACTAATCCACAGGCCGCCACCCTATGACAGCATACTGCCGTTCACAAAACTCGGACTCTCCAGCACCACGATGCCGCCGAATTGCAAAAGGCTCCATGCAGGCCTGAACGCTCAGGAGCAGCCTTCCGCATATTGCCCATTCAGCGCCAGCAACTGATCATGCGTTCCTGACTCGATGATTCGACCTTCCGACATCACATGGATCTGGTCCGCCAGCCGGGCGGTTGTAAAACGGTGCGTAATCATGATGACGGTGCGTCCGCCTGCGAGACGCCGGAAGCGACCCAGCCAATCTGCTTCGGCCCAGGGATCCATCGCGCTGGTCGGCTCGTCGAGAATGAGTATGGGGGCCCGGCGCAAGAAGGCTCGCGCCAGGGCGATGCGCTGCCATTCACCAACGCTCAACTCTGCGCCGTCGGCGAACCAGCGTCCGAGCAACTGATCGTAGCCGGCGGGAAGGTGGTCGATGATCTCGTCGGCGCCTGCATCAGCAGCAGCCTTGGACACAGCATCGGGCGCGGTCACCCTGAGGTCCCCCAGCGCGATGTTCTCTCCCGCGGTAGCGTTGTAGTGCACGGGCTGTTGAAACAGGACGGTGACGGAGCGGCGCACGTCGTCGAGAGCGAACTGTCGCAAGTCCATCCCATCGAGTTCGATCGCGCCGGCATCAGGGTCGTAGAAACGGCATAGCAACTTCAGCAACGTGCTCTTGCCAGCGCCATTCGGTCCGACGATCGCAACGATGGAACCGGCGGGGATGGTGAGGTCGAAACCATCGAGAGCAGCACGCTGGGTTCCAGGATATCGGAACGAGACACTTTGAAAGCGGACCTCGATTGCTTGCTGGCGAGAGATGGGACGAGGAGACGATGGGCTGGCAACTTCAGGCCGAAGCGCCAGGAACTCAAATAGGCCGCCGAGAAAGAGACTGCTGGCATAGATCTGGCCCACGTTGGTCAGAAGTGCGTTCATCAGGCCGAGGCCTTGCTGAAAGGCCGTGTAAAACATCGCCAAATCACCCGGTGAAACTAATCCGCGGACGGCCTTCCACCCCATCCATACAATGGCTCCGCCGCTCGATGCTAGGGCGAAGACCGCTGCTCCGAACTCCGCCATGGACTGTCGCTTGGTCAGTTCGAGACGTTCGTCCCGCAGCATGCGGCGGAGCGAACGATACGCACTCTCAAAGTGATCACCAAGCGCGAAGAGCCGCAGTTCCGCAGCCGGGTCACGTGACGTGAGTAGCCAATCGTAATACCAGGCCTTGCGCTCGTCGGCGGTGGTGCGGAGATGCCACTGATGTTGACGCACCGCAGAGTTCAGGACTACATAAAACGCCGGCAGGGTGCCGACCAACAGCACCACGATCGGCCAGTATCCAAAGCGCAGGATCACGCCAGCCATGGCGACCAGCGTGACTGCGTTTTGCAGCAGGCTTCCCACGCTTTCGATCAAGATCGCGGGACGGTACGAGGCTTCCTCACGCGCGCGATGTAAATGATTGTAGAAATCCGGCGAATCGTAAAAGGCCAGATCCGCGGCCAACGATTGACGATGAACCAGCGCCGTGATGTGGTCCTGGACCAGGCCGGACTGCGCGGTTCGGACCCAAGTGCTGATGCTCTTGAGCAGTTCCGTCAGCAACAGTACCAGCGCAATCAGGCCGGCGGAGACGATCGCAGGACGGAGCGTACGAAGATCGCCGTGCGTCCGGAACGCCAGCACCAATTGGTTAACCAGGTTCCGAACGAGATAGACGGTGGCAACCGGAAGAAGACCTTGCAGCAGAAGAAGAACGCCCCAGGCTAAGCTCCATGCCGGGGCAGCATCCCAGACGAGCTTGAGCGCTCGCGGCAACTGTGCGAACTGCACGGCTGCCTTGCGCAACTTTACATTCAGGATGCGAGCGTTGTCGGCCAAGATGATCGATTATTACGCCGAGTGTAGCGAGGCGCAAAGCAAATCCTCCAGACATTTAAGTCC
>JBEKXQ010000193.1:0-5557 GCA_049511915.1 Candidatus Korobacteraceae bacterium
AAACCCCGCCAGGACCGCGGCCAGTCACGCGCCATCGATCCGCAACTCGCCGGCCTGATCGAACGGCTGAAGCGCGAAAACCCACATCGCACAGGCATGACCTTGCTACGCGAATTAGCTCTCACCTCCGAACAGCATGAGCCGGGCGTATCCGCCTCCACGCTGTACCGCTTCCTCAAACAACGCGGTCTCACCGCGCGGCAACTGCTTGAGAGCACCCCGCACAAGAAGTTCGAAGCCCAGTTCAGCAACCAGATCTGGCAAGCCGACATGCTGTTTGGTCCCTACGTCCAACGGCCCGGCGGCGGCAAGATGCAGGTCTTTCTGCATGCCATTCTGGACGACGCCAGCCGTCTCATTCCCCATGCCGAGTTCTATCCCAATCAGGGACTCGAGGCCTGCCTCGATTGCCTGCGCCAAGCCATCGCTGCTCGCGGCGTGCCCCTGAAGCTCTACATCGATAACGCCAAGATCTATCGCTCCCAGCAACTCGCTCGCATCGCCGCCTCGCTCGGCATTTTGATCGTCCACACTCCGCCCTACCAGCCCGAAGGCCGCGGCAAAATCGAACGCTATTTCCGCACTGTACGGGATCAGTTCCTGACCAACCTCGATCCCAAACAGTCGCTTTCGCTCGAACAATTAAACGACCGTTACTGGGCCTGGCTCGAAAACGTTTATCATCGCTCCGAGCACAGCGCCTTGGCTTCCACCCCATTGCTGCGCTGGCAGCGCGATATCGAACAGATCCGTCAACTCCCGCCGGCCACCGATCTGCGCCGCCTCTTCTTCTATCGCCTGAATCGCCGGGTGCGCCGTGATTGCACTTTTCTGCTGCACAACCAGTATTACGAAGCTCCGCCCCAACTCACCGGCGAAACCATTGAGGTGCGTTTCGATCCTCTCGACGCGGCCGAAGTAGAGATTTATTTCCAGGGGAAACTGCAAGGCGCCGCACGCCTTGTCGATCCCGTCATCAATGCCGGCTTGCCTCCCGTGAAACGCGCCACCGCGGCCGAACCGGAACCCACCGGCATTAACTTTGTCGAACTGCTCAATCAGAAAAAAGAGGAAAAGGAGTAACGCTCATGATGGAAGCTTTCTTCGGTTTCAAGAAAACGCCTTTCGGCGACCATCCCGATGGCAAACAGTTGTTCCCTTCGCAAGCCTACACGGAGGCCAAAGCACGACTCCAGTTTCTGGCCGATCACCACGGCGCCGGTCTGCTCACCGGCGAAGTCGGCTCCGGCAAGTCCACCGCTGCCCGCACCTTCACCGCGGGACTCAATCCCGGCCTCTACAAGATCCTATATATACACTGGACGGCCGGGTCCGCTTTGGATTTCCTTCGCCAACTGGCCCTGGAACTCAATCTCGAACCGGCGCACTACCGCGGCGACCTGGTGCGCCAGATCTCTGCCGCCATCGTGAATCTCAACCAGAGCAAAAAGCAGCACCCCATTCTCATCTGCGACGAAGCCCAACTGCTGCCCCATGCCGCCCTCGAGCAACTCCCTTTGCTGCTCAACTTCGACATGGATTCTTCTCACTACCTGACCCTGTTGCTGGTCGGTCAACCCTTGCTGCGCCGTACGCTCTCACTGCAGATGCACGAGCCTCTGCGCCAACGCATCGCCGTGCAATATCACCTGGACGGACTCACTCGCGACGAACTCGACGCCTATCTTGCTCATCAACTCAAAGCTGCCGGCACCACGCAGCCGTTGTTTGACGATACCGCTCGGCAAGCGCTCTATCAAGCTACCAAAGGCATTCTGCGCAAAGTCAATAAGCTGGCCCTCACCGCCTTGCGACTGGCCGCTTCGCGCAAAGCGACCCGGGTGGAGGAACCCATTCTGCTCGATGCCACCACCGAGGCCCTCCTATGACCGGCGAGAAAGCTTCGTCCGCTACGGTGCTGTCGCTGGCCCAGCTTCTGGAGCAGCAACCCTCTACTCCGCGGTCCTGCCTGGTGGAGCCCGGACTGTTGCCGCCGCAAGGGATTCTGTTTGTCGGTGGAGAACCCAAAGTGGGCAAGTCTCTGCTGGTCGCCAATCTCGCCTTGTCTCTGGCGTCCGGCTCGCCTCGCTCCGGATTCTCCATCCCGGCGCCGCGCCGTGTTCTGGTCTGTCAGTTTGAACTTCCTGTGCCACAGTTTGTCGACCGCCTGGCAACCATGCGGAAAGCTATAGGGACGACCGCGGATCAAAATCTTCTGATCGATACCCGCGCGACCGGCCATCTGCTCAGTGCCCCGCAAGGCATGAGTCACTTCCTCGCCGCTGCGCAGTCCGCCGCCGCCGAGGTCATCATCCTGGATCCGCTTTACTCCACCCACGATCAGGACGAAAACGATACTCGCGCCATGGCAGCTCTGTGTCAGTCGCTGCTGCGTTTGCGCGATGCTTCGCGGGCCGCGCTCATCGTGGTGCATCATGTCCGCAAATCCATTACGCGTTTCGAGATCGGCAGCGCCTTTCGTGGCTCCAGCGCACTGCATGCCGTGGGCGACAGTTATATGCTGCTCACGCGGCCTTCTCCCCAACTGTCCACGGTGGAACTGCGCTTCCAGTTCCGCTATGCCGCCGCGCCGCCGCCGCGACTGCTCGAACTCGATCCGCAGACTCTCTGGTTTTCCTCCACCGGCCAAGCGCCTGCCGCTGAGACGCCGCGGCGCAAAGTGGAAAAAGCAGACGTGACACAAGCTCTGGCGGGCCTTGGGCAGCAGGCGCGTTATAGCCAACTGCGCGAGCAAATCATGGATCGCTCCGAGTGCTCCAAACGCACCGCTCAACTGGCCATCAGCGAGGCTTGCCAGCAAGGCTGGATTGTCCAGGACAACGGCCAGTACCGCTTGCCGTTATAGCTTTCATGCCAGCGCCACAAGCGGACTTCAAGAGTCTCAAGCAGCGCATCCCGATTGATCACGTGCTGGCGCGTTATGGCGTGAGACTGCGGCGCGTTGGACCGCATACTTTGTGCGGCGCCTGTCCACTCCCCACCCATACTTCGCGGCAAAGCCGACAGAGTTTTTCGGTGAACCTTTCGCTCCAGGTGTGGAGCTGCCATTCCGCCTCTTGTATTGCGGCACGGGGTGGCTGCATCGGCGGTCATGTGATCGACCTGGTGGCGATCATGGAACGCTGTAGTTTGCGGGAAGCCGGTCTTCGCCTGCAGGACTGGTTTAGCGTACACACATCGCATCCGGTGCCAGTGCGCGCGCCGGCGATGGCGTCTTCCGCTGCCCAACCCAATCGCCCGTTGGGTTTTGCCTTGCAAGGGATTGACACCCGGCATCCGTATCTGACGCAGCGCGGAATCTTGCCGGCCACGGCACGTTTGTTTGGAGTGGGAATGTATCGCGGCACTGGCTTCCTTGCCGGCCGTTGCGTGATTCCGATTCGCGATGAGAAGCGCCAGTTGGTTGCCTATGCCGGACGCGCGGTCAACGGGGAAGAACCCAAGTACCGTTTTCCTGCCGGCTTCCGAAAAGCTCAGGTGCTGTTCAACCTCGATCGCGCGATGCTGTCCGGCAGTCGCAACGTGATCGTAGTGGAAGGCTTTTTCGATGCGCTGAAGGTTCATCAAGCCGGACATCCCGTGGTGGCGTTAATGGGAGCTTCTTTCTCTCAACGCCAGTCAGAACTCTTGCTGAGCCACTTCGCCAGCGCCACGTTAATGCTCGATGGCGACGAGCCCGGCCGGCGGGCCGCGGACGTCATTGCACAAGTACTGCGACCGCAGGTGCCTGTCAATAAAGTGGAACTGCCAAACGGTGTGCAACCCGACCAACTGTCGACGTTGGCAATCAACGTTCTTGTCGGTTCACCCACCTGCACCTGCTGATTGAGTTCCCCTCAAGTCTCGATGGGATACCCAGCTTGCCTATACGATCCGGTATCCTATCCCGCCCGCCCAGCACTCATCACCCAACACCGAAAGGAATCTGAGAAACTTGCCGGTAAATCGCCTGGGGACATTGGCGGCAAATAACGTGGCCCGTTACACAATGCCAAAAGGCGGAGCAACAGATAGGCCAAGCCGGGAACGGTGGTCGAAGGCCCGAACGAGAAGGAGAGGTTAGTAGACCGTGAGTCTCAAGGACGACAAGCAGCAGAACATCCAGATGCAACTGGACTTTTCGACTGCGCCGACGGGTGAAGCCCGGAAGGCGGGAAGGGAAGAGACTGAATCGTCCGGGGTGACGAACGGACCCGAAAGCCCAGCTAATACAAATCGGTTGATGGAGTTAGTATGTGAGCGAGAAAACCTGAAGGAAGCATTGCGGCAGGTGAAGGCCAACAAGGGTAGTCCGGGCGTCGATGGGATGACCGTCGTCGGAATCACGGACTACTTGAAGCAGCACTGGCCAGCCATCCGGGAACAGATGCTGAACGGGACTTATGAACCGAAACCGGTAAGGCGGGTGGAAATCCCCAAGCCGGACGGCGGGGTGCGAAAGCTTGGCATCCCAACGGTGCTGGATCGATTCATCCAGCAGGCGGTGATGCAGGTTCTGCAGAGGCGGTGGGACCCGACGTTTTCCAATCACAGCTACGGGTTCCGACCGGGACGGTCGGCTCATCAAGCAGTGGCACAGGCGCAGCAATATATCGCCGTAGGCCACGGCTGGTGCGTTGATCTTGATCTGGAGAAATTCTTCGATCGAGTTTCGCACGACAAACTGATGGGTCAGATCGCCAAACGAGTCGAGGACAAGCGGCTGCTGAAACTCATCCGGGCATTCTTGAATGCTGGGGTGATGGAGAACGGGCTGATCAGTCGGAGCGTGGAAGGGACTCCGCAAGGGGGACCACTTTCGCCACTGCTCAGTAACCTCGTGCTCGACGAACTCGACCGGGAGTTGGAGCGCCGGGGCCATTCGTTCGTTCGATATGCGGATGATTGTAATATCTATGTTCGCAGCGAACGGGCCGGGCAACGGGTGATGGAGGACATTACGCACTTCATCACGCAAAAGCTCAAACTCAAGGTCAATGAGGCGAAGAGTGCGGTGGCACGACCGCAGGAGCGAAAGTTCCTCGGGTTCAGCTTTACGGCCGGTCCAGAGGTCAAGCGCGTTATTGCGCCAAAGGCCTTGGATCGGTTCAAGTTGCGAATCCGGGAAATCACGCGAAGGGCCAAGGGTGTCAGCATAGAAACGACGATAGAGGAGTTAGCTCGGTATATGCAGGGCTGGCGCAGCTATTTCGGCTTCTGTGAAACGCCTGAGGTGTTAGTGGCTCTCACTCGTTGGGTTCGGTTGCGACTCAGAGCGGCCATGTGGCGGCAGTGGAAAACACCGCGTCGTCGCCGGGCAGCACTGATGGAACTGGGGGTGCGCGAGCGGCTGGCGAACAACACTGCTGGCAGCGGACTCGGCCCCTGGTATCTCGCAAAGGCCAAAGCTCTGTCCGTGGGGCTTTCCAATGCCTATTTCAAATCGCTCGGTCTTCCATCATTGATCGAGGAGTGTTAGCGTAACTGTCTCGAACCGCCGTGTACGGACCCGTACGCACGGTGGTGTGGCAGGGGTCGGCGGGCGACCGCCGCCCCT
>JBEKXQ010000194.1:0-7029 GCA_049511915.1 Candidatus Korobacteraceae bacterium
CCGGCATTGAAGCAGTAGCCAAAATCGATGAAGCTGGCGTTGTATTTCCGCTCGCGCATCTCTTTGTGGAATACCACCTGCCGGCCGTCGGCATTGCAGGTCCACTTGTCAAAAGCAAGCAGCCCAGCAAACTCCCTCAAATTTCTGACCCGCCCAAGCATTGTCCCTGGCAGCCAGTCCAAGACCTCGCCGGTCACCATGGCAGAGCCAAACTGAGACCCCGCACGCGGAGCAACGGCGCGGCCCGCCAGGGTGAAGGTAATTTGCTGCTCAAGGATCGTCTTTTCATCCACGAGAATAATGACCGGCTCCGGCACGCTGAGTCCGATCATCCGCGCCAGTCTGCACGCCAAGTAGTCATTGGCCAGTACCCTGGTGCATTGTGGGTTGCCCTGTAATGTTGAGAACTCAGTAATGTGGAGTTGGCTGATGAAACCGGCGTAAGTCCTGGTCTCTGCGGTTTCCGACTGCACATTTCTTCGTAGCATCAGATCGGCGCTGTCCAGCGCTCAAAGGAGATCTGATGCTTAAAACTCTCTACCCTTCTGGCTTCCAGCGGTATTCGTCGTTGGCAATCCTGGGGCCCATTGCGAACGGATTCACCACTTGGCTCGTGGAGCACCGCTACACCCATTCGTACACGAGGCAGCGAATCTGGTTGTTGCCTTATATCGAAGCAGTTCTGGCTCGGCGTGGCGTCCGCCATCTGAACCAGATTGGCCAAGCTGACTTGGTCGCCTGCCGAAAAAGCCTGTTGCGACGTTTCCCTTATCTAACGGATACAACTTGGACACTGGCAAAATATCTGCACGCCCAAAACCTTTTGAGGCCAGCAGAAGAGAAGGTGACCGGTGTCGAAGCAAGATATCTCGCTGCGTACGTCCGTTATTTGAAAAGTGTTCGAGGAGCTGCGGCGTCTACGATCCGGCAGAACTCTTATACGGCATCGAAGTTCCTCGCCTACCTCAAGATCGAGAAGCACCCTGGCCGGCTGAAGACCCTGACTGTCAATGATCTCGAAGCCTTTGTGAAGAAGATCAGTCCGCAGTTCAGCCGGAAAAGCTTGCAGCGCGCTACAGGGACACTTCGCAACTTCTTGCGGTTCCTGGCAGCAATGGGCGAGATCCCCCGGGGGCTTGATTGCCAGATTGATACTCCGCGCGTTTACCAGGAAGAGCAACTCCCGCGCGCTCTGCCATGGGAGACGGTGCAAACATTGCTCAACTCGATCGACCGCTGCAGTTCGGTAGGGCTGCGCGATTTTACGATGTTTTTGTTGATGGCGACCTATGGGTTGCGTGCCAGTGATGTCGTGGCGTTAACCTTGGATGACATTCACTGGCGAGCCCGCAAGATCGCCATTTCTCAAAGAAAGACCGGCGCTGTTCTCGAACTCCCTCTGACTAATGCGGTGGGAGCAGCGCTGTACCGATACCTCAAGAAAGCCCCGCCCCCGCCGCCGTTTCGGCAGATTTTCCTTCGCATCAAGGCTCCGATCGGGACTCTCAAGACATCTGCTTTATCAAAGGCATTCCGGGTTTGGGCACGCCGGAGCGGAGTGGATATCCCTGGAACAGGATCGTGCCATCGCATTCGGCATTCGTATGCTGTGTTTCTGCTGCGCAAGGGCACGCCGGTCAAGACCATTGGCGACCTTCTCGGCCATCGCACACTGCAAAGCACGTCGACTTACTTGCGGTTGGCAATCGAAGATAGCGACGTAAGGCGGTGCGCCCGTGAAACGGACATTCGTCTTTAACTCAGTACTGCGCTCGACCATCACCCGGTACCTCGAACTTAACTTCGCGCTGGGGCGCCGATATAAGAGCACAATCACCGCTCTTAAATCCCTCGATCGATTCTTGAGTGGACTTCCCCGTGTTTCGCAAGACCTGACCGCTGAGGTCTTTCATTCCTGGTGCCAAAGCCAGTCCGAGTTGACACCTCGCGTGCGACGTTACCGCATGTTGATTGTCCGGAAGTTTTGTCTCTATCGCCGTCGTACCGTGCCGGACTGCTTTGTACCCGACCCGATCCTTTTTCCGGTTCCTGGCCAAACAATCACTCCCCACATCTTTTCCGAGGCCGAGGTGGCACGTCTCATGCGAGCCGCAGCAAGCCTCCGGCGGCGAACGTATTCGCCTCTACGTCCCGAAGTGGTCCGTCTTGCTCTCGTACTTCTCTACACGACCGGATTGCGTATTGGGGAGCTACTCCGGCTCGTGGTCGGCGACTTCGATCCCCGCGAAGGTACGCTCCTGGTGCGCGAGTCCAAGTTTCACAAGTCACGTATTCTTCCACTGCCGCAGGATGTGATTCGCGAGCTTAAGCACCACCTACAAGTGCGGCGCCAGCATAATCTTCCCATTCTTCTTGCCACGCCGCTTATCTGGAATCGACGACAGGGAGGAAAAGCTTATACAGCATGGGGATTGCAGTGCAGTTTGTGGGCCCTCCTGGATGCCTGCAACATTCGCACGCAATCCGGCCGGCGGCCGCGCATTCACGATTTTCGGCACAGTTGTGCCGTCAATGCGCTGATTCGCTGGTACCGCTCTGGTGCCGATGTGAGAACGAGATTGCCATTCTTGGCGGCTTACTTGGGGCACGTCTCCATCATCTCGACCTACCGTTACTTACACTTTGTCGAACCCCTCCGTGCTCTTGCCAGCAGCCGTTTCAGTGCTTCGTATGGTGGACTGGTCGTCCCGCTATCTGCTCGGGAAGGGAGCAGATCATGAAGAGCACGCCACCGAACGAACTCGCCTTTCGCTTGCGGCAGTACTTTACCGACCATCTGCCGCGAGTTCGTGGAACCAGTGCCCACACCGTTCACAGCTATCGTGACAGCTTACTGCTCTTCCTTCGTTTTCTGGCTTCGCAACGAAAGTGCCGGGTTCACGAGCTGGATCTTGGGGACATTGAACCAGACCTCGTGATTGCCTTCCTGGCTCACTTGGAGGAGGTCCGCAGGAATGGCGTGACGACCCGAAACGTCCGCTTGGCCGCTATCCACGCTTTTTTTCGCTACGTGGGAACCTATCATCCCGAACATCTCGACCGGGTTCAGCGCATTCTGGGCATTCCCTTCAAACGCGCGCGTCAGCGCGTTATCGAATACCTGGAACGCGCCGAAATCGAAGCTATCCTTTCTCGAATCAACCGAGCAACTCGGGATGGCCGTCGAGATTACACCCTACTGGCGACCATGTTCAACACCGGAGCGCGCGTGCAGGAGATCGTCGATCTGCGCGTCCGCGATCTTCAACTGATACGACCGTTTCAAATCCGGCTCTTCGGCAAAGGCAGGAAAGAACGCTTCTGTCCTTTGTGGCCACAAACCGCTCATGTCCTTCGCGATCATTGCGAGGAGCGCCACCTGGATCTTCGCTCTGATTCGCGGGTCTTTCTCAACCATCGCGAAGAGCCGCTAACTCGCTTCGGGGTTCGCTACATCCTGGCGAAACATCTCGACCATGTTCGGGCCGATGTCCCTACCCTTGCTCGCAAACGTCTTCACCCACACAGCATGCGTCACAGCACGGCTGTTGCACTTCTGACTTCAGGTGTCGAAATCACCGCGATCAGTCAGTGGTTGGGACATGCCAGTCCGAACACAACGAATCGCTACGCCACCATTGATCTCGAAATGAAGCGGCGTGCGATTGCCAAGGTGAAACCGGTTGCTTATCGCAGCAATTCTTCTTGGCGTCGAAACCAGTCTGTCCTTGAATGGCTGGAAGAGCTATGACCTCCTCAGTAATGTGGAGCCTGACTGTCCGGAAACGCCATACGGCGAGACAATAGGAATCCAACTCCACATTACTGAGTTCTCGACATTACAAAATATGGACTAAACCGCTACGCGGTAAGAATCAGGCCGACCTTCAGTTCGTGGCAGCGGAGATCCATCTGTGTTTCACTTCACGTCTTGTTCCCTAACGTAAGCCTCTTTGCGGGAACATGGAGTCGCTGCTTGCAGCGAATCCATCCGACAAAGGAGCTTCCCATGACTTCTCTTCGTTTGCGCATGCTCGAGGACATGCAGATCCGCAATTTGGCGGTGAACACCCAAGAGTCGTACGTCCAGCAGGTCACACTCTTTGCACGCTACTTCCATCAGTCACCCGAGCGGTTGGCACCAGAGCAGATTCGCGCCTATCAGGTCTACCTGACGAAGGAAAAGAAGCTGGCTACCAGTTCGATCCTCATTGCCATTTCCGCACTTCGCTTTCTGTATCGAGTCACTCTCAAGAAGGACTGGATCTTCGGAGACATCATCCCCGCTCCGAAAAAACCTCAGACCCTGCCCGTGGTCCTCAGTCCCGAGGAAGTCATGCAATTTCTCACCTGTGTGGCTAGCAGGAAACACCGTGTCATCTTGACCACGTGCTACGCAGCAGGCCTGCGCGTCTCCGAATCCATCGCACTTACACCCCCCGCCATCGACAGCAAGCGCATGGTTTTGCGGGTGGAGCAAGGCAAAGGAATGAAGGATCGCTACGTCATGCTCTCCCCAAAGCTGTTGCAGATCCTGCGAGAGTGGTGGCGAGTGGAAAGGCCTGAGCACTGGCTCTTTCCCGGCGATATGCCGGGCCAGCACATCAGCCGGGGCGCGGTTGAACTGGAGTGCCAGAAAGCCCGCCGTTTGTGCAAGATTTCCAAACCCATCACCCCGCATTCCATGAGGCACGCCTTCGCCGTGCACCTCCTGGAGCAAGGCACCGACGTCCGCACCATTCAACTGCTCCTGGGACATCGCAGCCTGGCCACCACAGCAAAATATCTCCGTATCGCAACCAGCAAAGTGTGCTCCACCTCGAGTCCGCTCGACTTGTTACCGCACCCTGTTCCCCTGGAGGTCAAGCCCACTCCGCCACCGCTCTTCTAGCCGCTAGGCCCCATGGATCGCCCCAAGCTGGAAGTGGCGGACATCTTCCGCCGCTATGGTGAAGCCTATCGACACAAGCATGGGGCGTCGCTCTCCACGTCACAGCGGCGCGTCATGACCGCGATCGAGGTGTGCCGCACGGCGGCCCTTGGCGGTCATCTCGAGCGCTGCGACAGCTGTCCTTTCGAGCGGCCCTGCTACGATAGCTGCCGCGACCGACATTGCCCCAAATGCCAGTCGTTGGCGCGGGCGGAATGGCTCGAAAAACGGAAAGCGGAAATCCTCCAGACACACTATTTTCACGTCGTCTTCACGCTCCCCGAACAAATCGCGGCCATTGCTTACCAGAACAAAGATCTCGTCTACGGCATTCTGTTCCGAGCCACGGCCGAGACCTTGTCCACCATTGCTGCCGATCCCAAACATCTGGGCGCCGAGATTGGCTTCTTCGCTGTACTGCACAGTTGGGGACAGAACCTGCTCTTTCATCCCCACCTGCATTGTGTCGTTCCGGGTGGCGGGATCTCGCCCGACGGTACCCGTTGGATTCCTTGCCGCCCCAATTTCTTCTTGCCCGTACGGGTGCTGTCCTGCCGGTTCCGCCGATTGTTCTTGACCTATCTGCAGGAGGCCTTCGACGCCGGTAAACTCAACTTCTTCTCTTCCCTCGAGACCCTTCAAGATCCCCAGACTTTCCGCCGTTATCTCGATCCGCTGTGCGACGTGAAATGGGTCGTCTACGCCAAACCGCCCTTCGCCGGACCTCAGCAAGTGGTGGACTACGTGGGCCGCTACACCCACCGGGTCGCGATTTCCAACCATCGACTGCTGGATATCGAGGACGGGCAGGTCAAGTTCAACTGGCGGGACTACCGGGATAACAATCAGCAGAAAATCATGACCCTCTCGGCCGAGGAGTTCATCCGGCGATTCCTGCTCCATGTTCTCCCCAGTGGATTCCACCGCATTCGCTATTACGGGTTCCAGGGCAATCGATACCGCAAAGAGAAGTTGGAGCATTGCCGCCAACTGCTGGGCATGATTCCTCCCAACCAAAGCTCTTCCCAACCGCAGCCCTGCGAGGACTATCGTGATCGATACGAGAAGCTCACCGGTCACTCTCTGCGGGAATGCCCGGTTTGCCATCGTGGAAGCATGATCACCGTCAAGCTATTGTCCAAGGATCGCTCTCCCCCAAACATCCCAGGTTCTTCATGATCGATCCGCTAGACTCCAAATCGCTGTTGGCCATGAACTCGATGCTGTCGAGTCGGTGGAGTCATATTGTCTTACGGACGTTCCAACTACCCTGCGATCAGCCAAGCACTTCCCAACTTGCCCTACTCGCGTTTGCCAAAGCCCATGAACGCAGCCCACCGAGTCCTTCCCATTCACTCCCTACAGTCTGTGCTATCAACTTGGAACTCCTGCTCGCCATACAAAACCCATAGTACGCACATCCTGCCAGCGGTTTAGCCCAATGAATTTTTAGCTCACCGGCGCGGCTCCACGAATTTTTCTCTTCCCCCACGCCTCACCACGAGCCGCGCCGCCGAGCTAAAAACGCTCTGCATTATGTGGAGCTCCACATAAGCCCTGGAGCTTGACCACATACTTCTTGCCGTCATCGGCCAGCATGATTCGCGCCTGCGAGCCGCCGCGAACCTGTGCGATATGTGCGACTGCCTTGATAGACACGTTGCCGACTCCGTATGTTTTGTGTGGAGGTTTGTTGCGGACGACATTTCTGGCTGTGTTCAGGGAGCGGAGAGGACACGTACTCGTGTGCCCCACCTTCGTAGCGTTGGTGGTTAGGCTGCGTGTGGTTGGTTCGGACCAGCGAGTTCTTCGAGGCCGAAGACCACGTGTTGCAACGTCTTCATGTCCGAAATCTCGCCTAAAGGCGGGGCTTGGAGCTTGGCCAGAAGCGCCTCAACGGTCTTGGCGTCGAGCCGCTTAGTGACGGCTTCCAATCGCGTGAAACCGCGTGCTGCGGATTCGAGCATCTGCAGGACTGTTCGCTTAACGGCGGGGTCACGGATCAACTTTGGCTGGTTGACGCGCCCGCACTCGCGCAGGATGTTGCGGTACAACACTGTGCCGACTGTCTTTTCCAGGCACAGAATGCGCGCATCGAG
>JBEKXQ010000195.1:0-5701 GCA_049511915.1 Candidatus Korobacteraceae bacterium
TAGCTGAGTCCGTTCAGCTTGGCGGCGGCGCCGATGCGCACAATCCAGATGGAGCGGTACTGCCGCTTCTTCTGCTTGCGGCCGCTGTAGGCGAACTTCAGCCCGCGCTCCACCGACTCTTTAGCCGAACGGTAGAGCTTTGATTTTGTCAGGTAATAACCGCTTGCACGCTCCAGTATCTTTTTGCGGCGCGCGCGGCGCTTGGTACCACGTTTTACGCGAGGCATTGCTTCTCCTTTTGCACATCGTTAAGCGGCTGGAGGTAAGAAGGTGACCACGCTCAGTTTTTTTGGGGGCCCCCGGCGAGCGCCGATTTTGCGCTTGCTGGGGCGATCTGAGGGGCCGATGTACCTCTTCACACGCTGTTGGCCGTCGTGGCCTGGTGGCCCACGCCGGCTGCCGCACCATGCGGCTAGTATGGAATCATGCGCTTGATCTTGGGCACGTCGGCCTTATCAAGCATCACGTCTTTATCGAGCTGGCGTTTGCGCTTCGTACCTTTAGAAGTCAGGATGTGGCGCTTATACGCAAGAGGGCTATTCCAGCTACTCGACGCAGGTGATAATCGGACGCAGGGTTCGGCGTTTGTTAAGCTGCGCTGCATGGCTATCAGCTCAAAACGTGCAAGATCGAGGGGATTGTTCGTTGGCCTCGCGACCGTGGACCTCACCTATTCGGTCGATGCGATTCCTCGGCGCAATCAGAAGATCTCGGTTCCGGGACAGCACGTCTCCGCTGGAGGTCCGGCGACGAATGCTGCCGTGACGTTTGCTTTTCTCGGTGGGCGTGCGGCGCTGGTGACGGCTGTGGGCTCGCATCCGCTGGGGGCGATAATCCGAACCGACTTGGAGAGATTCGATGTGGCGCTGCACGATCTGGCACGCCGCCGCAAGGAGTCACCGCCAGTTTCGTCAATCATGGTTTTGAACGGCACGGGTGAGCGGACGGTCGTATCCGCGAATGCCACGGTGTTTTCGCCCATTTCTGGAGAATTCAACCCGCGATGGCTGCGTGGCGCTCAGATTTTGCAGGTGGATGGGCATTACATGCCGCTTTGCATTGCTGCCGCACGACTGGCGCACGAGCGCGGAATTGCTGTCGTTCTCGACAGCGGCAGCTGGAAAGACGGCATGAGCGAGCTTCTGAGATTCGTCGACATTGTGATCTGTTCGAACGACTACCGGCCTCCGGGCTGTCGCGATGTTGAGGACGTCATGAAGTTTTTCGCATCGCGAAGAATCCGCCAGGTAGCGATCACGCGAGGCGCCTCCGGCACACGCTTCGTCGATCACGATGAGCGCGGCACGATTGTGATCGAGAAAATCCGCGGGGTCGACACTCTTGGCGCCGGCGACATCTTCCACGGAGCTTTTTGTTATTACGCCTGCCAGCCGCGCCACAGCTTTCGCGAGGCGCTAGAAGCCGCTGCACGGGTTGCGACGTTCTCGTGCCGATTTCCGGGCACGCGATCGTGGATGGAAGCGTTCCGCGACTGACCTAGTCTCACATTGTGTATACGGGTGGAGCACCGCTTCAGCGGTGCAGATAAAATCAGAAGAATTCCCGGCTTTAGCCGCTGAGGTCAGCGAAGAGTTGACCTCAGGCGCTAAAGCGCTGCCCCTCAGATCGATCCAGCCACTGCACGCCTGAAAGGCGTGCTCCACCCTTGGGACAGCGATCAGACCGCGCCGCAGGCAGCCTTACCATCCTCGCAAAGCATCTCACTGTTCGCGGATCGCCATGCGTATCGCTCGGATCATCATCCCGACAATTCTGCTTTGCAATTCGTTCTTCGCGAACGCCTCCGATCTTCGGCAGATCGGCCTGGTGAACCTGCCGGGCTCGCCGGGCTTTGGCCAGTTGGCATTCGCCGACGGAATGTTGCTGTTACCGCACACCGGCGCCTCGGCGGTTGATGTCTTCGACCCGGTGCGGCGGCGTACGGTCGCGCAAATTACGGGACTGCAGTCGCCACGCGCAGTGGTTGCCGATGACCAGGCGGGCAAGGTTTACGTCGCCGATCATGGCAGCAATTCCATCGCGGTGATCACGATTGACGGATGGAAAGTTGTCGACTCGATTGCGTTGTCCGGCGCGCCCGACGCTCTGCTGCTGGACGGCACCGGCAAGCTGTACTGGAGTGACGCTGGAAGCGGAACTGTCTCGGTCCTGGACCTGCGGACGAAACAGAACGTCGCAACGGTTGACGTGGGAGGCGCGACGCGCGATCTCGCGCTCGACGAGGCGCGTCATATCGTCTTTGCCACGGTGCAGGATCTGCATCAGGTGGTGGTGCTGGATCCGCAACTGAGGATCGTCAACCGCTTCGATTTGAACGGCTCACAGCCGACGGGCTTGGTTTACGACCCGCAAAATCACGAGCTATATGTGTCGGTTCGTTCCGCGGTGCTGGCTATCAACGCAGAGACAGGTGCGGAGGTCAGTCGGGTTACCGCTCCCGAGGGAGTGGACGCGCTCTGGCTGGATCCGGAATCGCACACGCTATATGCCGCCAGCGAGGGCTCGCTGCTGGTGATGACGGCGAACGGCCGGCTCGGCCTTGCCGACGACATCAACACCGAAGTGACAGGCCACACCGTCGCCTACGATCCGGCGAAGCGGCTGCTGCTGGTTCCCGGTGGACGCGAAGGCAAATCGAAGCTGCAGATTTTCCGTCCGATGAAGCCCACCGCGACGCCCGGCGCTGCGCAAGATACCGAAGCCCAGGTGCAGTAGAGGTTTTTCGCCTTTCCTATTTCTTCTCTTCTTCCTTGCAAGGGGATATCGCAGGATCCGGTGTATCGCTGTCTTTGTCTTTTTCTTTGGCCGCCGGCCAGGTTGCTGTGTAGCAGCCGGCAGCAACATACTTGCCGTCAGCGTAGTTGTATAGAGTCAGTTGGCTCTCGCTGGCGGTGATGTGGCGCGCCATCACAAGATCCGAGAATCCATTTGTGCTGGTCGGCTGAATGGTGTAGCTGGTGGCGACCGTGTCCAGCAGGGAGACGTAGCCGTCTTCGCCGTGACGGAATATCCAGAACGGACAATTCACCAGCGCATCGCAGCCGCCTTCCAGACCAAGCGACGTGGCGAAGATCACTGGCTTGCCGTCCCCTCCGAGATCGACGAAGCGGATGCGTGTAGTAGAGGCGACCTCGCGAATGCGGTCGTCGCTGTACCCCTGTTCGCTCATCGGCTTCTGCAGGCGCAGGACGATGGCCGCAATCAGCGCGGTGCGGTCGGGTTCCGTCAGCTTTGAGGTGTTGCCCATGCTGGGATCGTTGCGGCCGATGACTTCCTGGCTGCGCCAGCTCCATTCAAAATCCGCCGCGATTGCGATGGCGCAAATTGCGATCACGGCAAGCCAGACGCAGGTGATCTTGCGCGAAAACTCCATAGCCCGCTTTTACGCCAGAAGGCAGTGCGGTGTCCAGAGGGACGCCCCGAGGCCGGACTCCCGCTGCATCGATTGCTGTCGGCTAACCTGGGTTGCGTCTTCGCCTAAGTCGGACGCTCGACTGGTTCACATCTCGCGACCGCCGCTAACCAGAATCCGCTGTCCCGTTACCCAGCGAGCCTGGTGCGACGCGAGGAAAACAACAACGTCGGCCACGTCCTCTGGCGTGCCAATTCTCCCAAGCGCAATGCTGGGCAGCAGCTCTCGTGCCAGCTCCGAGGTGATCCATCCCGTCTGGACCGGCCCCAGCGAAACCACGTTGACGGTTACACCAAATCTGCCCAGTTCGATAGCCGCGCTGCGCGTGTAGCTCTCCAGGGCAAGCTTGCTCGCCCCATACGAGATCTCCGAGGGAAAGCGCTCGGCGCCGGCAGTACTGACATTGACGATCCTTCCCCAGTGCGCTCCGCGTTCGATATGCCTGCGCGCAAACTCGGCGATCATCAGTGCTGCGGCACGCGTATTCACGGAGAACAAGCGGTCGAAACCGCTCGCCGTGATGCTCTGCGGCCGATCAGTCCACAACTCGTCCAGTTTGTTGGCCAGCTCAGTCTGCAGGGGGAGAAAAGTATCGCCTTCCCAGTGCGCCGCGTTGTTCACTAGTATCTCGACCGGACCAATTGTCTTCTCCGTTTCGTCAAATAACCTGGGGATCGCAGCCGGGTCAGAAAGATCAGCTTCGAGTACATCGGCTGAAGCGCCCAGAACGCGAACAGCATCGAGCACCTGATCAGCCGCCTTCATTTGTTGGGAGCTGTAGAACGCTGGACCGGGCGAGGCAGGGTCTTCCGGATCGGCATTCGTAGTCGTTGGACCACCTGGCCGGAAGTAGTGCAAAAAAATATTTGCACCCTGTCTGGCAAATGCTCCTGCGATCGCCGCTCCAATGCCGTAGGGGTTATTCGCTCCGGTAATGAGGACGACCCTGTCTGTGAGTTTCGGGTCAATCATCGCCGCAAAGGTTCCAGTGTTGTTTCAGGCACATCGTATGGGATCAGAGCGCGGGCGGCAAGCGCTGGCCGAAGTCATCGTTTCGGTGTCCAGAGTAAGAGCGAGTCCTGTGATCCTCGAACGGCATCCTTTAACTAGAAGACGAGGCTGACGCCAGGCAAGCAAGTCTGGTACTCTCGCCCACAGGAAGACTGCGCCATGACACCGCCCGCCCAAAGCGGCCCACGACGGACTCGCAAGCGAGCCCCGGTTTCGACGGCGAAACCTGATGCGCTTCCCCGCGCGCATGATCAGCACGAGTTGGTCATAATCTCCGGCATGAGCGGCGCGGGTAAAGCATCCGCGCTGAATGCGTTCGAAGATCTGGGCTATTACTGTGTGGATAACCTTCCCGTAGGCCTGATCTCCAACTTCGCCGAGCTGGTGCTGGACAGCCTGGAGATCCAGCGTGCTGCGCTGGTGGTCGATATTCGCGAGGGCGCCCGGCTGGACAAGCTGCCGCAGATTCTGGGCTCTCTGCGCAGGATGCTGAAGACTACGGTGCTTTACCTGGAGGCTGACGAGGAGGCGCTGTTGCGCCGCTACAGCGAGACGCGGCGGCCGCATCCGCTGGGACGCAATTCATCGGTGCGGGCCTCGCTGGCGTCGGAACGCAAAAGGCTGCAGCCGGTGAAGGCGTTGGCCGATCTGGTGGTGGACACCACGAAGTTCAACGTCCACGAGCTGCGCGCGTTGCTGACCGAACGCTTCCGGGGCGGCGAGAGCGTGAAGAACATTCTGATCTCGTGCGTCAGCTTCGGCTATCGCGAGGGCGTGCCGGAAGACGCGGATCTCGTCTTCGATGTGCGCTTCCTGCCCAACCCGCACTTCATTCCCAAATTCCGCCCCTTCACCGGCCGGCATCCGGCAGTGGCGAAGTACATCCGCTCATTTCCGCAGACGAAGGAGTTCATCCGGCGCATCTCGGAGCTGCTGATTTACCTGATCCCACACTACATCCGCGAGGGCAAGAGCTATCTGACCATCGCGTTTGGATGCACCGGCGGCAAGCACCGCTCGGTGATGATTGCCGAAGATGTGCAGAAGCGGCTGCTCAAGGCGGGATACAACGTGAAGGTTGTGCACCGGGATTCACCGGTAGAGAGCTGAATCACATCGCAGCAGCGTTTCGCCTTCCTTTGCTAAACTAAGAGAGCCTGGCAACTCCGGCCAGTGGCAACCGCGCGCGGAGAGGTGCGTGAGTGGTTGAAACGAGCCGCCTCGAAAGCGGCCATACCTTGACGGGTATCGGGGGTT
>JBEKXQ010000196.1:0-5367 GCA_049511915.1 Candidatus Korobacteraceae bacterium
CCGCGGCCGCTACTTCCTCCAGCGCCTTACGCCCTAGGCGGTGAGCGATCTCCGCGAGCGTGGCCTTGTCAGCTTCTGAAAGAAGCAATCGGCCCTTGATCTGGGCTTTCAGGATACGGTTCAAGCTCGCTTCTACGCCACTCATCCTTCATAAGAGCCGTATGCGTAAACGCGCTCGTACGGATCTGCGCAGGGGGCGATCAGCGATGGTCGTCCCTACTGCGACCAAGTGGCGGTGCCAATGCGGTTGGCCGTCGTTTGAAGATCGCGGTTCGGATGATCATTTCGCGATGCTTTCACGTCACTAGCCAGCCAACTGAAAGGTCGACTTCGCAGATGAGCCCTATTTCTCTGGTCTTGTGTAAGCGGAGAACATTGGGGGATTCCGCCGATGGGCCTGCGATACCATAATTGGCATGGAGTAGGTTGCACCTGCAGTGGAGATTGCGTGACTGAGCGCAATCCCGGAGGAATGTAATGGACCTTAAGACTTTGCTCGATACACCTCCATGGGACTGGCCACGAGATGCCGGATGGACGTTGCGGAAGGTTCTGGTTGATCAGGGAGCCAATGAATCCGATCGACTGATCGCCGCCGAGCTAGCCGGCGATTCTACCGTGATCAACGACGACTTGGCCGATACCTTATTGACGGTTGTATGCAGTGCCGACGAGCCAGATCAACTGCGCGCCCGGGCGGCAATTTCCCTTGGGCCGGTACTGGAACAGGCGGATACGGATGGATTCGAGGATCCGGATGACGTACCCATTAACGAGCCCACGTTTCGTAACATTCAGAGCTCGATGGAGGAGCTTTACCTCGATAACAGCACGCCCAAGGAAGTACGGCGGCGAATTTTGGAGGCATCGGTGCGCGCTCCCGAGACCTGGCACCAGAATGCGATCAAGGATGCGTATTCCAGCGGGGACAAAGAGTGGATGCTGACAGCAGTGTTTTCGATGTGCTGGGTTCGCGGTTTTGACGACCAGATACTGGTAGCCTTGAAAAGCGACGATCCTGAGATACATCTTGAGGCAGTCCACGCGGCCGGCAACTGGGAAATCGATGCGGCATGGCCTCACATTGTCGAACTCGTCAAAGAGGCTCACACCCCAAAGCCCTTGCTGCTTGCCGCCATAGGTGCCGTTGGCAGTATCCGTCCGGCGGAGGCGCGGGAAATCCTAGCAGACCTGGCCGACTCCGACGACGAAGAAATCTTTGAGGCCGCCATTGAGACCGTGGCGCAGTCTGAAATAGCTTCAGGAGAGGAAGACAACGACAAAGAGGATGAGTGGATCAATTGATCGGCAGTACGCGTTCGCGAATCAGGATTCTGCCGCACGACCGAAGAAGGAGGCTGCGGATCTGACTCCGGTGTCCTCTGCGTCAGCAACGTCGTGTTTGTGCGTTAGCCGACATACGTGCCTAAATTCATACCAGGCCATAACAATCTCCCTCAATCAAATTGCAAATTGTAAAGCTTCCCGGATGTCGGCCTTGCGATAAGCGTATTGCTTCTTTTCTTCCGACCACTTACGAATAAGTTGGCCATTCGGGCAGGGGCCGTGGAAGTCTCCGAATCGTCGAGTCGGCGATTTTAGTCCGCTTTTTCCGGAAATAATCCAGGCATCCAGCGCTGCGCGAGTGTCGCCGGGAAGGTCAGGCGCAACGGCGCGCGCGCGCTGTCGGATTTCAATACTCCAGTTTCTACGAGCGCAGAGACAATACGGCGGGCCTGGCGCGCTCCGGTGCCAACTACGGCTTCGGCATCGCCGCGAGGCAACTCGCTACGATAGAGCACCGCTTCCAGAATGCTGCCGGATTTAGGTGGCAGATGGCCCAGCCTGATTTCCTCTTCGGCCCATAGAAGAATGCGGGCGCGCAGCCGGTCCGGCTGGACAAGGCTCTCCATGAAGGTGACCTGATCAATGCAGATCGCGAGAAAGAACTGCGTAAATTCAGCAAGCGCTTCCTCGCTCAGGGTGCCGCGTCCATCGAGGTCATTGCGGCGTGGCAGATCGCAATTGGCAAGCAGCTGTTTGTACTGCTGGACGTTGCGCGCGAGGCCGCGCGCAACGGACCAGACCGCGCCGGTATCCAGTGTGTCGAGAAATACAGCATGGGACATCAGCCTTGCCACACGGCCATTGCCATCGAGGAAGGGGTGCATCCATAACAGACGATGGTGGGCTGCCGCACTGCCGATAATGGTTTCGGTCTTGCCGAGACTCCCGTAGACTTTTTCGAAGCGCTCCAGAAAGCGGGGCAGGGCACCGGGGCTGATGGCGACGAGGCGGCCGACCTGAACGTCGCGCTGCCGCAGTTCGCCCGGTACGACGCGTACACGTTCCTTGGTAGCTGGGTCTTCGACCCAAAGAAGATCCTCGGGCAGCAGATCGCAGAACCTACGATGAATTTCGCAAATCCCTTCCTCCTTGAAAGCGCGTCCGCCTTTCAGGCCTCCGCCGTCGATCCACTCCTGCACCTTGATATGCGCCTTTGCTTCCAGCTGGAGGTCCCGCTTATGCGTATCCGTGCTGTAGTCGTTTTTAAGCGCACGTTCGATGTCGATCGGGTGGGTGTCGTGTCCTTCAATAAGGTTGGAGTAGTAACAGTTCATCGCCCGAACCAGATTGGCGAGCGAAATCAGTAGACTGGGGGGCAGGCTGCTGCGGAAACTGGCGGATTTCTGGGTGAACTCGAAAGCGAGATCCGTCAATGCCGGCCGATGACGGCAGTCGCTGCCAATGAGCAAAGGCTCCATACGAGTAACGGGTTCGCCTCTGTCCGCCGCTGTAATGTCCGCTTGCATGTCCGCCTCATATGTAGATACAAACATATGTATATCATATAAATATTAGATTTCAAGTGTTTATAAAGTCCGCTTATATGTCCGCTTGCATGTCCGCTTGAGAAGGGGGAGGGCAGCCCGTCTATGGCTTGCAAAAATGGGGACATGAGCGATAGAAACCCTGGCTATCGCTCACGAGATATTGGCCAAGGGGGAGGGTCGTCAGATTTGGGTGAAAGTCAGGACTGCCGTAATTTCTGGTACTGCTCTGGCGTCAGCTCCAGCCAAATGCCGCCACGCTTCCGCCTGAGCGCCTCTTCAATCTCCCGTCGGCCGGAGATGTTCAGCGTGAAGCCCCCGCGCTTTGCCATCTCCCATATTTTGGCGTCGTCCTCGAACATGACCTTGCGCGGCAAGGGTGTCTTAAGGTCCTCTTCGAGGAATTGGCAGAGCCAGCTCTTCCTGAACATGAAGTGCATGTAGACGCGCTTCTTGCCGGCACCTCCGCAACGGTCGCAGAGGCGCTCACCCCTGCGATGAGGAGGAGGCAAGGGCGCTTTGCACTCGCAGCAGATCTTGCCCGCGTACCGTTGTCGAACCGAGGATGCGCGCTCGCTGCCCACGGTAAGGAATTATAAGGCCATTTTCGCTTTTTGTTCGCCGCCATGTTTTCATTTGAAGCTACTCCTCATGTAGATCGGTGATTAGGGGCATGATTTCGGTAGTTTAGTCTGGCCCAGCTGTGGCAGTTAAGTTTGGCCCACCTTCAGAGTAGCGGGATACGCTGCGTGGTATGGAGCGACGCAAGCGTAGCTGGCTGACCAGGAGGCAGAAGGTGGAGCTGTTCGAGCAGATACGTCGTGAGTATGAGTTTGGCATAGGGACGATTTCCGGGGTCTCGCGGAAGTTGCAGGTACACCGGCGGCTGGTGCGGGAGGCGCTTGGCAGCGCAGTGCCCGCGGAACGAAAGCCGCAGGCGCGGAGATTACGGAAGTTGCAGGCGGCGTCGGCGATGATCGACGCGATTCTGATGGCGGACCGGCAAGCGCCGCCGAAGCAACGGCACAGCGCACGGCGGATCTGGCAACGGCTATGCGCGGAGCTGTCGGGATTTCGCGGGAGCGAGCGCTCGGTGCGAGGTTACGTTCGCCGGCGGCGGCAGCAGTTAGGGCTGTTGGGACGCGAGGTGTTCGTGCCGCAGAGCTATGAATGGGGCGTGGAAGCGCAGGTGGATTGGTACGAAGCCAGCGCGGTGCTGGGCGGCGACGTCGCTAAGATATTCGTGTTCAGGATCGCCACCTGCATTTCCGAAGGGCAATACTGCCAGCGAGTCGATGACCTTGGGGACTCGCTGCTGGCGCGGGACAGAGTTTCGTACGGCAGCCTGGACCCTACCCTTGCCGGCGGAGGAGGAAGAACCTGTCGTTGGTGTCAGGACCGATCCAGTTCCTACTTCCGCAACTCGTGTCCCTGATTCCATGTCTCGCTTTAGGCGCTTCAGCTCGGCCCGCATGTCAGCCGCGTGTTGATACCGCAGGTTCTTGTCTTTCTCTAAGGCTCTACAGATCACCTCCTGGACGGACGAAGGGATGTCGGGATTCACTCGCGCGGGAGCTACAGGATCGCGGTTGAGGATGGCTTCTGTGATGACGCCCGAACTGGGTCCTTGAAAGGGAAGCTTCCCCGTAGCCATCTGGTACAGGACGATGCCGAAAGAGAACAGATCTGTGCGACCGTCCAATTCCTCGGCCCTCACTTGCTCTGGCGACATATAGGCTGCGGTTCCCAGTGCGATCCCCGGGGTCGTGAGTTGGTCTTCAGACTCATCGTTCGTGGCGAGAGAGACCTTTGCCACCCCGAAATCCAGAATCTTGGCGTGGCCGCGGTTGGTGACAAAAATATTCGTAGGCTTGATGTCGCGGTGGACGATGCCCTTAGAGTGGGAAGCGTCCAGAGCATCGGCGATCTCGATCCCCAGATCGAGTACCGTCTCGATTTCCAGAGGCTTGCCGCCGATCCGGTGCCGGAGCGTCTGGCCCTCCAGCAATTCCATGGCGATGAAGGTTCGCCCCTGGGTCTCGTCAATCTCGTAGATGGTGCAAATGTTCGGATGATTCAGCGCAGAAGCAGCTTTGGCTTCGCGCTGAAAACGGCTGATTGCCAGGGGGCCTTTGGCGACGTTGTCGGGCAGGAACTTGAGAGCTACAAAGCGACCGAGCTTCACATCCTCGGCCTTGTATACGACACCCATCGCGCCGGCGCCGAGTTCCTCGACGATGTGATAGTGCGAGATGGTTTGCCCGATCACTGGCGCGAATCTTACTTCTGTAAAAGGGGCAAGTCAATGAAAGCCCAGAGATTGCAGTTACTTTAAGAGGATGGTTGGCGTAATATCGCCGTTGTCACTCGCAATCCGCAGCGAGAGCCCCGGCTTCGCGATTACGTGCGAGTTGGCCTGTTCTATAAGAGGGGATGTCAAGAACATTTTTCTCCCTCCGCCGGAGGCGCGAGTTCGGTTCGCGGCATCCAGCCCCTGTCAACGACGAAGGACGCTGGGATCCCGGGTGTTGTGCCC
>JBEKXQ010000197.1:0-5312 GCA_049511915.1 Candidatus Korobacteraceae bacterium
TTGAATGACTGAGAGGTTCCACCCTGAATCGGACCTCCATTCCGAGTGTCGACCAAACGGCACGGCGTCACGTTCCGCGATCGTAAAGGTGTCTGGGCATTAGCCTGAGACGGTATACCCATACCCCAGACCACAATGCCAGTGTTGGCAACGAAAGTGGACGCTCCGGTCGAGGTATTCAGAGTGTACAAAGTCCCATTGTGGGGAGCGGCATACAGCAGGCCGTTCACGTACACCATTGCATCGATCCTGCTCAATCCCGTATTCCCAATGGCAGTGGTCGCGCCTGTAGTGGTGTTGACGGAATAAAGGACCGATCCCGGTCCCGAATCCACCGTAAGGTACAGCACAGCACCGTTGGACGATAGCCCTGCTGTGGCACCGGAAATGCCCAAGCCGGTCGGGCCGACGAGCGTGGCCGCCCCGGTCGCTGCATTTATGGTGTAGAGGTTGTTATCGGTGCCAATTGCATACAAGCCGGACGATGTCGCTCCCAGATCATAGAAGGTGATGGACGCGTTTCCTATAGCAGTGACGCTCCCATTGCCGGGATTCACAAGGTAGAAGGTGTGGATTTGGTATCCGGCCACGAACAGGCTGTTCCCGAAACCTCCCATGCCCGCAGGCGCCACGCCAGAGGTACCCAGTTGTGTGAACGCACCTGAACTTAGGTTTAGCGTTCCGAACACACCCGTGTTGGTCATGGCGTATACCGCGCTCTGAGCTCTCGCTATAGGCTGAATATTAAGAAACAGCACGAGGCCAATCAGTGAGACTGCCGCATTCCCGAGAATGCTCGCGAGCGTTGCTCTCCGGTTCCGCATTATTTCTCTCCTTGTTGGAATCACTCCGAGCCCAGGGCAGGTGGGCGCACACAAATCTGTAGGCGTGACCAGCGGCGATCAGGAATCCCTGATTGCTGGAAGAGTGCCGTGAAGAATGAAAACAGTTATAAAAACGCCAGCAGTTTATCCCAATAGGCACGGGTTTGGAATAGTTAAGTTTGGGGATTCGAGTACCCCACTATAAAGCGCCAGAGGAAGAAGTACTACGATGATGCGGGCAGCGGAACGGGACCTTGGACACTCGGCCGCCGCTTTAATTCTGCGAGGGCTTCGGGAGCGATATTTCCAGATGGGTGTTGACCGGCATCTCGGGAATTAACAAGGGCTCGGGCTGGGTGTAGATCGTTTGTTGATCCTTGGATACCGTCAAGTCATACATTCCGGTCTTGACCTGGTGAAAGGTAAAGCTGCCGTTGTGCGACGTGACCTGGCAGAGCTCGGGCGGCGGACACAGATTGCCTCCCGTCGTGGCTGCCGATTCGCTACCTGCCTGCTCCTGGGATGCGTTCTGCGGCCGCAGGTGAACGATGACGCCCTGCACCCCGTGGTTGGACGAGTTGACAACTCGTCCCGAGAAGACCCGGTTGCGATCTTTTGATTCGGCTGAACCAACGAGCATCAATATGCAGGACACCAGAAGCAATGCCGATAGTTTCTTTCCCGCAAGTTCCGTCCGCATTGTGCCACCCCTTAGGTTGATGATACCGCGCATCCCTCCCTCTAGAGTAGACCGCTATTTCAAGACGCTATGGTGTGATCTCCCAGATGACACCATAGCCGTTCGCGCCGCCCCCGGAAGCGGTGCCATACAGATTGCCGCTCGCGTCAATCAGCACACTGCCGTAGGGAATTTCGCCGTCGCTGCCGCCGGCGAAGTCGTAAAGGTCGGTCAACGTCCAGCCGCCGTTGGAAGGCGTCAACTTGAACACCGAACCTACTCCGTTAGCGCCGTCCTTGACCGTGGTGCCATAAAAATTACCGGCTGAATCCTTCGTCAGGCTGCCATACGATCCAGGCAGGTAGGCCGATCCGGTAAAGCTGTAAAGCAGATCGAAGGTCCAGCTGCCATTGGAGGGCATCAGCTCGTAGGCCGTGCCGCCGCTGCCTGAGCCGCCGCTACTGGTTGCTCCGTAGAGATTGCCCGCCGTGTCAAAGACGACGCCGCCAAATGGTTTGCCTCCGTTGGTTGCACTCTGAAAGGCGTACAGAGTGTTTTCCGTCCAGTTGGATCCGTTGGGGGTCAACTGGTAAACCGTACCGTATCCGTGGGCGCCGCCGGCAAACGTGGTGCCGTAGAGATTGCCGGAAGTATCGAAGATGACGCTGCTGTACGGGTTTTCGCCATCGCTGGCGCCGCTGAAGGTGTGGATCGCACTTTCCGTCCATTTGCCATTGGATGGCGTCAGCTTATAAACCACGCCTTGGGAGTTGGTGCCGCCGAAATACGTTGTGCCGTAGATGTTGCCTGCCTGATCGAAAGTGAGGTCACCATAGCCGGGGTTGGCTCCGTCCGTGTCACCTCGGAAGCTATAGATCACCGTCTCCGTCCAAGGGCAGATCACGGTTTTGCAAATGGCCGTAGGCGGTCTCACATTGAAGACCACACCGCATCCCTCCCCGCAATCCTGTCCTGCAAATTCGGTAGTACCGTAAAGCGTGCCATTCGGTCCGAACACGACTCCGGCGATCGGTGCGCCTCCGTCCCCCTGTCCCGTGAAGTTGTAGAGCGGGCTCAGGGCCCATCCTGTGCCGCGGTGCGCCAACTTGTACACGGTGCCGCGGTTCATGCTTCCACCTTGATAGGCCGTGCCGTAGAGATTTCCCCCACCATCCATCGTCAATCCGGCTTCGGGGTAGGCTCCATCCTGTCCTCCGGTGAAGTTGTAGAGGACCTGGTAGGTCTGAGCTTGTGCTGACTGTGCCACGGCACCCGTTAGAACCAGCACAATCGCCGTTGCCAATGCCGCCGTTGCCGACCGCGAGCGAGTGCAGAAAGGTGAGCTGTAGGTTTGCGGTTTGCTGTGCATAAGTCTTACCTCCTCGTAACCGGCTTCTATGAGTATGAGTGACACCAACCTACGGACGCCGTGAGACGACTGCGAATAGCTCCCGCGCGGGAGTCGGGCCTGCGACCACGATCCGCCAATTCATATTTAGCGACCATGGAATACGGAACCAGTTCCATCGCCAATATCCCGTAGCGTTTTTCTAGTACACGATAAAAGTTCGTGCTCTGAGTAGTAGGCCAGAAGAGTAGCGATCCGCAGAGACGGCCAGTCGGCTATCCCTTTGGTTGATTCGAAGCTGGCGCCGCATTTTGTTGCTGCTGTGCCTGCGCGATCAGGCGTTCAACCGCTTCCTTCTGCGGGAAGTCGGGATTCAGCTTGAGGAGTGTTTGCCACGATTCCACGGCGCCCTTGACATCGTTCTTGCCTTGCAACTTGATAATGCCGATGTTCAACAGCGTTCCCGGGTGCTTTGGATCATAGGTCAGCGACTTGTTCAGCTGATCAAGAGCGCCGTCCACGTCACCAGTGTAGTACATGCACGAGGCCATGTCGTCGCGGACACCGATGTTCTTGGGATCGACATCCAATGATTTCTGAAAGTAGATAATCGCCTCTTTGAATTGATGGGCCGCTTTGTACGTGAGTCCGGTTTTATTCAGCAGAGCGGCGTTCTTGGGATCGGCCTTCAGCGTGGTCAACAGCGGCTCCGCTTGCTTGTCCGCCATTTTCTTCATCTCGTCGAGCGTGGGCATACGCTGCTGTTGCCCCATCGCCGCATACGGATCCTGACCGGGTTGCGGCGCTGCTTCTGAGGCAACGGTGGGAGCCACCGGTTGCGAGGCCGAGCCGCGCAGGAAGTATCCAATTACCAGGCCAATCACCAGGCAGACCGCAGCCATGGTATAAGTCTGGGCCGGCTTCCAGATAGTGCCCGAAGCTCGTGGTTGGTCGGCTAAGTTGTCCATGCTTGTTTACTCCTTCGCATCGTTCCGGAGCCACCTTGGGCCTGCCCATGAAGAACCATAGATTGAAATGCACACGCATTGCCAAACACTCGAGGCTGGCAGTCGCGAGTATATTGTTTAGATTCAGTAGCCTAGCCATCCTGGGGACCTTGGGACAGCGTTCACAAGGGGAGAGTTTGCCCCAGTTGGCGGGTGATTTGGCGCGATTGGGTTACGGCTGCCAAACTACCCAAGCGTGATTGGGGGAAAGTGGACAATCCCAATTCAAATCGACGGACCGTCATTCATAACAAAAGACTTGTTGGCTTCGTTTCGTAATATCGACCATTCTCAGCACCGAATGCCAATGCGTCGCGACTGTCTCTTCCCTTGTTCGGTATTAGGCCCAGTCGAGAGCTGCGCATTGCGCCGATTCGCAGCAGCCCTTTTATTCAGCAAGGAGACGTTATCGTGGGTATTCTCTTCCACCATGTCACGCCTCCGGTTCGCACCGCAACCAGTTTAGCAGTTTCGCTTTTATTTCGCCACAAGGGTTGAGGGCGTGGGCGGCGTCGCATGGATGAGAAAACCACATCTGCAGGATTTCTCACTTCGTCCTCAGCTTCTGCTTAGCGACCAGGCGCTGCATGAACTTGGATCCTTCTTTTTTGTAGGCCTCGACGCCCTCGTACAAAAGCATCTCGCAGATTTGGGAAAGATTCCGCTGCTCATCATCAGCGATTTGCTGAATATCGCGTTTTAGCGAGGGGTCAACTCGAAATGCCAGAAAGTCGGTCTTTCTCACCCCTGCACTATAACTGCAACTCAAATTCCGAACAATACGTAACCTTGACAAACATTGTTACTTGTGTTATCCATTGTGTAGTTGATTTATATCAAATCTCAGCTCTGGTGGTGGCTATGCCCTCCAAGAACCTCGACAACAACAACCTCCAGCTAATCCGCCACAACACTTCCCTAGTCAGGAAGCTTTACCCCAACATCAACCGCACACGGATCCAGGCGCTAAAGGAGCTCACCAAACAATTCAGCTTCTCTTTCGCCAGCGGAGATCTGATCCAGCTGGAGAATGGCTGGTTTGTAACTCACACCGGACTCGTTCGCCTGGCGCGTCGGAGGAGATGCCGGGGTATCCATGTCGAGGCCGTCGATTCGTTGTGTGATTCGGCGGCTAGTCGGTTTGTCCTCAAGGCGACCGTGTATCCGTCCAAGGATTCCGCGGGCTTTGTCGGCTATGGCGACGCCGACCCTTCCAACGTCTCTCTCCTGGTCCGCGGCGCCGAGATGCGCATAGCCGAGACGCGGGCCGTCAATCGTGCCCTGCGCAAGGCCTATGGCATCGGCATCTGCTCGGTCGAAGAGATCGGATCCAATGCCGCTCCGATGCCGCCGGCTCCCGATGCGCAGAAGTTTCCACCCAAGAGTGCCCATGGAAACAGCAACGGAAACGGTTCCGGTCACAAGGTCCGCGACCGGCTGTGCCAGATCATCCG
>JBEKXQ010000198.1:0-5179 GCA_049511915.1 Candidatus Korobacteraceae bacterium
CTGGAACGGTAACCCTCGCAGTCATTACGCAGTTGGAACCCATCACCGTAATTTTCACCATCCCGGAAGACAGTCTGGGTCCGGTTGAAGCTCAACTGCACAAGGGAGCTAAGCTCACCGTCACTGCTCTGGATCGCACGGCACAGACGACGATTACCAGCGGCAAGCTGTTGACGCTCGACAACCAGATTGACACCACGACGGGGACGGTAAAAGCACGAGCTGTCTTCGACAATAAGAACGATGCGCTCTTCCCCAACCAGTTTGTGAACACGCGGCTGCTGGTGAATACGTTGCAGGGGGTGACGCTAGTTGCGGCGTCAGCGATTCAACAAAATGGTCAAGCATCGTTCGTGTACGTGATTCAAAACAACATTGCTCATATCCGCAGCGTAAAGCCGGGAGTGACCAATGGCGGGGTAACGCAGGTTGACGGCATCAATCCTGGAGACGTTGTCGCCAACAGCAGCTTCGATAAGTTGCAGGACAATACCGCGGTCGTGGTTTCGAACAAGGTTCCGACCCAGGCTTCCCCGGCCGGCGCGAACGGGAACAGCGCCCCGTGAATCCGTCTCGTCCGTTTATCTTGCGGCCAGTAGCGACCGGTTTGCTGATGGCGGCAATCCTGCTGGTCGGCGTGGTCGGCTACACACAACTGCCGGTCTCCGCATTGCCGCAAGTCGATTACCCGACCATTCAGGTGCTCACGTTCTATCCCGGAGCAAGCCCGACGGTGATGGCGACGACGGTGACGGCGCCCCTGGAGCGCCAATTCGGCGCGATGCAGGGTTTGAGCCAGATGACCTCTACCAGTTCCGGAGGCACGTCTGTCATTGTGCTGCAGTTCAACCTCACTCTGGATATTGATGTAGCCGAGGAAGAGGTGCAGTCTGCCATCAACGCGGCGCAGAGCCTTTTGCCGTCCATTTTGCCCGCGCCGCCGATCTACAGTAAGACGAATCCAGCCGATGCCCCTGTGCTGACCCTGGCCATCACCTCAAATTCCATGCCGCTTTCGCAGGTTGAGGACCTTGTCGACACTCGCCTTGCGCCGAAGATTTCACAGCTCAACGGGGTCGGCTTGGTGACGATCAGTGGCGGCCAAAAACCCGCCGTCCGGATTCAAGCCAATCCCACGGCGCTGTCCTCCTACGGCATCAACATGGAAGATCTGCGCACGGCGCTGACCAACGCCAGTGTGAACGCCGCCAAAGGTAATTTCGACGGGCCACGCCAGGATTACCAGATCGACGCCAACGATCAGCTGGTCACCAGCGGCGACTATCGAAACGTTGTGGTTGCCTACCGAAACGGTGCGCCGGTGATGCTGCCCAATGTGGCCAACATCGTGAATGGCGTCGAGAACAATAATCAGGCCGCGTGGATGAATCAGACCCCTGCGGTCATCCTGAACGTGCAACGCCAGCCCGGAGCCAACACCATCAGCGTGGTCAAGAGCATCAAGCAGCTCATGCCGCAGCTTCAGGCCAATCTGCCCACCGGCATTCAGGTGACCACGCTCACCGATCTCACAACCTCCATCGAAGCATCGGTTTCCGACGTTGAGTTTGAATTGCTGTTGACCGTCGGACTGGTTGTGCTGGTCATCTTTCTTTTCCTGCGGAGTCTCTACGCCACCATTATCCCCAGCGTGGCTGTGCCGCTGTCACTGGTCGGCACCTTCGCGGCGATGTACATCCTTGGTTACAGCCTGGACAACTTATCGCTCATGGCGCTGACCATCTCTACCGGCTTCGTGGTGGACGATGCCATCGTGATGATCGAGAACATCTCGCGCTACATCGAAGCGGGCGATCCACCCATGGAAGCGGCCCTCAAGGGTGCGGAGCAGATTGGCTTCACCATTCTCTCGCTCTCCGTGTCGCTCATTGCCGTATTGATTCCGCTGTTGTTTATGGGCGACGTGGTGGGGCGCTTGTTCCGCGAGTTTGCCGTGACCCTAGCCGTCACCATCGTCATTTCAGCCGTGGTCTCGCTTACGCTCACGCCGATGATGAGTGCGCGAATCTTGCGCCACAAGCCAAAAGAGCAGCAGGGACGGATCTATCGGGCCTCGGAACGGGCTTTCGAGGGGATGATCGCGTTCTATGGCCGGACGCTGAAGTTTGTCCTTCAATACCAGACGATCACGCTGTTGGTTGCGGTCTTGACCCTGCTGCTTACGGTTTTCCTTTACATCATCATCCCCAAGGGATTTTTCCCGGTGCAGGACACGGGCGTCATCCAGGGCATATCGCAGGCGCCGCCGACAATCAGCTCAAAGGCTATGGCAGCCAGGCAACTGGAGCTTACAAAGGCAATTCTTGCCGACCCGGCGGTGGAAAGCCTGTCGTCGTTTATCGGCGCCGATGGAACGAACACCACCACCAACAGTGGCCGGATATCGATCAATCTGAAGCCGCTCGACCAGCGCAAGATTAGCGCGTCAAACCTGATCCGCAGGCTCAACTCAAGAGTGAGCCAGGTGCAGGGAATACAGCTGTTCATGCAACCGGTGCAGAACATTTCCGTGGACGACCGGGTGAGCCGAACCCAATACCAGTACACGCTTGAGGACCCCGATGCGAATGAGCTGAACGACTGGACCAACCGTTTCGTCGGCCGGCTGAAGCAGTTGCCGGAACTGGAAGATGTTGCCACCGATCAACAACTGGGAGGGCTGGCGGTGTCACTGGTGATCGACCGGGTCACAGCCTCGCGACTTGGCATTGCGGTTTCGACCGTCGATAACACCCTGTATGACGCCTTCGGCCAACGGCAAATCAGCACCATGTATACGCAGGTGAATCAGTACCACGTTGTGCTGGAGAGTCAACCGCAATTTCAACTGGATCCCAACAAGCTGAACCATCTCTACATCCAGTCCAATGCGTCTGCCGGCGCAAGCGGCGCTGGGGCCTCTACCTCGTTCGCGGCGTCGGGATCAAGTTCCGCCGGATCCAATGCTCTGACGGCTTCGGCACAGTACACGCCATCGGCAAATATCCTTGCTCCTCCTACGAACGCGCTTTCGCCGAGCCCGTTCTCGCCGTCGAGCACGGGAGCAAACTCTGCCGGTACCACCAGTTCGGCCATGAGCAATGCAGTGCCGCTGAGCGCTTTCTCGCACTTCGAGAATACAACGGAAGCGCTGGCCATTACCCACCAGGGTCAATTTCCAGCCATCACCGTATCGTTCAATCTGGCGCCCAATGCAGCGCTGGGCGAGGCCATTACGGCGGTCGACAAAGTGCAAAAAGACCTGCACATCCCCCCCAGCCTGCAGGCCGGATTTCAAGGCACTGCGGCATCCTTCACCGCCTCGCTGGCCAATGTGCCGCTGCTCATTCTTGCCGCGCTGGTTACCGTGTACATCGTGCTGGGTATTTTGTACGAGAGCTTTATTCACCCCATCACCATCCTGTCTACCCTACCGTCGGCGGGAGTTGGCGCCTTGCTCGCGCTGCTTCTCTTTCGCCAGGACTTGAACATGGTCGCGATCATCGGCATCGTCCTGCTGATCGGTATCGTGAAAAAAAACGGCATCATGATGGTCGACTTCGCGCTGGAAGCTGAGCGGAAGCACGACAAGAACGCAACCGATGCAATTTACGAGGCTTGCCTGCTCCGCTTCCGCCCCATCATGATGACCACCATGGCCGCGCTGCTGGCCGGGCTACCGCTGGCTTTGGGAACTGGTTTCGGTTCCGAACTGCGCCGGCCGCTGGGCATCGCCATGGTGGGCGGACTCCTGCTGAGCCAGGCGCTCACGCTTTACACCACGCCCGTCATCTATATCTTCTTTGACAATCTGGCACAGCGTGTAACGAAAAAATCGAACAAACCGGCAACCTTAGACGGAGAACTGGCAGGGCCTGCATGAACATCTCTGCACCGTTCATTAAGCGGCCAGTGGCGACGACGCTGCTCACGCTGGCAATTGCCCTGGCCGGCGCGGTTGCGTTTGGGGTGCTGCCGGTATCGCCCCTGCCGGAGGTCGACTTTCCGACTATTTCCGTCAGTGGAGGCTTGCCGGGGGCCAGCGCCGAAATTATGGCATCGTCCGTCGCCACGCCTCTGGAGCGACAGTTCGGTCATATCGCAGGGGTGACGGAGATGACCTCTGCCAGTACGCTGGGCAGCACATCGGTCACCATCCAGTTTGACCTCAGCCGCGACATTGATGGCGCGGCGCGCGATGTGGAGGCAGCCATCAATGCGGCGCGAACCTATCTGCCCGCCAACCTGCCGGGCAATCCGACCTATCGCAAGGTCAATCCCGCCGATGCCCCGATCATGATTCTCGGCCTGACCTCAGACAAATTCGGTCCCGCCAAAATGTATGACGAAGCCTCCACTGTCATCGCGCAGAAGTTGTCGCAGATCCAGGGCGTGGGGCAGGTCTCGGTCGGAGGTGGCGCATTGCCGGCGGTGCGTGTGGACGCAAATCCCACACAATTGGCCAGCTATGGACTTACCCTGGCGAATGTGCAATCCGTGTTGAGCCTGCAAAACGCTGACCTGGCTAAAGGCCAGATCTCCAATGGCATTGTGACCGCGGACATAGTTGCCAACGATCAGATCTCAGCCGCGCAGGACTATAAGCCGCTGGTCGTCGGTTACAGCAACGGCGCGGCCGTCCATCTATCCGACGTCGCTCAGGTGACGGACTCGGTTGCCAACGTCCGTGCTGCCGGATACTTGAACGGCAAACGCGCGGTTATGGTCATCATCTTCCGCCAACCCGGCGCCAACATCATTGCCACGGTCGACCGCATTCGCGCACAACTTCCGGTTATCCAGGCAACCATTCCGCTCGGCATTGACACAACTATCGTTCTGGATCGCACCACCACCATCCGCGCCTCGGTCAATGACGCGGAGATGACGGTGCTCATTTCGATCGGCCTGGTCATTCTGGTGGTGTTTGTCTTCCTGCGCAATGCCCGCGCAACACTCATTCCCGGCATCGCGGTTGCGGTCTCGCTGGTCGGCACGTTTGCCGTGATGTATCTGTTCGGATATAGCCTGGACATCCTTTCGCTGATGGCCATCACCATTGCCACGGGATTTGTGGTGGATGATGCCATCGTGGTGATGGAAAATGTCGCACGCCATCTGGAAAACGGCATGAGCCCCTTTGCCGCGGCGCTGAAGGGAGCGCAGGAAATCGGTTTCA
>JBEKXQ010000199.1:0-5145 GCA_049511915.1 Candidatus Korobacteraceae bacterium
GGAGATTACGATTCCAAAGAGGAAGCATTCAAGATTGCCGACGAGCGCAACATGAAGCGGCGTGGAACGATGGATGATGTGTACTACGTCTACGACGAGCGTGGTACCTACATCAGGGGCAATGAGGCCGTTGGTCAGAAGATCTCTCCCTGAGAATTTATGATGCGCACAGCGGAGGAATTGACCCCCTCCGCAAATATGCCGCTGCTTGCAGACGTCCCACCGCCGCGTGGGCGCGCGGTCTACGACACCAGTGCAGATCGATTCCATCTCTATGCGGACCGGTGCGGGTCGTCAACGACGGTCGGCGAGTTGACCAGGCCTTTAGACTGGTAGGTTCATATCGTATTGTGCACGTCCCGCTATCAGAGGTATGGGCTAAGTATCTCGCCGACCTAGCTTCAGTAAGGGAGGATTGCAGATGTGGCTCTGCTTCAACGACGGATTTCTCAGCGTAGTGAGCGACAAAGACGACCCTGCCAGACTGATGGTCCGAGCACGGCGAAAACAGGCCTTGTTGAATGTTTGCGGCAACGACGTGGAAGTGATCGAAAACGCCGGATCGGATTATCGCTGGAGAACGTTCGTTGATCGGAAGGCGTTCTCAGCGCTGGTGGCCGCTCGGATCGACAAGATAGGCTATACCAACTTCAAAAATTCGGTGGCAGACGGCGATCTCCATCAGTTGTATATGGAATTCTGGGAACTCCACCGGGATTACCAGGATAAGGACAAGTTCGCCCGGTCTCCATACCGCCAGCACGGCAAAGCGTAAATTATTGTATTGATTAAAGAATTCCAGCATGCGTTCTGCGGTCTCAGGAATCGGTGCGAAGAGCGCTGCGGGCTTCAGTAACGAGGCTGGAGGGAAGAATGATTCCATGACTCACGATTCATCCATCTCGCTGGTTAGGTATCGGGCCGAGGCGCGGTTGGGTTAAGGAGCGCGTCAAATAGGTACTCCGCAACCAGCCAAGATGTGTATTGGTCGAGGGTCGGCGTTGGCTTGGGAGACTTGTTTCCGAGACTTACCCGAGGCGTCTCGACGACGACTTTCTTGTAATAGTCAACCGCTCCGTCTTTGGTTGGAAAATCATTTGTACAGTGGTGGGCACAGCACGCGAACCTGTGATCCCCAGCACTGCGCATTACTTTGGCAGGGCGCACTGTTGAGGAACCTAATGACCCGTAGAACCATTGTTGTCCCTAGCCGTCTCGCTTGGCACGAAGAGCGTTTTCAGGCCGCCGAGGAGAGCGCGCTGGGATTGCAGATCCTCACACCGCCGCAGTTGGCGGGTCGACTTGCCGGCGGTTTTCTGGAGGCAGCATCCTGGGACACATGCCATGCGCTGGTAAGTGAGGCCTTGGCCGAGCTTAAATTCGCTGAACTCGAACAACTCCGAGAAATGCCGGGCGCCGTCAAGGCCATTTGCAATACGTTGACGAAGGTCTGGGATGCTGACCTGGACCTGCAAGCGCTTGCAGGTCAGTCCCCACGCATCAGCGACTTAGCCCGGATTGAAGCCTACATCCGGGATCACCTACCTGGCGGAATGATGTTGCAGCGTGACCTCGTCTCTGCCGCAATCGCAAACCTGAAGAAGGCGGGTCGCGTGTTAGGCCCGGTGACTGTGTGCGGATTCGTCTTCGTGGCACCGTGCTGGAGGAGGCTGTTTCTCGCCTTGTCCTCGAGCATATTGGTCGAGTGGCATTCGCTTGAGACGCTTACCGACCAGTTAGCCTGGACCCAGAACTCCACCATTCGCACCATCTTGAAGCCAAAGCGAACGCCGAGGCAAAGCTCGGTCGTTTGCGCGACACCCAAGCACGAGGTGACTGAAGCCCTCCGGTGGGCAAGGCAATTAATCGTGTCTGGACGCGCCCGACCGCACGAAATCGCGATTGTTGCGTCAGCGACCGAAGACTGGGACGAGGATTTTCGAGTACTCGTGGCGGACAGCCAGTTACCTTTGCATTTTGTCCATGGTCGCCGCGCGACCTCGACCTTTCCCGGCCAGCAAGCTGGTTCGCTGGCCACCGTCCTGCTGGAGGGGCTGAGCCATGATCGCGTAGTGCGGGCATTGCGTCTTCTGCACAACACTCCAAAGTTGAAGAGCTTGCCAGTTGACTGGTTCACCAACCTTTCTCCGGATGCACCTCTGCTGAAACTTCGTCACTGGCAGATCTCTCTGGACGACCTCGCAGAGAACCCCGAGAGACCAGATTTTCGCCCCGTCTTGCTGCCCATTCTTGAGCTCCTGACAAAAGGTGCTCCGGCAGCAGAGCAAGTTGGCCAGGAACTGCTGTCCGGGCAAGCACGAGCCATCTGGCAGCGAGCCCTGCTTGACGGGCCGCCGCAAGCGCTCACGACCTCGATCGGACGGATTCGCATCCCGGATGAATCCGATCCGAACGCGAACATCATCTGGGGACCGGCTCACACTTTGGCCAGCGCTCCGCGTCCGTTCTTACGCATGCTAGGCCTCACCAGCCGCCATTGGCCGCGGCAGGGTCGAGAGGATGCGCTTCTTCCATCGCACATTCTTGATCCGGCGCTGCTCGAACCGGCAGGCGTGACCGTACAGGACAGGACTCTCTTCGCGGTGCTGCGCGATGCCGCCGACGAGATCGTTTACTCGCGCAGTCGAAGAGACAGTGAGGGACGCCTCCTTGGGATCAGCCCGTTGGTGCCTTCCGAGGTGGCACCGGAGCATCTGCAAAGATCGCGGATACCGCAACACGCGTTCAGTGAGTCCGATCGCCTTCTGGCACGCCGGCATGAGTTTTCTGAGACTGAAGGCGCCCGGTCAGCAATTTCCTGCTACCGAGATTGGCGCAGTCCTAAGATCACAGCTCACGACGGTCTTCTGAATAGTGGTCATCCGGTAGTCGAGACGGCGATGACGCGGACGCACTCGGCGACATCCCTCCGCCAGATGCTGACCGACCCGCTTGGATTCGTTTGGGGCTACGCACTCGGCTGGAAACCGCCATCCCCCTTGTCGCACGAGGAACCTCTGGTACTGGACAAACCAACGTACGGGGATCTGGTCCACGAATTGCTGCGCGAGGCGACCGCATTCCTCGAATCAAACGGCGGGTTCGCAAGTGCCACGCCGATGCAGGTCGAGTCAGCCCTGGCGGAAGCTGCCCAGCGAATCGCGCTGGACTGGGAACTGACGAAGCCACTACCGCCCACCCGTCTCTGGCAGAACACACTGACAGAAGCCCGCGACATCGCATTCTCAGCTTTGACGTGGCCGTTTCCTAAGTTGAAAGGCCAAAAGACCTATGTCGAGGTCCCATTCGGGGGGCTTGAGGGTAGCGAAGGCAATTTCCCTTGGGATCGGATGGCTCCCGTGGCGATCCCTGGTCTAGACCTCAACCTTCGGGGCAGGATTGACCGCTTGGATCTGGACGCCACAATAAATGCCCGTGTGATCGATTACAAGACCGGGCGCTGCCCCGAGGAAGAACCTGGACTGAATAACGGTCAGGAGTTGCAACGCTGCCTGTACGCGGTGGCCGTCAAAGCGCTTCTAGCCCAAGTTGCGGCAGTAGAGGCGGCGTTGCTTTACCCGGGCGCAGAGGGGCACCTGTTTTCGCTCACCGACCCGACTGCACAGACCGAGGAACTCGTACGCTTTCTTCAACTCGCCGAGCAGTTGCTTCGTTCGGGACGATCTGTTTTCGGTGCTGGTGCCGAGAGCCGCTATAACGACTTGGCTTTCGCCCTTCCCGCAAACGCAGACGGAGTGTATTTCTCGCAAAAGGCTGCGGCACGGGACGCGATGGTGGGAGATTTGCGCAGCCTCTGGGGGGAGGATTGATGCCAAGCCTGAGCGATGAAAAACACAGGCTGCGTGCGCTGACCGATTACTCGGCGACCCTTCTTGTGGAGGCCGGCGCAGGAACCGGCAAGACGTCGCTGTTAGCCGGGCGGGTAGCGTTACTTTTGGCGTCGGGAGTACACCCTCACAATGTTGCAGCAATCACCTTCACTGAACTGGCCGCAAGCGAGTTGTTGCAAAGAGTTCAAGAGTACGTTCGAGACCTCGTGGTCGGGAAAGTTCCTGACCCTCTGAGGATCGCGATAGCAGCAGGTCTCACCGACCCACAGCGGGAATCCCTCTCATTGGCCGCAGCCGCCTTGGACGAGTTGACCTGCACTACAATCCACGGATTCTGTCAGAGGCTGACCACGCCCTATCCCATCGAGGCGAATGTTGACCCGGGAGCGGTAATGATGGACGAGGGCGAATCCGATCTCGACCACAAGACGTTGCTGCGGCAGTGGCTCCGCAATCGCCTGGAAGAGCCGCCAGCAGACGATCCGCTGGCGGAACTGTTGGTGATCAACGGAGACCAGGGTCTAAAGCTGGTCGAGCAACTGGCTGAAGCACGCCGGGTGCGGCGAACGGCAGGCGCACCGCAACCGAAGCTATCCCAGAGCGACATCGAACGATTCCGCAAGTCGGTCGCTTCCTTCCAAGACTGGTACGCGGGAGTGCAGAGTCAAGGCTTAGAAGAACCCACAACGGCGGAATACATTTCCCAGATCGAGACGCTGGCTGAGCTGTACGCTCCCGGTTATCAAGCGGAAATCAGCTTCCGGCAACTGTGGACCTATGCCCATCCCCAGCACGTTTCGGCAATGAAAAAGGGCTCGTACGAATTCAAGCAATACCAATGCAAAGGTAAATGGAAGGCGGCAGCACAGTGTGCCGGCCAATCGCAGGCCAAAGCCGATCGATACTGCGGGGAGGCTCGCAATCTTTATGACGCGGTTGCGGAGTCCCTTGCGCGACTGGTTGGCCTCGCGGCTGAGGCCGCGCAAGAGCGCCTGATTTCGGCCCTCGACGGTTTCCAGGATGCTTTCCGAACGCGCAAGCGGCAGTCCGCACTGCTCGATTTCGACGATCTCCTCTACTTCGCCCGCCACCTGCTGCGAACGCATCCTGCCGTTCGCGCCGCGCTCGCAGAACGCTACCGACATGTGCTGGTTGACGAATTCCAGGACACGGACCCCCTGCAGTGCGAGATCTTGTTCCTGTTGTGCGGTGAAGATGCCGCCGATAAGCCCTGGCAGGAGCAGCAGCTTCGTCCGGGTCAGCTCTTCCTAGTAGGGGATCCGAAACAATCCGT
>JBEKXQ010000200.1:0-5109 GCA_049511915.1 Candidatus Korobacteraceae bacterium
CTGAAACGCAGTTCGACCGCCCATTGAGTTGATGGTGCCGAAGCAGGCTTCCTGATAGAGACGGCAAACTTTTCCGCCAATAAAGGTTATGTCCTTGCCGACAGGGCCGAGTTTGTAGCCAGGGCCGGCGCCGGACCATTCGTATGGGTCGACATAGAAGACGTTGGTCCAGTTGAGCTGGCCATAACCGTTAGGCATTGGCGCCGGCGAGCTCACCACGGGAAGGTCAGCGAAGTTGAGGTTTTCCTGGGCCGAGGCGCCTATCGCCAGGCCCAGAAGGCAAGCGAGTAATACAAGGTTGTTTTTCATCTTCCGTTCCTCTTTCAGGTCGAACTTAGTTAAGGGTCCGAAAATGCCGCTATGAAAACGGTCGGCTGCGTACTACCGATGCGTGGTTCTGCTATTAAGCCGAAAGCGCTGCGAGCTGAGCGGAAGCAGCCGGGGCGCAGCCCATAGGTGGCGATCCGCCCCGGCACACGGAGATGGTTTACGCTACTGAACTAATTCGACGGTACGGCTGGCTGTGGCGGCGTTAGCTGGCGCGGTCCAAACAGATTTGGCCGCCGTCCCGTAGCGCCTTTGCCTGATACGGGCGCGTTGCTAATGGTCGTTGTTGTAACCTGACCAGCCTGCACAGCAAGAGCGGGGTCGCTCGCAGGCGCAGCGATTCTGAGTTCGCAATCGCTATCGCAATCGCCGTCCGGAGTAAGCACCGCGATGCGAACGTCGCCATTGGGCAGCGTGGCATACGCCAGAATCTCACCGCTGTCGGCAATGGCGTAGGCTTTGTCCATATGCAGGTTCGTAGGTTGCACCAGGGCGTTCAAATCGACCATAGGGCCGCCATTTTCCCAGAGGAATGCGCTCTGCGGCCCACTACTACATGTAATGTCGTTGCAATCTCCTCCCACGATTTGTCCGGCCACATTGATACCGATTGCATACGAAACCGTGTATCCGGGTAGAAGTCCAAGGTCGGTCATAACGCCCCGATGCCAGAGAAAAGCGTCACCCAACTGGTTCCCGGCGAGGGCGGAGGCTCCCACCACATCGCCGGCATCGTTGATTCCGTACCCGTAGGCCTGATCGCCGCCAAGGGTACCCAGATCCATAAGCACTCCGCGGTCCCAGAGGAAGGGGTGGTAAGATTGATCGCCCGCCAAATCGGAAAGTCCCGCTACCTGCCCCTGATTGTTGAATCCGTAGGCGATACCATAGGCGCCTCCGAAGCCGCCCAGATCCACCATTTTTCCCTGGTCCCACAGGAACGGATCTTGCGTCGGGAGCCCCGTGGTTGGATTCGGAGTAGTGTTCGTATAAGAAATGCCCACTACCTGGCCGCGCTCATTTACAAAGTAGGCAGCCGCATCGTTACCGGTTCCCAGCGTGCCCAAGTCCTGCAGCTTTCCGCGCTCCCACAAGAACGCGCGCTGTTGAGTCGTAACGCTGGTGCCGGAACAAAACCACGTGGTACAGGGGCCTAAACCGTACGCGTACTGGTCGGGGACGGCATTGGCGGCCACGCCGACCACCCGGCCCTGAGCGTTAACCGCAAAGGCCTGGCTCACACTTCCTCCAAAGGTTCCCAGGTCGCTCAGCACACCATGTCTCCAGACCACAGCGTGATATTCCGGGAAGCCGGTCAACGGATCGATCGATCCGTTCTCTGACGCTCCAACGACCAGTCCGCTGTCATTGATTCCGAATGAGGCGCTGCTATTGTCGCCGGGAATCGCTCCCAAGTCGGTCAGGGTACCGTTCTCAAAAACAATTGCGTGATCGACGAAGCAGTCGTACCAGCAGTTTGGGTAGAAGGGATCGACTGTATCCGTTGCTGCAACTCCCACGGTAGCTCCCCGGCGGTTGAAGCTGTTCAAAAAACTGCCGCCGGGTCCGACAACGCCGTCGCTATCAGGACCGCCGAGTGGCATAACTTGCGTAAGTTTGTACTGGTGATGATGATGGGGAGTATCCTGTGCGGACAGTTGAGTCGTAATCGCCAGCGCGGCGAAAAGACACATTACAATGGTCGACATCCACGTTCGGGAATTCATATTGGTTCTCCTTTGTTAGTTGTTTGGGGAAAGTTTGGACTGAAACTGGTTAGTCCTGAACCCTCGCCTGTTGAATCCGTGCCGCCACGCATTCGCTCCTTCGGCGGCCCTATGTTTCTTCGCCATCCCCACTCACATCGACTTCAGCAGCGACTTCAAACAGACAAGCTGCGTTCCGTCGGGAGACTCGAAGTAGTGCCACTGGTTGGCCTCGGCACCCGCACGGGGCTTCGGTCGAGCGACACCGGTCAAGATCTCGGCCTGGCGCAGATCGACGACATCGACCTCACCGCCACACTCCTGACACCAGAGGCGGGTGCACCCTCTGCTCCGGATCATCACGATCCGGTCGGTCTCGATGGTGATCTTTATCTGAGCCGTGTTCGCCTCCCCGAGCCTGTACCCAGGCTTCGATCTTGTGCTAAAGTGCGACCAAGTCCGGTAAAGCTTACGGCCGCTCTTCCCTGACGTGAGACACACTGCCGCAAGTGGGGTTCGGAAGTCTTTGGGAAGTCCTCAGAAAGTCCTCAGAAAGTCCTCAGAAGCTTATTAGGATGGCTATGAGCAAGGAACCAAAACACTTCTACGAGTTTGGTCCCTTCCAGGTTTACCCCGAAGAACGGCTCTTGATGCGGGACAACCAGCCGATTCCGCTGCAACCGAAAGCCTTCGAGACCCTGCTGGTGCTGGTTCGGCATAGCGAAACATTGGTTTTGAAGGACGATCTGATGAAGTCGGTGTGGCCGGACACCTTTGTCGAGGAGTCCAACCTGGCGCAGAACATCTTTGTGCTGCGCAAGACGCTGGGGGAAGTGGCTGGGGAAAACCGCTATATCGCAACCGTCCCGGGACGGGGATACCGGTTCGCGCAGAAAGTGCGGCTGGTTCCCGAGCAGGAAGAGATCGTGGTGCAGAGCCACTCGGTCAGCCGGGTGGTGATCGACGCGGATGGTTTTCCCAAACAGGTTCGCCCAACCAAGCCCTGGCGTTGGGTTGGGTTGGCGGCGGTGGCAGCCGCTGCCCTGCTTGCTGGCGCCTGGTCCTGGCGGTCCCATCGTGCACCGAAGCTCACGGAAAAAGACACCATCGTGGTCGCCGACTTCGACAACCGGACTGGCGACCCCGTTTTTGACGACACGCTCAAACAGGCTTTGACGGTTGGCTTGGAGCAGTCGCCATACCTGAACGTCGTTTCCGATCAAAAGATCGGCGAGGCGCTCAAGCTGATGGGCCGGGATACCGGGCAGCGGGTTACGGGCGAAGCGGCGCTCGACCTTTGCCAGCGGGTGAGGGGGAATGCCTTGCTGCAAGGGTCTATCGCCAGCCTCGGCAGCCAATACGTTATGGTGCTCACGGTGACGAATTGCGCCACCGGAAACCCACTGGCATCGGAAGAAGTTCGCGCTGAGAGCAAAGAAAAGATACTCCCGGAGCTGGACAAGGCGGCTTCCAACTTGCGCGGCAAGCTGGGAGAGTCCGTGGGTTCGATCGAGAAATACGACACTCCCATGGAGCAGGCGACCACTCCTTCGCTGGCCGCGCTGCAAGCCTACAGCGCTGGCGTCAACACTCGGGCAAACCGGGGTAATCCAGCTGCGATTCCGTTTTACAAGCGCGCCCTCGAACTCGATCCCGACTTCGTCATGGCATATGCGCGCTTGGGGCAAGCCTATTCCAACATGGACATGCAAGACGTCGCGGCTGAGAACAGTTCAAAAGCCTTCAGGCTGCGCGACCGGGTGAGCCAAAGAGAACGGTTTTACATTGATTCGCTTTACTACTTCGTTGTGACCGGTGAATTTGAAAAGGGCATTCAGGTAGACGAGCAATGGCGCCAAGTGTATCCGCGAGAAGCGGTGCCCGCTCACAACTTGGCATGGGAGTATAGATTGCATGGGCGATTTGAAGACTCTCTACGGGAGGCCAGAGAGGCCGTGCGACTGGAGCCGGTTGCTAGCAACTATTACGACTTGGCGGAGATGGCCACGGCGCTAAATCTCCAGGATGAGGCGCGGACGGCCCTGGCGGCCCTGGCCGCCTTAAAGACCCCCAACAGAAATCCAATGATCGATGCCCAGGAACTTTATTGGTTGGCGTTTCTCCGGGATGATACCGCCGATATGCAGAAGCAGGTGACGCTCGCAACGGGCACGGAACTTGAGGGCGTTTTTCTGGACCGGCAGTCGGAGACCGAGGCATATCACGGTCGTATTCGGAAGGCCCGGGAGTTCACTCGCCGGGCAGTGAAACTGGACATTGGCGGCGAGGAAGGCGGTATGGAGGTGGCCGGTGACTTGGAGATGCAAAGCGCCCTGCGGGAGGCCGCATTCGGTTATCACGAGCAGGCGAAGCACGACGTCACCACTGCCTTGAGCCACTCAAGACAGTCAGGTTTAAGAGTCCGCGCCGCACTCGTGCTCGCTTTGGTTGGGGACACCGGGCGTGGCGAGACGATCGCCGCCGAGTTGGCAAAACGCTATCCCCTGGATACATGTGTCGCCATGTACGGAGTTCCCTCCGTCCGTGCGGCCATTGAGCTAAGACGCAATAATCCAGCCAAAGCTGTGCAGGAGCTCGATGTAACCTCGCCTTACGAACTGGGCTGTGATTGGGTCGAAATGGAGTTTCTCCCGGTATACATTCGCGGGCAGGCATTCTTGGCAATGCACCAGGGTCGTGAAGCCGCCGCCGAATTCCAGAAATACATCGACTATCCGGGCGCCGTCCTGAACAATCCCCTCGGCGCCGTGGCGCGTGTTGGCCTTGCCCGCGCTTACGCCATGCAGGGCGACACAGCGAAGGCCCGTGCTGCGTATCAAGAGTTCCTCACGCTCTGGAAAAATGCCGACCCCGACGTCCCCATCCTCATCCAAGCCAAAGCGGAGTACGCGAAGCTGCAATAGTTCCGGCCCTCGACCCAGAAAAGGCTCAGGCATTGAAACCGATGATTGACAGGTCGCTCGGAACCACAGGGCAGTCGGTTAGATGTTGTTATCAGGCCATCTCTAACAATGTCTCCCCTGTCAAGCACTTTTTGAGGCGCACTACACCGTCC
>JBEKXQ010000201.1:0-5071 GCA_049511915.1 Candidatus Korobacteraceae bacterium
GAAACCATGGCAACTAAGAAGGCTGCAAAGAAGGCTAAGAAAGCTGCAAAGAAAAAGAAGCACTAACTTGGTCTTTACGTCAACCGAGGGGGCGCGCAAGCGTCCCCTTCGCTTTTGCGCGGAAAACCGCAGATCCCTCCGTTCGGTCGGGATGACAAATTACTCACCACGCTAATTCGCTTGCGCAGCGAGCTTGGCGGCGGGACGCGGCAGCGGTTCCTCGTGTTCCGGGCAGATGCTTTGATAAGAACACCACGCACAGCCAGCGCCTTGCTTCGGTTCGAACTCTCCCGCGGCAATCCTGGCAGCAATCGACGACACTAGAGTTTCGGCCTCGCGGAGCTGCTCCGGGGTGCGCGTCGATTCGATCGCGGTTCCATTCTTCAAATTGATATAGACAAGTGACGATGGCGTATATCCCATCTCTCTGGCAGCCAGCGCATAAATCGAAAGCTGCAGGCTGTCGTCGGCGTCGTCCTGGGTCTTCGGGTTGCCGGTCTTGAAATCGACGACCGCGACCTCGGTGTCGCCGAGGCAATCGAGACGGTCCAATCTGCCTCGCACTCGCGCCCCGCCAATTTCGATCTTGAAGCGGCGTTCGGTATCGAGCACCTGCCCAGCAGGATGAGCGAGCTGGGAGCGGATGAAAGCAACGAGTTGGGTGTGGCCGTCTTTCTCGTAGAGCTCGCGCTGCAGTGGCTCGTCGATCTTCGCCTTCGCGAACTCATCGAGGAAACAGGCGACCACGGTTTCTTCATCAGGCGGACGTCCGGCGCGAACACCGTCGAAGTAGGCCTTCAGGGCCAGGTGCATGGCGCTGCCAAATTGCAGAGCCGCGGTCGCATCATCGGGCAGCCGCCAGTCATAACGCAATTTGTAAGCCAGCGGACAGTTCTGGTACTTCTGAATGGCGCTGGCGCTCAAGTCCAGCAGGCGAGCATCCTCGCGCGGCGGAAGCTGCGCCCACAGCGAAACCAGAGGCAGCGGCTCGGCAGCGGCGTGCAGTTGCGCAATCTGATCTTCGGGCGGCAACAGGTGACACGCGATCGCTCCCTTCAATGACGTGCTCGCCTGGCTCACCAGCTCGCGCAGATACGTCTTGGGGGGCGCGGGCTGGCCTTTTTCTTTGCCCGCTTTGCCGCACACGTAAAGCTCGTCCATGGCACGCGTCATGGCGACGTAGAACAAGCGGCGTTCTTCCTGTTCGTTAAGCGACTTGGGTAAGGTCTCATCGGACGTGGCCTTGCTGCGCAATTGCCGCGGGAATTCCACGAGCGACTCTTTGTACTTGCTGGGAAACGACTGCGAGACGGCGCGCAGCACGAAGACATAGGGAAATTCCAGCCCCTTGGCGGCGTGGACCGTCATCAATTGCACCGCGTCTTCTGCCGGCGCGCCGGCCAGTTCGCTGGGCGCCAGCGCAGCAACAGGATCGTCTTCGTCCGTCTCTTCGACAAGCGACCCTTTTGCCTCCTGCTGAAATATCGAGATGTAATCGAGAAAATCATGCAGCGTGCCTTGACCGACGATTTGCTTCGGCTTCTCGCGCCAGCGATCGGCAAAGTCGCGAAAGCGCCGCAGCGGCATTGAATCGGGTAGTCCAAAAGCTCGCTGCGCAATGTCAATGGCAGCGGCGAGCATATTATTCGCTGCGGCGAGCTCGTGCCGCGCCGCGCGAATGGTCTCCACCACATGCAATCCACCGGGAACGTTTTCCAGCAATGCTTCGGCGGAGAAATTTTCCCCGGCGAGCGCCAGCTCCGCGCGAAAGCTTTCGGGATCGACCTTGAACTGCGGCAGCGCAGCCACGCGGAACAGCGCGACCGGATGATAAGAATCCAGAATGCGCAACACCGCCATGGCATCGCGCAACTCCGGCGTCTTAAAGAGATCGGCGCCCTTGACGCGAACGGCTATGCCGCGACGAGTCAGCTCCGCCACAATCTCTTCGCGATGGAAGTGGCTGCGATAGAGCACGGCGAAGTGGCTAAGCTCAGCCGCGGGCTTCCTGGCATGCATGGCCTCGATGGTGTCGGCGACAAAGGCTGCCTCCTGCTCGCCACCGTTGTGAACGATTGCCTGGACCGCAGGCGCGGTAGCAAGTTCGGCCTCGCGTTCCAGCCGGGCGCAAGTGAGCGGTTCGCGGGGCCAGCCTCCATCCACGCTGACGATCTCCGGATTGCACTTGATGGCCTGGTAGGCGCAGCGCAGGATAGGCGGCGTGGAGCGCCGGTTGGCCGACATGGTGACCCGCTGCACTCGGTCCTTGCCGAAGGCCTGCAGGAATTGCTCGAAGGCATCGCTGGTGGCGCCGCGGAACTGATAGATCGCCTGGTCGGGATCGCCCACGGCGAAGACGTTGGCTTGTTCGCGGGCGAGCAGGCTGGCCAGCTTGATCTGGGCGACGTTGGAGTCCTGAAACTCGTCGATGAGAATGAACCGCGCCCGCCGCTGTGCGCGCTCCAACACCGACTTGCGACGGGTCAGCACATCAACCGCGCGCGTCATGATGTGGCCGAAGGTGCCAAGCCCTTCCTTTTGCAGCAGGTCCTCCGCGAAGCGGAAGGCACGCGCGACCTCGTGGCAGCGGCCGAGAGCTTCCTCGTCAGACATGGCGGCAGCGTCCTTCGCCTTGGCCATACGTTGCAGCGGAATCTCTCCGCGCTCCAGCTTGGCAACATAGGCCTCATAATCGGCAGGCGTGCGCAGCTCATCGTGACAACTGCTGAAGAATTTCAGCAGATCTTCCAGAAACTTTCCGGGCGTAGCTGCCTTGATGTAATGCTGAAGCTTCAGATCGCCGACACGGCGCCGCAGCAGGATGAACAGGTCCTTGTCGTCGAGGAGCTGAAACTTGGTGCCCGCGTCCTGCAAAAGCCGATAGCAGTAGGAATGGAAGGTGTGCGCCTGCAGACCGCTGGAGAGCAGCTTCCTTGCCGCCTTGGGGCGTTCGAGTTCAGGATAAAGCGAAGGCTGCTGGTCGAGGTTCGGATACAGGATGGCAGCGACGCGATGAATCAGCTCGGCAGCGGAGTTGCGAGTGTAGGTGACGGCAAGGATCTCGTCGGGACGCGCAGCTTCACTCTTGATGAGGTGGGCGATGCGGCGCGCCAGCACTGTGGTCTTGCCGGTTCCGGCGCCGGCGACAACCAGCATCGGCCCATGGACGTGCTCGATGGCTTGGCGCTGTTCGGGGGTGGGAATGAAGTTGTCGCTGTGCACGGCGTCAGTCGGATAACGAACAAAAAGCGAAGACTACGCTATTCTGCATCGAACCGGGAGATAAAGCAAGCATCACGCCAGAAAGGTGTCACGCCAGAAAGGTAGTGGGTCAGTTTGCAATTCTCGCGCTTACCTCGTGTTGGGTAGAGCACGCCTTCAGGCGTGCATATTGCAGCCCCAATTCGATATGCGCTTTAGCGCCTGAGGTAAATCGACCCCTTACCTCAGCGGCTGAAGCCGAGACAGTTAGAGGATCTCGACTGCACGCCTGAAGGCGTGCTCCACCCAAGATCACTCGACCACAACCTCAGACTGACTCATTACCGACTGAAAGGCCGCTTCCGAGAGCATCATAGACCTTAGATCCCTCGAGATAAAGAAACGCCGCCGAGATCCGCAGATCCCGACGGCGATAACGTGCTTCCTATGAGCCGTGCGACACGGTGTCCGATGATGCCGGCGATTACCAGATCGTCAGCTTCACCTCGTCCGTCCACTCGTGATAGCCGCCGCCGCCGGCAGTGTCGTCGAGCTGGAACTGCACTCCGAGGTTGTCGGACCAGTTCAGGTTCTTGGCGTTACCTGTGACATTGACAGGGTGGCTGTCGCCGTCGACCACCAGCGTGTGGTAGGTGTAGGTGTGATTGCCGCTGTCCGTGGTGATGTACCACTGGATGTGATGCCAGGTGTTGGCGCTGAACTTGGGGCAGGAGATGGTGGTGTGAATCCAGTGGCCGGTCGATTCGTTCCAGGTGTCCCAGACCGCACCACCGTCGTAATTACATTCGCTCCCCATCATGTAGTTGTAGCCGCCGATGAACTGGAAGGCATCGAACTCCAGCGCCTGCGCGGCGGTCTCAGAGTCGTCGTCCACCTCGATATAATAGAAGTCCCATAGAAAATTGTGCACGCCATCGTTGGCCCCCAGCTTACGCGACCACAAGGAGTTCTCCCACACACCAGAGTTGTAGAACTCGCCGCTGGCGCCGTCGCGTGATGGATTGCTCTGGTTTTGCGCCATCCAGTAGCTACCATCGCCGCTGCCTCCGGAACAGCTGGAAGCGTTGCAGCCGTGCCAACCGGTCATGTCGTCGATGTTGCTGAACACGATAGCGCCGGTGGAGGTGTAGGCAGACCATTGCCGCCACCACCCCCACCGCCGCCGCTGGTCACTGTGATCTCTTCGGTGACGGAGCCGTAAGCGCCGGTGCTATCCCAGGCGCGAGTAACGACCTGATGATTTCCCACCGCTGCATTGATGCTGGCGCTGATGGATTTCGTGGTGCCCGCGCTGTAGACGTCGTTGCCGTCCACATAAACGTGCCAACCCACGATCGTATATTGACTGGTGGCGTTGGCGGTTAACGTGATAGGGCTGCCGACTTGGGAGCCGTTGCTGGGCGAGGTCACGGTAACGCTTACCGAAGCGAGGGCAGACAATGAGAGCGACAAAAGAGCAGCTACCAATAAGAATGCACGCTGGATCAAAATATTTCTCCTTCGCTGGTTTTTGGTTTGGCCGGACGAAGTGGGCGTGGGGGCTGGACGTTATGCCTCAGCGTTAGATGGAGTATCTCCTCATCCGCCGGAAAAGCGAATCGGGCGTTCGTCTTAGAACAACCAGCTACTTATACCGCGTATTTCCGGGTGAGGACTAAGTGAGCCACCGTAAGCCTGACTCAGGGAAGCCCGGCGTTGCGGCTGCGGTTGTCGGTCGCAAGCGCTGGGGCTTCCGATGTTAAGATTTCTCATTCATGGTTACCTTCGTGGTGCTGCGCATCGTAGCAGTGGTCTTGCTGATCGCGGCAAACGCGTTCTTCGTGGCCGCTGAATTCGCGCTGGTGAGCGT
>JBEKXQ010000202.1:0-5051 GCA_049511915.1 Candidatus Korobacteraceae bacterium
CCGCCCGCATTCGCCGCCGCTCTAGCGCCTCGAAGTCTCTGCGTACTCCCGCCGGGTTTCCCATGCCCACACAGTAGCATAGAATCTCAGAAAATGTCAGTATATTATGTGATGCTCAATAGCTGTGCGAGCCTGCGCTCTGAAGCCGAAAGCCGACTCTTGCCGGGGAATGTTCTCATGGATGTCCTCCTTGTCCTGCGATTCGAAATCATCGGCGGTTCGCGAAAAATTTTGGTAGCTTATCCACTCGTCACTTCGCCGAAACTGACACCGATATTGAAGAGTAGAGACGTCTTGCTCGTCGAGTTTGTCATCATTTTGTAACGTTTTCGTCAAATTGCTGGAATGGCTGAGGTCACAATTGCATACAACCGATTCGGTAACTTGCGCTATGGGGATGTTACGCCACTATCCGAGGAACAGCAGGGCAACGCTGCGAGCCGGAATGGCACGTGGCGTCGCCTGCCCCTTTTGCTTCGCAAATCGTCCAATTCGAGACTATCCTCTTACAGTGACTATGGCGCGTTGCCTGTGGGTATGAGCTCGAACACCGTACCGGCGTCGTAAGTGCCGCCCTGGCTGGTGATGCCATAGAGATTTCCGGCGGCATCGAAGATTAGGCCGGCGGAGGGCCCGTACCCGTCCGTGCCGTTGCTGCAGTTATGCAGCACCGTCTGCGTCCAGCCCCCGCCCCCTATGGGCGTCAACTCGAAAACCGTCCCGGCGTTCCCCCTTGTCGTAAGTGCTGCCCCTGTTAGGTCATGCCGTAGAGGTTCCCCGAGCGCTTACGACGGTCAAATGGTATCTTCCAGTTCTGCCGTGAACTACTATTGATAATAGTTGTTTCAGCGGCGCTCTTGTGGTGTAATTCTGGGAAATCGCCAGAGTCTCTGGGTTGTGTCTGGGGCGAAAAGGCACACTATTTTCGACCGACAAGTGAGGCCCAACAACCACACCTAATCTGCCCAATACTCAAGGCAGTAAGGCCCATCGCGAACGGAACCAACACGAAAGGAGGGATCGCCGTGACCCCTACTAAAGTCGTTGCCGCCCCATTCCTGGCTTTGGCAGCGCTAATGCTGTGGCTCTCGCCCATGGCTGCTCAGGAAAAATCCACTCCACCGATGACGGTCCGGCACGCCGAGCGTTTTGCAATCTCGCCGCCGCTGAGTGAACTCTTGAAATTGCAAAGACCACCAGTCTATGGCTTCCACGAAGCCAACCCCGTACGTTGGGTAAACTTTCACCCCGGGAGAAAGCTCGGACGGGCCATGGATCCGGTCGAGCAGAGCTCGCCGGGTGGTCCGGCCAGCATCACGATCGGGCTGAATCTGCTGGGCGTCGGAGTTGGTTTCCCTAATTACTCAGTTCCCGACGCTCCTCCGGACACTAACGCCGCGGTAGGCGACACCGAAGTAGTGGAGTGGGTGAACGTCTCCTATGCGGTTTTCAGCAAGACGACAGGCGAGGTTCTCGCCGGTCCTATTGAAGGCAATACGCTGTGGTCGAGCCTGGGCGGCATCTGCTCCACACAGAACGACGGCGACATCATTGCACAGTGGGACAAGACCAATGACCGTTGGCTGTTGGCGCAAAACGTATTCACGACGCCATACACCGCCTGCATTGCTGTTTCTCAGACAAACGATGCGCTGGGCTCCTATTACCTGTATGCCTTCTCGCTGGGCACTGGGTTCCCCGACTATCCTAAGTATGGGATCTGGCCCAGCGGCTATTTCGAAACCATGAACAACTTTGGTCCGGGCGGCGATGGGTTTATTGGCGCAGAGGTTTGCGGCTATGACAGTGCCAAGCTGCTGGTGGGCGATCAAACCGCTGAGCAGATTTGCGTCCAGCTGACACCCAACGACTATAGCCTCTTGCCTGGTGATCAGGATTCCCCCACTCCGCCACCCAGCGGCCAGGATGAGTTCTTTATCGGGAGCTACGATGTGGATTCCGATAACGATCACTTATATCTCTACTCCATGCACATTGTTGATTGGTCCAGCGGCACTGCCACATTTGTGGGCAGCGGGCTGGCAGATCCGTTCACTGTGCCCACATACACGCCTTTCTGCGACAACAATCCCATACGAGGAGCGTGCATTCCGGAGCCGAATGGTTCAGGAGTGGCCTCTTTAGGCGATCGCGTGATGTATCGGTTTGCCTACTGGGATGACCCGCCTCCTGCCAATGCCACGGCGACTCCTCCGCTGCCGGCGCCGCGGCAGCATTGGTATGTCAACCATGTGGTGACGGCATCCGGCGGTCAAGCTGGAGTTCGCTGGTATGAGATTACGGCTCCCCTGCGAGCCGTCACCATCAGCGACGGATTGTTATCTCTTTTCCAGTCGGGCACATTTGCGCCTGATGCCAATTATCGCTGGATGGGCTCCCTGACCCGCGATAAAGCGAACGATATTGCGCTCGGCTACAGTCTCGGCAGCTCGACCATCTATCCTTCGACCGCCTTCACCGGCCGTGTCTATACCGATCCGCTAGGTCAAATGGAGACCGAGCAGGTCATCGTCACCGGCACGGGCGCGCAAACCGACACCGACAACCGTTGGGGCGACTATAGCAGCATGGCCATCGATGCCGCCGATGGTTGCACCTTCTGGTATGCGCAAGAGTATTACGTGGTGACCGGCACCTTTGACTGGAGTACTCGCCTGGCTTCCATGAAGTTCAGCAACTGCCAGTAGAGCGACTTCTTCGAAGGTGACCAACAGTGGGGCATCCGGGCGGCCGCGATGCCCCAACTTCCAGACCCAAGGGCTGAACTTTGCTTAATGCGCAGCAGAACACCCCAATCAGTTGTCCCATAGAAATTTCGGTCGGAGTACTGAGTGAGAGACGATGCGGGATTCGCGCCGTTGGTGTAGTCGAAACTGAGCAAAGACATGAAGAAGACGCTCTGCGCCGGCGAGGCAATCACCGTGGCAGCGCAGAACAAGATGATTAAGCAATAGGTTCGTAGATTCATCATGGAATCCTCCGTGTTGAGGTTTGCTTTACAAAGAGGTTCGAGAGGAACCTGAAAAGTTGGAGTCGTATTGGGCTGGACAACTGGTGACGGTGAGCTGCCGGCAAATCGATCTCTCCTGCCGTAGCTTTGCCCACTCACCAAGGGCGCAAACAGTCAGTAAGTGCTATGGGGATATTTCAACACCTATCCCGTTGAACATTATCATCGCGGATTTCCGAGCTAGGAAAATCCACGTTAGGCGTGTAAGGCTCTGAGACGACTCGCTGAAGGTTGTGGATCAGAAGAGACTGAGATCGAACTACCCCCATCCACGCAAAAGAAGCTTGGGTGGGGGTTCGGCCTGGTAGCTGGAACATCTCGGCAAGCGTCCTTCGGATTAGCGCCGGCGCTTGAGGCCAGTGATCTCCCAGACCGTACCGCAACCGCTGCCGCAGAGCGATAGGTCGCCGCCCGAATAGGCTGTTCCGTAGAGGTTGCCGCTGCTGTCGAAGACGACGCTGCCCTCCGGGCTGGCACCATCGCTGCCGCCGGTGAAGTCGTACAGGTCCGTCATTGTCCAGTTTCCGCTCGAGTTGATTAACTCGAAAACGAAACCATGACTGTCAGCGCCACCTGCGCTACAGACCCCGTAAAGGTTCCCAGCCGAGTCCATAGTCACTCCGGCGATGGGGCCGCAAGCCGTGAAACTGTAGATCTCGGATAGGACCCACTCTCCACTGAAATAGCTCAGCTGAAAGATCTCGCCGCCGACACAGCAACTCGCGGTGCCGTACAGGTTGCCGGAAGCATCCCGGACCAGCGTGCCGACCGGATTCCTTCCGCCGCCCGTGTACGTGAAGTTGTAGAGGATGTCCTCGGTCCACGTCCCGCCGCCCGCGGGCGACAGTTCGAAAACCGTTCCAAGGTAGTCCGAGCCGCCGCCCCCCGTTGCCCCGTAGAGGTTCCCGGCGGGGTCGAAGATAACACCGCCGTTTGGCGACTGACCGTCGTTCCCGCTGCCGAAGTTATGTAGAATGTTTTCCGTCCATCCGCCGCCGGAAGGGCTCAGCTCAAAGACGGTCCCCCAGTAGCCGGAGCCGCCCATGGTGGTGGTGCCGTAGATGTTCCCTGCCTGGTCGAAGATGAGGTTTCCGTATCCTGGGTGGAACCCGTCGCCCGAGTTTCCCTGAAACGAACGCAGTATGCTTTCGCTCCAGTAGCACACGGCTGTGAGGCATGCGTGGGCCGGCGGTTGCAGTTCAAAGACGGTCCCAAAGTTATAGAGCCCCCCCCAGTAGGTCGTGCCGTAGAGGGCGCCGTTCGGACCGATTACGACCCCTGCATAGGGCGAGAACCCGTCGTTTGGCGTGCTGAAGAATTCATGGAGAGGGTTCAGCGTCCATCCGGAACCCCGGTTACTCAGAGTGAACACTGCGCCGACGCCGTACGTTCCGCCGGCGCTGGCTGTTCCATAGAGAACTCCTGGATGGGCACTGGTCACGCCGGCGATAGGGTTCGCACCGTCAGCCCCTCCGGTAAAGGTGTAGATAACATTGAATTGCTGGCCTCGCGCGAGCTGCGGGCTGAACAGTGTTAGCGCAAGCAGCACCGCTGATGCGATGTTAAATAGAATATGAGTTCGTAGTTTCGTCATTGGAAGTCCCCCATGGCGCGACCAGCTTTGTCGGACGATTCGAGACGTGGGTGAAAAAATGGCCAGAGCAACTTCTGCCGATACGCCCACCAAAATTGCACACCGCGGGTGGGTAGTTTGTCAGTGACCCCTGACGCTGCGGCAAGTGATGGCCGGGAATGCCGAAGGGACGATATCGAGGTCATGCTGTGGATGGTGGGCTTCGCGGAGAAACATCTCTTCGCGGTCGATTAGTGGCGGTTTTCAAGCCTCAACTACGATAGATGTCGCTATCAGGCGATAGCGTAACTCATCCGGAAAGGACCTAGGGAGACTCTGATTAAGCTCTCCTTTTCCGCCGCGAATCCAGCTACATAGACAGCCAGATGAAGCAGAGGACACTGGCGATGATGAATGGATTCGAGCGTTACACGAAGAAGACGCGGC
>JBEKXQ010000203.1:0-5048 GCA_049511915.1 Candidatus Korobacteraceae bacterium
ATGAAGTTAGCTCTGTCATTTCGGGTGCGTTCTGGTTAGGAGGGTACAAGTGGCCGCGCACACGGCCACGGTAAATTCTGCCTCTTCTGCGGTTGGCTCGGTGCCTTCCTTTCCGTGACGCGCACCCTCGTCTGACGCATAGCCGTAAACTCCGTCGAGGCCCTTCTTAAGGGCCGGATGGAATAGGCTCGGGTGCTTGTCCAGATATTTCCCCAGCGTCATTGCTTGGCCGGTGATCTCGCCCAAACCGCACTCGAAGGCGTTAGTGGCGTGCGAGACCGCGCCGCTTGTATTGGGCTTCGGTCTCGCAGAAAGCGCGGAGAGCGCGAACCGTAGATGTCCCGCGGCGGTTGGCCTTTGATCTTCTTCCAGAACCGTGACGGCGGTCTTTACCGTGCTCTCAAATGCCTCGTCGCCCCGAGTTACAATCTCGCCGTTGACAAGCTGATTCCAAGGTCGGCTTCAGGCCATTCGCCCGCCTTCAGTATGCTTTTGTGCATTCTCCGCAACTGCCTTGCGGTCTCTATCGCCCATTCGGAGCGTTTTACACTCTTACCTCTCTGTGTCTAATCCTTGCTTCAGCGGAGGAAGCCCTAACGTATTTCGCACCTCGTTGTACAGCCGAACACCCTCCTGCGAATCAGCTTCGGCAATTTTAGCGTCTCTATCGTCGGCTTCTTGCCTTCTCTTCTGACATTCTTTCATTTCGTTATAAGCCTCCTGCACTCCAGGTAGCTTCTTGTTGACAATTCGCCACCACCTCCCGGAGCATTCCCCATTCTCATTCCCAACTTGTAGGTCTTCCATGTGCGCTTTCATGCGATCTAGAAAACCATCGTGGTACTCTTGAGAGCTACTGAGCAGGGTTATAGCGTGTTCAAGTTTTTGAAATGTGACTCGATCTTTCGTTGTTCTAAGAAGCGGCCGGGCATCGTGGAGATAAGACTTTATCTCATTCACCGAGATATTGTCGGCACAAGCCGCAGCTAACAAAGGCCGCACATCGCTGCTTAAACGATGCTGATAAAGCGCGAATCCCCCGTAACAGACCGCCAGGATGCATGCCACAATCAAGAAAACTGCGAGTGCTCGTCTCATATTCTTGAACCTTTACTCGGCTACAGAATACGCCATACGCCCTGTGTCAATTAACGGAAGGATTTGCAAGTCCCAAACGGGCGCAGAAACGGCCTGGAGCAAAGGGAAAGATGAATAAAAGCAATTACTGGGAGGGCCACCTGTGATGCGCTACCAGACCCATATCGCAACTGATCTCGAAAACCTGGGTCCAACTTGGGTCCAAATGCTGACAAATACCGTCTAAGACCGTGCTCTATGACGCAGAGAAAAGCTAGACGAACCAACAAGGTAGATATTCGTTCACTGCCTTGGGCGCAGGGTGGCGGACTCGTCGGTGTGGATTGAGGGGCCATTTTCATTTTGGGATTCAGCCGAACTCCTGTTACCTATCGGACGAGAGCGCGAACATTGGGAAGCAAGAGAATCCTGATTCAGTAGGCATGTCTTCGGGTGGGATAGAGATACAAGCTGGCGTGCCATTAAAACGTCAAAAGTATTTTCGATGACGCAGGTCCTGTGGCGTAGTGATGTTAGTTTGATAGATTTACTGGGTATAGCAGTCGCCAATCGACGCTACGGCGTTATCTTGAAAACCGCACCCTGGCCGTGGGCTCCTCCAAGATTCGTCGTGCCGTAGATATTCCCATTCTCGTCCACGGCCAGCGTGCAAAACGGAGCCGCTCCGTCGCTGCCACCGGTGAAATCGTGCAGGTCGGTAAATGTCCAGCCTCCGTTAGAAGGCGACAGCTTGAAGACGTAGCCCCAAGAGTAAGGCCCGTCGTAAGGATCGACGCCGTACAGATTTCCTGCGGAATCCATAAGCACACCGCCCTGTGGACCATAGGGGCTGTCCGGATATCCGGCGACACTGTAGATTGTTGTCTCCTGGCCGCTGAAAGGGTTGTACTGGTAGACTCCGCCGTTCCCACTTGCGCCGTTGATGAAGAGGGTGCCATACAGATTACCGGATTGGTCGAAAATCAAAGCGCCAGTCGGCCCGCCGCCGACGCTTTGCTGGAACTGATAGGCTGATCGGTAATTCCACCCCGTACCGGACGGTGTCAGCTCGAACAGGATGCCACAAGGATCCGGTAGTTGAGGGTCGTAGCAATCATCAGCTCCGCCTAGTAAGGTTGAACCCCAGAGGTTGCCCTGCTGATCAAAAACAACACCGGCTTCGGAACCTCCCCCTTCAGCATAGTCCGTGAAAGTATGGAGAACAGTGATCGTCCAGCCGTGGTTTGAGGGTGACAGCTCATACACGCTGCCGTAGTACTGGTTGCCCTGAGCGTAGCTGGTTGTGCTGTAGATGTTGCCCGCCGCATCGAAGGTCAAGCTGGCGAGAGGCGCACCGCCGTCCAGGCCACCCGTGAACTCATACACTTGCGTCTTCGTCCAAGGGCACAAAACGGATCGGCAGAATGTTGGTGGAGGATGGAGCTGGAAAACCGTACCGCAGCCCTCTCCAGCAAAGCATCCTGTACTGCCTCCGTAATTTGTTGTTCCGAATACCGTTCCATCCGATCCAACCGTTACTGGAGCTAAAGGCCACCATCCATCCGCTCCTCCGCTGAAACTGTAGAGCAGATCGAAAGTCCAGCCCGTCCCTCTGCGCGAGACTTTAAAAACCGTGCCGCAACCGTTATCTCCCCCAAGGTTACAGCTTTGGTTACCGCCCAGCCACGCAGTTCCGTAGAGGTTTCCTGAACGATCCAGCGTTACTCCCGCATATGGCCGTCCGCCGTCCGCGCCGCCGGTGAAGTTGTACAGCACCGAAAACGTTTGCGCTTGCCCTGTAGTTCCCAGTAGAACCAGCGCACAAATCAGCATCAGTGCGGACTGTGGTCTCGCCCCAAAGGTTCCGAAGCTTGGTTTAGAGTGCTGCGCCGGGTTCGGCATTATGGCCTCCTTCGCCAAGCGCGGCTCTTGACTGCTGCGCTTAAACAACGTGGTCATTTTAATTGAGTTGGGCCAGAAACACTGACTTTAAACGTGCGCGGCGACGAGGGCGATGTAGCCTGCCCGTATCAGGCAGGACGCGCCGAGGCCAACCCACAACCCGGTCGCTCAAACCCGAGGTTCTGAATGAAGTCTTGACCTTGGGTGCCGCTTGCCAGTTCTCGCCCTTTGGGACTGTTCCAGAATGGATGCGGCAGGCAGGCGATTCAATCGGTGAGCAGGCTAACATACTGTTCAATCAGAATCGGTTCGACAACCACCCACTGCTACCATTGCACATCGGGGTGGGGCACAAAATTGGGCACACTCCGTCGTTGGATGAGTTCTCGGTAACTCGTAAGTTGTTGAAAATAATGGTGAGCGCGGAAGGAATCGAACCTTCAACCTACTGATTAAGAGACAGGTGCTCTGACACTGACTCCTTCATCTCCCGGCGCGATGTCGGGTTTCAGAACGCGGCACTTAAACCATAGATTTTGAGATAGTGTAGGCGGCTGGTTTATGCCCCTTCGTTTGTTTCACTTAGGCGCTTCCATCCACGAGGCCTTTTGGTCAAGATCATTGATGCCTAGGCGCCCGCGCTCGAATCGATCGACTGCGGGTCTGCAGATTCATCGTCTCCCCCTCAGACCAGATCCTCAGCGCTCCCCAGCGTGCTCGTGAGGTTCAGTCGCTCACATCAGGGCGCCTACGGCCCTCCAGAATCTTTCCCGATCACGTATGCAAGCTTGCCGCTAAGTCATTAGTTTGGAGGACAAACGATGTTCACAGAACTGATGCCGTTCCTGCGCAAACGAAGGCTGCTTTTGACCATCTCCCTTGTTGAGGGCGATACGGTCAGGGCTACCGTCGTTCCGCAGAAGGCGTCTGACACCGAAGACAACGCCCTGACCACCCCATTGGCAATCACCGGCACAGCGGAGGAACTAGATCGAGACCTTGCGCAGCAGCTGGTGGAATTCACTGGCGCACACCTGCAACTCCAAACCACCCTGGCCTCTGCCAAAGCCGAAATGGAAGCGGCTGCAAAAGCGGCTCGGGAAGAGGCACGGAAGAAGGCCGCTAAACCATCCAGCCCGACGAGTCCAGCAACTCAGGCGACACAAGCCGCGACGCCCGTCGCTCGGGAACCAGAGGCACCCTCGCTGTTTGCGCCACAGGCAGAACCGGAGCCTACAGCCGCAGAGGAAGAGGTAGGTGAACCATCATGAAAATCAACGTGATCGAACGTGAATTTGCCTACCACGGAAGTACGCTGCCATGCCCGAACCCCAGATTCTCGATTGAGGAAGTCCGTTCGTTCTACGCGACCCAGTTTCCCGAGCTGACTAACGCAGCCATCACCGGACCTGAAACGGTTGGCGACCGCTTGCGTTACACCTTCGAGCGGGCGATCGGGTCGAAGGGCTGATGAGATGCCGGACGCCAACAAACAATCGCTGTTACAGGAAATCCGCGAATCAGAGGGTCGGCAGGCCAGCGCCAACCCTCTGACCGGATTGATGCAGGAGCTACTCGAATGCAAAGACTCTCAAGAAGCAAGCAGTGCTCTCGCACGGGCTCTCTCCCTGCAAGGACGCGGAGACCCCGTCTTCCCCGGACCGGGTATCTGGCCAATCCCGCCAGCCTGATCGGTATTCCACGGCTTGAAGCAGTTCATGCCGGCAATAAGATCAGCTTCGGCTCGTCCGACCTCACTGCGCTGGCCCAAACCCTGGTCGAAATCGATGTCGCCAACGATTCTGACTGGACCACCGCAGAGAAAACACCCCGCCACGCTGGTCGAGCATGTACTTCGCCGGTATCTGGCCGACCGAGGGCAATCCATCATCGCTGAACACTTCGAACTTTCTCTGACGCTCGGGGAAGCAATCGTCGACAGCGTGTACGGCGAGGCGGAGCCAACCTCTCCCAAACAACTCTTCTTCGTTCTCAATACAGAGTCATCCTTTGCCTTGGGCGTGGGAGACGCCATCACAGAACTGGAATCTGCCCAGGCCGGCCTAGGA
>JBEKXQ010000204.1:0-5336 GCA_049511915.1 Candidatus Korobacteraceae bacterium
CCCAGCGCGGCAGTACGGCAGCGCATGATAGCCAGCAACACTTTTTGGTGTTGCCAGTTGATCCACTTGCGACTGTGTTCAAGAAATGCTTGTCCGGCACAGCGAACGATGGCGGCCACCTCTCAGCGGTGGCCGGCTCATGAACTGTGCTTGTGTCCTCTAACTACCATCTATCTGCATCTCTCCCAACGGCATCTCAGCGCAACGCTCATATTCCAGCCACGTGATGCCGTCCACCCCGGGTGCGGCTTTTCGCTTCAAGGAGCGAAAGCTTTCCCTGAGCAGATCGACGGTCACGTGATGGAGCAGAGCGGTGAACTTCAACTCCTTACTTTCCCTTGCTGCTTTCCGCACACCCGCCAACCCTTGGGACACGCGTGCCTCGCTCTGTGTCGAGTGCGTGCTAGGTTGGAGAATGTTCTCCTTGATCAGTGGCCTTCCCTCCTCACTCTCCGCCAACAATTTCTCGTCTTTGTTCGAATGATTCATAGGTACTGCGCCCTCCTCGGGGACGTGCATGCGGGCCGTACGGCCTTAGCCTTCTCCCACCGTCCTGCCGCTTAATTTTGCCGCAGGCGTCTCCGAGGTCTCCCGGTTCTCGTGTATGAAGTTTCTAGGAGTGTCTGGGGTCTTTGACTACGCAGGACTGAGCAGGGACTCGCGCTATCGCCCCTATTCATATGGCCTTCCGCACATCTCGACTGCGTCGGCGTCCTGATTGCATCTTTTCGGAGCTCAATACCCAGCCCACCTATTCCCCTGTTTACGCTTCGCTGTGGACCTCGCGGTTCACAACGCAAAACTCGGGGCCGAGTGGTTCGCTACTCCTTTCTCGTAGGGATTCTTCCTCCCCTGCTTCATACCGGTTTAGCCCGGCGCACCGAGATGGCGATTTTGTGACAGTAATCGGCGATGACACCGGGTCACCTGCTCCAAGACCCTGTCCGCCAGCCGAGCCCTAGAAGCTTTCTAACGAGCCATGGCGACGGGCTGCTACGATAATTATTCTGGAGGCAGTCTTGCACGTCACGTCGCCTGCCACCGTGCTCCTGACGCATACCGGTGCCGCTGCCCTGCCGTGTTTGCTTGCTTGGTCAGCCCCAATGGCTCAGCGCGGCTTCATCAAGACCCGCTCACGATATCCGATCTGTGTTCGACCATTAGACAAGGTGACATCATGAAAGCCCTCATCCCATCGAAGTTGATTGGCGTCATCATTCTGTTTTGTGCCGCGGCGGCGATTAGCTCGCCGGCGCAAACGTTGAGGACGCTCTATAGCTTCTGCTCACAGCAGAACTGCGCTGATGGCCAAGTACCATCAGCTCCGGCGGTGCAAGGGAACGACGGGAATTTCTATGGGACAACCCAGTGGGGTGGAGTTGTCGGCCCTTGCAACACTGGTACGGCCGGCTGCGGTACGGTTTTCAAAATGACTCCCAGCGGGGCTTTAACGACGCTGTACCGCTTTTGCTCCCAACCCGACTGCGCAGATGGAGCCCTACCTTACGCCGGGCTCATTCCAACGGCCGATGGGAATTTCTACGGTACAACGATATCGGGAGGGACACATGCCGAGGGCACCGTCTTCAAAATAACGCCCACGGGCGCGCTGACTACGCTCTACAGCTTTTGTTCACAAGCCAACTGCGCCGACGGCGCTCTACCTGCAGCGGGCCTCGTGCAAGGCTCGGATGGAAACATCTACGGGACGACGGAGGGCGGCGGACACGGCAACATCAATTGCAACCAGTCTGGTTGTGGCACTATCTTTGAAATGAGCCTGAGCGGCTCACTGAATACGATTTATACCTTCTGCTCGCAACCGTCCTGCGTAGACGGCATAGCGCCAACGGCAGCGCTGATAGAGGGCGCCGATGGAAACTTCTACGGCACGACCTCGGAAGGAGGGGCCAACGGACCGATTTATGGCACGGTTTTCAAAATCACTCCCAGCGGCACGTTGACGACGCTTTACAGCTTTTGCGCTCAGCGGTTCTGTCCTGACGGCCTGGTCCCCCTGGCAGCACTTGTGCAAGCCACTGACGGCAACTTCTACGGGACCACATCTGACGGTGGACCTAACGGCGTGTATTGTTGCGGCACAGTTTTCAAAATCACCCCGAGTGGAACACTGACGACGCTCTACGGTTTTTGCTCTCTACTCGACTGCCTCGACGGCCAGAGTCCCACGGGAGCACTTTTGCAGAGCAGCGATGGGAACTTCTATGGAACAACGGCGAGCGGCGGCGGAGCCGGTCGAGGAACGGCGTTCAAAATCACACCCGGCGGAGTGCTGACAACGCTTTATTCCTTTTGCTCATTGGGCTCTAAGCAAGAATGCATTGATGGCGACGTTCCTACGGGCTTAATGGAAGCCACGAACGGGAACTTCTATGGCACAACTGGTGGTGGAGGAGTCCACGACTTAGGAAATGGCGATGGCGGTACTGTATTTCGTCTCTCAGGCCCAACTCCCACCCCGGTGCAGTTTGTTCCAGGTACGCCGTGCCGGTTGGTCGACACGCGGCAGGGCCATCCGATCTTGGGCGGAACATGGCGGACGTTTGTCATTCCACAATTAGGTAACTGCGACATTCCTACGACGGCGACATCATACTCGCTCAACGTCACGGTTGTTCCACATGGATCGTTGGGATATCTGACCATCTGGCCGACGGGCGAAGTCCAGCCTTATGTCTCTACCATGAATTCGCCGGATGGCCGCATTAAGGCAAACGCGGCGATCGTACCTGCGGGAGCGAGTGGCGCGGTTAGCGTTTATGTTACCGACACGACCGATGTCATCCTCGACATTGATGGCTACTTCGAACCGGCAACGCAGAACACGTATCAGTTCTATTCGCTGGCGCCGTGCCGCATAATCGACACCCGAAATGGGCAGGATGGTGGAACGCTGCAGGCGGGCATGGAGCGCGACTATACATTGGCCGGGAACTGCGGCATTCCCAGTAGCGTGGCAGCATATTCATTGAACGTCACTGTCATCCCGGCTCCTGGAGGACTGGATTACCTGACCGTCTGGCCTGCCGGTGAGACGAGGCCCGTCGTCTCCACGCTTAACGACAGTACAGGTACGGTGGTAGCAAACGCGGCCATCGTTCCGGCCGGCAATGAGCAGATGACTGCTTTCTATCCGAACAGCAACAACGCCGACCTGCTGGTGGACGTGAACGGCTACTTCGCCGCGCCCAATAACGGTTACTCGCTCTATCGGGTGGCGCCTTGCCGCGCCTTTGACAGCCGCAGCAACAATGGCCAGCCATTCACCGGACAGATAACGGTCAACATTGGCGGCAGTCCGTGCGCGCCGCCGAGCAATGCTGCGGGTTATGTCTTCAATGCGACGGTGGTACCGAGCGGTTCGCTGGGATATCTGACGCTGTGGCCGGATCCTGAGCAGCGACCTGTGGTCTCGACCTTGAATGCGTACGACGGATTCATCACGTCGAACATGGCGATTGTGCCGAACAACGACGGCTCAACTGACGCCTACGCTGGACAGGGATATACGCAGTTGATCCTGGACATCACAGGGTATTTCGCGCCGTAGGGACAACCGGGTTGGTCACGAGGACGTTATTCGCGCTCTGCGCTTCAGAAACACACCTGTTGGGCGGCTGCGCCTAACTTGTGATATGGGATTTTTCACCAGTCAAGAAACTCCTGCAAAGTCTCGCGGCGCACAAACAAGGTCAGTGTGCCCGGTTCTACGGCGTGTAGCACGGCGGGATTACACTTGTTGGCTTCAACAACGCCATGGGTGAGGATGTCGTCCAACTTTCGGACAGACGTGCCCATATCTCTCCCAGAACATAAGAAGCGCCCCTTTACGGAGACTGCTATTTGAGCGGGGTACTTTGAGGTCGCAGAGAACGTGCCAGTCTCGTCGGTGAGTCCCTTTCCAATCAGTTTGCCCGGTGAGTTTGAACCAAGGCTGTAGATGTGAACCTCACATCCGCGAACCGGCTTCCCCGTTTTTCCATCAAATACAAGAACGCGAAGTGTCACGGCCTCCGTGTTATCGCACGGCCTCTTCGCGTCCTGCCCCGGAGCGAGGCCACTCAACGCAAGCGAAAATAGACAAGTGCTGATAGTTTTCCGAATCAGCGCTTTAGGCCAGATCATTCGCGAGCACCACGATTACTGTTGTAAACAGGCCTTTGCGTACGTTATCCCAGCCGCTGCCGCTAAGGAGGGATTACTTACCACTTGGCGATTTCACACCACTGATGATGCCAACGCTGAATCTCACACCGCAAAGGCGGCTGATATGGGCGGTCCTGGGACCGGGTTTAGCTGAACCCGAACGCCGGATTGTCAAACGCCAGTAGCGGACCTAACCGACCGCCGCAGAGGAGACTGAACCCGCTAATGGCTTCGGCTTTGCGCCCTTGATCAGAAGCCAAAACATAAACACAATCTCGCCGAAGGAGGCGGGCTGGGAGAAGGTATACGCCGTGTGCTGATATTGCGGCAACAGTAGGCTCGTAAGGCTCAGGATCACCCAGGCGATGCCGGCGATGGCGAGCCAGACGCCCAGGAACCGCGGCAGAAATCGCGACCGGTACACCAGCAGCCCGAGGGGGAACAGCCACAGACCCCAAAATATCTCAGCAACATTAAATCCGTGATCATGCAGATTGAGGAACAGCATAGCCAGAGCTTCGCGCTGAGGCTTGTCGAATATGGATAGGAAATCGGCCCCGCGCACCAGGACGAGGGCAGCGATTGCATTCAGCTCATTCAGAAACGCTATCGGGACCTGGACAACAATCAATATCACCATGAGTCTGGCGTGCCGCTGGTTGACCCCCTTGAACAGATCGTACAAAGCCCAGGCCACGAAGATAAAACCGGCTTGGCCAATGAGTCCGCCCGCGATGCCGAGGCGAAAGAGCATTTCGTGGGCCAAGATGTTGCTGGCCGTCGCCGCTGCGTTTCCGTCCACGATTAGTTTGCCGGGAACATAGCCCATGGCGAAGAAGCCAACTATTGACGTGAGCACATACAGCAAGCCTGCGAATCTGCCTGGGTTCTTGGCGAAACTCATGTGTCCTCGCTTGTGAGAGGTTGCCCGGAGGTACGATGCACACCCACAAAAGGTTCGCTACAAAACTCGCCCATGAGCGGCGGAATGGTTGATAACAGCGATTTCACAACCAATCGCGACGGCGGGATTACTTACTACATGGCGAGTAGAGTCGAGAACAGGCGCAGTGGCTTTAGCCTCCCGGTGGCTGTTGGGGTGCTTTCGCAAACCCGCCTCAATCCGGTTTGGCGTAACTCTGTTTCCTGTTCCCGCTCATCGAACCGGA
>JBEKXQ010000205.1:0-6729 GCA_049511915.1 Candidatus Korobacteraceae bacterium
CTGCAGCCGCTTAGCTAGCCCTCGCTGCTGTCGCTGTAAATCGGCTGCTCGCGTCTGCATACGTTGCTGCAAGTCCTGTTCCGTCATGCCCATTCGCTGCGCCAAGGCGCCGCTGGAAGCCTCGAAATCGCTTTCCATTTGTGCCTAGTCGACCTCCGTCAGCTTGATTGTTAACAAGTCATGAATATGCGAGTTTGTGCCGCACTCCTCGCACTGGAATCTGAACATCGCAGGACACTGGCGCTCGATGACAACCCGGACGACCGCGGTTCTGAGTCTTCCGCCACTGGCACGCCCTCGTTCCTACTAGCTTTGCATCAATGGGGCTGCTCGATGCCTAGCTCGCGCGATCAGCAGCGTCAGGTCATCGGCCTGTTCGCCGGGCGCGTATAGCTTCACGGCCGCAACCACGGCTTCCAGCAGGGCGCTTGCCGGCAGTTGCGCGTTCGACCGTAGAGTCGCGACCAGGCCGTCCTCTCCGAATTCTTCTCCCGCCGGATTGGCGGCTTCCAGTACTCCATCAGTGCATATGGCCAGCGTGTCTTCGGGATGCAGGCAGATCTCGGCAATATCGCACTCCCAGGTTTCGAACAGGCCCAGAACGGTTGCCGTGCTGGTCAGCAGCTCGACGCGGTCGGGGCGCAGCAGGACAGGCGGATTGTGTCCGCAATTGGCATAGCGCAATCGGCGGGTTGCGTCGTCGTACACGCCGAGAAATAACGTGGCGTACTTGTTGGGCTCGGTCGCTTCGTAGAACAACCGATTTACCGACTGCAATGTGCTGGACAAGTCCTTGGCGACCAGCGCCGATTGGCTGCGCAGGTGGGCCTGCAGGTTAGCCATAAGCAACGCGGCTGAAATGCCTTTGCCGGCGACATCGGCGAGAACGAAGCCAACGCGGCCTTCGCCGAGATCGAGGAAGTCATAGTAATCGCCGCCGACAGCGCGCGCCTGGATGCATGTGCCCGCGTAGTCGAGGGTCTGCAACGCAGGGGATTTCTGAGGCAGCAGCTTACTCTGCACCTGGCGGGCAATGTCCATCTCCTGCTCCACGCGGCGCTCGGCTTCGAGCCGCTCTGCCATCTTCTCGGCCATGCCGATGTTCTCCAGCGCGGTGCCAGCCTGGTTGGCCACAAGGTCGAGCAGGCGCTTGTCCTCACCTGAGTATGGTTCCTCGGAAAGCCTCGGACCGAGCACCGCCAATCCCAGCAGTTCGCCTTCGCGGCCGAGAATAGGCACGAGGCACTCCGGTTGCAATGGCTGCAAAATCGAAAGAGCGGGACCGCCGCCGGACAAGGCCAGAACGTCCCAGGAATGGGCGCGCTCCTGCAACTCCCGGAAGATGGGCAGATTGAGCGGCAGGCTGCGAACTTCTGCGGGAACATTGTCGGACGTCACGAGATGACCGCTGGCGTCACGAGCGTAGATCACTATGCTCGAGGGATGCAGCGCTTCGTTGATCTCATGGCGCAACAATTTGGCAAGATCATCGCGGCTGGCGGCGGTTCGCGTCTTGGCCGCAAGGTCGAGCAGGATCTGCCGTGTGTCATAGGCACTGCGAAAGAAAGCGCGATCAAGGCGGCGCGTGACCTTGCTTTGCACCTGCGTCCCTACCAAGACGAGGATGACGCCCAAGCCAGCGCCCATGGGAACGCCGACGCTTTGATGCCGAGGAAAGTACAGTCCCAGAGCGTGCGCGAACATCAGCGTAACGGCAATACCGAGGAGGAGTATCAGCAGTACAAATCCGCGCTGCACCAGAAAGTAACGGGCGCTGCGCTTGATTAGTACCGGGATCTCCAGCACGCGGTGCTTCACCACGGCATAGGCGAATGATAGAGGGATCAAGAACAACGCAATGATCGGCAACACCATCATCCAGAAGGGGGACTCGTAGTAGTTCTTGTGCTGGAGCTGAGCAATTCCTGTGACGATGCCAACCGGAGCGTAGCCCGCGACTGTTCCCCAGACCATGACTTGCGTCTTGCGCCGATCGTTGCGGGTGGGCGCCTTGAGGCTGTTCCAGACCAGCGACACCAGTCCCAGTAGTGGGCCTCCGAATGCATATCCCAACGACAGTCCGTACACCAACGACGGTCCGAAGGTAACGCGCTCTCCGATCCAATTCACAATTTGAACCGCAGTTAGAGAACTGCCTGTAACCAGCGCGATGGCCGCTAAGGGCAGAGAAACCGTCAGTGCGATGACCAGTAACACCCATTTCAGCCAGGGTAGCTTCCGATCTATCGGGGACGGCGAAGGGAAGGTGGCAAAAAAGATATAGAAGATGGCCGGCAATGGGCCATACATCGCGATCATGTAGCTGAGCATGAATCGCCGCAGCGGCGGAGAAAGGACGCCCTCCAGATGGGCCAGCGGTGCGGCAGTGATGAAGCCGGCGAACAGCAGGGCGAGCAGCCAGGCATTGCGGTCCTCGAGGCGCAGAAAAAGAACCAGCAATCCAACGACGAGAAAGGGCACCGGATAGCAATCAAGTAGCCGGATGGCGATCGATTGCGCGAAGGTTGGAGCATCCCGCGGGGACGCCGCCCCTAGCGTCACCTGCACCGTGAATGGATCTTTCACTCCCGGCCTTTGGACAACCATGGAGACAACGTCGCCGGGCTTGCCGCGTGCCAAGGCCGGTGCAAGCGCGATCACGTGCTGTGGATAGCCATTGACCGTGAGTATTCGATCTTCTATGCGCAAGCCGGCGCGATCCGCCGGGCCCCCCGGAACTACCCGCTTGAGTGTCAGATGCGGTGCGAGTTCCGACTTCGACTCGATCCCAATCTGTACGGGAGCGGACCATCCCGCGTAATAAAGCCACACTGCCGTGTAGACAACCAGCGAGACCGCAAACAGGACGGCTAACGTCAGCAGCAACGGTCGCGGGATGGATCGAAGGCCGCACATGAATTTCACGAGCAAGACTGGCCGGAAAACACAATTATAGGAGAGTGCCTCGATTGGGCCTGTGATTACGATCGCCTCACGGTCGGCGCTTTAGAACTTTGGTTTGGGATCTCGCCAACTGAGTCAATTTCCGACTAGTTAGTGATCCCCCGAAGGAGTCTTGCCGCCCGGCTCAAACCTCACGGGGCGATCCGCTAAACCAGTAGGGGCAAGTGCCCCTCGGGAGTAGGATGTACTCAGATCCCGATGCGCTCCACACCGATTATCGGGCTCATGTGGGTGGCCGCGCCCGTTGGCGTTCTAGGGTTCGCGGCCCTGCTGCTATGGCTGTCGGGCGATTGGCGCTGGGTGGAGGGCTGGATCTTCGGTGTCTGGTGGGTATCCTTCATGGCCACCCTTTATTTGTGGCTTCGCTTCAGGGATCCTGCGCTGTTGGCCGAGCGCATGCGCATGCCCGGCAGCGGCGGTGAATCGCGCTCCGATATGGCTATCCTCTTCGCGATGAAACTGTGCTTCATGGCCTCGCTGTTTGTGTCGGCGCTGGATGTGCGCTTCGGCTGGATACCGTGCCTGCCGCTGGGGAGCGAAGTATGCGGAGGCCTCCTGCTCCTCGGGGGTAGTTTCTTCATGTTCCGCGCATTCACCGATAACTCTTATGCGTCGCAGCTGGTGCGTATTCAGAGCGAGCGCGGCCAGCATGTCATCGACACGGGCGTCTATGGCTTCGTTCGCCACCCCATGTATCTTGGGGGAAGCCTAATGTTCGTTGGTGGCCCCCTGCTGCTCGGCTCCGTTTGTGGTCTTCTCCTAGGTCTGGCCGCCGTCGGGTTTCTCATTCTGCGCATCTTTGGCGAGGAGAAGCTGTTGGCACGCGATCTGGAAGGCTACAAGGAATATCTCCAGAAGGTGCGTTACCGGTTGGTACCACACGTCTGGTAAGCACCCCGCCAGCTGATCCCCACTCTCGATAAGGCAACTCTTGGCGGTATCCGACTAACTGGGAGGACAGTAGGCAAACAGGAAGTTGCCCAGAAACAATGGCTGTGGAAGTTTCTCCACTTGGTTCCAGTCAGATCCTCAATAAAGCCCTGCATGAATTCATTAACCGCCAAGGAGATTTCGGAGCGATAGTCCAGATCTCTGGACTCGTGGGCCTGCCAACTGTGGTGAATGATAAAGAGTCATCGTCCGCAAACGCGATAATGTATTTTATCGAGTTAAAGTCCGCATCCGCGTGTCCACATGTCCACACCATGAATACCAGGCTTCTGAATCACAGAGATTCCTCCCTCTCGTTAGGGAGGCACATTTCTGGCACAGCGGGTGAGCGAAGAGCTCGGTATTTCATTAATTGCGCTTCGAGTCGACGACTGATCGGCCGTCAGTGGGCTCCGAAGAATCCACTCCTGGATCGCGGTCCTTCGAAATCGCAATACGCCCGGCTCTGCTGGGTCCGGTTTCGGCCCTGTTGCTACCGCCAGCAATTCTGTTGAGGTTTACCGACTGGCAACGGCACGAGTTGTCCGCTCATTAGGTTGCAGAATCCGCCTTGATACGAAACAAAGCCATGGCGGAGCAGTTGCGTGAGCATGCCCAAAGCCTGGTAAGCCAGATTCTGGTTGATGAAGGGCTCCTGCCGAGTTAGCGCTTCAGCTGCGCTGCAAGACGGCTGATCGTCAACCTTCGCGTCCGGCGCAGCGATTTCTGGGAAAAGCTCAGTCACTGTCGGCAGGCGATGCTTCTTTTTCTTGTTCGCCGAATTATTCGGCTGCCCGAGGATGAACTGTCCGCTGGATGCGTTGTTGCCGAGGTCAAGCCAGGTCAGGATTCTACGTAGGGTTGGGCTATCTCTGCTCCAAGCAACTGGACGTTGCAATTCGTTGGGTCCAACATTTTGGGACGGCGCTGGGTATCGCGATCGGTATTCCGATCTGTCTCTTCTAATGAAAGCTCTGAGGCTATTCCGGGTGCTTTGAGGCTCCACGTCGTTCCCTTCTTCCAAGAGTTCCCGCGAGGCAACCCTGATTAAACGCCTTGCCGGAGAGTCAATCTCCTCGATCCCTTCTGGAGATTGCACCGCCGATGCACTGCCTGAATGTTGTCGGGATGATCATCCCGCCAAGTCCCTCCCATTCCTTTGGGCTCGATATTGTGATTTAAAGCATAACTTTGCCGTTTGCAGCCCGTGGTGCAAGTCTAGATTCGTAAGCAAAAACATCTGAGGTATCCACCCAATCTCTTCGTAGAATCGCGGTATGGCGATGGGCACGCGCAAGCAGCGGGAGAAGCAAGAGGGGATATGGATCGCGCACACGGAGTTGGCCGCAGCGCCGGGACATCCCTTCTACCAGAAGCTGAATGAGGTGCTGGAGGCCGGAGGTTTCGACGAGTTCGTCGAGGGTCGGTGTGCGAAGTTCTACGCGGCCAAGTTCGGACGGCCCTCACTGACGCCGGGGATCTACTTTCGTTCGCTGCTGATCGGATATTTCGAAGGCATCGGGGCGGAGCGCGGCATTGCTTGGCGGCTGGCGGACTCACTGGCGTTGCGGCGTTTTGTGGGCATTGGGTTGGACGAGAACACGCCGGATCACTCGACGATATCGCGCACCCGGCGGTTGATCGATGTGGATACGCATCGCGAAGTATTCGGCTGGGTGCTGGGCGTTCTGGCCGATCGTGGACTGCTGAAGGGGCAGCGGATCGCCATCGATGCTACGACGCTGGAGGCCAACGCAGCAATGCGCTCGATCGTGAGGCGCGACACGGGTGAGAGTTACGAAGAGTTTCTGCGAGGATTGGCGAAAGCCTCGGGCATCGCAACGCCGACGCGGGAAGACCTGGTGAGACTGGACCGCAAGCGCAAGAAGCGCATGTCCAACAAGGAGTGGAAGAGTCCAGCGGATGAGGACGCGCGGATCGCGAAGATGAAGGATGGGCGTACCCACTTGGCGTACAAGGCGGAGCACGCGGTCGATCTGGACACGGGCGCGGTGGTGGCCGTCACGTTGCCGGGTGCGGATAAGGGCGACACGACAACCTTGGACGTAACCCTCTGCGAGGCCGGCATGGCGCTGGCGGAATTGGCCGGGCGCGAAGCGGAGTTGCGGCCCGACCATGAGCCCCAGGTGAACGTCAACGGGATCGAAGAGTTAGTCGCCGATAAGGGCTATCACAGCGGCGCCGTCCTCCAGCGGGTGAAGAGTTACGAGGTCAGCAGCTACATTCCGGAGAAGCCGCCCAAGGGGCGGCGTAACTGGCAGGGCAAGGCGGAAGAACAGCAGGCGGTCTACGAGAACCGGCGGCGGGTACGAAGCGAGTACGGCAAGAGCTTGCTGCGGCGACGTGGCGAGTTGGTGGAACGCAGCTTTGCGCATTGCTACGAAACCGGTGGCCTGCGGCGCTGCCACCTGCGCGGCCGGGACAACATTTTGAAGCGGCAGTTGGTTCATGTCGGAGCGTTCAACCTGAGCCTCATTCTGCGCCAGCTGGTCGGTGCGGGCACGCCGCGAGAGCTGAGAAACCGCTCTGGCCAGCTTGTTCTGAGCCTACTTTTGCTGCTCTGGTACGGGAATGGTCAGCAACAACGTCGCAGCAGCCGTATCTTCGCACCGGCTACCAAGCACGTCGCAAAATCGCGCACCCGGTTGCGCCGCCCGCTATGCAGAAAATCGGCTCCTTCCACCACGGCCTGCTAGGCGCGGAGGTTCAGTTTGGAGAAACTCATCAATAATGAAATGCAAAGAGCGAGCCTACTCGTGGCACTCATGCTGTCGGTCTTTGCGGCCGGGTGCGGTTCTTCCCCGGAGACCCCAC
>JBEKXQ010000206.1:0-4719 GCA_049511915.1 Candidatus Korobacteraceae bacterium
AACCCGTAAACGTCAACCCTGATGCCGGTGCGGCATTGAGCGTTACCTGCGTGTTGACCGGGTAAAGGTGGCTACACATACCTGGGCAGCTGATGAAACCGTCAGTGCTGGTTACCATCCCGCTGCCACTGATGAACGCTGTCAAGGTGTAGTTGGTCGCCGACAGCCTGAAGACCGTTCCATCATGGTTGGTCCCGCCAATAACGGTTGTCCCGTAGAAGTTCCCGTCCGTGGCTTGCACCAGCACGCCTTGAGGTTCGGCGCCGTCAGCCCCGTCGAAGCTGTTTAGTGTGGTCAGAGTGCCCGCGGGAGTGATTCTGAAGACCGTTCCCTCGTTAGTGGTCCCACCCGAAGAGGTTGTTCCGTAGAAGTTCCCGTCCGTGGCTTGCACTAGTCCGCCATCAGGGCCCCAGCCGTCCCTGCCGCCGCCAAAGCTGTATAGCGTGTTCAGTGTGCCTTCTGGAGTAATTTTGAAGACCGTTCCACTGCCGACTCCACCCGAAAAGGTTGTTCCGTAGAAGTTCCCGTCCGTGCCTTGCACTAGCCCGGCAACAGGGGTCGCGCCGTCCGTGCCGCCGGTAAAGCTGTATAGCGTGTTCAGTGTGCCTTCTGGAGTAATTTTGAAGACCGTTCCTTCGTTCTTGGCCCCACCCGAAGAGGTTGTTCCGTAGAAGTTCCCGTCCGTGCCTTGCACTAGCCCGGCAACAGGGGTCGCGCCGTCCGTGCAGTCGCTTTGAGTGCAAAAACTGTAGAGCGTGGTCAGTGCGCCCGAGGGAGTGATTTTGAAGACCGTGCCATAGCCGTAATTCCCATCCGTGGAGGTTGTCCCGTAGAGATTCCCGTCCGTGCCTTGCACTAGCCCGGCCTGAGGGCCCCCGCCGTCGGTGCAGTCATTTTGAGAACAAAAATCCCACAGCGTGGTCAGTGTTCCCGTCGGACTAATTTTGAAGACCGTTCCAGTACCGTTGAACCCGCCATTAAACGTTGTTCCGTAGAAGTTCCTGTCCGTGCCTTGCACTACTGCCGCATAAGGGTTCTCGCCGTCCGTGCAGCCATCTTGAGCACAAAAGCTGTACAGCGTGGTCAGTGTTCCTGTCGAAGTGATTTTGAAGACCGTTCCCTCGTTATTGGCCCCACCCAGGTCGGTTGTTCCGTAGAAGTTCCCGTCCGTGCCTTGTACTAACCCGGCATAAGGGGTAGAGCCGTTGGCCCCGTTGAAGGCGGCTAAAGTTGTTAAGGTTTGTGCCTGCGAGTGGATGACTGCGCTAAGACAGAATACGAAGGCGATGTATATAAACCGACACTTCCTTTTTGAACTCAAGAAAACAGTGCATCGTATGCCCCTCTCGCCTCTTGCTAACGTTGGGAAACGTTTCTTCATCGCACTGCTCCTTATACGGCGTGATCTTCCATACCGTGCCACAGCCCTGTCACCCAATGACGTTGGACTAATGTTGCAACATCGCGTTGGTGTTCTTGTCCGCGCTCGCGCCGTAGAGCTCCGGATGCAGATACTTGCCGCGTTCCTGCGGAGGCTTGTCTTCCTCGGTCGGAATACGATGCGCATTTGCCCAAGCATCCTGGCGGATCCCGGTGACCATCCAGGAAACCTTTCCACTTGGCTTGCCGCCGGCAATCTTGAAGCGATTGTCCTTCATCTCGCGGGCGATGTAGAGCCGCGGTTGCGAAGACCCCAAAGAGGTCAACACATATTGGAAGTCGCGATTCAGTGCCTGGAAGTATTCCGGCATCGTGACCCAAGCCTCGCCGCGAGCGTCCAGCCGCACGCTGCCGTTGTAGAGGTTCATCATGTCGGGCGACTCGACGAAGGAGTGAGAGAGGTATTTGTTTTCCGGATCGAGTGGATCATCGATCTTGAACGAACCGCCGCCCTTGGTGAGCGTGCCGGTTACGTTAAGGTTGCCGGCGTAGAAACCGTTGCCTTGTCCATCAACCATGAATTTGGCCTCGTTGCCCACCGCACCGGTGAGGATGTTACCGCCGGCAGAGTTTTGAAAAAAACCTGCATTACCATTCGGGCTAGCACTGCTTCCATACACGCCGACCGTGTTACCGCTGGTGGCGTTAGCGCTTCCGGCCACACCAGTACCTCCGGTACTTGGGGTGGTTCCAATAACGCCGTAAACCTGGCCGCTGGTGGCGCCTGCGTATGCGTTGACACCCGCAGCGGCTGGCGAACTACTTTGCGTGCCTGCGATAACGCCGTACACCGTCCCGGTAGCTGCACCTTCGTATGCGCTAACGCCAGCAGCATAGTTGGTGGTGCTGTTAGTAGATCCCGCGACGCCGTTAACCTGTCCTGTACTAGAGGAGGCGTTTCCGGTGACCCCAGCCGACCCCTGACCGCTGCTTTGAGTGTTCCCAGAGACGCCGTACACGGTGCCGGTCGTAGCATAGGCGGAGCCTTGGACCCCGACGCCTTGGTTGCTTGATGTTTGCCCCGTCACGCCATAGACCTGTCCGGTTGTAGCGGCCTCATATCCGGAGACCCCAGCTGCGCCCTGGCTGCTGCTCGACGCGTTCCCAACGACGCCATACACCGTTCCATTTGTAGCGCCTTCATATCCTTGGACCCCAGCCGAGCCTTCACCACTGCTTGAACTGTTCCCGCCAACGCCATACACCCCCAGGCCTGTCGTCGAGCTAACGAATCCGAAAACGCCTCTGGCGCCGTTGCCGCTACTCGACGTGCCGCCAACTACGCCGAACACTAAACCCGCTGACGCACCCTCATAGCCAGAAACGCCAGCGGCATAGTTTGTTGTGCTACTGGTTGAGCCCGCCACGCCGACGTTCTGGCCGCTCGTGGCATTGGCCATGCCGCTGACGCCAGTGCCATTCGTACTTGCGGTCTCGCCCAGTACTCCGGTATTAGCGCCAGTGGTATTGGTCGCGTTGCCAGTGAGTCCTACTCCCGTGGAAGCGCTCGTAGTTCCGGAGAGTCCTGTGGTACTGATGGTCCCGCTAGCGGTGATATTGCCGCTGCCATCGACTGCGAACTTCTCCACCCCGTTGTTCTGGCCGCTGATGACCTTGCCACCCGCGGCATTGTTAAATACCGCCGCTGTACCTGCGGCGCTGTCAACATATGAACTGATTCCCGTCGTAGCGCCGGTGGTCGCCGTGTTCGTGCCGCGTACACCCGTGCCCCCAGTGCTGATCGAGTTGCCCTTCACACCCACGGTCGCACCGGTGGAAGACGTCACATTGCCGTAAACTCCGTATCCGCCTGAGCCGGCCGACCCGCCCTCCACTCCGATAACTGTGCCGCTGGTTGCGGTCGCGGTTCCGACGATCCCCTTCGTAGGAGCAGAGGCATTTACTCCCGCCCCGGTGCCGCTCTGCGTTACGCCCACAATCTGATCGGTGGTCGAGCCGCTGAAGTTCGTTGGCCCGTCACTGGCAGCGCCTTTCTTGATTCCCACCCTTGCCACTGGGAGATTATTCGCGCCGGCCGGCGACGTTTGACTGCCGTTGGGAGCATTCGCTGAGGAATTTGCCCCGTTGGCCAGCACAAAGTCTGAAACACTCTTGCCGCCCAGCGTCTCCGCTTCATGCGCCTTGAAGGCATAGGGAACGCTGACCAGCAGGACGCGCGCCTGCTCCCCCTGTCCCTCCACCTGCACACCCAGCCAGCGCTGCTCTTCCTGTGAGAACAGATCAGTCGGAAGTCCGGTAGCTGTCGTACTGCCTAACAGCACGCTGTAGTTGCCATTCGCATCGGGCGTGACGGTCTGCGTCTCCATCCAGACCGGAGCACCGCCATCCTGCTGCTTGTAAATAGCCAAGGTCACACCGACGGCGGATGTGAGGGCCGCACCTTGTGCGTCTTTCAAACTTCCGCTATAGCGGATGAGGTTCGGAACGGCTGTGATTGGACTTTGTTGGGCTAAGCCGATGGAAACCAGGGACAGGGTAGACAGAGCAATAGCGATGCTGATTCGGCGCATACGGCGCTCCTTTCGTGGGTGAGGCGCTCGGTAATGAAACGCTTGCTTTAGAAGCGAGTTTCTCAACAGCTACGGCGTGATCTCGAACACCGTCCCAGAGTTGTCAGTGCCGCCATAGACGGTCGTGCCACAGAGATTGCCGGCGGCATCGGAGATCAGGCCGGCGTAGGGGTTTTGCCCATCTGTGCCGTTGTTTTGGAAGCGATGCAGCACCGTTTCTTGGGCGTCCACCCAACTGCTCGTCGCAAAGAGGACTACGGTGAAGATTGACAGGGCCGCCCTCAATAGAATGGAAAGTCTCTTGCCTCGCATGTGTAGTATTCCTCCAGCCCCAGGAACCGACACCGAAAGAATTGGTTCTGCGCTCCGAACCGATTTAGCTGGCGCGATCGCCCTTTGAAGGCAGTCCCTGGTTTTCCGACTGGTGGAGAAGATGTTGCCGGAGCGGCCATGCGGTCAATGCGTTGAAGCCGTCACGTCGGTGAGTCCGACTCCAAAGCACTCGAAGTGGTTGGCGAAATGCTAGCACGGCTGGGGCTCATGTCAAGCTGCTTTTTCGCAGCAGCCGGAGATTCTCTTCCGGGAATAGAACGGGGATGAGCACTCTCGAAACTTTGAGTTGACTTGGGTGCGGTTCGATATTGCAGAGTGTAAGGGCAGGAACGGCCGCTCACAGTTGATTTATGGTTTCCGCCGAAGCACTCACTTCTCGTAGGAAGGCAATACAGGTACCGGTCACGATTCCGCG
>JBEKXQ010000207.1:0-11178 GCA_049511915.1 Candidatus Korobacteraceae bacterium
TTGCAATGCAGGCACACAAGGAAAAATGCGAATGCATTGGGAATGAAGTCGAGGAACGCTTTCACCGCGCCGCCGGCCCAATGCAATGCAATAAGCACTGAAAATGAGGCCGCAATCGCCAACCCGATCAAAGCCAGAGACTGCGGTGTCTTGAAAATGAATGACCCCATCAGCCTGGGCAGGGATACGAGCAAGATCACCACGGCAAGAATCAGCTCAATGCGGTAGATCGCGAGCGGCCCGAACAGGGTAGGCGGCGTGAGGTAGTACGTAACAAAATAAAGAATGCTGAGAGCGAATCCCATTCTGATGGCCTGATTGGTGGTGAGAGCCGTCCTCAGGATAACCCGGCCAATTGAGCCACGCGCGGAAGAACAGCCCAAGCCCGACAGAAAACAGAAACTGGAAGCGGTACGAACGTGTGCCCACAAAGAAGCTAAGCAGGGGCCTTGATGGATCCTGGCGGTAATGGGAGTTGCCCGTCAAACGCCTGCTCGCCACTAGATTGGGAATCAGCACCGAAGCCTCGCCTTGCGAATTGCCCATGCAGTTCCGCGAGAGCTCTGCGACGCCCGATTGCCTGGCACCAGCGCGAACCCAGACCCTGAGCAGTTCGCTTGGCCCATCGAGACCTGTCGGCCGGGCTGTGTGTGGCGAACTTTCGAGCCGGCCGCAGAAGCGAAGCACTTCAGCGCCTCTTCCCATTCCCCTGCAAGCAAATCCATTCTCAAGTTCTGGTTACTTCGGCGGAAAGGGAACCTTTTTGGTACATAGATGCGCAAGATGTTGCACATCTCTTGAGGATTGCGAGCGCAAGTCGCTGTATCTAAAGACAATTTCTTTGGCTCGCCATGTGCAAAGAGAGAAACGAGTGCGACGGGTGCGCGCAGGGAAGGTCTGCATTGCCCTGCTCACCAGGCGCAGAGTTCCGGGGCCTTCAAAATTGGGAAGGTACGCCCCTGGAAGTTAGAGGCGAGCCCTGGCGCGAGTGCCGGTGGCATCGCATGATGTTCGAACTTCAACGCGTGGGCCGTGGAAACCGCAGTTCAACCCTTGGCCAGCCCTCTGCAGGGGCTCAAAGAGCACCAATGCCCGCGAGGGCGACTCAGGAGGTAAGAAATGAAGAAATTGTACCTCGCATTACTCGCAATGGCAGTGGCCCTTGCGATCGCGCCGGCTGCGTCGGCTGACAGCTGGAACTTCACCATAAGCGGCGATGGCATCACCTCTTCCGGCACAATCACCGCTACGGCTGCAGGAGGCGGCGTTTTTGACATCACCGGAATCACCGGAACGTTTTCAGACAGCAGCGCAGGCATCTCGAGCGCGGCGATCACTGGCCTGGAACCCAGCGCCTACAGTTCCGCCAGCCCCAACGATTCGGTTTATGTCATAAGCAACAACACCAGCGTGATCGGATCTGGCGATTGGATGTATGACAACCTGCTCTATCCCGGCGGAACGGCTCCTGCCATCAACTTGGCGCCCTATGGCTGGCCAGCTGGCACGTATTCGACTGCTGGTGGCCTTGTCGATGCTTGGGGCATCCTTTTTGATGTCGCTGGCGGGTACGATGTCAACTTATTCGGGAATGGCGCAGAGCAGCCTTACACGGTGGCCGACTTCAACGCGTCGGGTACTCCGACCTCTCTAGACGACGGGACGAACGTTAGCTTCGTCGTGGCAACCCCGGAGCCAGGCTCACTGCTGCTCCTCGGCACCGGATTGCTAGGTCTGGCGTTCGTAGCTTTCCGGAAGGCGAAGGCGGCCGGCCAGACTTTGTATTCATAACCAGATGCTCGCGAGAGCGATTCCAGGAGGTAAGAAATGAAGAGATTCTGCCTAGCATTACTCGCAATGGCAGCTGCTCTTGCGATCACGCCGGCGGCGATGGCTGATTCGTACAGCTTTAGCATTACAGGCGGAGGCATCACCAGTTCCGGCATTCTGACCGTCACGCTTGATCCGACTATTGGCAACGCGGTCGCCGGCGGCGTCTATGACGTCACTGGCATCAGTGGGACCTATTCGGATAGCAACGGAGGTTACTCCGGCAATATCACTGGCGTCTTGCCTGGAGGTTCTTACACCAACACAAGTGGCACAAAAACCTCCAATGGCCTCTTTTTCTACACCAACCTCTTCTATCCAGCGGACGACGCTCTTGCCACCTGCTTTTGGGGAGGGGGATGTTATACCGGCGGCCTTGTCGACGGCGCCGGCCTCATGTTTGAAGTTGCTGGTGGTTACGAAGTCGAGGTTTGGAGCAACGGCACCGGGAACGGGTACGGCCTAGATAGCACCAATTCCGCTAACGCATATCAAGAAGGAAATAGCGGAGTAGGTGTTGATTTTTCAGCGACCGAGATTACTCCGGAACCCGGCTCTCTGCTCCTGCTCGGCACCGGCCTGCTAGGTCTAGCGTTCCTAGCTTTCCGGAAGGCGAGGTCGTCCGGCTTGACCTTGCATTCATAGCCAAACGTCCACAAGGGCGACTCCTGGAGGGAAGAATGAAGAAATTCTACCTCGCTTTGCTCGCAATGGCAGCGGCCCTTGCGATCGCCCCGGCGCGATCGGCATGGGCCACTGACATCCCAGTAGCCAACGCTGATTTCACCATCTTGCCCGCAAGTGGCCTGAACCAGGCCAATGACGGAATCGACTACACTGGCCTACCCCTCATTGAGGCTATCCCGGACTGGGGAACCAGTGTCGGCGCTAGTGGTAACACCCCGCCTGGTGGCGGCTACGGCCAGTGGGCTCCTCTGTCGAACTCCTTCAGCGGGTTCAACGGTACCCAAGTCGTTGGATACACCAACGATCCAACGCTCTATCAGACGGTAGGGACGGTTTTGGCAGGTGACACCTACACGCTCACGGTCGAAATTGGAAACCGCGCCGACCAAGATTCCTTCGGTGGGGGCGCGGACCTGCTGGTCAACGGCGTTGCGTACGACGCTACCGGCACGTCGCCCGCAGCGGGATACTTTTCTCTTTATACCGCGTCATTCGTGGGAACCTCCCTCAATGCGGGCGACCCGATCACGATCGAGCTGACCGACACAGGAGCCCCAAATAGCGAGGCCAGTTTCTACGGCGTTGCTTTATCCCAAAGCCCTGAACCCGGCAGCTTGCTTCTGCTGGGCACCGGCATGCTCGGCCTGGCGTTCGTAGCCTTCCGCAAGGCTAAGTCGTCCGGCCAGACCTTGTCTTCGTAACCAGATGCTCGCGAGGGCGGCTCCAGGAGGAAAAAGAAATCTATGAACAAACTCTCAATTGCATTGCTCGCATTGGTTGCGCTCCTTACTGTGCCCTCGACTGCAAAGGCAGACAACATCGTTTACGGCAACACGAATAGCGTTGGCGTTCAAGCCTGGACCGGCAACATGGCCGAGATCTTCACTGTGAACTCACCGATCACGATTGTTGCGCTTGGTGCCTTCGACAATGGAAATGCTACCTTAACCGATAATCTCCAAGTCGGAATTGCCAGTATCTCCGGCGGCGTCAGCACCCCCGTGCCAAGCGCATCCTATACCTTCCTTACTACTGGCACATACACCAGTGCAGAAAACAATGTGTTCGAGCCGATCGCTCCAGTCACGCTTTCGCCTGGAACCTACGAGGTGGATGTGGTCGGATTCGGGCCGAGCCAGCTCATGGGCAATGACAACGGCTGCACTCCATCTGCAGGATGGCAATGCGTTTTGACCAGCACCGGAACTGGCGCGACACTGAACAGCTTAGGCGGCGCCATTACGTTCGACGGTAATGCGTTTGACGGCAATACCTACTTGGACTACCCAAACTTCTCCACAGTACCCAACCCGCCGAACGAAAGTTTGCTGTCAGGCACAAGCTCAGATCTTAATCAGTTCGGAGCCGGAACCTTTGCGGTAAGCCCAGAACCTTCGTCTCTGCTCTTGCTCGGCACCGGCATGCTCGGCTTGGCGTTCGTAGCCTTCCGCAAGGCCAAGACATCTGGCCTTGCCTTGCCTTCATAACCAAACGCCTGCAAGGGCGACTCCAGGAGGACAAGATGAAGAAGCTCTCAATTGCGTTACTCGCATTGGCAACAGCCTTTGCGCTTTCCCCGGCTGTATTCGCAGATGAGGTGGCATACAGCACCGGTCCCGGCCAAGGCATTCAGACCTGGACTGGCGACCTGGCAAACTTCTTCACCGCGAACTCGGCCTTGACGATCAATGAGCTTGGCGTCTTCAACGCATCGGGATCCGGAACCATCACCGGAACCATCCGGGTGGGAATCTTCGACTTAACCACTGACACGACGCTTGCGACTGCAACTTTCGCCCCAGGATCCTACGCGGAGCAGGGGTACTATGTGTATCAGACCATCGCGCCCGTCACGTTCACAGCGAGGAATGTTTATGAGGTGGATGCGGTCGGATTCAGCGGCTCCGATCCCAACGGCAATCAGAATAATGGCTCGGGGCCCCCAACTCTGAATACCTTCGGCGGCGCAATCACGTACCTCGACGGCTTTTCCGAATACAGCAACGGCTCCACATTCGGTGCTATTACTGCCAATGAGGACGAAAACGGCAACTCAGCCGGGAGTTATGGTTTTTCGGCGCAGTTGAACGGGGGGATCCTTGATAGGTGGGATGTTGATGTAAATGATGCGAACGTGCCAGCCCCTGGCGTTTGTAGCCTTCCGCAAGGCGAAGTCGTCCGGCTTGGCCAAAATGATGTAATGGTTCGTTTCTCTTCTTCCTTCTGGAAAAGGTAAAAGGGCACGGAGACGTGTCCTTTTTCTTTGCGCCAGTCATGGCTCATTTCGGCGGCCTGTGCCAAGGAAAAAGGCGGGGGCTCGTGCGCAGCACAGGCAAGGCTCTATTGGGCGACAGGAACTGGAGTCAGAATGGTCTCGGTTGAGATCGCGAAGCCGGCGGCGGGCCCATGCCAGACGCCGCCACCAAATGTGGTGATGTAGATCTTCGTCGGATCGTTAGGGTCGAGGAAGATGCGGTGTCCCCATTTGAAGTCGTAGCCCTTGATGCGTGCCCAATGGTCGCCGCGATCGGTAGAGCGGTAGGCAGCAGCATCAAACCCGGCGAAATAGAGCGTATCGGGATGGTGGGGATCGATGGTCAGATCGTAAACGTGCTGCGATTGCGTAAACAGGGCTCGCCACGTCTTGCCTCCGTCGTCGGAGGCGAACACGCCACCGTTCCGGTCGGCGAACTCCCCCTCCTGCCCCCAAGCCGTCAAGTAGAGGCGCTGCGGATCGCGTGGATCGACCTCCAAGCCGGTTGGGCCAGTAACGTCTGAAGGAAGTTTGACGGGTTCCCAGTGTTCCGCTTTGTCGGTCGAGCGATAGACGGCTCCAGCCCCAGACGCGGGGGCATCTTTGCCCTCGCTGCGGCGAGCAACGACGAGGTAAAGAGAGCCATCCTGCGAGGGAGTGATGCGCCAGGCCAAAGGCTCTTCGCCGGCAATGCCATTGCTCTTCTGCGTCCAGGTGTGGCCGTTGTCGATGGACTTGTAAACGCCGCGGCCAAAAGCGCAGGCATACAAGGTGCGGTTGCCGGCGGGGCTGAAGGGGTCGAGAAGAATGTGTGTGATGGCATCTGACGGAATGCCCGCGCTGCTCGGTTGCCAGTGTTCGCCGCCATCGGTTGAGACGGCCACGCCGCCCGTGAAACCCGCAGTCTTGCGGCCCCGCCACATCCTGGGCCGGGGAAGATCGTGGACGCCGCTGAAGGCCCCCCAGATGAGACCGCGTTGCGTGGGGTCGAAGGCCAGCCAGTAGGTGGTGTTCCGCCAATCCTCCGGCACGCCTTCAAGGGTGCTTCGCCAGGACTGGCCGCCGTTGCCACTTTGGAACGGGCCGATGTCGGTGTTGTCGATGAAAATGTGCCGGGAATCGAAGGGGTCGAACTGCACGCCATAGTTGGTCGTCACATCAAGACCCCGGGAGGTCCAACTGCCGTCGTCGAGTTGTTTCGAGTTCATCTCCTGCCAGGTCGCGCCGCCGTCGAGAGTGCGATAGGTACGGAAGAGGTCGGTCGCGTAAGCGATGTCAGGGTTGGTGGGCGCCACGCCGAGGCTTTTCGGCGCGTCGAACCAGATGTCCACGTTGCCCTGCCCTGCGCGCTGCTCAATCCAGCTTCCTCTCAGGTTGGCGGCGGCGTGAGTCGATTCCTTGAAGACGATCTTCCAGGTGTGGCCGCCATCGATTGTCTTGGCAATTCCGTTGAACAGGTTCTCGTTGCCCTGGGCAAGTTGAAGGCCTCTGAAACCGGCATAGGCAACCTCAGGATGTCGATCACACGCGGCAATGGCTTCGAACCGGCCGGAGCTCTGGTTAAGCATGGGCGTAACCAGTTCCCAGTGCAGTCCTGAGTCCTCTGAGAGGTAGACCTTGCCATCCTGGCCGGTCGCATAGATCCAGATCGAGTCGCCGTGCCGCGCCGCGCTGGCCGCCCTGACGCTGGTTCCGATGACACCCAGTTCGGTGGTGCTGCCATCAGGTGCGATGCGATAGGCTGCAGAATCGGAGACGGCGATTAGCTGCGAGTTGTGCGGGATGAGAAGCAGGACGCGCTGGGGTAAAGAGGCAAAGCGGCTCCAGGAGGCGCCGCCATCTGCAGAGGAAACAATCACAGTGGGTTGGCCCCTCCGCTGAAAGGAAACATAAAGACGCTCCAGGCTTCCGTTGCCTTTTTCCCTGGCTTGGAAAGACCATTCTCCAGGTTCGCCCTGAATCGCCGCTTCGCCAAAGGGCAGCATTGCCGGCATAGATAACCTGCGGGGCGACAGGATCGAAGGCGAAGACATCGATGCCGCTGCGGAGATTCACCATGCGCCAGGACAGGCCATTGTCGCGCGTGATGTAGCCGCCGGTCATGTCGCTGTGCTCAACGACGAGCCGGGAATCGTGCGGGCTGATCGTTGGGGCAATCATGGTGCCGCCCCCGCCTGGGCCAACCACTTTCCAACTGTTCGTCGCACTTTCCTGCGCAGAGCCGGCAAGAGTAGTGAGGAGCAAAAGAATTGCGAGGGCACACGTCCGCCTCATATCTATGTCTCGTTGCATCTTCCCCGCTCTCCACTGCCTGGCTTCCCGATGAACCCGCAGGCCTTGACACTTCGAATGTTGGCTGATGAATTCACCTGTCGAACGATAAAAGAACGCCGAAGTTTATCGTTGGCAATCAAGAGAAATATACTCTCGGCAAGTGCAACCGATCCCGCGGCGCGCCCTCACTCACTTCGCGCAAAGCTGGTCGGGCATTCTACGGAACCCTATTTCAATCGCCCTACAATCAGGTCGCTTGGCCCAGGCAGCTTGACTCGGCTTACCTCGGTGAATCCGGCAGCTTTCATCCACGAGGTATATTCAACCTCACTGTAGCTGGCGCCGGCGTCGGTACCCACGAGCATGTTCACCGAGAAGAGTGCCGCTTGCAGAGGTCCGGTCTTATCGGGATTGAGGATAAAATCCTGCACAACCAGGCGGCCGTTCGGCGCCAGTGCCTTGCGAGCCCTGCGGAAGATATCCCGATTCTGCTCCTCTGAAAACATATGGCAAATCGCATTCAGCATGACGACGTCGTAGCCGGAGCCGAAATCGCCGCGCAGCATGTCTCCGGCACGAAGGCTGACTTGCGCTGAGACGCCGGCCCTACTGACATATTCGCTCGTAAGCGGGACTACTTCCGGTAAATCGAGGATCTCGCATCTCACGTCAGGAGAAGCCTTCGCGAACGCAATGGAATAGGCGCCGGAACCGCCGCCGAGATCGAGGATGCGGCGAACCCCGTCTGTGCCCAGGGCCTTCACTACCAGCGGGGCGCGATCCCTGGAGTTGCGCTGCATACCGGCAATGAAATTGACTGTCCATTCGGGGGCGTTGCGGTGATCGATCGGAACACGCGTACCACCGCGCACTGCCTCGGTCAGCGTACTCCAGCTGTGCCAGATGTTGGCTGTGTGCAGCAGGCCATCGCGGTGATTGTCCTTCGATCCCTCCACAAAGAAGCGCGATGACTCGGGCGTATTCCTGTATTCATCCCCTGTTTTCGAGAGCAGTCCAAGAGCGACAAGCGCGTTAAGCAGCACGCCTACAGCGCGGGCATGCGCGTGGACCCGCGTCCCAATCTGCTCAGCTTTGGCCCCGCCCCCAACCGCGGTAAAGATGTCGAGTTCAAGTGCGGTAAGAACGCAACGGCTCGGCATGTAGCCGCGAATCATCTCATTCAGGCGGTCGGGCAGCGTTCCCGCTTTGTCGCGGGCTACCATCGCTTGACGGAAATGTTCCCCATGTTCGATTGCCATGGCCTTCATCGCAGAGGCATCGTTCCAGACGAGTCGACCGACGGGTTTGCCATAGAGCAGATGCTGGTTGACGATTTCGGGGATGTCGGACGTTTGCACGCGCCGGTACCACACCCCTTCCGGGTAGACAACCATCACGGGACCTTCATCACACAGTCCCATGCAGCCGCAGGTAGTGAGCTGCACATCGCCGCCGAAACCGCTTGCTTGTATCTCGTGATCCAGCGCATTAAGCACCGTGATCGACCCGTTGGCCGGGCACGAGGGTACGCCCTCCGGCTTTTGCTGAGTGCAGACGAAGAGATGAAAGCGAAACGGTTCCATCGCGGTCTCCGATTCCAGATCAATGTTAGCGCTTCGCCTTGCTGCGCCGAAGCCACTTCCTGAGCGCGGCTAAAGCATACCTCGGCGATGAGCAGACGGGGCATTTTTCACAAACAATATGGTTAATATATTGACGTTTGTGTTGTACAATTGGCAGAAAGAGGCAACTTATTGGCTGTATATCTCAGGACCGTGCAAGAGGTACAGACAGGAATTGCAGGGCGGTTCAAGGCCCGGCGTCTTGCCATGAACCTGACACAAAAAGAACTGGCGGTACGCTCGGGCGTGACCTTCAGTTCTCTGAAGCGATTTGAGCGCGAAGGATTGATTGCGCTGGACTCGCTTCTGAATCTGGCCTTGGTGCTCAATTGCCTTGACGATTTCGACAAGCTGGCCGCAGAAAGCCCGCCTATCTCAGCCACCCAATCACTTGACGCCCTGCTGGCCACGCCGGCGTTGCGGCGCAGAGCAACGGGCAGAAAAGGACTCAGCCATGGCGTATAAGCCGACAGAGTTGCTGACAGTCTATCTGGACGCGCGAAACCAGCGCCGCAAGGTTGGGCGCCTCGCGTTCAAGGACAGGCAGATCCTTTTCGAGTATGACGCCTCCTTCGTTGCTTCGGGCATCGAACTCTCGCCGATCAAACTTCCGCTCAGGCCTGGCGTATCTATTGCCGACACGGCGATCTTCGACGGCCTGCATGGCGTATTCAATGACAGTCTGCCGGACGGTTGGGGCCGTCTTTTGCTGGACCGCACAGTGGAAAAACACGGTCTCCATCGCGGCCAACTGAATCCGCTCGACCGGCTGGCGTATGTGGGACGGCACGGCATGGGCGCTCTCAGCTACGAGCCTGAGTTGAGCCAGCAAACCGCCGACGATGCTCCGCTGATGCTCGACAAACTTGCTGAGGAATCAGCCGTCGTACTTGCCGGAGTGAATGAAGAGGTCTTCGAAGATTTGTTGCGGCTCAATGGCTCTTCTTCGGGTGCCCGACCCAAGATCGTGGCGCAAGTGAGCACCGACAAGAAAAGGATCATTCACGGCCAGCAGGAATTCGAACCGGGCTTCGCGCACTGGATGATCAAATTCCCTTCTCTCCAGGACGCGCGGGACTCGGGAGCTATCGAATCCGCCTATAGCCTGATGGCAAAGGATGCAGGCGTGGAGATGCCTGAGACTCATCTGTTCCGTACGAAAAGGAACAAATACTTCGGTACAAAACGCTTCGACCGGGACGGAGATGCCCGCATCCATATGCACAGTCTTGGCGGCTTGATCCATGCCGATCATCGCAGTCCCAGCCTCGATGTTCGCGCCTGCCTATGACCTGACCTTTTCCTATGGCCCGGGCGGAGAGCAAAGCATGCTCGTCATGGGCGAGGGAAGGAATCCAGGCGCAGCCCAACTTCAGGCATTGGGCAAACAGCATGGAATAAAGAACGCGCAGGAGATTCTGGCAAAGGTTAAAACGGCCGTGGCCAACTGGCGCCGATATGCCGAACAGGCAGAAGTATCGCGAAAATCCACCAAAGAGATTGCTGGCAAAATCAAATTGCAGTGATTGTCTGCATTATTTGATTCAGGTTTCGGCCAGGACCGAAAACCGTTTTTCATCATCCCGGGCACAAAGTTGTTCAATCAATCAAGCAGCCTTTGCGCCCTTCTTCATCTTCGCCTTGGGTAGTGAGCTGCACATCGGGTAGTCAACCTTCGCGCTCTTATGTTCCGGCTTCCACCGCTACCTGAACCACCAGCTTCCCGAAGTTCTTCCCTTGCAGCAGACCCATGAACGCCTCAGGAGCATTCTCCAATCCGCTCACTATATCCTCGCGATACTTGATCTTCCCTGCCCTGAACCATTCCGCCATCTGCTTCCGGAACTCCCCAAAGTGCGGTCCATAATCCTCAAAGATGATGAATCCCTGCACCCGAATTCGCTTCTTCAACAAGGTCGCCATCACCTGCGAGGTTCGGTACTTGCTCTCCGCCGCCGGGTCACCATTGTAGATGGCAATCAGCCCGCAAAGGGGAATCCGGGCACGCGCATTGAGCAGGGGCAGAACGGCATCAAAAACCAATCCGCCAACATTCTCGAAGTACACATCAATGCCGTTCTGACACGCCGCGGCCAGCTCCTCATGCAGTTTCGGACTGCGATGATCAAGGCAGGCGTCCAATCCGAGCTCCTCCACCGCGTAGTGGCACTTCTCCGCTCCCCCCGCAATCCCCACCACGCGGCATTCCTTCAGCTTCGCAATCTGCCCCACAACAGAACCCACGGCACCTGTCGCCGCGGCAACCACCACGGTCTCGCCCGGCTTCGGCTGTCCAATGTCCAACAGTCCCATATAAGCCGTGAATCCCGGCATGCCTAGCACGCCTAGCGCACAGGAAGGCCTGGCCGGGTGCGCTCCAAGATTCAAGACGCCTCTACCGTCCGAAATCGCGTACTCCTGCCAGCCGTTCTGACTCAGGACCCAGTCACCAACAGCAAAAGCCGGCACGTTTGAAATCTCCACCCGGCTCACAGTCGAGCCCACCATCAA
>JBEKXQ010000208.1:0-4504 GCA_049511915.1 Candidatus Korobacteraceae bacterium
ACAAGAACCAGGAAAAAGACACCTATGTCTTCGTAGCTCCAATAGGGCCTCGCATCCTCGAGATGATCGTTGGTTCCGGACCAATGCGCTCGCAACGCCCGCTGCCTTTCTAAGTCAAGTCAGAACAAGCACCCTGCCCAATAAATCGGGCAGGCCGGAGCAACTCGCTACGTAAGCACAACTACGCGTGCATCACAGCACATAAAGATGTCGAAACTCTGGGACCACCTGGAAGGGCTTCGTCGGAGCATTGACGATCTCTCCAACCTGGTCGATGAGTGCTGGAGAGGCATTGCCCAGGAATCTCGAGCCCTCGTGAATGTGGACGATTCGGTCGGGATCGAACCCCATAAGCCGCGCGCAGGTTGCGTCAGCAGCGACCGCATCATCCGCAAGCACGATCTTTCCCAGAGGACGAGCGGTGCCGTTGAGAGGCCCGTTGCCTTCCATGGCCACGATGCCGTCCGCGATCACGAAATGGATCGGAACGGTTGCGCACAGATCAAGGATGCTCTCCTGAATGCCCTTCCAATGGAGAATGTTCTTCGGCCATCCGTATCTTGCACCCGGAACGACACCGAACATATTTTTCATGCTGAGCGTGACGCCGGACCAGTGATGGGCCTTTATTTTGGGCATAGAGACCAGGAAATCGGCCTCTAGCACAGTGCGGGGGAGCCAGAGGTCTTTCATCCCGGTGTAGCCCGCCCGAAGGCGTGTACGAATCAGTTGGTCGCGATTGAGATCGACGAATCGGATCTTTTCATCACGCAGAGATTGTTGATAACCACTCTGTGAAAGCACCAGCTGTGTGTCTCGTTGATGTCCTGGTCCCTCGGCTACCAACACAGATTTGGCGCCCAGTCGGCGGAACGATTCGGCCGCGGCGAGCACCAGCAATGGGTGAGTGTTGATTGCATCGCCAGGAATGTAATCCACTAAATTGGGCTTGAGGACCACGGTCTTGCCTGTCACGTTGATCGGGAAGAGGCGGAGACCTGCGGCAAGGAGCTGGTCGAGCTCTTGGGAGTATTGCTGTGCATGGAAAATCGCGACTCGAGATCGCTTCGGTCGTTGATCGGAATGATACTTGGGTAGAAGAAAGGGAGCCGTGACCGCTGTGCCAGCCGCCAAAGCGGCGCTCCCAACAAGAAAATCTCGACGAGTAACACTCAAACGATCACCCCGAAAGCTGACAAAGCGCGGCTGTAGTCCAGAGCGAGGCAGGCCAACGCCAGCGTGCCGGTGTCCTCTGTACTTGAGAGATCAGAAAGTGCCGACAGAGAATCGTGAAGCGAAGCAATCGGCCGACGGTGAGCAGCGAGCGCAAGGATTGACCAAGCAAGGCTCCAAGGCGCCGTAAGGGTCGGAGCAACACGTTCCAAGTACTGCACTGCACTTTGTACAGCCGGTTGCTGCCCTCGATCACTCAATGCCAGGAGAGCAATTGCCGTATCGTCGACGTGGGGTGCCATGGGGCATCCATAGACAACGCCGTTGCCCGCATTCCATCCGCCGCCGGGACACGCACGATCGAAAAGCATCCGGATGCCGCAATCGACGCGCACATGGATGCGCTCAAGACCACCGCAAGAGCAAGGGAGCTGGTTTAGGGCAAGTATCGCGAATGCGGTGGGAACCACCCAACTGACCGTATCCGGGAACCATGGCCAGCCATACTTGTCGGGGTCGAAACGGACGTGGCGGTCGGCGGTGCGAAACTTCCATTTCCAAAACCAGTTCGATTCCTTGCCCGAGCAGTTCAGCAGCCAGTGAAAGCCTTGCAACCTGGCCGGTATTGCCGATACCAGATCACGAAGGGCAATGACAGCCAGCGAAGTGACCCAGCCACCCTCTTGGTCATCTCCGGGGACGACTGGCCAACTGCCATTAGGATTCTGCGTGCGAAGCAGAAAGTCCTGAGCGCGCTCGATGTCGCCTACAGGCGCCGAGCCGAGTGCCAGCGCGGCGTAGCACGTCGGCTCAATTGCTGGCTGTGAAGAAGATGCAAGAGCAGCCCAGCCTCCACACGGGAGCTGCCGTAGGGCAAGTTCGGCTAGCACGTTGCTGAGCGCAATGGCGTCGGTCGTCACAGTGGGCACTTGTAGTGCGAAATCTCCTTACTGTCAAAACCCACTGCGAAAACAGAAACATGTCAGCTATAAGTCCAACCATAGTGCCGTTCAAGAGGCGGAGAATTCTGCTACCAGTCAAAGTGTGATCGGTGAGAAAAAGTTTGGTGCAGAGTCGCCAGAGACACATCACACCAAATAATCGTCGGTTTCCTATGGATGCGAGAAAGGCGGTGATCGGTCCTCTGGCCGGGTTCCGACGGGGGTGCTGCCCGATCGAGCGTCGGAGGACGGAAGCCCGGCCGCCAGTCAAAGTGCGATTGGTAAGAAAAAGTTGGTGCGCTTCGTGCGAGGGGGGCTGGCCGCCCGGGTGAAGGATACTAGGCGGAGGGCGAGATGCCGAGCCACCAGTCAAGATGCATTCGGTGAAAAAGATTTGGCGATGCAGCTGCCAGGGATGATTCGCCGCGCTAGTGACTCCCAGTGCCAAAAGCGAAGAGACTCTTGTTCCCCAGTCAAAGTGTGATCGGTTAAATAAAGATGAGGTGCACCGTGCGAACGGAGACGTTACCTGACAGCCCGACCCGCAGCCTGTGAGTCACCTGCCAGCTCTCGGCTCGGGGAACGGAAAGGCATCCCGTTTGCCAGTCAAAGTGCAAATGGTGAAAAAAGTTCGGCATAGGCAGTGCGAGGAGGTCAGCACTACAGAAAGGATGTGCTCTGGCCAGTCAAACTGTGATCGGTGAAATAAAACTCCGATTCCTGAGTTTCTCGATCTGCGCGAGGCGACACCTCTCCTGGCATGCGACGGCTGGTAAAACAGAATCATCGTCTTAGCCTAAGGAAAGGGCTTCTAACCGTTTCCCTCTGCGTTGAAGTGAACCAACGCATCGGGCTGCTCGATTACCCGCAAAACCCACAAACACAAAATGCAAAAGAAATGCTTCGGGTGTAGTTTTCACGCCGGAAGGAAGCCGACGTGTTCTCGTCTGCAAGCGAACTCGCCACGAAGCTGCGCGCGGCACGCTACATCATCGATCCAGTCACGCTGGAGGTGGTGTATCTGGCGGCCCGTATGCGCAAGCCACTGCTGGTGGAAGGTCCGCCGGGATGTGGCAAGACCGAGCTCGCATACGCCGTAGCCGCAGCGGCCAATACGGTGGTTGAGCGCCTTCAGTGTTACGTGGGGATCACCGAAGAAAAAGTCATCGGTAAATTCGACGAGGCGCTGCAGAAACTCTTCTTGGACACTCAAGCCGCTAACCTTGACCAGAATTGGAACCAGATCCGAAGCCGGCTGCACTCGCTGGACTTCTTTGCGGAAGGGCCGCTCTTGCGTGCACTGCGGTATGAAACCCAACCGTGCGTGCTTCTGGTCGATGAACTCGACAAGGTTGACCACAACATTGAAGCCCTATTGCTGGAGATCCTGAGCGCGTGGCAGATGACGATTCCCAAGCTAGGGACCATTCAGGCCTCCACGATTCCTTTTGTCGTTCTGAGCTCAAACGAGGAACGACGTTTGGGCGACCCTCTCCGGAGACGGTGTTTCTACCTGCGGTTTGAATACCCATCAGTCGAACGTGAGAGAGAAATCCTGGCGATCCGGAGCAGCAGTGAAAGCTTGCGCCTGCGGGGGCAACTGGCTGGGCTGGCACACGCCCTGCGCGGCTGGAACATGGAAAAACCGCCCTCGATCGCGGAAATGCTGGACCTCTCTCAGGCGCTGGAGATCCTCGACGTCGAAGAGATATCACACGAGCAACGGGACCTATTGTTGCCGCTCTTGGCCAAAACCGAACCCGATCGTAAACGCTTGCTATTGCGTGCCGGGTTTGAAGGCTTGGTCGCTGACTCGAAGCGCTATCGCGACGAGTTGATGGCGGCAGAGGAGAAGGTGGACTCGTCGGCCGCGCAAATGGAGGCCGTCGTATGAAGTGGGCCATGGCGTGTCTTCTTGTGCTGTTGGTGGGAACCGCAAGAGCGCAAGCGCCTGACGCACGCCCACCACGAGACGTGTCAGCAAGGTGGGCTGAGTATTACGCCGCTGTCTACCAGGTGCCGGTTGAGTTGGTGGCAGCGATCATCGACGAAGAGTCGGGATGGAATCCGTACGCGGTATCGAACAAGGGGGCGGCGGGGATCATGCAATTGATGCCAGCAACGGCTGTGCGGTTCGGCGTTCGCGATCGGTTTCTGGTGCAAGAGAACATTCGCGGTGGAGTCGCATATCTTGCCTGGCTCAAGCAGAAGTTCAACGGGGATCTCCGATTGATCACCGCAGCCTACTACGTCGGCGAGTACCCGATTTCTTCGAGGGGGCTGGAGTATTCCTCGCGTGATGTCCAGAGCTATGTGAAACGTGTCGCGCATCGGTATCGCGTGAGACGAGTGCTCAGGGCACAGAGCGAGTTGGTGCGGCAGAAGCAAAA
>JBEKXQ010000209.1:0-4469 GCA_049511915.1 Candidatus Korobacteraceae bacterium
CTGAATCTTGCCGACTGGGATGCGGCCTCCAGGCCTGCCAAGAACCCCGGCGAGTTTCTGGTGACGACCGTGGGCAATATCCGGCGGGTGAAGGGGCACGATGTGTTCATCAGGGCCGCCGCGACCATCGCGCAGCAGTTTCCCAAGGTTTCCTTTAGTATTGCCGGCGAGGTTCTGGAGCCGGCCTATTTCGCAGAGTTGCAAGCCCTCGTTCAGGATTTGCACCTCGCCAATCATGTCCGTTTCGACGGCGAAGTCACGAATCTGCGCCAACATCTTGCAGCGGCCGACATTTTTGTTCTTCCATCGCGAAGCGAAGGCTTCTCCAATGCCATCATCGAGGCGATGGCGTCGTCTCTTCCGGTTGTTGCTACTGATGTGGGCGGAAACGCCGAGGCCGTGAATGATGGGGTCACTGGGTTCGTTGTTCCCCCAGAAGATCCGGGCGCCCTTTCGGCAGCCATCCTTCGGTTGCTCTCCGATCCGCTCCAGGCAAAGGCGATGGGCACAGCGGGAAGGAACCTGGTGGCAGAAAAGTTCACAACCGAGGCCATGATGAATCAGATCGCCGGCGTCTACCGGAACCTGCTCTTCGCAGGATGAGCCGCGAGCCCAGACCCTGAGCAATCCGCCTGGCCTGTGACGTGTCTCCGCTGCACTTAACACAACGGGATTTTATAGTTGCCGAAATCAAACTCCCTCACGGGTCATTAGCCGTGGCGAGGTGTGTATGATGCGCAAGCCTCTATTTGTACCTTCTTACTTTCGCCTTTTGTTGGTCCTTGGTTGCATTGGTGGCTCGATCTATACTACCCCGCCTGCATCGCCGACCATAAAGTCAGTAAGCGTCACTTGCACTCCCACAAGCATTCTGAGGGGACAGACCAGCCAGTGCTCGGCCATGGTCTTGGGAACCGGGAACTACAGTTCCGGGGTCACCTGGTCCGCAGCCGGTGGGACGGTCACTGCTGGGGGCGTATTTACGCCCTCCGGACCGCCGACCGCCGCTACCATCACTGCGACATCGACACAGGAATCAACCAAATCACGATCAGCTAAGGTGAAGGTGAACTCTACGGTGAAGCAACCCGTCTGCAATATCACGGCTAGGGGACCGATCCTGGCCGATGGTTCGTTGGGCAGCGGCAATCCTCTCTTGGGCGATGTCTACCAGATTCAAGGCACCACGCCGTCTGAGAATTACGTTGACGATGATGAAGCAAACAACGGAACTGTGACCCTTACCTCACCCGGGGGATCTTTTTCAGTAACAGCTGGTATGTTTCTCCTCAGCGAATCTAGGAAAGGTGTGAATGCTTATGCGGTGCGCTGGGCTGCTGGCAACGTGGGAAAGGCGAATGGGAGCGCGTGGATACCGGGGACATGGACTTGGAGCATGAACTACACGGACCATCAGAGTACTCCATATAGCTGCACCGCCAATGGTTCGGTGATCGTGGCTTCTGCATGGAATGCAGGCAATGGTTTCCTGCACAATTACAAAAACACGCCCAATCTCGTGACGGACGGCAACAACAAGCTGTTCTTCCCGAACGGTTTTGATTGGTATGTTCCGTACAACAGCAACACCGGCAGTTCCACTTCTCCCACCTACGGCGAGGCCGAAGTTCCCGCGCTGACCTACGTAACCGTCAGTGGAACGAGCGTTGCTTACAGCAGCGGCGTTCAGTTCTCTACCGCCAGGCAGCCGTCAAACATTACCAGCGACATCTGGCTCTGCACTTCCCTGCCGGTATGCACTCCCTACTATAACGTCACGATCAATAGCGGCACACGCATTACACTGCCATCAAGCGCGGGAACCTACTCGAATCCCATCCCAGCGTATCTGGGCTTCACGCGGGATACTGGAGTGAGTTTCAATCACGCAATCGGCTACCAGAGTACATTGGCAAATGCGGCGCAGTTTTGCGCTGCATGGGGCGAGAACTTCAACCGCCTCTCAATGGATAATGCGGGTTCTCCTAGCCTTGTCAGAGGCTCGGGGAACTTCCTTGGCACCGGTTACAACTCCTACAACTGGAGCGCCAGCGGAGGAGCTCTGTGGGGCATATCCGCCATTGACTTATGGTTTGCGGCGGCTCATACAGCGGGTATTCATCTGATGTTGGGCGGTCCCCAAGGTCTACAGCCCTGTGCGAGCTATTCCTGCACTTCCACCACGCTTTCCAATCTGCAAAATCTGTTTGGTTATGAGTCGGCACGATGGGGTGCGTTCTACGATGTGTTGGAATTGGCGAACGAAGTGCACCAAGTCCCGCACACGTGGGTAGAATACGTGGGCACCCTCTTGACCAACGGAGTTTCAGGAATCGCCGGGGGAAATCCGGCAGACCCATACGGGCATTTCTTCACTAATTCCTATTTTCCGAACAACGGAGGTTTTTATACACCTCCTTACGGGCCTTTCAGCAGCGGCGCTTCCGATCCGTACTTGAACTGGGTGGATTCAGATCACTTTGACGTGCAAAATTCGACGGTATACTCGTGGTTCGGAACCGGCTCGGGGCGTTGTCCAGCCTACCCCGGACTAGGCGGCAATACTTTGCCGCGCTACAATGGCGAGCAAGCGCAACAGGTCGGCGTTGCCCCTTCCTCACAGACTGTCTCGAATCCGAAAAACGAAACAAACGGCCCGCGCATCGTTACCGAACAGCTTATCTTTAATCAGTGCGGCGGTGCGGTATTCAACGCGCCGGGCGACTACTTTGGGATTAACTCTACGAAGCCTCAAGTATCAAATACCTGGTACGATTTCAGCACCGTTCCGTTGCTGAACTTCATGGCCGGGCTTGATCCGGCTGCCGCTCCATTGACTGTGACCTTGGGCGGGGGTTGCTCCCGCGCTTGCGGCTACGCCGGACTGGGATCGTCGTCGCATGTGCGGCTATTGATTTATGTCTCAACCGGCAACGGCTCAACAGGAGTTCCGAGTACGGTGTCGTCGGGAACCGTCAAGCTGAGCGTGCCTCAGAGCAATATGACATGCAAACTACTGAATCCAGTAACCGGCGCAACTTTGAGGAAATGCAGCCCGTCATCCGGCTCTCAGACGATCAATCTGCCGACGTTTGGGGGAGCCTCTCAACCGGATATTTGGCTACAGTTGGACTCTCCACCCAATTAAGGCAGTTCTTGGGCGAGAGGAACGGTGCTCTCGGCAGGATTGGAGCAAGCAGTAGGCGATGCCGGCGGTTCCCGCGGATCGGGCAGGGCGTGGCGGAACGAACATTTATTTGGGCGACGCGGTATCCGACTCCAATCCAGAAGCGATCCTGCCGCTCGAACCGGTCCATCCACCAGCATCTTCGTTCCCAATTCCAGCTGATCGGTGGAAAAGGGAACCTTTTTAGTACATCAATGCGCAAGATATTGCACGTCCCGCAAGCGTCCTAGCCGTAAGTCACTGTATTTACAGGCAATATTTTTGGCCCTCAATGTGCATAAGAAGAAGCGCACACGGCTGGCGTGGAGACGAGGTCTGCATACTCTTTTCCAGCAGGCGCGTAAACTCCGGGCTCACCAAATTCGAGGCGATACGACCCTGCAAGTGCGCAGGAAATTCGGGCGCAAGGGTCGGTAGCATCGGATGTCGTTCGAACTTCAACGCGAAGGCCGTTGAAACTGCAGTTCAACCTTGGCCCAGCCCTCTGCAGGGGGCTCAAACAGCACAAGCGCCCGCGAGGGCGACTCCAGGAGGTAACCATGAACAAGTATTTCCTAGCTTTACTCGCAACGGCAGCGGCCCTTGCGATCAGCCCCGTGGCGATGGCTGACACGATCGACTTACAGCTATCGAGCGGTGCGTCGACAGTGAACTCGGTGCCTTCGATCATAGGACAAACCCTTTACGTGGGCGCCGTGGGGACTTGGAACTTTAACGTAACGAGTGGGCTTGGACCGCCGTTTGAGGGTCTTAATCCTATACTGGACCTCACCACGGTCGACGTGTCCAGCACGGCGCCCGCGGCGCCGTTGACAATACTCCTTACGGCAACCGGCCTGACCACCCCCATTGGGGATCTTCCTGCGTTAATTAACATCGGGGGCACCAATTCAACCAGCGGCACAACGATTACCACCGAAGCGTTTCTGTCGACGACAGATGCTGCATTTTGCGATGTTGCAAGTTCCACTTGCCTCGCGCTAACCGGCGTGGGAACTGGAACGGGGCTCGATTTCGGCTTTGATGCCATCGGATCCGCTTCAACGGGAGCCGGACCCTATAGTTTGACGCTACTCTCTACCATCAACTCCAACGGCGTTGCGGACCAATCCAGCTTCGACGATAGTCTCACCATCACCCCTGAACCCAGCAGCCTCTTGCTTCTCGGCACCGGTCTGCTCGGTTTGGCGTTCGTAGCCTTCCGGAAGGCCAAGTCGTCTGGCGCGGTATTGAGCATGTAGTCAGTTTGATCCTCTTGGTTCTCCCCGGGCGAATTGCCTGG
>JBEKXQ010000210.1:0-4355 GCA_049511915.1 Candidatus Korobacteraceae bacterium
CCGTCGGTGAGGCGGCCATCGTCCATGATCTGCAGGAAGATGTTGAACACCTCGGGATGCGCCTTCTCGATTTCGTCGAAGAGCACGACCGCATAGGGCCGGCGGCGCACCGCCTCGGTCAGCTGACCGCCCTCGTCATAGCCCACATATCCGGGAGGCGCGCCGATCAGCCGCGACACCGAGTGCTTCTCCATGTACTCGGACATGTCGATGCGGATCATGGCGTGTTCGTCGTCGAAGAGGAATTCCGCCAGGGCGCGCGCCAGCTCAGTCTTGCCCACGCCGGTGGGGCCCAAAAAGATGAACGAACCGATCGGCCGCCGCGGATCGCTCAGCCCCGCGCGCGAACGGCGAATGGCATTGGCCACGCTCTGAATCGCTTCGTCCTGCCCGACGACGCGGTCTTTGAGCCGTTCCTCCATTGTTACTAACTTCTTCACTTCGCCTTCCAGCATCTTCGACACCGGAATGCCGGTCCACTTGCTGACAATCTTGGCGACATCTTCCTCGTCAACTTCTTCCTTCAACATGCGCGACTGCTTGCCGTCCATGGCCGCGCTCAGCTTCGCCACTTGCTGCTCAAGCTGCGGAATCTCGCCGTACTTAATTTTGCCTGCGCGCTCGAAGTCGCCTCTGCGTGTGACTTCCACCTCTTCTGTCTTCAGCTGGTCGATACGCTCTTTCAGTTCGCGCACTTTCGCGATGGCTTCCTTCTCCTGCTTCCAGCGCGCCTTCAGCGCGTTGGCTTTTTCTTTGATTTGCGCCAGTTCTTTCTCCACGATCGCCAGCCGCTCGCGCGAGTTGGCATCATCTTCGCGCTTCAGCGCCTGGCGCTCGATTTCCAACTGGATCGCGCGACGCTCAAGCTGGTCGATCTCGGTCGGCATGGAGTCGATCTGAATGCGCAGCGAGGCCGCAGCCTCGTCGATCAGATCGATAGCTTTATCGGGCAGAAAGCGGTCGGAGATGTAGCGATGCGACAACGTCGCCGCCGCGACAATCGCCGAGTCCTTGATCCGAACGCCGTGATGGACTTCGTACTTCTCGCGCAGGCCGCGCAGGATGGCGATGGTGTCTTCCACGTTGGGCTCGCCCACAAACACGATCTGGAAGCGGCGCTCCAACGCGGCATCCTTCTCGATGTACTTGCGGTATTCGTTCAGCGTGGTGGCGCCGATGGCACGCAGCTCACCGCGCGCCAGCGCCGGCTTCAGCATGTTCGAAGCGTCGATGGCGCCTTCGGCCGCGCCCGCTCCCACCAGAGTGTGCAGTTCGTCGATGAACAGGATGATCTTCCCTTGCGACTGCTCGATCTCTTTCAGCACAGCTTTCAGTCGGTCTTCAAACTCGCCGCGATACTTCGCGCCCGCCAGCATCGCGCCCAGATCGAGCGAGACCACGCGTTTGTTCTTTAACTGCTCCGGTACGTCGCCGGAGATGATGCGCTGCGCCAGACCTTCCACGATTGCGGTCTTGCCGACGCCAGGCTCTCCAATCAGCACAGGATTGTTCTTCGTCCGGCGCGACAGCACCTGCACCACGCGGCGCACTTCTTCGTCGCGGCCGATCACGGGATCGAGCTTGCCCTGCCGCGCCAGCTCAGTCAGATCTTTGGCATAGCGCTCCAGCGCCTGGTACTTGGCTTCGGGATTCTGGTCGGTGACTTTCTGATTGCCGCGCACCGCGGTCAGCGCGCGCAGAACGTTGTCATAGCTGGCGCCGCCGCGCGCCAGGATCTCCTGCGCCGGGTCGCGCTTCAGCTTGGTCATGCCGAGCAGCAGGTGCTCGGTGGAAACGTACTCGTCCTTGAAGTTCGACGCCTCTTTGAAGGCGTTCTCCAGCATCTTGGAAGTGACGTCGGAGAGGTGCGCCTGAGTGGCTCCGCTGCCGGAAACTTTCGGCAGCTTCTCGATCTCTCGCATGGCTTCAGCCTGCACCGCGTTCGCGTGCAATCCCACGCGTTCCAACAGCGGGGCGACGATGCCTTCGTGATCTTCCACCAGTGCCGTCAGTATGTGAACTGGCTGCACTTCAGGATTTCCATGCTCGCTGGCGAGATCGTTCGCCCGCTGCATCGCCTCCTGCGCCTTGACGGTTAATTTGTCCCAACGTATTGCCATGTGAACTCCAGTTGTCAGTTGTCAGTAGCCAGTAGTCAGTTGCCGGCGTCAACGGTCATCATTTCAGAGAAGCGATTAGGCCGTTCAAGATTTTTCCCACCTCGGCCGCGCTTTGCAGAAACTCACTCGCCTTGTCCGGTGGCATGTAGCAGAGGCGTTCCGCAATCAGTACCTGAGTTTCCAGTTCCATCAGTGATCCGTTGGCTTGACGCAGAAAATGTCTGAACTCCGCTGCCCCGCGGCGTCCTTGTCCTTCGGCGATGTTGCTGGGTATGGAAACCGCTGCCCGACGCAGTTGCGAGGTGAGGCCGTAGATTTCTTCCCGTGGGAACGAAGCAGTGATGCGGTACACCGACGTCACAAGGTCCATCGCCCTTTGCCAAGCCACCAGGTCTCGGTACGACTTACCCATTCGCACCTCGTTCGCTCAGGATAATCATACTGGCAACTGGCAACTGGCTACTGCTCTCGCCCCCCGGAGAGTTCCCTTTGGTAAACAAAAGGGAGGCAAGCTCTGCACCCGCCTCCCTCGAACTCCCCAGTTCGTCTCCCTCCAGAAAATTTCTCCCGAGGGGCGAAACCTGGGTCAGGCCGCCTGCGTCTTGGTCTGCGCCTGACCTTCAACCTTCTTGCCTTCGATCGGCTTCTGCCCGCCGACGCTGACCTTGATCTGCTTCGGCTTGGCTTCGGCCCGCTTCGCCAAGCGGATCTTCAGCACGCCGTGATCGTAGTCAGCCTGAATGTCGTCGGTCGAAACCGTGCTCGGCAGCGTGAACGAGCGGGTAAAGCTGCCGTAACGCCGCTCCACGCGGTGGAAGTTCTCTTCTTTCTCTTCCTTTTCGAGCTTGCGCTCACCGCTCACGCTCAAGACGTTGTTCTCGACCTTGATGTCGAGATCCTTCTCGTCGATGCCGGGCACTTCCAGCTTCAACTGGATGCTGTGCTCGTCCTCGTAGATATCGACTGCGGGCACAAACGCCCCGGTGGTCAGCGATTCCTCGCGTCCACCGCCGTACTGCGCTTCAAACAGCCGGTTCATACGATTCTGCAAAGCACTCAAATCACGGAAAGGCTCCCAACGGGTCAAAACGGTCATGGTTCGTTTTCCTCCACTCAAACTAAGGTCTCCTGTCCGCGAAGAATGTGGGTCTGTACATTCCTGCTCGCTAACGATTAGACGCACTTGTTAGCGCAATAGAATCATAAAATATGAGTTAATTATTATAAAATATTCGACCAATAGACCAAGCATATTTAAATTTGGAGTAGTACAACTACTGTCACTCCTTGGCGTGTAACCATTACCTGTCAATACAGAGAAACGCAACAATAAGCCGCAATCACTTGATTCAAAGGGAGATATAAAGTTGGCAAGTATGGGACAAATGCCGCTCGAATGTGATATAATGAAATTAGAATTGAAGTTGAGCAATCCTCAGCTGCCCCAGCCGAAACCGGCTGGGTTTTGTGTTTGTGAGCCATTCAGCATGAGACGCTCAGGATTCCGCCTGGCAGATCACGCCCTTCAGGTAAGCCGTCTCCGGGGCATTCACCAGCGCCAGTAGTTCATTTCACGCCTTTTCTGCTTGCAATCCCCCTCGCCGCGGACTAACGTCCGTAAGCTCGCCAAAACTTGTGGCATGGTCGCTGATTGCACCCGGGAGTTCGCCTGGCACCGTGCTGCCAAATCTGTCCCCACAAGTCCCACTTCACCATTTCACAGGAGAATACTATGACTCAGAATGCATGGAAGTGCGCGATCGCTCTGTCTTTGTTCTCGGCCTGCGTCGCTTCGGTCCCGTTGTTCGGCCAGAGCGTGATCCAGCCGGTCCAGGTGGTAAACACGCCCAATGTCAGCGTCGTCAACACGCCTAGCGTGAGCGTCACCAACACTCCCAGCGTAAGCGTCAGCAATACGCCCAGCGTTAACGTCGCCAACACTCCGACAGTGGCTCTCGAAGCAGGAGCCGGCGTCAACGTCACCAACCCACCCGACGGCGAGGGCAATCCCACTCCATTGGCGGTGTTGGACGCCGTTCAGCCCTACGAGGATGAGTGCGTGATCTTTTTTTCTGGATCCGACCTCGCGAACTGTAACTTCCAGACCATTCCCTCAGGAAAACGGCTGGTGATTCAGGAATTCGATGCAACGGGCGTCCTGGAAACGGGGTTGCAGGTGCAATTCATAGACCTCAACCCGTCGTCCGCCGTTGGGCATTGGTTCCCTGCGACCCA
>JBEKXQ010000211.1:0-4231 GCA_049511915.1 Candidatus Korobacteraceae bacterium
GGGCTCGACGCTAGCGTGAACGTTCCATCCCCGTTGCCCAGCAGAATCGCCACCGTGTTGTTGTCAATAGCGCCCGTCAAGGCCAAGTCCGGCTTGCCGTCCCCGTTGAAGTCCCCTACTGCCACCCAGAGGTACTCGTTGTACTGAATAGGCACTTCAGTCTGGCGCGTAATCCAGTTCAGAGCAGATTCGACCTGCTGCAAAGTTGCAACACCGAGGACTTGGTTTCCGGAACTCGTGTCTAGGAAAGACACCGTTCCCGTCGGCGATCCCAGCCCTACCTCGTACACCGAGCCAGCTACCATCGCCGTGAGGGTGTAATTGCCGGGAAGTCCTGCCTCCGCGATCGTCGTCGCGGTCGCATATTCTCCCGCCACCGTCAGCGCCGACGCACTGGACGAGCTGCCCGCGTCGCGGGTGGTCCCGAGGAAGACTGCCTTGTAACTGTGGCTTCCGGCCCCAGGAGAGAAGTTCCACACCGCAGTTCCTGTGCTGGTCAACTGCGCTGTCCCCAGTAGATGGACATCTGTGCAGTGGGGCGCGGCAGCGTCGCAGAAACTCACCTGACCCGTGGTTAGCTTCGTCGCTCCCGCATTCACCGTTGCGGTCAGCGTAACGACGCTGCCGGGTAGCACCGTGGTTACGAGGATTCCCCCGGAGGTCACCGCCAGCGTCGTGGTCGTCGCAGTTGCGGCCCAAGCCTGCTGCGCACCCCAGCACAGGATCATCCAAATCGTCAGGGCGACAACAAACTGCCGGCGTATCTCAATCTTCGCGGTGTGCATGGCTTCCTCCCGAAGCACGTTCCCAGGAATCGGCCGCCATGACCGAGTGAAAACTCCGCTGCGTACTTAGACTGGGGGACTGGAATGCTGGAGGAGCATGGCCCTAAAGTTGCCAAGGCATTCAGTCCGGCATTTGCGCGCTGTGGATGAAACAAGTGTTTGCACTGCGGAGGCACGCGTCAAGCGATTTCGCGGGGGAGCGGGAATTCCCGTTCCTATAATGGGAAGATCCCGTGATCAACCTGCATCGCGGCTTGCGGTCACTTTGTATCTCCAGTTCGTGCTCGGTGGGAATGACTCCCACCTGGGTGGTTTTCGATCCCTGGAAGACAAAGTTGCTGTGGAGTTCGACCATTGTGGTGCGAGGAGGGACGGTTTCCGAGCCGGAGACCTGGATCTCGTAGTTGTCCTGCGCATGGCAAGCGATGGTCCCGATGCACCAGACAAGTGAGCCGAGAACCGCCAGCAACCAGAGGCGAGTCGTTTTCTTCGGCGCCAGCGCTAGGAACAAAGGTCACCATCGGCTATTTTAGAACAGAAAATCGAAATCGAACAGAAACTTCCGGTCGTAGTTACCGAAGAAGGTTCCATACTGGGGGTCCGCGAGGTTGGAATGCACTTCGAGAGGATTGAAATGGTTAGTTAAGTTGCGAATCGTCAGAGACAGCCGCACCGCATGCTGCAAATTCACCTGTACATCCTTGGACACGCGCAAGTCGAGTGAGAAGTAATTCGGGTAGCGGTATTGAGGCCCGGTCGTGGGTACCCACTGCTGGTAAACATTCGTCGGCTGGTAAGGAAATCCGTTGCGGTACTCGATGTGCGGCGACAACGTGATTTTCTTTGGCAGATTGCCGTAGCTTCCCCAAAACAAGAAGCGGTTGGGTATTTCGCTGGGCAAACTGGCGATCAAGTTGGGCTGAATTACCGGTGAAGGAAAGTTTCCCAGGTAGGAGCCAGCGTCGTTGACGTCACCGTACGCGTATTGCCGCACGTAGGAGAAAAAGAACTGGCGCCGGGGCGCAGACCCGATGCGGGCCGTTAACTCAGCCTGCCGCGTTTGCGCCCATCCGGAGGAGTTCAGCACGAAAGCGGGCTGGTTCTGGATGATCTCGGGCTGCAGTGTGATCATGTCTTGCTCATGGCTTTGCAAGTACCTCGCGCGAACCAGCAACCACCGTGTTACCGTTCGTTCGAATTCAATGTTCCAGGCTGTGCTATAAGGCGCGAAGTTTCCGATCTTTAGCTTCTGATCGATAAAAGGGAAGTTTGACTCTGCCGCCTGGCTCGTGATGTTGAGATAACGAACTGGCGGTCCGACGGGCAAGCCTTGCGCGTTGTAAGTGGTGATAACTTGATCCGGATAGCTATTGAAGGCGTAGACATCCAACGGAACTGAGTCATAGAAGACGCCGATGCCGCCCCGGACCACAGTTTTTCCGGATTCGCCGGGTGACCATGAGAAACCGGTACGCGGCGCTGCTCGCGTCGTGGAAGCGATCGTCTGCCCTTCAAGGCGAATTCCGACATCGACCGCAAAATGCCGGTTCAATATCCAGTGGTCCTGAGCGTAAACGGCGGGTTCCGTATCGGCGACCTCGTAGTGCTGCCCACCGACGTAATTAATCCTTTGTAGCAGCTGGCCATTGGCATCCTGCAACACCACTGGATTGCCCAGAAATTGGCCTTGATTTTCGCTGTGCCCTAATACAGAGCCGACCTGAAACATATGCTGGCCATGGAAGTGCAAGGCGCGCGGCGTCCACTGCTCAATCCAGGCAAAGCGTGTGGCGCTGCGCGAGTTGTAGCTGAAATAATTTCCCTGGTTGCCTACCGGCATGAGGACCATGTCCGCGTTGGCCTGGGGCGAAACCTGGCTGGAAACCCACGTGCCGGCGAACGTGCTTTGCAGCAGCCCGTCGCCAAGCGCCCAGTGATGGGTAATCATTGCCGTCGATTCGCGGAAGTTCGCATCTGGCGTCACAGGCTGGGGGTTGAAGTAGTCAAGACCCGCATACTGCAAACTGTGAGGAGCAAAATGGACGCTCGCGGTCAGGGTCTGCTTCGTAGACAGAATGGCGTCAATCTGGGTGAAAGAATTGAGTGCCGTCGACTTTGTCAGATTCTCTGGATAAGGTAAGGTCCGCACTTCCTGGTTGTTGAAGAGGTACTCCACGCCTTCAACGAAATAAAGCTTGTTCTTGACCAGTGGCCCGCTCAGATTGAACCGTGGGGACGCATCCACGACACCCTCCAGGTGGCCACTGCGGATGCGGAAATCGGGAAAGGGATCATTCAAGCTATACGCCCAGTGATCGCCGCCGCGACGCGTTTCGGCCGAAACTACACCAGCGGTGAACTTCCCATACTGGGCCAGGTACGGCATCTCCGAGACTTCCACGGTCTGCACGCTGTCGATAGGCACGCTGAGGCCGAAGCTGCCGGTGGCAGGATCGGTAACATCAACGGAATTGACCAGCAATGCACTGTGATCTTCACCGAAGCCGGCGATCCGCACGCTGCCATCCTTGGCGCGCACGATCCCGGGTATCAGAGGCAGCGCGTCCGCAAGAGTTGCAGGGCGTAGTGCAGTGTCCTTGGCTTGGGTTGTAGGCAGCGTCGCTTGACTACTCACCGTTTCAGCAACCGGATTTGAAGCTTCGCCCTTGACCTCGACACTCTGCTGGCTCAAGGCCGCTGCGCTCAAGACAACGTCAACGTCCTGAGCAGCATCGCTTTCGCTAACCTCCACGGTGGTTTCAGTCGGAAGGTAGCCTTTCTTCTGAATGCTTAGCGAATAACTTCCACCGGCGTCGATCGCGAGCGTTACTCTTCCTGTGGCGCTTGTCGTGGAGGTACTGACGAGCCCGCCGCTTGAGCGAATCTCAACCGTCACATCGGGGATAGGCTGGTTCTTCTCATCGATCACCGAAAGATTGATCGAGTATGTTCGAACGTCGCTGGGTCCGGACGCCCAGAGGAAACCGCAGAGAGGCGCTATCCACCCGAGCACAACCAGGCTCTTGAAAATTTGGTGCCTTACCGAGGATCGTGATTGAGTAGTCATCGTTCGAGAGGCTCAACCGAGGCCGCTGGGCAATAACAATGGGGTTTCCCTTTTCACTCGCGGCTCATTGCAGCGGCGGTTGCGGCGACATTGGTGTGTGCGGCCGCGGCAGCATCTTCGGCGGCAGCGGCGTAGGTATGTATGCGGTTCGCAGGAACTTTCCGCTAGCATCGAAATCCCATCCGAAGTGTGTCAGTCCCACATGCCGGCAGGCAGGGCATCCATTGATAAGCGGATAGCTCACGATGAACTCGGTTCCTCCCTCGGGCACCGGCTGCAACTGCGGCCACGGAGCGCTGCTGCTGCGGTCGCCCGGCCAAATATCGGTCTGGGGAAACTTCTGCTTCACCGCCTGAAACATCGGGCTCTGTTCCATCGC
>JBEKXQ010000212.1:0-4345 GCA_049511915.1 Candidatus Korobacteraceae bacterium
TCCGCCGGGACGCTCTACAAGCAGCACATGTCCCCGAAGCCGGTATATGGGGCCTTTGTCTGGGTCAATTCAGCGAGTTGCCGACTAACCGTCCAAGTGGATTCCCGGACCCTGCGGCGTTTCCCGTTACTAATCCGGCCAGATCTCCCAGAACGAGACTTCTGGGGGAGTTAATGTCTCCGCCATAGCAAACTCGCGAATACACGCTATTGCAGTTTCGCGTACTCGGCTTTGGTTAGCAATCCGAAGTGATGCCACGCTCCCAACATGGGATCCCCAGGTTTGCGTGCTACAGCGACCGCTGATGCAACGTGTCTCGGCCCTCGCTGTCCCATCTCTTTGAGTGGGTTGACGTTCACATGGCGATGTATGGCTGGAGTGTAACGATGATTGCGGCTGTCCGCCATGACTAGGGTTGAATTAACCGAGCCCAGGGCCGAGTAAGTCATGGCGGGAGTCAGCCCCGCAATAACTTCCCACACCCGTCGCCCAGGTTCCGTTGAGGAGAGTGCTGGTAAAGCCGGAGGTCTTGAATTACGTGAGTGTCGCTGACGACCCGCGCAGCATCCTCCGTTCATCGCCGTTTTGGCGCTACGCTGTCGCAGTACTTTGCGTGTTGATTGCTACGGGTGTGCGGCTCGCCGTCGATCCATTGATTGGTCGCGGACTGCCGCTGTTCGCCTTCACGATCGCCATCATGGCGGCCACCCAAATCGCCGGACGCGGTCCTGGGTTGCTGGCCACAGGCCTGAGCATACCGCTGGCAGGTTACTTCTTCATCGAACCTCGATTCTCTGCCACCATCGCAGACCGCTCCGGCGTCTGGAGCCTTGTGATTCTCGGTGTAATCGGTATCGGCATCAGCCTTCTGAGTCGCAGGCCGCAATCGGCGTTTCCTCGCACGAGAGAAGTACTGAGCGACCGTTCATTCTTGTGGCGGACAGCCCTATTCGGAACCGCGTTCTTGATCCTGGTCCTGTTAACCCGCATGCTGTACTCCGATCTAGCCACCGAGAAGCAACGTCAGCAGTGGGTGACGCACTCCTATCAGGTCATCAATGCAATTCAGGCGCTGAGATCAAACCTTCAGGATGCTGAAACAGGACAACGCGGCTACCTACTCACCGGAGATGAGAAGTACCTCGTGCTTTTCGAATCGGCTGTCCGCGAGGAGCCGTCACTCCAGCTGGATCTGCGACAGTTGACGGCTGACGACCCGAGCCAGCAGGAGAGACTCGACAAGGTCGACCGGCTGGTAATAGCCAAGTTCGCCGAGCTTGAGTCAAGCATAACAATGCGGCGGAAAAAGGGCGCGGACGCTGCCGTCGCGTTGGTGCGCACAGGCGACGGCAAGCAGCTCATGGACGAAAGCCGCGCATTGTTGCGTGCCCTGGAAGAAGAGGACCGGCGGTTGTTGTTCGAGCGCGCGCAAGCAGCAGAGGTTCAGGGAGTCCGAGTGCGCTGGGTTCTGGGATTGGGCAGCGGAAGCTTACTGCTCCTCCTGGCCTTTGCCGGTGCGGTCATCGATTCAGACTCTCGCAAAAGCGAACGGGCTCGCCAAAGATTGCATCGCAGTGAGCAGCGTCTGTCGCTTGCCCTTGATTCCGCCAATGCTGGCACCTGGGAATGGGACCTTAACACTAACGAAAATATTTGGTCTGACGAACTGTGGAAACTGTGTGGCATCGAGCCGCACAGCTGCGTCCCCTCGTATGATTCCTGGCGTACGATCGTGCATCCCGACGACCTGCCAAACGTGCTACAGACTTTGGCTCAAGCCGCTCGCACCGAATCCGAGCTGGCATTCGAATTCCGGATGCGTGATTGCGGTGGCGACGAGCGATGGCTGATGGCGCGAGGACGGCCTACGAGCGATGACCAGGGTCGTGCGGTAAGCCTCATCGGCATCGTTCTCGACATCACCGAACAAAGAAAGGCCGAAGAACGATTGCGGGCCAGTGAAGATCAATTTCGAACAATGGCCAACGCTATGCCACAGTTGGCATGGATGGCAAGTCCGGACGGCTGGATCTTCTGGTACAACCAGGGCTGGTACGACTACACGGGAACTACACCACAGCAGATGGAAGGCTGGGGCTGGCAGTCCGTGCATGACGCAGCCGCGTTGCCCAAGGTGATGGAGCGCTGGCGGGCTTCAATTGCCACGAGTGAGCCCTTCGATATGGTCTACCCGCTACGAAGCGGGCGCGGTGAGTATCGAGCCTTTCTGGCCCGCGTCTCGCCGATCAAGAACTCATCCGGTGAAGTGCTTCGTTGGTTCGGGACCAATACAGACGTTGAGGAGCAAAAGCGGGCAGAAGAGGCGCTGCGCCTAAGCGAGGAACGGTTCCGGGTGGCACTCAAGAATTCTCGGGTTGCGGTGTTCAACCTGGACCGGGATTTGCGCTACACCTGGATCTACAACCCGCAGCTTGTAAGGGAGACGAGCGCTTATATCGGAAGAACGGTGAGTGAGTTCTTCGGACCCGAGGAGGGTGAGGCTATTGCACAAATCCGTCGCGGGGTACTGGAAACCGGACGGGGCGTGCGCGAAGAAGTCCGTACGACGATCGACGGAAGGGAGCACTACTTCGATACGACGATCGAACCGGCTTTCGACGCGACGGGCGCGGTAATCGGGCTCACCGGTGCTGGTACGGACATCACCGAACTTAAGCAGGCAGAATATGCGCTGCGCGTAAGCGAAGAGCGGCTGCGGTTGGCGGTGCGTGCTGCGGCTATGGGCATATGGGAATTGCAACTCCCGGCGCGCTTGTTAACCTGGTCGCCCGAAGTTTTCGAAATCTTCGGTGTTCCCGCCTCCGCTCCTCCTAGGTTTGAAGACACGACGCGCTTCACCCATCCTGAAGACCGGTCGCTGGTCGAAGAACAATCCGTTCTCCTGCTCGCTGGAAAGCCGATTCACTTCGACTACCGGATCATCCGGCCAGACGGCGAGGTTCGTTGGATTGAAGTCTCCAGCAAAGCAGAATTTGACGATGCCGGACAGCCCGTTCGATGTCTCGGTGTCTGTCAGGACGTTACTGAGCGTTACCAACTGGAAGCACAATTTCGCCAGGTGCAAAAGATGGAGGCCGTCGGCCAGCTCGCGGGTGGCGTCGCCCACGAATTCAATAACATGCTGACAATAATAATAGGCTATGGAGACCTGCTGCGGGACAAGCTCCAGGACGATGAACGGCAGCGCGGCATGATTGAAGGCATTCTGAAAGCCGCTCGCCGGGCTGCTTTGGTAACTCAACAATTGCTGGCTTTCAGTCGGAAACAAATACTGATGCCCACGGTCCTAGACCTGAACAGCATCCTGGAAGACTTGGGCAAGATGTTAGCTCACCTCATCGGCGAAGACATTGATCTGAACATAGTTTGTGGGCACGGTCTGGGCCGGGTGATGGCCGACGCCTCGCAGATACAACAGGTCATTATGAATCTAGTGGTGAATGCTCGCGACGCGATGCCTTACGGTGGAAAGTTGACGCTTGAAACTGCGAATGCCGAATGGGACGAGATGTCTGCGCAGAAGTCCGGCATTGAGGCCAAGGCGGGCTCTTTCGTGTTGCTATCCGTGGCCGACACCGGTATCGGCATGGATCGAGAGACCCAGACGCACATTTTTGAGCCGTTCTTCACGACGAAGGATGTAGGTAAGGGCACAGGACTGGGACTCTCGATCGTGTACGGAATCGTGCAGCAGAGTGGAGGTTTTGTCTGGGTTCGTAGCGAACCGGGCCAGGGCACCACGTTCAAGATCCACCTGCCACGTGTTAAGGAGGAGGAAATAAACATTTCGGCAACTCAGGTTCTTCCGAAAAGCCGTCGTGGTTCGGAGACTATCTTGCTTGTTGAGGATGAGCAGGGTGTCCGCGACGCAATTTTTGAGTTTCTCGAAGGCCAAGGGTACACCGTGCTGCAGGCACACAATTCAAGAGTTGCAATTGAGATTGCCCAAGAACATGGCAACCGGATTCACTTGCTGATAACGGACATCATCATGCCTGAGATGAGTGGCCAAGAGCTGGCTAAGCAGCTAAGAGCTAATCGTCCCGAAATGAGTGTGCTATTCATCTCTGGTTACACTGATCGCGAAATAAGAGGTGGTACTACGATAGACGCCAATGTGGATTTCCTCCAGAAGCCATTTGCTTTTGACGTGCTGGGACGCAAGCTGCGCGACATTCTGGAACGCTGATTTAAGGCGACCTGTGCTCCGCAAGAACCTATGCAGGCCGCAATCTGCATGACTCCTGGTGCAGATTCCTGCTTTTTTCTGCGATTGTTCCAAAGAACTCTGTCCGGCGTTCTTGCTTTGTGCGAAGCTGATCTC
>JBEKXQ010000213.1:0-4386 GCA_049511915.1 Candidatus Korobacteraceae bacterium
CCCAGCGCGGCAGTACGGCAGCGCATGATAGCCAGCAACACTTTTTGGTGTTGCCAGTTGATCCACTTGCGACTGTGTTCAAGAAATGCTTGTCCGGCACAGCGAACGATGGCGGCCACCTCCAGCGGTGGCCGGCTCATGAACTGTGCTTGTGTCCTCCTTGTGCCGAGAAGGTGAGGGCATCGAGCGGGCTGGGGGTTGCGCTGAGATGCCGTTGGGAGAGATGCAGATAGATGGTAGTTACTTCGAGGTCGCGATGACCGAGCAGTATCTGGATGGTGCGCAGATCGGCTCCGCCTTCCAGCAGGTGTGTGGCGAAGCAGTGGCGTAGCGTGTGCGGGTGGATGTGCCTGTGCACCAAGTGCCTGTGCACCAACGGGAGCAAGGAATGGGAATTGCATACAGACGTGGCGGCGCGACCCCATGATGTACTCATCCACAAGTCGCTGCCCGGCAGTTTTACCGGCACGGACCTCGAAATGTGGCTGCGCGAGCGGGGTGTGGAAACGGTGGTAATTGCCGGCTACATGACCCAGATGTGTTGCGACACGACTGCACGCCAGGCAATGCACCTCGGCTTCGGAGTGGAGTTTCTTTCGGACGGAACCGGCACACTCTCAATCAAGAACGACGCGGGAGAGGTTTCGGACGAGGAGTTGCATCGGGCGATCTTGGTCACCCAGCAGATGCGATTTAGCCGCGTCATGAAGACAGTCGACTGGATAAAACAGCTGTAACCCCAGCCTGGCATCTCGAAACGCTGGATCGATAATTTCCAAGGATGCTTACCGACCGACCTCCGAGCACAGCCGCGTTACGGGCAAGGTTTCTTGAGAGTGACCGGCTCAGGACATTGGAAGTCCCCAAGGACGACCGGTTGCAAGCGTCGGCAAAGTCTATCGCTTCCGCCATGCAAGGCGGCACGGCCTCGTCCGTTCGACAAGCGTGTGCGGAGTTTCTATCGGCTGCATCTGATTTCTATCAGGTTCGGCAGCCCGGGATCCGAGTACTTGCAGCCCGCCCGCTTCGAGTCCGCGAAGGCGGTTCGGCTATTGAGTTGTTCGGGGACTACCATCCCGAAACCCTACTCATCCGTCTCTGGATGCGGACCGCCATCAAGAAACAAGTCACCTCGTACGGTACGTTCCTGAGCACCCTCTGCCACGAGTTTTGCCATCACCTCGACTGCCAGCGTTTCGGGTGGCGCGAGTCGTGGCATACACGCGGCTTTTACGGGCGCACTGCTGCGCTCTATCACCACGCACGCGGCACTCCGGTGAAGCCCCTGTTCTTGGTGCGAGCGCCCGGCGAGCGTTGGCGGATCGACTGGCCCCGAACCAATCGCGGAGCATAACTTTTCGACGAAATATTGGTGCCCAGGCGGGCAGAGAGATACGCCCAAGGTGGTTGTGTGAAACGCGGCGAGACGATTATGACCGTGATTGTCGACGATCGTCTGCAGCGCCATTGTCGTTACTTCACGCCACATCACTGACAAAGGCATGCGAACTGGCGGATGCTATTTGCATGAAGCAAGGATCGACCGTCCCTACCGCTCATCGCAATCGCGACGGCCGAAATTGTTCTCTGCTTGATCACATGATCGACAAGTCACTGAGCGATCCGCGAGTGGCAGTCTTCTTGCAGTTGCCCACGGCTGCCCGTACGAGTGCGCTAGCCACGATCCTCGACAGCGATGAAGGAAAGAACTTTCGGGAGGAGGCGAGCCAGTGGCTCGTTGAGGCCCTATCCGTCAGGCACTTGGTCCCGGAGCGGTATGCAGAGTGGCGGCCGGTGGTGCGCGAAGCCATGTTGTACTTTGGCTCGCATCTCTCGACTCCGCGGCTCGCGCCTAAGCTAGTCGAACAGATCGAGCTTCCAGCGAATACAACGCCCGAGAAGCGTCTACTTCGATTGATCGCAAAAGTGCCGGGATTACAGAAGCTCGGGCAGGTGATCGCCAGAAATCGCCACTTACATCCGCGTTTGCGACGAGCACTCACACAACTGGAAAACGGGATATGCGACGTCACTGTCGAGGAGATCCGGGCCACCATCGAGCAGAACTTAGGTCTGATGCTAAAGCAGTACAAGGTTGAAATTAAGAACAATATCTTCTCGGAAGCGAGCGTTAGTGCGGTAGTTCGATTTACCTGGTACAACCCGGAACGGCGGCAGCGGGAGCACGGTGTGTTTAAGGTGATGAAGCCCTATATTTCGGCGTATTTTGCCGAGGACATGGACCTGCTTGCACGCCTGGCGGCGCACCTTGGCTCGAAGCACCAGGAATATGGCTTCGCTGAGCACGTTCTCTCGGAAACGTTTGACGACGTCCGTCGCTTGCTGCAGCACGAAGTGGAATTCGTTCGCGAGCAGGCAAACCTGCAGAAGGCCTCGTGCGCTTACCGCTCGCTGGCGTCCACCCACATACCTCGCGTGATTCTTCCATTGTGCACGGACACGATAACTGCCATGACGGAGGAATATGGGCAGAAGATCACGAAGGCGGTGACCAGCATGCCGAGCTGGCGCCGGCGACGCACTGCTGAACAGCTCATCGACTCAGTGATTGCCGTTCCGCTGCTTACGCCCGGGACGAATGGCATGTTCCATGCAGATCCGCATGCCGGCAATTTTCTCTACAACAAGCGGACTAGGATCCTGACGCTTCTCGATTGGGCCCTTACCGGCCATGTGAGCGAGGACCAGCGACGGCGTTTTGCTTTGCTGTTCCTGATGGTCCTCCTGCGCGATAAGGAGGGAGTTTGCAGAGCCATCCACTCCCTCAGCATGGGAGGAAAAAAGCACGGCGCCGGCCAAGCGCGGATAATCCGGAAACAGGTGACCGACTTCCTTCGTGAACGGCCGCTGGTCTGGATACCGAGGGCGGCAGATATCATGGACCTGCTGGAACGGATCGCGTGGCAAGGCGTCCGTCTGCCCAATCAACTGGTCATGCTGCGTAAGGTGCTGTTCACGCTGGACGGCATTCTGCACGACATTGCAGGTCCGAGCCAGCTTGTTGAACTCGTCCTGCTGCAACGCATACTGCAACACTGGCTCAAGGGTCTAACCCGCGTCGGCTGGCCTCTTTCAGCGCGTGACTGGATTGGTGTGTACCGGTCCGTCATGCTCTATCCCAGCCGTTTGGCCATCGCAACTCTCCAACAGTACTCGGGCTGACGGCGAACCCGTGTCGTAGCTAGCTTATAAACGGAATTGGCATCTAGCGGGTCGGGAGGAAGTAAGCGAACTCGCACGAGTTCCGATGTGGGAAACGCATCGAGAAAACCGTTTTTATCAGTTATCGTCACGCCAACAGTCCTCGGGCACTCGCAGCCCGGATGTCTGCGTATCAGCAGCTCCATTCTTCCGGGGTCAAACTTCCGCCCGTGGGCTCGCTCAATGCTGCCAATGTGGTGAGCTGTGTCGAGTAGCTTGTCAACCGAGACGAGCCCAGAACCCTTCGACGGCGCTGAAGGCAGGCACATGCCGAATGTGCCCGCCCCCTTTGTATGAGCAAGCAATCCTCTTGACGTTTGATAGCGCTCCGGCGTTCCTACCCTTACGGCCTTTTCGACTTTGCCGATGACCCCAGTCCGGACTCTTAGGTCCAATAGGGCTTGGCGCCGTAATAGGTGCAGAGTTCTTCACCCCAGGCGCGATCAGCCATGTTCGGCCAGTGCGCCTTGTCGAAACCGGGAGCGCCCTCGAGCACCTTTCTATCGATATCCAGGATGAACTGTTCTTCGCTGGTGTCTACCGCGAGAGCACCCCAGGGGATGGCAAACAATTTATCACCCATACCCAGGAACCCCCCGAACGAGAGAACCGCGTAAGCGAGGCGGCCCTTCTTCACGTCGATCATCAAATGTTCGATTGTTCCAAGATCCTCTTTTTGACGGTTCACGACCTTATCACCTGTAAGAGTGTCTGCCGCCAAAACACTCTGCATCCACCGTCCTTTGGCATCTCTAGTTTGTTGCATAATGTTCTCCTTGTGCGCCGGTCAAGACCGGCGAAGTGTAGTGGTTGATTCGTGGGCCCGATAGGTGTGGCCCGCTTGAAAACACAACTTCGAGCGCCAGGATGACGCCCGCCGCCAACACCAGATCGCCCGCTGCAAGGGATTGCAACGGTTTTCCGAGTTCCTTGCGGTCAGGCGCCCGAAAAGGAAGGGAAGAGAAGGGGAGATGAAGCTGGAGGTGGATTGCTATTCCGGTCGAACAGGGGACGAAAGGCCGGTGCGCTTTCGGCTGGACGGGCACGAGTACATGGTCGAGGACGTACTCGATCAGTGGTACGGTCCGTCAGATGCCTTTTACAAAGTCCGCGCAGATGACGGCAATCTCTACATCCTGCGCCGGGAAACATCGACGCCCGACG
>JBEKXQ010000214.1:0-4498 GCA_049511915.1 Candidatus Korobacteraceae bacterium
CGGCTGGTCGATCGTGTCCAGCACATATACCTCCGGTGGCAGCGCGACAGCCTCGTCCGTGGCCGGAGCCTTGCCCGGCGTTTTGATCAGCGTGGTTACATACCAATCGGTGATCGCCTTCACGAGCTCCGGATGCGCGTGGAAAATGTCGGAGCCATGCCCGCCGTTGGGATAGTGCACCAGCTTCTTGCCGGGAACGGCGGTAAGGCTGTAGAGCCACTGGATGGCAAACGCCGACGGCGGAATGGGGTCGTCGACGGCGTAGGCAAAGAAGACCGGAGCTGCCTTGTCGCGCCTCAGGTACTGACGTCCGTCGTAATTCGTATTACCCGACAGCAGCACCAGGGAGCGCACCTCCGGATGCCGAATTGCGGCCTGAAGCGAATTATTGACTCCGCAACTGGCGCCCCCCACGCCGATGGCATCACGCTCAACGCCCGGTTGCGACACCAGGTATTCATAGGCGACGTCGATGTCGCCCGGCCACTTCGCCACTTCATCATTCAGTTCCTGGGGCGTGGCCTTCTCATGAGGCACGCCGGCACTTTCGCCGAAGGCACGATAATCGAGGGTGAGGACGTTGATTCCCGCTGCGTTGAGCTGCTGCGCCAGTCCGTTCCAAACTTTTCGGTCGCGATTGCACTGATGCAGCAACAGAACGCCGGGACCAGGCTTGCCCGCGGCAAAATACGTCGCCTTCAGCTTGGCGCCGTCCTTGGCAGTGAGATCGACCACGCGCTCGGCTGCTGGCGCGATCGATACGGTAATGAGAGTGAAAAGAAGTGATGGGATCGAGTAGCGGGCGAAGGCGTTAGGCATGGCAAACCTCGTAAACCGCAATATTCTACAGAGCCGGATGGAAGTAAACCTGGGACGTCAAATTCCTGCACGCGCTCCCAGACATTGTGCAGAAACGGGCTTCGAGGAAGGGTCGGATTGGCAAGGGGAAGTCGGCTTGTAGGAGGGTATCCTCGCGCTGGCATCGATTCTGCGCTCGGCTGCAAATCGCTACTTCCTGGACCTAATCAGCGACTCGTAAAACTCTTCCAGTTGGCCGATGGTCTTTCCGACTTCAAAGTAATCGACGCAGCGCTGATAGCCTTTGTTTCCCATGTCGGCTCGCAGCCCTTCGTTGCGCAGCAGTTCAATCAGCGGCTTGGCGAATGCCTCCGGCGAGCGGTCGGCGACCAGATACCCTGTTTCGCCGTCGAGAATGGCATCGCGATTTCCTCCCACGTCGATGGCTACCGCCGGCAGCGCCGCGGCCATGTACTCCATGATCGCGTTGGAAAATCCTTCGCTGAAAGAAGTGAGACACCCGATAGACATTCGCGCCAGGCAGTCCATGATGCTGCCTTCGCCTTGCGTGAAGAAGACCCGGTCGCGTATGCCGAGTTCAGAAGCCAAGTCACAAAGCTCCTGATACAACTCGCCGCGACCCGCCAGCAGAAACACGACATCGTCAACCTGGCCGGTAACGATCTTTGCCGAACGCAGAAACAACGCGTGGTCTTTTACCTTCCGGAGATTCGCCACAATGCCAACCACGCGAGTGTCGCGCGGAATGCCCAGGTGGTCACACGCTCGAGGATCGCCCAATCCCCGGCTGAACTTGGTCATGTCCACGCCCTGGTAGACCACGCGCACGCGATCGGGATCAAGGCGCTCATTCTCGACAGCAATGCGTTTGGCCTCCAGCGAATTGGCCATGATGGCGTCGGTGCGACGATTCAGCACGGCAAACATCCTCCGGTAGCGCGGCGTGTACCAGTAGCCGGTATTCAGGCGACTGGTAATCACGATGCGATTGGAGGCGACCGAGGTCAGCACCGCGAAGGCCGCAGTCTTGTTCATGTATGCATGGGCGATCTGGATGCGATTATGCCGCAGATATTGCCGGAAGCGGCGCGCCTGCACGAGGCCACTCCAGGAGTTCACACTTGCGGTGGGAAAAACCGCGATGTGGCAGACGCCCTCCAGGCTGTGGAGTTGAGGGCTGTCTTCCAGGCAGCACACATGAACGTCGAACCTGTCTTTGTGGAGGCGCTTGGCGGTCTCGATGACCTGTCGTTCGGTCCCGGCGTCGAGTCCCACAGTGTCAGACAGCAGGCAAACGCGGATGCGCTCGCCCATGACAGCTACGCCGGCTTCGGAAGTGTTCCCCATTCCTGAGGCTTTCCTTTGGTGACACGAACCACGTTGCGATCGACCGTTCCCACCGAACGGAAGAACTGCAACGTTTCCTGGTCATACCACTGGAGCGACTGATATCGCGCCAGGTTGGCGTTCAGCTCCAGATGCAGTATGCCACCCTCGCGCAGATGCGAAAGCGCATCCTGCATGAAGAACTGCCACTCCGCGGCTCCCCATTCGTCCGGCTGATCATGACGATTGAAGCATATCCAGAACGCGGTGATTAAGTCGAGATCGCGGAGCGGGAGCGCCATCGGCACAAAGCGCTCGATCAGCAAGGGCGAGACGCGCCGGTCGCAAGACAACGACGCCAGCATCTCGCGGTAGACTCGCGCTTCCACCTCCGACATGACCGTCGCCGGAGCGTCGATTCCGTAGCAATCGTGACCGCAAGCCAATGCCGCCGCGAGAAAGTATCCGGGGCCGCAACCAATGTCCAGAATACGCAAAGGCGGGGAACGATGCAGCGCCAGTGCGCCGATGCGGTCCACGTTAAAAGGAATCCAGAAATGGTAGTCCGCGTATTTCGCGGCACAGGCGGGATCGCGTTGCAGGGCCGAGGCCGTCTCCGTGCCCAGACGATCGATCCGTTCGAGATTAGCGCTGCGGCGAATGCGGGAGGGCAAACCAAGCAGCGTCAAAGAGCGATACCGGCAGAGACGGCCCCAGGTGCGGGCAATCTCCAGCCGGTTCGAAGAGTTTCCAGACATTAAGAATGGGCGATCCGTCCCAGCAAAGAAGGGGACTGGGAATAAGCATGCGTCTTGGTCATGCAGCAGCGGCCACGGGTGCCTGTTCTTGCATCTCCCGGCGCTCTCTGGCGACCGCCAACTGCAGCGCCGCAGAAAGACCCAGGATGGCATATAGGATTCCGCCATACGCAATACTCAGGAAGAATGCGCCTATGGCGGCCATCAGGACTGCCATCTGCACGAACATAGCGGCGCGCCGGGTGCTGGCCCTAGGATAGCGGTTACGAATGGGCGTCAGCCCTCGATAGGCGCGCCAGAACGCGGCCAGGTAAAAGATCAGGCCAGGAATACCGCATTCGCTGGAGAGCTCGGTATAGGAGTTGTGGGTGTAATGCCAGACGCCTCGGTGACCGGCCTTCATCGCCTCCCTGGCTTCGGCGACCATGAACTGTCCTGGTCCCACACCCAAAATCGGATGGTGGAGCGTCATGTCCAGACTCTTGCCCAGCAACATCTTTCTGGTCTCGGCCGACTCAGCGGCTTCTTCCGCCGCAGACGACTTGGCTTGGAAAATCGTGGTGAAGCGTCCCAGGATGTTAGGCGGCAGCAAGGCGCCGGCAAGGATGAAAAATATGAGGCCGCCACCAATGATGATAATCCGCTGCTTCATGGTGGCAAAAATCAGGAAGAAGATAATGCCCGCGCCCAGCGCCAGCAATCCCGATCTTGAACCGGTCTCGGCCGCGCCTGCCAGCACCGGAATCACCGCCAGGATCATAACGACCCGCATCAGGCCCTTTTTGACGGACGCGGAGAACCAGATCAGCGGCAGGCCGACGATCAGGAAAAGGGCGAGAAAGTTGGAGTCGGACAGGGTGTCGTTACCGGTGCCGAGTCCCAGGCGGTTGCTGCCCTCCCTGCCCCCGCCAATCACCAGCGATAGAATTCCGACTGCGGTCATTGCCAAAGCAATGACATACATCACACGATAGCAGTCCTCAATGCTGCGGATGAAAGCCGTCATGAAGAAGATGAGCACCAGCGCCTGCAACGCGATGGTAAATTGATCGAAGGCGCCGCCTTTCCAGGTGGCGAAGGGGATGCAAAGCACCATCCACCCGGTGAACCACATCATCGCTCGGCCGACGGGGGAGCCATAGATCGTCTTGGTGGTTCCCGTCATGATCATGCCGACGAACAGAAGCGGCTGCAGCAGCAAGCCGACGTGGAAGGCTGGGATCATCTCCGGAATACGGCTGCAATAAAAGAACAGGTATACGAGCAGAAGGTAGTGAAAAGGCTTGTAGAACTCCGCGCCCCGCCCGCGACGGCGCGGTTCGGCTTGAGTCTGCGGCGTGGATGGTCGGCTAGCGGCCTCCGCTTCCAGCGCCACGGTTTCCGGGTAGGCGTAATCGTCCACCGTGGCAGGTGCATTCATTTTTTGGATTGCGGATAGATTCACTTAGTCACCCCATCAGCTCGCAACTCTAGAGATAGTTCCTTAACCACTCGGGCGGGATTGCCTACGGCGACGACTTGCGCAGCCACTGGCCGGACAACAACCGAACCGGCCCCGATGGTGGTACCAGACCCAATATCAGCCATTATGATGG
>JBEKXQ010000215.1:0-3813 GCA_049511915.1 Candidatus Korobacteraceae bacterium
CTGAATGTGCACTGAGAGCGCCTCATGCTTTTCGTCGAGCGAAACCTCGAAATAACCATCGCTGCCATGTAAAGAAATCGTCCGGCGGTAACGGCCCAACGTCACTTCCTCGACACCCGGTGTAGCGCGAGCTGCCAGGAACGCCAACATACTTTCCCTCGGTGGCACTCGCAGAGCGAATGCCGGGAAGCTGACGGATGCGCTCAAGTACCTCCTCAAAGTACGCGAGCTGTCGCTTATTCGATTGCTGGGCGCTTCCGTCTAACGACACGTTTGCGGTGACAATTCCGTCCGTATCGTAGCCGCGATTCATCTGCATCAGGTGCGTGAATGCATTCCCGACGCATACAGAGGAAGCGAGCAGGATCATCGTGAGCATGACCTGTGCGCCGACCAGTCCATCCCTCAAGCACCGCGAACTCTGGGAGTGCCTGGACGCTAGCCGCTCACGCCAGCTAGATCTACGGCCTACCTGAAGCGCCGGCAAAATACCCAATGCCAGGACTGTCATGCCAGAGACAATCAACGCAAAAGTGAGTACGCGTCCATTCAGGATTGAATAAGACAGACCACCGAGTGGGAGAGGTTCAATCTTCGCCGCAAGCGTGGTGATCCAACTCGCGAGCAACAATCCAGCCAGTGTCGCAACGGACGAAAGCAATAGGCATTCAACGAGCTGCTGCCGCACCAGTCGAGCGCGAGTTGCCCCTAGGGCATAACGAATCTGCATTTCCGACGCACGATCGGTCGTATTAGCTAACAGCAGACTCGCAACATTGGTGCAGGCTATGAGCAGGATCAAAGCCACAGCCCATAGCAACATCTGCGAGGCTTTCTTTGCAGGACCGGCAAGTGCGTCCTGTAGAGAAGTCATTGCTGGCCATAGTCTATCCCTTGAAGCTGAGTTCCCTGACTGCCGCTCTGTCTCGACCGCGAACGCCCCCTTCGCCTGCGCCCACGAAACTCCCGGTTTGAGCCGCGCGATTGTTTGCCAGCCATTGTTGCCCGTGCTGAAAGCTGCAGGCTTCCAGACACTCGCGTTACTCGGATAATTGAATCCTGGTGGCGCGATACCGACTACAGTCAGGGCAACACCGTCGACTCTTACCGTGGCGCCCAATGCTTTCGGATCGCCTCCGAACAGCTGTTGCCACAAGCCGTAACTGATCACCGCCACGGCGTTACGTCCCGGCGTTCCCCATCCTTTTCCGTCTACGTCCTCGTCCGGTTCGAATCCAGTTCCGAGCAATGGCTGCACGCCGAGTACAAAAAAGAAGTTCCACGTCGTCTGAGCGACGTGAACGCGGCTGGCGTAGGTCGCTCCGTTCAGGTTCGCATGGATTTCTTCAAACAGAGCAGCATCGGTGAGATAGTCGCTATGCTGCCGCCATTCGTGGAACTGCTTTGCACTGTCGTGGGGCGGAATGAACTGCTGGAACTGCGCAAGGCGATCCGGTTGGTAGAACGGGATCGAGCGCAACAACAATGCGTTGACTACGCCGAACACACCGATAGTTGCACCAAGTCCGATGGCTAGTGCGGCAATCGCGAACACCGTAGGCCATGGACGCTTGGCCCAGACCCGAAGAGCGTACTTGAAATCCTGAAGCATCTGCCCTCCGCAACTGCAATCTGGGCCAGCATTCTACATCAGGGCGGATTAGTAACTGTTGTAACTAGGCCATTGCGCAAGTTACGCCCCGACACTAGACACCCGGCTCCGTAACTTGCGGTATGGCGATGTTACGCCAACAATCCATCCGGGACGGCCTTAGCTTACGGAGTTTTCCGAGTCCGGAGACGGGACCGGGCTGCAGTCGGTAGCCGCGAAATGCTAAGGCTTCGGAGAATATTCGTAAATGCTCGTTTCTCCCACGATTCGCGTCAAGGTATAACCGTGAGTGTGAACCACGGTCACCGCGGCGGGATGTTCCGGGCCGCCGCTCACCGGCCCCTGGTTGCCGATCACCACCAGCCGCGGCCCGTGGGAAGCGAGCTCGTCCAGCATGTCATCGCCGGCGAGGAGATGATACTTTTCCCGCCTTTCGCGACTCAACCGCTTGGCCACAACCAATCCGAAGTCGTTTTCAAACCCGGGATACGGATCTGCGCGGGAGGCAAAAATGTATCCTGGCCAGAAGCTGACGACCTTTTCGCCGGGCGAGGCGAGCTGGTCGATTGCCTGGGAAACGGCAGTCACCTGCTGCAAGGTCCAGTTGGGCGCGTCCGGCGGACCATCAATGCCCGGAACGCGGTTGCCGGTGAAAAGGTACTGGCAAAAGGTTGGCACCGCAAATCCGACAAAGCTGACCAGCAAGACGACGCATACTGCCACCGCGATACGTATCTCACGCTGGGATTGTAAGCTGGCGAGATAATCGCTGACCGAGCAGACAGCGGCCACAATCAGGAACGGCACGATCATGGAAAAGTACTGCATGGATGCAGGCGTGGGAAGGATGCTGACCAATCCCAAGGCGAAAGCGATCGCAAGGGCTAGCAGCGATGCATCTCTTCGCAGGCGCTGGAACACGATCAAGCCAACGCAAGTCAGACTCAGCACGCTGAATTGAAATCCGGTAAAGCGCCCGCCGAAGGTCGCCAGCAGCACCATCGCTTTGTCTTCCCAAAGTCCAATTAAACCGGCTTTGGAACGCATCGCGTGGTATCCCAGGTTGTTAAAAAGGAAAGCGTCGGGAGATGCGAAGAAGAGAATGAGGGACGGTAGGACGCCGATGGTGAAGCCGCCCGCGAACCACAGAAGACGAGCCAGCCAGTGGCCGCGGTTCTGGCGGAATGTCCACCACAGAAATACAGGCGCAACCGCGACCAGGTAGGAACGAGTGTCAACGCTCAGTCCGAAAAACAGACCGGCCGCCGCAATCCACCAACCCGAGGACGCTTGCGAACGGCGAGCGAAAATAACGTAAGCCAGAAAAAGAAATAGGCTTGCCAAGGGAAAGGTCTTTACAATCGGGAACCACGCAAAGACAAAGCTGCTCGATGCAAACAAGACCACCGCGGAGAATCCTGCCATCCACTTGCCGGTTTCGCGGCAGACATGCTCGTAGATAAGTCCGCCTAGAACGGCTGTCTGCAGTGCTGCAAACACACGGGCCGCAAACCACGAAATTCCCGTGAATCTGAGCCACCCGGCGTAGACATAAGGTAGCAGCGGCGCTTGCGTGTAAAAGAAATCCAGGTATGGTGCCTTGTGCTGCAACACCAGGCGCGATGCCAGTAAATAGAAACCCTCGTCGCCATCGACAAAACGGTGTTGGGAAACGAACAGCAAAAAGCCAGCCTGCAGAAGAAAGATGGGGATGAACAGCAGTTTGTATGCGCGAGTCATCGGTGGTAGTACAGTTCCCTGTTGCCTGTAGCGCGCACTTCAAGCGGGACGCATTTTATCCCCCGGGCCTCCGGGCTCATAGAAGAAACGGACGTACTCGAATGTTTGGGAGAAGGAGGTCGAAGGTCTTATTCCTTGCAGCGAGGACGGGATTGGAGCTGTGTGGGAAAAAGGCCTAGGAATCCTTTTCCACATGCATTTAGCGCCTGCGGCGGCGGTTTGTCAGTGACCCCTGCCGCTAAGGGATGTGATGGCCGGGAATGTCGAAGGAGCCGTCGATTGACGGCGGCGGCTTTCGAGCCTGAATTACGATAGCTTCCGAGAACAGGGCATAGCGCTCATCCTATGAGAGAGGATGTCAAGAAAAAACACTTCTCCACTCCTCTCTGTGAGACCTTGTGCGGTGACTTGCATCCAGGCCCGCCTTCTTAGGGGAGAGGGTTTTGGTTTTGGCACTTGAG
>JBEKXQ010000216.1:0-3666 GCA_049511915.1 Candidatus Korobacteraceae bacterium
CATCTTTGAACTTCTGCCTACATCCGATGTACCGCTCCGTAGTTTGCACTGACGCATGACCCAGAAGGAATTGAATCTGTTCGAGTTCGCCGCCAGAGCTGTGGCAAAGCCGGGCACAAGTGCGGCGAAGATCATGGGGTGCAAGATGATCGATGCCAATTTGCTTGGCGTAACGTTTTACTGCGCACCAGACCACGTCGGTCGCTACTCCAAAACCCAGTTCGGTTTTGTTCTTCCAAATTCGCCTAAAAACCTTGCCGTCGGTCACCCTTGAGTCACGAAGCAAAATATCGATGAGAGCCTTACACCAACACGGAACAGGTACGGTGCGGACTCGTCCGCCCTTGCCACGCAAATCCACAATGACCCAATGACCCTCCCTCGACTGAAACTGATCCAGCCGCAAAGACACCACTTCAGAGCGTCGAAGTCCGCATCCGAGAAGCAGCGCGATTATTGCCGCATCTCTCTTTCCTGCCAAGGTGCTTCGAGGGATGGCGTCCAGTAGATCCTGTGCTTGTTCCCGACTCAGCCAGTTTCCGATTCTTGTTCCCAGGCGCTTGACACCTTTAACCCTCCTAACGCCGATCGCTAACTCCAGGCCCAGAACCCGGATGACCCGCGGCGCTTTGCAAGAGGCGTGTACTACAACACGACCGGCATCGACATCGCGGGAACTATACGCCAGCGGCCCCAGATCGTCGGCTATGCCCGGTTCGACGGATGTGGCGGATTCAACCCGAACCGTCCCTCTCAGATGATCGACCGCGTATTCGAATGCGCGGAACCGTGCGTTTGGCAGGGACAGAACAAACTTCTTTTCAAGCGTCTCCTGAACGCACCAGAGAAGCCGGATGGTTTCTTGGTAGTAGTGCGGGCCCAACTGGTTGGCAAGCTGACAGTTGGCAGGACTGATTGGCGGTCAGCCGGCACTTGGCTGATCTCGTTCAGCGAATGTGGCGACCAGCAGGAAGCCATGCTGTTGATGGCGGAGCACAGCCGGCTGCAAACCGAGTTGGGCCGCTTTGTCCTGGAATCGGAAGCGGCGCGCCCATGGGTTGCACGGCTTGTGCTGGTATCCGCGCAGCAGGAGTGAATCCCATGCGGTATCGGAAATGCATGATCGCGCTGAGTGAGATACGGGATTATCCGCTGCTCCGCCGCGTGCTGCACTGCAGTTTCGTCACATCCGCGCAGCTATACCAATTCATGAAGCTGGACTACTGCGCGTCGTCGCGCAATGCGTTCGACAACCGGCTACGACGGTTGCTGGCTCACGACCTGCTGGTGCGGCACGAGATTCCAACCATGAACCGCGGCGTGGTGTATTCGATCTCCCGAGCTGGAGCGTCGGAATTGGTTGGCAGAGGAGAGTATTACTCCGGGTCCACGGACATTGGCAAAGAGTCCACCGGTCACGTGCAACACGCGCTGGAATTGAATGACATTCACCTCGCGCTGAAGCAAAGCCGCACACTCGTTCGCTGGACGCCAGAGTCTGACATCCGGTCGCGCAACGAATTCACGGAAATTGGATACGTGAAGGATTATGACGCAGTGGTCGCGGTTCGCTTTGACGAGCACGAACATCGCTTCGCCCTCGAGTATGAACGCACCCAGAAAGCAAATGGACGATACCAGGAGATCCAGAAGAGGATCCAAGCTGAGGCCGACATTCGCCACTTCTTGTATCTTGTTTCTAATTATGACCTGTTGTTATTCCTCGTAAAGAAATTCGAAGGCTGCCGCCGGCCCGTTTACTTCGGCCTACGGCAGGATTGCCTCACTGAGGGCCTTTGTCTGTCAGTCCAAAGCAATCACTCGCCTGTGTCCACCACCTTTCTCGCCGTGCTAGCGCGTGGCCTCTCCCGTCCGAGTGGATGGCGCACCTCTGCTTCCTAAAATGGAGCCCGATCTACCTATTGGCGTGGTTTTGAAGTGGGATTGGAGTGGAATTGGCGTGAAGCGAGCCCTTGCAACCTGCTGATAACCCAGCGGTTATCGGTTGACTATACAGATCCTCGATCACCGAAAAACGACGGAGCAGTTGCGACACTCGCGGCGCGCTATTGCGATGTGTGCGGCCATGGTGACCCAGTCTTGTTCCTGTTGAGTTGCTCGTTCCGGCTTGGAGTGCCGGCAATTGCGCGAGATTGTGCGCGCGCAAGCTGAACAAGCCGGTGCGACGATTCGCGGGTTGTGCGCACAGCAGTGGTGCGGTTGGGCGATGAATGTTCCCGGCTGTCGTTCGAGCGGAGCGGCATTGTGTTGTCCGCGGATCCATTAGCGTCGGTGGGCACACTCGTTGTGAATTGTCGTTCCTCACGCGCTGGCTGTTGCCGAACCGTGTGCATGGGCTGGTGCAAGACGAGTGGCAAGGTGCAACTCGTTTCAGATTCAAACTGCGTGGTCGGTCTGCAACGCCGTGCGCACAGTGCTGTGCAAGGATGCGAATCATCTGCACGCGGCCTGCTGATTCCGGGTGCAACGAGAATGCACATCTGATGTGCGAACGTTCAAACTACGGCCGTGTCCTGGTTGCAGCGGAAGTCATGGAAGTGTGGCAACACTCGGGTGATGGACTTGCTCTTAAGACTCACGCACCGCTGGCGATCGAGCGGCGACCACACGTTCCCGTTTGTCCGTCGGTCGGGGAAAGGCTGTTCGTGAACCGCCGCGCGTACACCATGCAGTCCATGCGGCCGCACCCGGAAACAGGGCGGCACTACTACTTCCGGCCAAGCAAAAAGGGAACAAATCTACCCCTAATGCTGACGGATGAAACCATCCGCCAACACTTGGAAGGCAAAATCACGGTCGGCCTGTACGCCATCAACCCGTCGACCCAACGCTGTAAATGGGTCGCCATCGACGCGTCTGTCGGTGGTCGCCGTGACACCGGGAAAGAACACTTTACCTCAGCGCAGACACGGGAGTGGCGGCTCGGACTTTCGCATCTTGGCGCACGTTGGTGTTGTGCGGAAGGTTGGAAGGAACTACATCACGCGCTGTCCATCCTGCGCGGACAGTGGCCACGACCGGAGCAGCGACAACCTAGCCATCTTGATCGCGGCGACCCGCGGTTTTACAAATGCTGGGCAGGCTGCACCAAGGAGATGATTCGAGCCGCCCTTGGCTGCCCGATTCGCGTTCGGAGTTCTGCTTAAGAAGAAGGAGAGTTGCTGGCATGAAGCAGAAGCGAGTGTTAGACCAAATGGGGCTAAGGCTCTCTCGGCAGGCGTTGCGAGTGTTGAAAGAACGAGGAATTTTTGCCCATTCGCCCGTGAGCTTGCAACACCAGCACTTGGCGAAACGCTATGTGGTGCGTGGACTTGCCCGCCCCCCAGAACTGGAAAAGTCAACTGCGCAAGTATATCAAGAGCATTACACCGCCCGAAACGCCTTAGACGACATCTCCCAGCGCCTTCAAGAGCATGTCTTTTTCAATGGTGGAAGCCTTTACTTCTGATTTCGGCAGCAGGGCGCACAGTTCCGAAATACCCCACACATGGTCTGCAAGTCCGGCTTCCATGCCTGTCTTCAAGGCCAATGGTCTCGATTGGAAAGGTTGGCACGCTTATCGTCGCGGGCTCGCGACGAACCTGAAAAAGCTAGGCGTGCCCGACACTACCATTCAAGCCATTCTCCGGCATGAAAGCGTCAGCA
>JBEKXQ010000217.1:0-4484 GCA_049511915.1 Candidatus Korobacteraceae bacterium
GAGCCTTCAGGATACGGTTCTCCGCAGCCAGATATTCGTTCCGCAACAGCAGTTCTTGATCGACCGTACCGGCGATGTAGGCCAGCATGCGAGCCCAAACCATTTTGTTCCTCTTGGTTGATCGAGTTAGGGAAAGCTGGATTGTAGGCCTTATCGAGACGGTGGAGAAGGCAATCCGAAGAGACTAATCGAGGCCGCAAGCCTCGCCTTTTCAAATCGGTCGAATATCTTGACCATACGACATGTTGCAGCGACAAAACCGGGCTGCGTTTAGTTTTGACGAGCCACAGCTACCGACAGTCACCAAGATGCCTCTGTCACCAAGATGCCTCTTGACACAGTGCTGTTTCGGGGCTACTGTTCCGGCAATTACATACCCTTCCAAGGCGTTCAACTGAGCGGAGCGGCTCCACTACTGCTCAAGGAAAAAGCGTGTGTTGCGCGACTTCGTCCGCAGTGGCGCGATCATTCAGTACTGATATAGATTTCGATTTGCCTTAGTTATTAGCATTGCAACCTCTGCACGCGCACCTCTGCCGTTGAGGCGGATGGGAGGACACCATGAACCGCCGTTTTAGGGTGATTGTGTTGTTGTTCTTGTTCTCTCTGGCGCTGTTACTGCCGTTGCCGGCCTGGCAAATGCCAGATAACACGCAGTCCTGGATTCGCCAGTCCACTTTCATCTTCGTCGGAACCATTGAGGCGCTGAACGCGACGACGATGAAGTCGATCGCCGCGGATGATTCGACGGCGGTCGTCCGCGTGGACAATGTCATCGAAGCCCCCGGCGCGCCGCCGGACCTTGCCGGCAAGAACATCACGTTGAAACTGCTGCGGCCCGGATCGGTGCGCCGCGGCGAGCAAGCGACCTTCTACACCAAGGGATGGCTGCTGGGAAACAGCATGGCCGTCATTGAAGTCGGTCATTCGGTTGCGGCGCAGGCTGTGCCGTCGCAAGAACAGGTAAACGCCGTGCATCAGCAAATGGAGTGCATCCTGCCAAGGTCACGCACATTGGTTCGGAGCACGACCCCGACTGGTACCAGGCCGAGATCGCGGTTCGCGAAACGCTGAGAGGCAAGCTGCGCGGCGAGACTTTCACGCTGTTGTTTCCGCACAGCGACGATGTCATGTGGCATAACTCCCCGAAATTTCACGAGGGCCAGCAAGGCATATGGCTGCTTCACGTCAACCAGGTGCGGCTGCCCGGAGTGCAGGACCAATACACCACGCTGCGGCCTCTGGATTTTCAGTCGGAAGCACAACTGGAGCGCATACGGCGATTACTCAACAGCAAGCCTTAGCTCACGGTTCGGCTCTGATGTTTGACAGATCAGTGTGGAGGAAATCATGGACCGGCTTACTTGGTGGATGAGGCTCTGTATCGTGGTTGGGGTCTGCTTGCCGGCAATCGACGCGGCTGCGCAGCAGGTGCAGCTCGTCGATGTGGTTCCCGCTCTGTACAGCAACGAGACCAACACTGACAGCGAACCGAATGTCGCAGTGAATCCTGCGAATCCCATGGATGTTGTGGTCACCGCGTTCACGCCGTGTCCATCGATGATCTCGACGACCGATGCGCCCATCTATTTCTCCACCGATGGCGGCAGCACATGGCAGTTGAACTGCATTTTCCCGGGGAATGATCCGACCTTCGGCACTAACGACGGCAACATACGCTTCGCGGGCGCCGGCGGTGTGCTTTACGCCGGGATTTTAACCGCCCAGGTCTTCTTGCAGATGGACATCCTTCGCACCGCCGACTTCACCAGCCCGGTCGAGATGACAACGCTCGTCAGTCGGGGCCCGGAAGACCAGCCCTATACCGCGGCGCTGGGCTATTACGGAGATCACGTCTACGTCGGAAACAACAATGTTGCGCTCGGGACCTTTGAAGGCGGCACGAGCGGCAAGACCGCGTCGGTGGACTGGTCGACCGATGCCGCCACTGCGCCAGCGCCGGCGGGATTCGGCACCAATGTACTCGAGACACGTGACACCTGCGGACAAGACCCGCCGCCTATACGCCCGGCCGTTCACATCAATGGAACTGTGTACGTGGTCTACTATCGCAACCAGACCGGATCCCCTTGTTTCGCCGGCAGCAACACAGTGGACGTGGTGGTGGCCCGCGATGACAACTGGGGCTCGGGAGGGTACTCTGCCATCATCGACAGCGATGGCAAAGCCGGCATACGCGTGGTGCAGGGCGTCTCAGTGGTTTGGGCCGGGGCGATGGGCAATGAGCGATTGCAGGGATCACAGTTGTCGATTGCGGTGGATCCCAACGACAGCAACACGGTGTACGTGTCTTGGGCCGACGGAACGTCCGCCAACTACACGCTGCACGTACGACATTCGACCAACGGCGGCACAACCTGGGACAGCAGCGATTTGATAGCGGTAATGCCCGCCGATAATCCTGCCCTGGCCATCAACAAGGACGGAATCGTCGGCTTCCTGTATCAGAAGTATGTAAGCTCCGGCACGTGCCATACCGGCGGAGGGTCCGCGGCCTGCTGGGAGACTCACTTCGAAACCTACAACGGTTCCACCTGGACAGATCTTGCCACCCCACTGGCGAACACGCCGGACAACGCTGGAGGTTTTCCGCTGGGCGATTACGAGCATGTCATGGCCGTGGGGCGTGATTTTTATGGAGCGTTTTCCGCCAGCAACTATCCAGACACGGCAAATTTCTATGCCGGGGTGCAGTACCAGCGCTATGCTGACTGGTCGGCCCACAAGCTCTATGCCGACGCTGGACACACGATGCCTGTGAGTGCCTCGGTTGATCCGTTCTTCTTTCACATCTCGGAGCTGCAGCCGTACCAGGAATTTTATGTGCGTGACTGGACCGATTCACCCAGCAGCCATGACAACGGTGAGGAACCTTCGACCAATGGAAATTGGTGGACGACCAGTGATGTTTGGAACCGCCTAACCAATACCAACGGAGGCTTCAACGCCAACGACCAGCCGAATTCACAGAATGCGCAGGACCATGTCAGTGTCACGGCGCACAACTACGCTTTCGTTCGCGTGCATCGCAATCAGGCTGCGCCGGGAGGCTCAGGGAACGTGAACGTCACCGCGCGCTTCCTCTATGCCGATTACGGTCTGGGTGTTCCCTACCAGAACGTGAGCGCTACGCCGACGGCGACGCTGACCTTTATGCCTTCAGATACCGTGGTGACGCTGGCCGACGGCGCGGGTGTGCAATGGGACCTGCCGCTGATGCGCTCCACCCACATCTGCCTGGCGGTGGAGATATCCGCTCCCAACGACTCTTACAGCCCGGAGCTGGCGGGGCGGGCTCCGGGGTGGCCGACTACCGATTGGACCATTCCCGCCGACAACGAGAAGGCGCAGCGGAATATGGACCTGCCACCGATGGCGGCAGCATCGACTGGAAGCATGTCATTTCATCCCATCGTTCATAACGCAGCGCCGTTCACGCGCGACATGATTTTGCAATACAGCGTGCCGCCCGAGGTCCTGCGGCGTTTGGATGGGCCACAGATCGGCGTGGTCGGAAGCGATACGCAGGCCATGAGAAGCGAAGGCACGCTGGTACTGCCTAACATGCAACCGGGAGAAAACCGTTGGCTCGATCTCACCTATTCCGCCGCCAACGCGCAAATCGGAGAGAGCCTGCCGATCACAGTGAAGGAGTTCTTGGGTGACGCAGAGTTGAACGGCATCACCATCGCGGCCCAGCCGGTGCCGGTCAGCGACATGATCCTGAATGACATTACGATGCACCGCGGGGCCTTCGCCCGCCTGGATGTGAGCTTCCAGGTCCCGAATGCAAAAGCGCAGTCGGAGGTGGCTGCCAAGCTGCTTTCCGGCGGCAGCGTCTCGGATGCGCAATATACGGATTTTCTGAACCAGAACCTTACGCCGATCGAAAAGATTGTTGCCGAGCTGCTTCAGAGCGAGAAGACGAGCGATTCGTTCGGGCTGAAACCGGCGCTGGCGAACCTGCAGACTTCACTCTCCGGCGGCGATGTCGGCCTCATCGCCAACACTCACGCTGCTTTGTTGAACAAGCTGGACGCCTTCCAGACCATGTTGCAAAAACAGGAAGGCGATCCCACCGATATCCTGCAAATGGTGGTCTGGCAGAAGCGCCTGTATTCCACCGTCCCGCGGCTCACATCATTGAAGGCGGCACGGCACGTCATTGAAGAGTCGGATAAATTCATTAAATCTTACAACCACCCCGGCCCGCATGAGGAGACGTATTCGCGTATGCTGCTCGAACTCGGTGGTGCACTCCATGAAACTGCCGAAGCCCTGGAGTGCGACAAGATGCATTTGGAGCCGCTGGTGGATGCTATCGAACATCGCCTGAACCAGACGGGGCCGTTGGAGAAAGCTCACCGCGCGTTCTTGCTGGAGCTGCAGTCGATCTGCCCGACGATGGTGCCGTAACAACAGCCATGAGTTCAACGACGGCGTTTTGACTTCGGATTGGTGTT
>JBEKXQ010000218.1:0-3448 GCA_049511915.1 Candidatus Korobacteraceae bacterium
GGAATTGTGCGTTGCAAGGAGCGGCTGGGTGGTCTGCTGAAGTACTATGAGCGGGAAGCGGCATGAGCCTTGGGTCGGGTAAACTCCCCTCCTCGGAGCGGATGAGTTTTTTTACCATACGACCGTTGGCGAGGGTCTGACGGAACAACACTGGAAACCTGCACAATCCTGACAACGACGCCAAATCAGCTCATGGCAGACGTGCACGATAGGATGCCGGTAATCCTTCCGCCCACGAGTTATGACCTCTGGCTTGATCCCGGATTTCGAGACGTGGCAGCGACAACCGAGATGCTCAAGCCCTACGATGCCGGGCAGATGCGACGTTATCCCGTCAGTACGCGGGTCAACAATGTTGCGAACGACGACCGCCAGTGTTCCGAACCGATTGAAGTGTCAAGGACGCAAGCCGGACTTTTCTGATTTGAACGTCCCATTAGGTGCCTGGCCCAGGTGGGCGAACAGACGGCGCAAACTTACGCTATCGCCTGCTAACAATAGTTATCGTCATTCCGCTGAAACTTCCGCTACGCTTCGGGTGTACACTCCACGTAACAGATACCCACCGTCAACGGTCGCATTCAGTAGCAAAGAAGACCACCATGACGAATCAGCCAGGATCGTCCGCAGCAATTTTGGTGAGTAGCCCGCGGCGCACTGCGTTCTCATTGGCGCTGCTCTGCGCGCTGACGCTGATTGCGGCGCAATCTCTGCAGGCACAGACCTACACCGTCCTCCACGCTTTCACCGGCGGCGCGGACGGGGGACATCCCCTCGATGGCTTGAGTATGGATCGGGCCGGAAACCTGTACGGCACCGCCGGTATCGGTGGGAACACCCAGGGCGGCTGCGCTGAATACTCCGGATGCGGCGTGGTTTTCCAGATGAAACATTTCGGCTCCAGCTGGGTGCTTACCCCGCTCTACAGCTTTACGGGAAGTCCGGATGGCAGATATCCTTTTGGTAGGGTGATCCTCGGTTCCGACGGTGCCCTTTACGGTACAACGCAATACGGCGGACACCAAGGAAGCTATGGGGATTATTGCGGTATCGTCTATCGAGTTGCCCCTCGGGCGACCGCCCCGCGCTCAGCCGTCTTTCCCTGGACCGAAACCATCCTCTACTCGCCTCTCGGCGAAGGAGGTGACGGCTGCGTTTTGCTCGACGCCGGAGGTCTCAGCTTCGATGCGTTAGGCAATCTTTTCGGTACGACCTATTTTGGTGGTGCATCGGATTACGGCACGGTTTTCGAAGTAACTCGTTCCGATAATCAATGGACGCCGTCCGTCCTATTCAGCTTTAATGGTGTGTCAGATGGAGAAAACCCCTCGGCCGGAGTCACCCTGGATCAGGCGGGCGATGTCTTTGGAACAACCAATGACCTTGGTTGTTCGGATAATTGCGAGGGAACCGTCTTCCAACTCGTTCCCTCGCAATCCGGCTGGACCGAGAATACTCTCTACGCTTTCGTCTATAACCAGAATGCAGGCAACGAACCGGAAGGAGGCGTCATTTTGGACAGCTCGGGAAACCTCTACGGCTCGACCGTCAGCGGGGGCAACGGCCTCGGGGGTACCCTGTTTCAGCTCGCGCCCTCCGAAGGCACTTGGACATTCAACTTGCTTTATTCGTTTCAGGGAGGGCTTACGTCGGGGCCCTTCAGCGACCTCCTTCTCGACGGCGCGGGCAATCTTTACGGAACAACCTACAGTGACGGCCGCTTTGGATTTGGCAGCGCATTTAAGCTGAGTCCGTCGGGCGATAGCTGGATCTACACATCTCTTTACGACTTCCACGGTGGCAGCGATGGAGGTAACCCGCAGAGCAACCTGATCATGGATGCTGCGGGCAATCTTTACGGTACTGCCTCAACCGGTGGGAGCAGAAACTGTGAATCTGGCTGCGGGGTTGTCTTTGAGATTACGCCATAGACCGAGGATGGCTCCTTGCTAGGGACGCCCTCCGGCGCAACCCTGCAGTAACTGTCGTAACATCGCGTTGCTGTTGAAAAAGTCGATCGAAACTGGCATGCAGAGTGCCCCTTTTCTTTCACTGACACTCTGGTGTCCCTGTTCCTTCGGTTTTGTTATTAGCTCGAGGCCGGTATCAGTTGCGGCCGGTAAGTAAGGAACCGCACCAGCCGTTTCAGATTCTGTGCCACCGCCGCCAGGTAAAACTGTTCGCGTACGAACTTAATCCGGCGTAGCCGCAGTCGGCGCAGCCCAACCAGGTTCTTCAGCTCGGAGAACAGTGCTTCCACTTTCCTTCGCTTGCGCAAGGCTTCCGCAAACTGCGGTGTCTTGGCGAGTGCGTAGGCCTTCTGTCTGGCCGCTTCGCAAACGTGGATAGCGATCATGCGGTACTTCCCACGCGTACATTGCGCTTTCTGGGAGCATTCCCGACACCGCTTCGGCGTTGAGTAGTAAAGGTGGGTCCGGTTCAGCGCATTGATGCCCACGTATTTCAGTTGCTTGCCTTCCGGACAGACATAGCAGTTCTGTTCCGGCAGGTAGGTGAAGTTCTCGATCCCGTAGAGAGCGCTCTTCCCCAGAGGGTTTTCTTTCACCCGGATATAGGGGGTGATACCGCGATCGTCTAGCCATTGCAGCAGCTCACCGTTGCCGTAGGTGTTGTCGGCCGCCAGACTCTGCGGCTGGCGGCCATAACGTTCGCGGTAGCGATCAAGCATGTCACGCGCGGCTGCACTCTCCTGGCTGAGACGCGCCGCTGTCGCTTGCACGCCGACGATTACGCAACTTTCGTTGTCGATGAGATAGTTGTTGAAGTAACCCAGTTCGGCTGCCCGGTTGCCCTTCGTCAGATAGGTCGCGTCCGGATCGGTAGTGGATACCTTGTCCTGCTGATGAATCGGCTCCCCATCGCCGTTCTCCTGCTCCAGTTCTTGCAGGTACTTCCGTGCCCCGTAGTTTACCTTCGCCGCCTCCGCTAACTGTTCGCGGGGAATGCGGCTGTGGTGATCCGCGTTGGCCTGGATAAAGCTGCCATCCACCGACATCTGCTCGCCTTGCACCAAGCCCACTGCCATGCATTGCTCGACAATACGCTCAAACAACTCCTGAAACACGCGGGATTGCTGGAAGCGACCATGCCGATTCTTCGAGAACGTGGAGTGATGAGGAATCTCCTGGTCAAAGCCCAGCCCAGTGAACCAGCGCCAGGCCAGGTGCATGCGCAACTCTTCCAGCAACTTTCTCTCGCTGGTGATGCCGTACAAATAACCCAGCAGCAAGATCCGCAACAGCACTTCCGGATCTATCGACGGACGGCCTGCCTCGCTATAGGAATCGCGTAGTTCGTCCCGCACGAACTGCAAGCTGACATGGCGATCAATGAGGCGTAAAAGATGATTCTCAGGAACCTGATCTTCGATCCGGAAATAGTAGAACAGCGACTCCGAGCGGGAGTGATGTCCCATCATGAGCAAGCC
>JBEKXQ010000219.1:0-3331 GCA_049511915.1 Candidatus Korobacteraceae bacterium
CCACGCGCAACGCCATGATTGGATTTGTGGTGCTGGGATATGCGCTGTATTGGGCGCGCAAAGGGCAGGCGCAGCAAGTAGAAGGCAAGGCAGCTTTTCTGTGGCACAAGTTTCCCAAGTTCGTTCTGGGCTTCCTGCTGATTTCGCTTCTCGCCACCGCCGGTGTCTTCAGCCGACCGCAGATTGGCAGCTTGGCCAACTTGTCGCGTTGGGCCTTCCTGCTGACATTCGCCGGCGTAGGCCTGCGAACCAACCTCCGGGAGCTGAAGTTGCAGGGGCTGCGGCCCTTCGCGGTGGGCGCTATCGGTGAAGCCGTAATCGCCGTCCTTACGCTCGGAATGGTGCTAGCCGCCGCCAAACTCTTCCAGTTGTGAGAGAGGCTATGAGTGCACCATCTGATGGCTCCTAGCTCGGTCGGTTACGCTTAGTTAATCGTGTTACTTCTGTGTTGTCGGCGTTCGTGAAGTTATCCCTTATGGTCAAGAAATTTCGAAGGAGTTGAAAAGACGAGGCTTGCAGCCTCGATTTGTCTCTTGCCATTGTCCTTCTCCACCGATCCGGGTGGGCCATGGCTCGGGAACAATGATGGAGTGCTTCGTCCTCCACGCAACGTTTCGGCTGACAACACCTCGCCGTGCGGCACAGGTCACTGACAAAGGTTTACCGCTGATGTGAAATCCTGGTGGATGCCGAACCAGAAGGTTTTCTGGCGTGGGGGTTGTCGTCATCGTACAATGTTCCGTCGCATCGTATTTCCTCGTGAGTCTTACATGAACGACATCTTCGAAACTCGACGCAGCGAGTTCCGACCGCCGGGTAAAGTATGTTTACTGTTTGTCGCCGAATCGCGTCCTGCGGGGGGGACCTTTTTCTACAATGCAGACTCGAACTTGTACCGCTATACGTTGCGAGTCTTTGAGAATGCGTTTGGGAAGCGGTGGGAGGCCGGCGATTACTTCCTGAACTTCTTCAGGGATCACGGTTGTTACCTGGACGACCTATGCGCCGAACCCGTGAACGATCTCAAGAAGGACGAAGTGGCGAAGCGCCGGGAACATCACGAAGCGGGTGTGGGCGCCCTGTCGAAACGCATAAGACTCTACAGCCCGCACGTTTTGATTACCATCAAGAAAGACATCGCTAAGCATGTGAGGAAAGCGGCGCAATTGGCTGGCTTCGATAACATTCCACACTACGCTCTTCCCTTTCCGGCCATGCACTGGCAGAGCATTTTTGCAAGGCAACTTACGGAGATTCTCTCGTTAGAACCCGTTCGCAAGTGTATGAAGATCAGTTAGCTACTTGCTTGAAATTACCCGTCATTCTCGATATTTATTTGCTCCCATTCCGCGAGGTTCAGATCCTACACGCCGCGGCGGGAGAGGTCGAGGTGTGATTAGGATCGGGCATCTTCGACTTTGTGGAGGAACCCTACGCAGTGGCAATTCGGGCATTTGTAGCCGTTCGCGGGTATACCGAGCGGGATGGAAATGCGGTCAGCGTGATTGCAGTTGTCGCATTTGACATTCAGCCAATATTCGGGGGTGTGCTGGTGCTCTCTTTGTTGGTTTTCAACAGCCGCTGGGAGTTTGCCAGGAGCACTAGCATACGTTGGGGCGCCGCAGTTGGAACAGAACTCGGCGGATTCGCCCAAGGGACTTTGACACTTCGGACAGTTCACAGCCATTCTGGCTCCTCGCGGGTTGCGACCCCATTCTATCTGAAAGTGGAATCAAAGGAATGCGCGGTGTCTTTGTAATCCTTCGGTGTCAGGAAGATGTTGCCGCCGGTGTTTCCAAACGTCAGGTCAGCCGCCATGTCCCCACTCACGCGACGCCGATTAATGAGACCGGACGAACCGAATTCACCTATGCGGGCGCTAATCCCGGCTCACCTGTCGGCAATGCTCCAGCATTTCTACTGCTTAAGACCCAAACCAGATTTAGCAGAAGCAACGGCTCAACCGGCTTGCGGTAGCGGCCCTCAAGGATGGCCAGATTCTGCAGCGCCATGAACAGCGTGAACAGAGTTACAGCTACAGGAATCAGGTCGAACCGGCGTCGTGCGAACCCGCGGAGGTTACATACGAAGACGAAAAGAGTTAATGGAGCCCAAAGCCAACGGCCACGATACTCGAAATGGCCGTCCCACTCTCCAACCGCGGTTTCCGGCCAGGACGGGGCGAAGAAGAAGAGGATGATATTCTCGCGCCACTGAGCCCACCACTCGGCTGGATCATGATTGAACCGCTCATAGACCTCCTTCCAATCTCGTTCGCCATGCGCAGCCATAATCGTGAAACTGGCATTGCTTTCACCCCACGCCCGGCGCATGGCCCAGTGGCTCGCGGGCTCCAGCGGCCGGATGAAACAACTAGGATTGCCGAATACGAGCGTCTCATCACCCCCATCAAAGCGATAAAAATGAAAAGAAATCGTTCGTGTCCCTGCCCGAAGTGCGATGCGTGGCAACCAGGTGTTTCCAAATGGTGCAATAAACCCAAGTTCTAACTTGGTGCGGACCGCGTGCGGCACAAGCATACTGGTCGCCAAGACAGCCCCTACAGCAATGTCCCGAAGAGGAGTGGAGCGTTTCCACCACGCCCACAGGAAACAGATCCCGGCTAAAGGAATCACAGTAGGTTTGGTGAGGATGGCAAGCATCCAGCAAAAAGTTGAGAGTAGAAACGGTTTTGTTCCTCCCTTCCGTAGGTATCGCGCCGTCGTCCAAAGAGCCACACCCTCGAGCAGAAGCAGCAGGGTCTCCATCATGATGAAGTGGAAAATTACGACCAGCGACGGAGTCCACCCTATAAGCGCCCATACCCATAGAGAGGGAATTTTCGCCAGCCCAAAATTCCGCGCTGCACGATAAAACGTCCACGGCATGAGCACGGAAAGAAGGGAACACGCCGCAGCTACTAGAAATCTGTTGCCAGCTGTGAGCTTTTGCAGGACAAATACGTACACCTGATAACCAATCGGGTCTGCGCCGGCGTTGTACCCACCTCTTGGAAAATGCAGTCCATTGTCCCAGTGCCGCGCCATGTCCGAGCCGAGATAATCCATCGGGTTGTGCTGAAAGCATACAAACACCCGAAGGCACGATGCCGCAACGATCAGGATGAGGAGGAGGTTGTACTGAACGGTTCTCTTGGCAAGCAGCGCCATTCGGGCCTCTGACTTTTATTGAGCATCACATAATATACCGACATTTTCTGAGATTCTATGCTACTGTGTGGGCATGGGAAACCCGGCGGGAGTACGCAGAGACTTCGAGGCGCTAGAGCGGCGGCGAATGCGGGCGGCGCGGCTGCTGGAGAAAGGCTACA
>JBEKXQ010000220.1:0-3638 GCA_049511915.1 Candidatus Korobacteraceae bacterium
GGATTGTGCTTCTGCAAAACCTTGGTGATGGCCGCCGTCAATGTGGTCTTGCCATGATCGATGTGCCCGATCGTCCCAACGTTTACGTGCGGCTTGCTGCGGTCAAATTTCTCTTTCGCCATTGGAGCTCCGTATCTCTTGCTGTCTGTTCGGCGCGACTAAAGTCGTGCGTTGATACAAATCGTTCCTTGCGGCGCAGCTAAAGCTGCGCCCCTTCAAAACCTACTTCGTTCCTGCCGGGCTCTTGCCTTGCACCTTCGCCACAATCTCTTCAGCGACCGCGCGCGGCGCCTCTTCGTAGCGCGAGAAGTGCATGCTGAACGTCGCGCGGCCCTGGGTGTTCGAGCGCATGTTGGTCGCGTAACCAAACATCTCAGCCAGCGGAACCATCGCCTTGATCACCTGCGATCCGGCGCGATGCTCGATACCTTCAATCCGTCCGCGACGGCTGCTCAGGTCGCCAATGATGACGCCCATGTACTCTTCCGGCACAACCACTTCCACCGACATCACCGGCTCCAGCAACACTGGACTGGCCTTGCGCGCCGCTTCCTTGAATGCCATCGAACCGGCAATCTTGAAGGCCATTTCGTTGGAATCGACATCGTGATAGCTGCCGTCGTAGAGCGTGGCCTTCACGTCCACCATTTCATAACCGGCCAGAACGCCGCCTTCCATGGCTTCCTTAATGCCCTGGTCAACCGGCTTAATGAATTCCTTGGGAATCACGCCGCCCACAACCTCATTGACGAACTCGTAGCCCTTGCCCGGCTCGTTCGGCTCCAGCCGAATGCGCACGTGACCGTACTGACCGCTTCCGCCAGTCTGGCGAATGTACTTGCCCTCGGCCTGCGACTGCTTGCGAATCGTCTCGCGATACGCGACCTGCGGCTTGCCGACATTGGCCTGCACGTTGAACTCGCGCATCATGCGGTCCACCAGGATCTCCAGATGGAGCTCACCCATGCCGCTGATGATGGTTTGTCCGCTGTCAGGATCGGTATTGACCTTGAAGGTGGGATCTTCCTGCGCCAGCTTGCCCAGCGCTACACCCATTTTTTCCTGGTCGCTCTTGGTCTTGGGTTCGACCGCAACCGAAATCACCGGCGCCGGGAACTCGATCGACTCCAGGATAATGGGATGGTTCTCATCGCAAATCGTGTCGCCAGTGGTGATGTGCCTGAGTCCAACGCAAGCGCAGATGTCGCCGGCGTAAATCTCGCTGATGTCCTCGCGCTTGTTGGCGTGCATCTTCAGCAGGCGGCCAATTCGCTCGGAGCGCGAACGTCCGCTGATGTGCACGCTATCACCCTGTTTCAGATTGCCCGAGTACACGCGGATGAAGGTGAGCTGCCCGACGAACGAGTCGCTCATGATCTTGAACGCCAATGCGGAGAACGGCGCCTTGTCGTCCGCCGGCCGCTGTTCTTCTGCGCCCGTGTCGGGGTTCAACCCTTTCACCGGAGGAACATCCATCGGGGAAGGCAGGTAGTCCACCACGGCGTCGAGCATGGGCTGGATGCCTTTGTTCTTGAAGGCTGTTCCGCAGATCACCGGGAAGACTTTCATCTTCAGGGTCGCCCGGCGCAATGCAGCTTTCAGCTCGGCTTCGCCAATGGTCTCGCCTTCGATGTACTTGTGCATCAACTCGTCCTGATCGTCGTTTTCCACGACCGTCTCGACGAGGATCTGGTGGTAGGCCTGCGCCTTCTTCTTTAGCTCTTCGGGAATCTCTTCGACCTCATACTCGGCGCCCAGGCTTTCGTCATTCCATACGATCGCCTTCATCGCCATCAGGTCGATGACGCCCTTAAATTTCTCTTCCTGACCGATCGGCAGCTGGATCGCAACCGGGCGCGCGTTCAGACGCTTGCGGATGGTGTCGACGGCATGCTCAAAGTCCGCGCCCATCTTGTCCATCTTGTTGATGAAGCAAATGCGCGGGACCCCATACTTATCGGCCTGGCGCCAGACGGTCTCCGATTGCGGCTCGACGCCATGAACGGCATCGAACACGGCGCAAGCGCCATCGAGCACGCGCAGCGAGCGCTCCACTTCTGCGGTGAAGTCCACGTGGCCGGGCGTGTCGATAATATTGATGCGAATGTCTTTCCATACGCAGGTCGTCGCGGCCGATGTGATCGTGATGCCGCGTTCCTGCTCCTGCGCCATCCAGTCCATCGTCGCGGTGCCTTCATGGACCTCCCCGAGGCGGTGCGTGCGTCCTGTATAGAACAGGATGCGCTCCGTCGTGGTGGTCTTACCGGCATCGATGTGGGCCATGATGCCGATATTCCTGCAACGCTCTAATGGAACCTGTCTGGGCACAATCTTTTCCGTTTCTTGCTAGGCGACTTTCGTCGCAGTGAATCTTTCCTTACCAGCGATAATGCGCAAAGGCCTTATTGGCCTCGGCCATACGGTGCACATCTTCTTTCTTCTTGATGGCCGCTCCCTTGCCATTGGCGGCGTCGAGCAGCTCATTCGTCAGCTTGTCGACCATGCCTTTTTCGCCACGGCTGCGGCTGTACTGCAATATCCACCGGATCGCCAGCGAAGTGCGGCGGTCGGCATTGACCTCGATGGGCACCTGGTAGTTGGCGCCGCCAACACGGCGGGTCTTCACTTCCAGCACCGGCTTGGCGTTCTCCACTGCCTTCTTGAACAGCTTGATCGCCTCGTCGCCGCCCTTTTCCTCGAGCTTCTTCATGGCGTTGTAGAAGATCGACTGGGCGGTGCTCTTCTTGCCGTCCCACATCATGGAGTTCACAAACTTATTGACCAGCGTGGACTCATAGACCGGGTCCGCCAGCGGTTCGCGTTTCGCGATATGTCCTTTTCTCGGCATAAAACCTCAGCGACTCTCGTTTCCGTGCCCGGGGCTAAAGCCCCGGCCCAAATGAAGTCTCGACCGGCACGACTGAAGTCGCGCCCTGGCACAAATCAGGCCTTCGGCCTCTTGGCTCCGTACTTGGAACGACTCTGCTTGCGGTTGGCGACGCCCACGGAGTCCAGCGTCCCGCGCACCACGTGATAACGCACACCCGGCAAGTCCTTCACGCGGCCGCCGCGGATCAGCACAATCGAGTGCTCTTGCAGGTTGTGACCGACACCGGGAATGTAGGTCGTTACCTCGATGCCGTTGGTCAGCCGGACGCGCGCGACCTTGCGCAGCGCCGAGTTCGGCTTCTTAGGCGTCTGGGTGTACACGCGAGTGCAAACCCCGCGCTTCTGCGGGCACGACTGCAGCGCCGGGCTGGCCGTCTTGTAGTTCGGCGCCGTCCGGCCTTTCCGCACCAGTTGGTTAAAAGTCTTTCGACTGGCAGATGCTGCGATCCCAAGCCGCCTTCGCGGCATAAGACCGCAAAACCGCGCCTGCGCGGCAGCCACACCAGCGGCCCTGGCCGTGGCGCAATAACCTCGTCCCCATTCTTGGGGCTGGGCAGCACTTCAGGTGGCCACAGGCCACTTTGCCCATGCTTCCCCAGCGCAAAGCCGGAGAAAGTTGGTTTCCGATCAGGTTGGGCTTACGACGGTGGCGCCGTGGTCGTCCCGCAATCGGCTCGATGCCGCAATGCGGAGATCAATAACGAGGGCGCTCCGTTTCGTTGCCTCGGCCCGCATACCCACCGGAAAGC
>JBEKXQ010000221.1:0-3267 GCA_049511915.1 Candidatus Korobacteraceae bacterium
CTGCTGGAACGCGATGAAGTTCCCGAGATTGCGAATACTCGCTTTTCCAACCTGTCGCCCATTTCTTACGCCTTGGCCCAAGCGGATTCCGAGAACCTCGACTACGTCGTCATGCTCGCCGGAGCACTGATCCGCCTCTATCCAGTTAAGACCGGCGTCGGAACCGGCCAGCGTGGCCGCACCGAAACGTACGCGGAGATTCGGCTCGATCTACTGTCTGAAGAGCAGGCGGTCGATTTGGTCAAGACCTCTCCACTCGCGAGTGCGTGGTATTGATTCGGCTGGTAGTTCTGGATTTCCCCGTACACGTGAAGGCGTGAAGGCGAGTTCAACACGCAGAATGATGGTCCCAGTTACTTCCTTCTTAGTCCTGCTGCGAAGTTCGTAACCACCGTCACCGATTGGCTGACCTGCTGCGAAATGCGGTCGAGGAGGATTTTCTTTCCATCGGGGCTGACATCGAAGAAGAACTGCGGCGACGACCAGTTGGTGACGAGCGGCTGAGGCGAGCCGAATTGCAGCGCGCCCCCGGCTTCTTTCACCGCCACGGCAAACAGGTTGAGTCGCGGATCCATGTAATAGAGTTCTTTGCCGTCGGTGCTCCACGTCGCGAAAACGCCGCCGTTTGCCGACACCTGCCATTTGCCTGGGCCGCGGAATGCCGCGACATAGACCTCTCGCACGCCGGACTCGGTGGAGACGTATGAAATCCATTGTCCGTCAGGTGAAACGTATCCGCTGGCCGCATGTGGGACCAGCAGCCAGGGCTTGCGGTCTCCTTCCAAGGGCAACGCCCATATGTCCTCGCTGCCCACTTGGCCACGGAAATAGATCAGATACTTGCCATCACGGGTCCAGTCGCTGGCGGACGCGAGCTGGTCCTCGCTGAGCAGAAGCTCTTCGGGTCCGCTTCCGTCAGCGCGTTTGCGACTGAGGTTGGCGTGGCCGTTGCGATCGGAGGTGTAGGCGATCCACTTGCCATCAGGCGACCAAACCGGCCATTGGTTGGCAATTGGGCCAAACGTCAGCCGGGTGCGCACCCCGCGGACCAGGTCGAGCACCCAGATGTCACTTTGGCCGTTGTCGATCTCCATGGCAACGCGATCACCTTGCGGAGAAAGAACCGCTCTTTGCAAATTCGCCAGATTATCGGCGATGATGCTGACCTGTTTTCCGCCACGATCGACCAAAACCAGTTGCCAGGTGCCGCTGCCACCATTGGCCAGAACCAGAAGCTTGTCGCCGAAAGCTGAAACGTCCATATGCCAGGTGGTAATGTCGTTCATCACCCCTTTGGCGATGCTTACAGGCTCTCCGCTCAGCTTGCCCGAAGCCGGATCGAAAGGCTGCGCCATCAGCTGATCATTGCGCGCGAACAGCAGAAATCCACCGGAGTAGATGGCATTCGATTGAGAATGGAAAAGCGGGCGATTCTCCTTCCCATCCATCGAGGCGTAGTAGACCGTGTCATTGGTCCACTTGGAAGGGTCGTGATGGATCGCGAGATACAGAAAATGCTTTCCGTCAGGAAGGAAGAACGGCCAGCGGTGGGAGGTGTGCTGCGTGCTATCGATCTTGGTGACCTCAACCGGCGTCCCGCCGGTGGCATTGACCCGCATCAGCGGATTTAACGTACCCGGCGAGAACAGGATCACGCCACCCGGCCCCCAGGCGCCGCCGCGGCCGAACGGCGCATTGGCGATGACCTGGGGCGAACTGCCATTCACGTCGATCGTCTTCAGCTTGCCATCGGCAAAAAATCCCAGCGAGCGGCCGTCCGGAGACCAGAAAGGAAATACGGCATTCTCCGTGCCGGGCAGCGGTTGGGCCTCCAGAGAATCCATCGGACGGACCCAGATGGCGGTATTGCCATCCGCCTTATTCGCGGTGAACGCGAGGCTGGCTCCATCAGGCGACAGCACCGGCGGTCCGGCAGCGTCGCCGGACAAGTTCAGTGTTGTTTTGTCGGGCGGGTTGATGACGGTCTTGGTCATCAGCGCCGACGATACGGAACGATCAACGAATGCTCCTGCGATGACACCCAAAACCAATGCAAGCACCAACCCGACGGCCCAGCCGATCCGCTGGCCCACTCGCGACTTGGGTGCAGCCGCATGCATTGCAGCCATCCCGGTCGAGGAACTGCCGGCTGCGACCCACTGCAACTCCAGCTTGACGTCGTGCGCGGTCTGAAAACGCAGCTCAGGTTCTTTCTGGAGGCAGGTGGTGACGACGTGTTCAAACGCCGGCGGCGTCATGGGCTTGGCTGCGCTGATCGGCTCCGGATCTTTCTCCAGAATGGCCGATGCCAGCGAGATCTGACTTTTGCCCTCGAAGGGCCGCTTGCCTGCGGCCATTTCGTACAGCACGGTGCCCAGGGCGAAGATGTCGGAGCGCCGGTCGGCCTCCTTGCCCTCGATTTGCTCCGGCGCCATGTACTGAACCGTGCCGACGATGGTGCCCGCAGTAGTCAACGGACTTATAAGGTTCGCCCCGGTTGAGGTAGCCGCGACGGCAGTGAAGGACGGCGGTGTTCCCGAGCCGGAGCCGGCCCTTGCCACGCTCAACGGCTTTGCCAATCCAAAATCCATGAGCTTGGCGCCGCCCGGTGTCAGCATGATGTTGCCCGGCTTCAAATCGCGATGAACGATTCCCTGCCGGTGCGCCACTTCCAGCGCTTCGCAAACTTCGATACCGATCTTTAGTGTCTCTTTCAGCGGCAATGCGCCTTTCCGTAAGCGCTCGGCCAGCGTCTCTCCCTCGAGATATTCCATTACCAGGAACGCGATGCCGTCCTGATGTCCGATGTCATAAAGGGTGCAGATGCGCGGATGATTCAACGCCGAGATCGCTCGCGCTTCGCGTTCGAAGCGCTCTCTTGCCTCAGGATTTTCGGAATGGTGAGTCGGCAGGACTTTTATTGCAACGGTACGATCCAGACGCGTGTCGCGTGCTCGATAGACCTCGCCCATGCCGCCCGACCCGAGCAGAGATTCAATTTCATAGGCGCCCAGCTTTGAACCGGAAGTCAAGACCATCGGAGCGCCATTATACTTCAGGGCGCTGCGTCGTTGTGCTTATTGCTGCCCGGCTGCATCTTCAGCATTCCGGACGTAGGCCGCTCCGCCCTCACGATTAGTACTGGGAAGCGTGCAACTGGCGCTTGCCAGACAGGGTGCAAAGGAACGGGGGGAGAGCGATGATGGTGGGCGCCGGTCGGATGACAGCTACAGCCCGCGCCGACACTGGCGCTTCAAAAGCCCGACG
>JBEKXQ010000222.1:0-3265 GCA_049511915.1 Candidatus Korobacteraceae bacterium
TTGGCCTCGATGGGAGGGCCAGTCGGCGTCTTGACGACCTGCTCGCCAGGTCATCTGGAAGATTTGTAGCACGAGGTTCCCGTCCGATACGTACTTGTGCGCGGGATGAAGTATGTTTGAGCAATCGGCGGCGGCGCTATGAAAAAACTCTGGCGCGCTCTGCCCCTGCTGTTCATTTTGACCTCCTACGCGTGGGCCGTGCGCTGGGAGCGCGACGAAACCGGACGCGAGGTTGCCGTCCCCGATCACGCCCATCGCGTGGTATCGCTGGCGCCCAGTCTCACCAACACGGTTTATGCGCTCGGAGCTGCCGGAGATCTGGTTGGGATTACCGACTACACCGACTATCCTCCGGAAGCCGCCCGCCAGAAGCCCAGCGTCGGCGCTGTGGTCAATCCTTCGCTGGAGAGAATTGTGTCGCTGCATCCTGACCTGGTGCTGGCATTGCCGGAGTTCAACGGCGCTGACAGCATTCAGGGACTTCAGCGGCTCGGCATTCCGGTGTTTCTGTTCAACACGGGCAACATCGCCAATATCTACCGCAGCGTCGAAGCCGTGGGCCGCGTCATGGGACGAGAACGTGAAGCCGACGCGTTGGTCGCGGAGCTGCGTTCGCGCGAAGCTAAAGTGCGGGCGCAGTCGGCGGGCAAGGACAAGCCATCGGTGCTGCTGGTGCTGGCGATCGACCCGCTGATCACCGCCGGACGAAACGCCTTCATCACCGAGATGATCGCAGCGGCCGGCGCGCGTTCGGTGACCGACGACGTCAAGCAGGACTGGCTGCAGATGAATGTGGAGGCGATTCTGCCTCGCAAACCGGCTTACATCCTGCTGGTAAAAGGTGGACCGGTCAGTTTGAAGGATCTGCAACAACGCGCTGGATGGGATTCGCTGGAAGCGGTACAACGCGGACGAGTGCTTGTCATCGACGATCGCATTCAGATTCCGGGCCCGGTCGCGTTCGAGGGACTGGAGGATTTGGCCCGGCAGATACAGGCCGTGCGGTCTCACTGAGATCGCACGGGAAACCACAACCCAATCACCGGATGTACGAGAAGCGCGGTGAAAATCCGCCACTGCCCCGCAACTGTTATGGACAAACAACCAACTGTCGAGTAGACCACTGCGCAAGCGGGAAGGTGACAGTTGGGTCCTAAGTCAGGAGACCGGTCTGGTGAGAAACGCACAACACTTCCGAGGGGGAGTTTATGCAACGCATTTGCACTCTACTTTTCTTGCTCCTGACTTCGGCTTTGGCGTGGTCTGCGGAGCCGACAATCTCCGGCACAGTTGCGGATTCGCTGGGCGCCGTCATTTCCGGAGCTACTGTAGTCCTAGTCGGGAACGGTAAAGACATCGCAACCGCCACCACCGACGGCGCGGGGAAATTCCACTTCAGCATTGATCATGCCGGCCGTTATTCCGCCAGAGCGGAAGCCAGCAGCTTTGCAGCCTCCACCAGCAAGGAGCTTTTTGCCGAGCCCGGACACGACGTCGATATCACCCTCACACTTTCGCCGTCAGTAGTGGCGCAGAACATCGTCGTGACCGCCACCGGTATACCCACGCCGGAAGCTCAGATGGGTACGTCCGTCAGCGTCATCGGCAGCACCAACCTGGAGACCAGGATCAATGTGGACCAATCTCTTCAAGATCAGCTGGGCGCACAGGTGGTACAGACCGGGCAGATGGGCGGAGTGACATCGCTCTTCGTGCGCGGCGGCCCTAGCGACGCTAACAAGGTCATGGTCGACGGTATTCCCGTCAATGATGTCGGCGGTGCCGTGGATTTTTCCTACTTGCAAGCCGACGGTTTTGACCGGGTAGAGTTTCAGCGCGGCCCCAACAGCGCATTGTACGGCTCCGATGCAATGGCCAGCGTGGTAAGCATGACCATGCAACATGGCGAGACGCCCTTGCCGCTGTTCACCTTCGCCTCCGATGGCGGAACCTTCGGCACCTATCACGAGAATGGCAGCGTCGGCGGCTATTGGAAACGGTTGGACTATTTCGCCGATTATTCGGGATACGGCACGCAGAACAGCACTCCCGACAGCCAGTTTCACCGTGACGCGTACATGGCCAACCTTGGATTTCAAGTAACGCCAAACACGACCTTGCGGGCGACTGCAGAACGAGTCGTAGCCGGATACAACTCAGCCAACGCGATTGCCGCGTATGGCATTCCCGACGACGCATCCAGCGACCAGCAAAACCTGCTGTTTGGCGTCACCCTGGATAATCACGCTACGTCGCGCTGGCACAACCTCTTGAGCTATGGCGGCCTGCGTTTGCGCTCCCAATTTAACGACTGGGCTCCTACCGGAATTCCTTACCCCGCGGACGGCGTTTACCTGGGAGCTCCCGTCACCCAGCGAGGCGCCAACGGATACGTTATTACCCCGGCAGCGGTGGCACAGGTTGAGCCGGATTTGCCCTACCCGGGCCAGGCCATCTTTCAATATGCCGGAGTCTACCCGCAACTATCGTCGTACTTAACCAACACCAACACGGTCTATGCACAAACCGATTACCGGGTGAACGAAAAGCTCACAGCGCTCTTTGGCTTTCGTTATACCAACGAAACCGGTTTCACCTACAACCCCGGCGTCGGAATTGAATCCACCGACCGTAACAATTTCAGCTACCTGATGGAGATTCAGGGTGGGCTATGGAGCCGGCTGTTCTACACACTAGGCGGAGGCATCGAGGACAATGCGGTGTTCGGCGTGGCCGGAACGCCGCGCGCCTCGCTGGCTTACTACCTGGTGCGGCCCGGCGGCAGCGGCACCTTCACGGGAACGCGGCTAACCTTCAACTTCGCGAAAGGTATTAAAGAGCCCAGCATCTACTACCAGAACAACTCGCTCTATGGCCTCCTGGAAAACACGTCGATAGTTCCCAACGGTCCGCAATTGATCGAGCAGTATCACATTCATCCCTTCCTCGCCGAGCAGTCGCGCACCTATGACGGCGGAGTGCAGCAGCAATTGTTCGAAGGCAAAGCGCAACTCTCGCTGACCTACTTCCACAACGAATTCACCAATCAAGCCGAGTTCGTCGATTCGCAGTACCTGGTGCAGCTGGGAGTGCCCGTGGAAGTAGCTGAGGCGGAAGGCGTCTATGGGGCGGCGGTAAACACCCTGGACTATCGCGCGCAAGGCGCGGAAGTGGCCTTCCAATATCAGGTGAAACGCGGCCTCACAGTACGCGGCGGCTGGACCTACACCGACGCCGTGGTACAGCAATCGTTCGCCAGCAGCGC
>JBEKXQ010000223.1:0-3228 GCA_049511915.1 Candidatus Korobacteraceae bacterium
GCCGGAGTGGATCTGTCGAAACTTCAGCCCAGCGACGTCGTGGTCGACCGGCAGAGCGTTTCGATTCACCTGCCGCAGGCGGAAATCTTCACCGTACGCCTCGACAACGCCAAGACCCGTGTTTATTCTCGCGACACCGGACTGTTCTCCACGCCCGATCCGAACTTAGAAGGCGAAGTACGGCAGGAAGCGGAGCGCCAAATTCAGGCAGCGGCACTGCAAGACGGCATCCTGAAGACCGCCGACAGCAATGCTCGCCAGACGCTCACCACGCTGCTTACCGGACTTGGATTCGGGAATGTAGAGATTCGGTAAGGTCTTATGGAAACATGTTGCGATGACACTCAAGGCATAGACCGCATGTCTTGCACAGGGACTCACCGGCGGCCGGGGGCGTTTTGATCAGCATGTAAGTGAAGTTCGAGGCGTGTGCGTTGTGGCAGCTCATGCACGTGATAGGCGGAGCTTGTGGTCCCAAGGCTGTATTGGGTCCCGAAATAGGGTGACCTTCGACCGGGTGGTTTGCCGTTAAGGTCTGATTCAGGTTCAGGTACATCCACCCCTGCATCTGCGCGAGGGTCAACGTAACCCCCCACGGCACTGTTACCGTCTTCTTGCGGTTGTTGACCTTCAACCGTGCCCGCGCGTGGCATCCGAGGCAGATGTCCTGATGAGCAGCCCATGTTTGCTGCGGAAAGTCGCTGGCATGGGGCGAGTGGCAAACGATGCAGTCGCCCGATTTGTACGGGCCATGCAGCACTTTCTCCCCAGCTAAGGGATGGCATGTGAGGCAGAGTTGGTTGACGGGAGCCACCAGGTTGACATGCGTCACTCCCTTTTCGTTCTGGATCTGGTGACATGTCGTGCATCCCATCCCCATTGCCGTGTGCACGTACTTCCCTTTGCCAATGTTGTTGTGGCACTGGGCACAGGTGGTGGGGTCGGCGTCGGCCTTGAGCATAACCGGGTGAACGCCGCCGCTGGACCAGACGTCCATTTGCGCTGTGGATTGCAAAGCCGGACTCGCAAGAACCGCTATCAGCAGAATAAAACTGCAAACACCACTGCAGCGCATGGCGATGACCCCTGGAGTGCGTATTAGAACGAAGCAGGATTTTACGCCAGAGTCCACCGCGCCGCAGTGATCACCGAAACTCTCGCCCCGTCATATGAGGGCAATGCAGAATGGCTCTGTCGTTCAGACTAGATGGCGGAGGACGCAGTCACGTACGAACTCTTCTCCGCGAGAATTCCCTGCTAACAGGGAATAATACAGGGAATTTCATGAAATCAGCCAGCCGATTCCGTCTGCCTCATTCTGGATAGCTTCTGGTCCCGACAGTCGCTTCTGGCCTTAAATCGAACAGGGAATTATCAGAGGCATATCAGGGAATTCAGAGTTGCATATCAGGGAATTAAGTCCCCCTTGGGGAAACTGTCCGCGGCCGAATCCAAACCTGAAAGTCAGAGATTAATCAGATAGTCGCTGTTGATCCCAGCGCAGCGGAATACGGCTGAGGCGCTCAACCGTCAGATCTGCCGGTTGGGCGCCTCTGAGCACTGTTTCTATGTGAGCAGGTGACAGTGAGGCGCAGCGAAAGATGCGACTGACATAGCGAACGCTTAGTCCGGTCTCAAACGCAAGCTGCTCGAAGCTGTGTACTTCTCCGCGGACAAAGCGGTCATACCAGTCTCGCGCTCGTGCAATCGCCTTGATAAGCGACGTCCGGTGTTCAGCCGGCGGCTGCGCTCCGTTCACAACCAGCCGCAGCTGATTACTCCGGTGCTTTAGTTCGAGAGCACAAGTCAGAGGCAGTACTTGCCAGCCGTTCGAGTTCGTTCTAGCAGTAACTTCCGTTTGTTCTGGGCCCTCGGACTCAAGTAATAGCCCAGCCAGTGGCTGCGCCGCGATCTCGATGCGAACTTCAGTCGAGGGGACGATAACCCGCTGCACCGCTCTGTGGATGTACTCAGCCGTGTCAGAACGCGCCATCCGATCCCAGGAATTCGAGACGCTTGCCCCGGCATCGAGGAAGGCCTTTAACTTTGGCGTCGGGACAGAGGCGACTTCAGCAACCTTGATCAGCTCGTCGGCCGACGAGAAGAGAGCGCGCAGGCGCGTTACTACTATTCGGTCAAATTCCGCCGCGGGGAGTCTTTTAAGCGGCGACCGAGAGCCCTGGCCCCGGATCGCCGCCTGCGAAGTGTAGTAGCGATAACGCCGTCCCTTCTTGTTGGCATGTGTGGGAGTGTATCGATATCCCTGATCATCAAACAGCAGGCCGGTAAGCAGACTGGAGGAACCAGCTCTAATTCGAGTGCGGCGGGAATGCCGATTTGCCTCCAATGTGCCAGCCACCTGCTCCCACGTCGGTTGGTCAATAATCGCTTGATGTTGGCCGTCGTAGGACATTCCTCGGTGGTGGATCTGTCCTATATACAAGCGATTCTTGAGCACTTGATAAAGCGCCCCGCGGGAGAAGCACTTGCCGCCCGTCTTCTTGCCCTGCGCATCGAAGCGCACCTTTGTCCGGATCTGTTGTCGATCCAGATACTGCTTCAGCTTCCGAACGCACCCCAACCTGGTGTACTGTTTGAAGATCTCGCGAACCAACCCCGCTTCCTCTTCATTGATAGTCAGCTTGCGGTCCTTGAGGTCGTAGCCGAGCGGCACCCGGCCCCCCATCCACATCCCCTTTTTCTTGGAAGCCGCGATCTTGTCCCGAATCCTTTCTCCGGTGACTTCGCGCTCGAATTGGGCAAACGACAGCAGTACGTTCAGCGTCAGTCGCCCCATGGAAGTGGTGGTATTGAACTGCTGGGTGACCGACACGAAGCTCACGTTCTTTGTGTCGAAGATCTCGATGATCTTTGCGAAATCCGTCAACGAACGCGTTAGCTGATCGACTTTGTAGACCACCACTGTGTCGACTTTGCCGGCAGCGATGTCCTCCAGCAGCTGCCTTAGGGCAGGCCGGTCCATGCTCCCGCCCGAAAACCCTCCGTCATCGTAGTGCGCCCGAATGGCCTGCCAACCCTCATGCCGCTGGCTTGCGATGTAGGCTTCACAGGCTTCTCGTTGAGCTTGGAGCGAGTTAAACGACTGTACCCACTAACCTGGTTTGTACGACAGACTAGGGGATGGCTCCGTGACCTTGGCCCCGGGCGACGCTTGGCCTCCATCCACATCATGGCCAGCTGTGATGCAGCTCACAGACCGGAGTGCGA
>JBEKXQ010000224.1:0-3106 GCA_049511915.1 Candidatus Korobacteraceae bacterium
ATATCTCCAGCGCTGGCACGTGGCAAGATGCATCGCGGGCCGCTCGACAGCAATGACATTTACGACAACGGTCCAACCAACGGCAACACCGATGCCTGGACCATCAACTTCGGTTTTATTACCAGCGACAGCTTCAACGTGGCGAACAACAACACCAGCGTCACTGGTATGAGTTTCGCAGCCTGGCTGACCCCGGGCGACGTACTGGGGTCGGCGGAAGTGTCCATCACCTCGAGCGAAAACGGCGGCACCAGCTACTTTGATCAGATCGTGAACTTCACCCAGAGCGGTTGCATCGGCAACGACTTTGGCTACAACGTCTGCACCGAGACGGCGAGTTTCAATGGCCCGACGCTGAATAGTGGCACCTACTGGCTGAACCTGCAGAACGCCAGCGTTCCCAACGGCGATCCGGTCTATTGGGATGAAAACTCCGGGCCATCGCAGGCTTCGGAGAATACCGTAGGGACGATTCCTTCCGAATCGTTCACCATTCTGGGCAGTAGCAGCAGCACCACCACCACGAGCAGCGGTAATTATTCCTGTCCCCGGCCGCAGAACGGCTTCCATGACCTTCGCGATTTCAATGCCCCCGGCGATTCGGGCGTGGCCATCGACAGCGACGGAAACCTCTATGGGGCGTTGGGCGGCGGCGGGTATGGCCCAGGGGTAATCTATGAGCTGGCGCAAAGAGCCGGCCGCTGGTTGTTTACCTCGCTGTACGGCTTTCGGGGAGGTAGCAACGGAAATGTTCAGGGCGGCGTCATCGTTGGCCCGGAGGGAGTTCTCTATGGTGCCGCAGACGGAGGGATTCCAAACTGTGGAACAAACGGAACGTCCTACTGCGGGCTGATCTACAAGATGACGCCCGGACCGGCCGCGTGTCCCACAGCTTTGTGTAGCTGGAACGAAACGCCGATCTACCAATTTACGAGCGGCACCGATGCATGGGGAGGTAGCCCCTCCGCCTTCGACTCGGCCGGAAACCTGTACGGAATATCACAACCTGGCGGCGCCTATGGGGCTGGTGCGGTGTTCGAGCTTACGCCCTCCCAGGGCGGCTGGACCGAGACGATTATCTACAGCTTCACGGGGGAAAATGATGGGGGGTATCCCACGAGTTTGCTTGTGGGCCATGACGGAAATCTGTACGGAACAGCAGACGACGGCGGCTACGGCTTCGGCCTGGTCTTCCAGTTGGTATCCTCCGGCGGAGGGTGGACGGAAAATGTCCTCTACTCCTTCACCGGTGCATCGGACGGCGAGGTGCCGGGCGGCCTAAACCAGGACCGCTTTGGCAATCTCTGGGGCTTTAGTTGGTGCCAGAACTGGGAGACATGGCCTCCGCAATGCGGAGGATATTATGGAGAAGTCTACGGCCTGATTTTCTCGCTGCAGCCCTCCGCTAGCGGCTGGGAATTCAACGTGGCCTTTACCAGCTCAGGACTTTGTGATGGTTATATGAACGTGTTCAACGCCCTGACAGTTGACGCAGCGGGGAATCTCTACGCTGCCGAAGGGGGGGACGACTACTACTACTCGATGCATTGCGGCAATATCCTGGACGTGACCACGCGTACAACTCTGGTGGGAGGTAACGCAAACATTTTCGGGAACATAACGTCAGACGCGAAGGGCAAACTATATGGCACTACCGGAACGTGTGGTTTCGGAACACCCCAGAGGACGGATGGCATGATCTGGCAGTACTCGCCATAAGAACGGTCGCCGGTTGGCAAGGCTGGCAATGCCCGAGGCCCCACCAAAGCCGTTTTGGCTTTGCGTGGGGCTTTTTGCGCTCGTCGATTGCAGATGGAAATATCTACGGAATGGAACAGCTTGTGGATCGCGTCGTCGGCTACTGAATTCTGATCAGCTCGATGTCGAAGACGAGCATGCCGAAAGGCGGCTGTTTGCCCTGGTATGCGAGTCTTTCCGGAATCCAGAAACGCGCCTTCTCGCCTTCGACCATGAGCTGCAAGCCTTCGGTCCATCCGGGAATAACCTGGTTGAGCCGGAAGCTGGAGGGTTGACCGCGCATGACCGAGCTGTCGAACATCTTGCCATCGGTCGTCCAGCCGGTGTAATGCACCGTGACCTCGTCAACGCTCTTGGGATGGCGTCTGCCTTCGCCCGGGGTCAACACCTGGTAGACCAGACCACTCTTGGTCCGCTGGGCGTCGGCAGGAGGCGTTTTCACATCCGCGGGCGCGCGGGTTGGTATGTCGACAAGCGTCACCTGGAAGACGAGCATACCGATCGGCTTGCCTTGCTGGCCCTTGTAGGCGAGTGACTGGGGAATCCACATGATGCGGGTTTCGCCCGGCACCATCTGCTGAACCCCTTCGCTCATGCCGGGGATCATACGCTTCACCTGCAAGGTCGCAGGCTTGCCGCGCTCGACGGTGCTGTCTAACATCTTCCCGTCGGGCGTCCAGGCGGTGTAATCGACGGTGACGACATCGTCTTTGGCGGGGTGGGTGGTGCCGGTGCCGGGTTTCTCAACTTTCGTCGCTAGGCCGGAGGCCGTTTTCGTGGCATCAGCCGGTGGTGCGGCAACATCGGCAGGAGCGGGAGGCGGCGATGGCGATGTCTGCGCCGAAACCGCGGCCACGGCAATCAAGAATAGGGCAATAGAAGGAAGAATACGCATTCGATTATTGTACCGGTAGCGTCTCCGGATGTGGCTAGAGGTAAATTCTCATAAATCGTTCTCGGGCTGTGTCAGGGCACGACCCTTCGGCAAGCTCAGGGCAGGCTCTTTAGTCGCGCCGAACCCGACTGCAACGAGAATCAGGTCTTTTAGCCCCTGGAACGCCAGAGTCTCAGGGGCTAAAGCCCAAATCAATCACGATCCGCCTTCGGCACCGCTAAAAAGCCGTGCCCTGACACATTCATTTATGCGTTGGCCTCTAGTTATTCCTGATTCGTGCGCAGCAACGCCGGCCTGCGCAGACAACTGTCTTCAAACTCCCATGATGTTATAGCCGCCGTCCACGTAGAGGGTTTCGCCGGTGATGCCGCTGCCGGCGTCGCTGGCGAGAAAGACCGCGGTGGTCGCGACTTCGTTCACGTCGACATTGCGCTTGAGCGGCGCTCGTTCCGC
>JBEKXQ010000225.1:0-5282 GCA_049511915.1 Candidatus Korobacteraceae bacterium
GCGCACGCTGATACCTCGTAGTTTCAAGTCGCGGTAAAACCTTTCGGCCTCACCGTCCTTGTGCAGCAGTTGCCGTTCACCGGTTTCTCCCGTTTCTAAATCTACAAACGCGATTTGCTGAATGCTCGGGTGATAATCACAACCTATGATCAGCATGTTCGGCTCCTTCCTCCCGAGCCTTGGTTGTTTGGCAGCTATCAAGTCTACTCACGTCGAGGGAGCCGACATTGTTATGAAATCAAGTGGCGGTGCCAATGCGGTTGTGCAGCCTGCTTGCGCAGTCGCATCTCGGCACGCTTGAGCGCCACCTCTTCGCATTTGTGGAAGACGGACTCGTTGTATGCCTCTCCGGTGCCGGGTTGAGCCGGCCGCAACCCTCTCGCCTTAAGTTACGATAACTGTGTTATCGCCAACGATGCCATCGCCGGAAACACGGAGCGCATGACCAGAGCGCATTGGTCACTTATTGCGCAGATTCTGTTTTCCCTGGCCTTGCTGCTCGGTTGCCCGGGTCTGCTCGCTCAGGAGCAATCGGCGAAGCAAATGACGACGCGTAAACCGGTGGCGTATGGGGTATCGAAACGCGCGCAATCATTGGCAAAGCCTCGAAAGGTACGTGGGCGGACCTCCTCGTTCCAGCAACAAGTTCCACGGCAAAGTCTTTCAGCAGACGTTCAGCAACCTGGCAGCCAGCCAGCAGAGCAAGGAGCGGCCGCAAAGGCACTGAGCATTGCCATCGGATTGCATGTCCCTGGGATCGGTCAAAACGTAACTCACGACGGGCCACCGCCGGATACCGATGTGGCCGTTGGCGATTATGAGGTGGTGGAATTTGTCAGCAATCATTTTCAGGTCTTCGACAAGACCACTGGCCAGCCATTAACCGCACCGCTGGAGGACAACCTGCTGTTTCCTTGGAAGTCAGATTGCGGATACACTCCCGGTGGCGACGTGATGGTTGACTGGGACAAGGCGCACCATCAATGGCTGCTGGCTTACAACATCGGTGCATCCAACTCGAAGGGTTTTTATCCTGCTTGCGTAGCGGTTTCAACTTCAGAGCGTGCCACAGGCACTTGGTACACCTATGAATTCTCGTTGGGTACAGCCTTTGCGGACTTTCCGAAGTGGGCAATCTGGCCTACCGGGTACTTCCAGACCACCGATAACCTCCAATACGGACCTCTCGTGTGTGCTTACAACGACGCGAAGCTGCGAGTAGGCGACCACTCCGCGGAGCAGATCTGTTTTCGCCTTACCAATGCAGATTTCCACCTGCTGGCTGCCGATGTCGATTCCCACGTTCCGCCACCCGCCGGACAAGACGAGTTCTTCATCGGCGGCATGGGAGTCGGGACCGTCCCTACACTGTATCTGTATTCGATGCACCCCGTGTACACCAATCCAGAACAGTCTTCCTTTGTGGGTAGCGGTTTAGGCCATCGAATTCCCGGAATTCCCGGCTACACGCTGATGTGCGGTGTATGTATCCCCCAATTGGGCACCAAGCAACTGCTCGACACGATGGAGAACGTATTGATGCAGCGCCTAGCCTATTGGAATGATGGTCCTGAAGATAGTGTCTCCGCGAACGGCAGTGGGTCGCATTCGCAGCACTGGTACGTAAATCATGGAGTTGAGGCATCGGGCGGGCAGGCCGGCATCCGCTGGTATGAATTCCGAGCGCCGGTGCAGGCGGTATCAATTTCTGGCTGTCCGGATGACTGCGCTGTGGCGCTGTTTCAGTCGGGAACGTTTGCTCCGGACTTGACCCACCGCTGGATGGGATCGATTGCACAGGACAAAGTGGGGAACATCGCGCTTGGCTACAGCAAATCCGGCGAAGACATGTATCCCTCAATCTATGTAACTGGACACGTGCCTGCCGACCCGCTGGGGCAAATGGAAGAGGAAGTTGAGCTCTATGCGGGTACCGGATCCGAAACCGGCCAAGGTCGATGGGGAGACTACTCTAACTTGGTGATTGACGGTTCTGATGGCTGCACCTTCTGGTACGCCCAGGAATATTATGCAGTAACCGGTGGACCGTGGCAGACCGAGCTGACTTCCTTCAAGTTCAACGGCTGCCATTGAATGGCTTTTCAAGGCTGACCGACCGGTGGTCGAGAGCGGTTTGGGCGTTTCTCGTCCAGGTGGATTACTTCCGAGTTGCCCGTAATCCTCCCGCAATTCGGCGGCAAGCGCCAATGGACGTTCCATACGACGCACTTTGCGGGCGAATTTAATGGAGCTTTCACTTCTATCAGTAGCGCGATACACAACCAAGCGGACACTGTTTCCTAACTGCCGAGTCGAATCGCTCCAATAACTTCACTACTTCGCGTTGCAGTGGGATACAATCCGTCCGCATGATTACCTGCTCCGGCTGCGGGGCTTTATGTTCTCAGAACGCCCGTTTGTGTCCTTCCTGCGGGCATGCAATTTCCATTCCCGACACGCCGACCCTGGAGCCAAGTGGCACTGCTGCCGGAGCTGCACCATCTCCTGTTAGATCTCACCCACCGCAAAGCGGGGGATTCTCGCCGGGCACGGTTCTCATCGAGCGGTATCGGATTGTCGCTCTGTTGGGCCGCGGCGGCATGGGCGAGGTCTACCGCGCTGAGGACCTTAAGCTCGGGAATGTTGTAGCCCTCAAGTTTCTTCCCGCCTCACTCCAAAATGATGCCGCGGCCCTCGCCGGTTTTCATGCGGAGGTGCGCAATTCCCGCCAGGTTTCGCATCCGAATGTCTGTCGCGTTTACGACATCGGCGAGGTAAACGGGCAGCACTTTCTCACCATGGAGTACATCGACGGCGAGGATCTTGCGTCGTTGCTGCGCCGCATAGGTCGTTTGCCACCGGACAAGGCTCTGGAGACCGCGCACCAAATCTGCGCCGGTCTGGCAGCCGCGCATGATTGCGGATTGCTGCATCGTGATCTGAAGCCCGCCAACATCATGCTGGATGGACGAGGGCGAGTGCGCATCACGGACTTTGGGTTGGCCCTAAGCAGCGACGATGCAGCGGGCCGGAGCGAAACCGCAGGTACGCCGGCCTACATGGCTCCAGAACAGATCGCAAAGGGCGAGGCCAGCGTTCGCAGCGATATCTACTCGCTGGGACTCGTCTTTTATGAGCTGTTCACCGGACATCTTCCTTATCAGGCAAACACCGCGATCGAGTGGCGACGCGCGCATCTGGAGTCTTCTCCCAGGGCACCGTCGTCGGTGGTAAAGGACATCGATCCGGCGGTGGAAAGCGCGATCCTCCGCTGTCTGCAAAAAGATCCGGCAAAACGGCCATCTTCGGTACGGCAGGTAGCAGCCGCGTTTCCGGGAGGGGATCCGCTGGCGGCTGCGCTTGCGGCAGGCGAAACGCCGTCGCCCGAGATGGTGGCGGCCTCGGGAGAAACCGAAGGCTTGCGTCCCCTGGTGGCTTGGGTTTTGCTGGCAGGAGTCATTGTGTCCGTCACTGCGGCGATTCTGTTGAGTGCACAAACCAAGCTCTACCGTCGCGTGCCGCTGGAAAAACCGCCGGAAGCGCTTGCCGAGCGCGCTCGGGATATTTTGCAGAATGTCGGGTACTCCGAGCCGCCCGCTGACACGGCGATGGGGTTCTACGAGGGGAACGAGTTTCTACGCTATATCGAGGAACACGACAAGTCGAAGACGCGCTGGGACAACCTCGAAACCGGGGCGTTCGTGTTTTGGTATCGCGGCAGCCCACGGCCACTCGATTCTCATAGCTCCTCCCCGGATGAACCTATGGCAGCATCCGTGTGGACCGACGACCCACCGCTGGATGTGTCCGGGATGACGCTGCTCAAGCTCAATCCGCGCGGTCGCCTCACGCAGTTCATCGCAGTTCCTCCGCAGGTTGAGAAGCCGGCAGGCGTGGCAAATTCACCTGACTGGGCACCGCTGTTCTCTGCCGCGGCGCTCCTTTCTCCCGAGCCTGTTGGTTGGTCCGCACCACCAACTTTACTCGGGTGCGGGAGCCGACATTGTCATGGAATCAATTACACTCATTGACCCACGGCCGGGGTTTTGAGTGCAATCGCTGATTACAACAACGACCGCCGCTCCCAGGTGCCGACCGCGTGTCTCAAGAGTCAGCCGAGCCCGCTTTGGGTAACCGCAAATCTGATATTTTTCAGCATCCACCTGTCGCAAGTAAGACTTCCCACGCCTCGCCGAAGCTTGCAGCCCTTAGCGAGTCCCCAAAACTCCGGCGTGTGTAGCTCCCGTAAAATACACTGGTGGAAAGTAGGCGAGGAATTCAGACATGGCAGGTGAAAGCGTTCCAATTCCGCAGCCGCGCAACCTGAAAGAGAGAGCCTTCGAGGCGTTCAAACGCTTTGTCGCAATCTTCCTATACCTCTGGGTCGTCTTTGGGCTGCTTTCGATCCATAAAAGCCTCGTCTTGTCGCAGCAACATTTGGACTACGAGGAGCACGCCTTTGCGATTATCAATGCCTTCGTCTTCGCCAAGGTCCTGCTCGTAGGGGAGGAGCTTCACCTTGGAAGGCGTTTTCAAAATAGGCCACTTATCTACCCGGTTCTATACAAATGCCTCGTCTTCAGCGTAGTGCTCATCTTCTTTCACGCCATCGAAAGCACCGCGGTGGGAATGTGGCATGGAAATACCCTCGCGGCGAGCATTCCACCTATTCTCGGATGGAACCCGAAAGGCCTCTTGGCGGTGGGCTTCTCATGTTTTGTGTTGCTAATACCGTTTTTCGGATTCAGAGAGATGGCGCGGGTGCTAGGCCGCAGGGAGATGCGGAATCTGCTGTTTGGAAAGAAATGAGCATCATGCATCCGAGCGTGAACATACAAGTCTGAGGTTTTGGTCTCTCAACTGGCGAAAGCAGGCATCATCGGCAAACGACGCGCCTCCGTTACTGCCCATGTTGGGCCAAAACAGCCCATAAATTGGGCGTTATACGGTCTCGCCTCCAGGGTCAATGCATTATGAGAGAGCGGCCCCTTTGGGCAATGCGCGGAGGGAGCGCGTCGAAAGAAGAGGTAGGAAAATCTGCTAAAGAATGGCACTTTACCCTGAGGGAGAGGCAACTGAATGAGTCGCGACGTTAAGTATATCGGCATGGACGTGCACAAGGAAGCCATCGTGATCGCTGTGCTCAGCGGCAGTGGCAAACTGGTGATGGAGTCGATCGTGGAAACCAAAGCCAGCAGCATTCTGCAGTTTATCCACGGTCTGCGGGGCGAGTTGCATGTGACCTGGGAAGAAGGGACCTGGGCGGCTTGGCTGTACGATCT
>JBEKXQ010000226.1:0-3065 GCA_049511915.1 Candidatus Korobacteraceae bacterium
GGCGCTTTGGATTCCGTTAGGGAACAGTAATCCAAACAACTGCTGGGGAACAATGGCACCTTCTCCCCCATTGACGTTGGCAGTGTTTTGCGGGTCAAAGGGAACGTGGGTCGGCGCTGGATCGCTCGCCAATACTGAAATCCCATCAAGGATACCTGGAACGCAGTCAACATTCTTGTTGGCGCACCCATCGATTGAACTGTCATCCAGCCCCATTCGATCGATGTTCGACAGCGGGTTGTTCGCCACATACGCATAGCGATTCCAGGATTGGGGATTGTTCGGGTCCGCCGCACTCAAGCCTGACGGGTCCGGAGAAATCCAGCGCCCCTGCGAGGAACTGTTCTCGCGGTACAGAAAGTCATACAACCCACTGACCGTGTCCGAGTTCTGACCCGTAAAAGACGGGTCGGATGTATCCGTCACCGCATACTGCTCCCCGAACGGCGCATAGGCCGAGATCGAGTAGATTGCTCGTCCCTGTGTGGAAGTAAGGCGCGAACTGCCCTGCCAGTCGGCGTGCCGATAGTAGTCAAGGCCCGACGAGTCGTAGATCGCTGCCCCGCCACCTGGCAGTTGAATGAACGCCTTCGCTAGATTCTGTGCGCTCGCCAATGCCAGCTTCTGCCCGTCTGGGCCGTAAACGATCTGGCCCTGGCTTGGCGTCGATGTTATGCAAATGTGAATCGCGCACTCACGGAACGAGTCATCTTGTTCCACCATGCGCCCCAGAGCATCATAAACCAGCCCATACACGGAATCGTTGCCCCCCATTTGGTTCGTGACGCTGCTAGGATTGCCGAAATTCGGGTCCCATGTGTACGAATACAGATTATCAGTCAGCAAATTTCCGTTGGCGTCGTATGCGACATTCGCCCCGGTTAAGGTGAATTGATTGGTGGCTGGTGAATAGGTCGGCAAAAACGATCCGCCCGGGTTTCCAGTCTTACTGATATTGCCAAACGCATCATACATGAAGGTCTGACTCCACACGGGCGTCGAACTGTGAACGCAGTTAACGCCGGGTACCGCGTTTGGCAGACCGGCAGGTATGCCCGCCACGCGCGCTAGATCGTCATAAACGTAGGTGCAGGTTTGGCTGTCAGCGGAACCGGACAGATTGTCGACTATCCCCAAAATGCCGAGCGTACCATTGGGATTCCACGTGAGCATACCCTTGTCGGTCTTGCCATTCACGGAAAACGTATAGCTTTTCATACGTCCCGTGTTCGGATCATACGTGTAACCGTCACTGTCGCCTGAGTTGAACGCCACGTTCGTGAGGGATCCTGCCAAGGCGGTTGTGGTCGTACTCTGAGAGTAGGTAGCCACGCCGAGGTTTATGCCGTTGACACAGCAACCGGAACGTGCAGTCAAGACTGGCTGTTCACTTTTCAGTGGGTCGATGATACGGGCCTCCAGCAGGACCAAGAACTTACTGGGTTCGTGTGTACCGCGTTGGCCTCAAGCGGAAAAACCATTATCGTGCGGGGTCTGAAGGGAGCGCCGCTGACGTACACGGTCTCTGGCGCACCCGGTAGCGGCTCGGAGTATGACCTCTTCTTCACCGTTGAGCGGTTGATGTAGGGCCGACGCGCTGACTGCGAATGCAGAGTGAAGGTCATTTTCCCGTTAGAGTTCGAACTCTGCACGTACAAATTCCCGCATGAGCTTCAGAGCTTCCTCGCGGGTTTCGGAACCTGTGAGCTGTCGATCCATGTACTTGCGGGTCGCAGGCTTCAGGCTGTCCACAACATCCTGAAGTCTCTCACACGCGTCGAGTTCGATTGCATCCTCGTGCAAGAGGCGGCCAACAAAATCCGTAAGTTCGACGCACAGAAACCAATTATCAAGGAACTGGGCTTTCCGCCGTGCCGTCTTCTCGGCTCGCTCATGTTCCTGATACTGTTCCAAAACGCCCTGGACCGCGAGCCTGGCTGCCGTGCGGATCTGTTCCAATCTTGCCGAATCTCTCAGCTCAGCGACTGCCACAAAGCACGCCTGCCTAGCTTTTAGGTCCCACTCGGTAGGAGACCAAGACAAGCCCTGAGCGGCGGACGGAAGCGCTGCGCACACTTCTTCGATTACTGCGGCAATGTCCTGCTCACGTTGCCACGGTGCCAGAACGTCGGCCACTTTAGCGACCGCTATTCGCGCGATCGTTTGCGCTTCGCTAAGATGGCATTCCTGCAAGAATGCCGTCAGTGTGTTTACGACCTCCAAGCGGAGATCGGGAGGAACGCCTGCAGGCAGCTCCTTGAGGCAGACTTCGAGCCACGAAGAAACAAACCGCTCTCGTTGCGACTCAGCTTCCTCCGCTGCTTGGCGCCGCGAGCGTTGCTCGGCTTCCTCGCGTTTAGCTCGCTGGCGATCCAGGACCACGGCCCGGGTGTGGTTCCGGCGCTCCTCTCTTAGTGCTTCTGCCTCCGCGCTGCGCTCGGCCTCCTCTTGCTCCTGCTCACGGCGCAGTGTATCCAACTGACGTTGCGCTCGAAATTCCGTTGCTTCCAAGTTCAACTCCTCGACTCGCTCACGGCGGTTCTGTAGCGAACTGGAGAGGACCCGTCCGGCGGTTGCGGGAATGGATTCACCTTTCGCCGCACGAACACTATCAGTGGTAAATCGAAGATGGCCGCCTGGAGTGCGGAAGGCCACAAGCTGACCGCGAGCAACCATTTGTCGAACAGTGGGAACAGACACTCCCAGGGAGGCTGCTGCCTCTGCCATCGACATCGCTTCGTGGTTGGTCATGTATTTAGGAAAAAACTCGAAAGAGCCGGTGAAAACCGGAAAAAGTGTCGGACTCAACGCAGAAAAACCTGTCAAGATCCGACACAAAAACCGACAACAAATCAGCGAAAAACCGACAAAAGGGGAAAGCTACTCGTCTTCGTCGTCGCTTTCTTCGCCGTCCTCATCATCATCTTCTTCTTCGGCGGGCACTACAATGTCCGCGATAGCGTCCAACTGATCCTGGAGACTTTCGTTTTCGCCTTCGAGTTCGCTGATCCGTTCCTTCAGTTCTTCTCTCGTTTCGGTTTTCTTGGCCATAACCACACCTCCTC
>JBEKXQ010000227.1:0-3026 GCA_049511915.1 Candidatus Korobacteraceae bacterium
TTGAACAGGCGCATGTATTGGCGGTACTCGCCGGGATGACCAGCGTAAACTTCCGCATACTCACGCGTATTGCCGCCGGTGCAGAAAGCCCGCGAGCCGGCGCCAGTCAGAACTACAGCCACCGCCGCCCGGTCGTTGCTGGCGGCGCGCACCGCCAGAATGATCTCCTTCACCATGTCAGTGGTGTAGCTGTTGAGTTCGGAGGGATTGTTCAGCGTGATCCAGAGGTTGTGCAATCCTTCGACGGGCGCGCCTGACCGGTCCTTCACCGGTCGTTGCTCCACCAGGATGAAGTGCTTGGGAAACGACTCCACTAGATTGTGGTCGTGCACGATGTATCTCCTCTACTGCGAGCCCTCGTGATCCGGGACGAGAATCACACGGCTCTTGATTTCATGGCGAGCCACCGCCTCCAGCACTGCGGGTGCCTCGTCCAGAGAATGCCGCTCCACAAAAGGTTCCAAGACCACTTTGCCTTCCAGAACCAACGCGAGTGCGGCCGGATACTGTTCCGGCGGGCAGCCCCAGTTGCCACGCGCTGTGGCGTCGAAAGCCATAAGGTTGGAGAGCCGTAGTTCGACTTTCTTGGGCGTGAACCCAACTACGGCCAGATAACCCCCGTAGTCGAGCAGTCCAAACGCAATGGTTTGCCCTGCCGGCGTGCCGCTGGTCTCGAAGATTTTCAGTCCGATGCCTGTTCCCCCGGATTGTTTAACGAAGGAGCGGACCGCTGATTTCAGTTCTTTCTCGTTCGTGGAACTGGCATCCAACGCCAGCGAAGCGCCGTGCTGAGTTGCCAGTTCAAGCCTGACTGGGTCAACGTCAATGGCTACAACCGAAGCACCCAGCGCGGCGGCGATCTGTACGCCGAATCCACCCACTCCTCCTACGCCTACAAATACAGCCACGTCATCGGCCCCTAAGCCCGAACGTCGAATCGCCTCGAATGGGGTAGTGACCGCATCGGCCACGACGGATAGGAGATCCAGACTGATGCCAAGCGGTAATTTTTTGGGCACTGGACAAAGGCCCCGCGCGGGGACGCGGACGTGCGTCGCAAAGCCACCATCGCCGTCGTTGCCCGGCATGAACTGCTGCCGGCAGATTGTCGGTTGGCCAGCGCGACAGGGACTACAGTCGCCGCAGGGGATCACAGCAGGAACGATTACGTTGCAACCCTCCCACTGGCCTGTGCGCTCGCCGGCCGACGTGACGCGGCCGGAGATCTCGTGTCCGAGAGTAAGTGGAAGAGGCGCACGCGTAGGTACTCCGTCGTAAGCGAAGCCGACATCGGTATGGCAGACGCCGCAACCGGCAACCTCTACCACCACCTCGCCAGGCCGCGGCTCAAGAGGGTGAAATTCATACCTCTCCAGACTTCGAGCAGGAGCAACCAGACGGTAGCCGTATCCGCCTAACGTAGACGACAAAAAAGGATTCCCCCAGCCCCCAACTTCGTTTAACTGCGACATCAGAGGATTTGCAGCATACCGCGCGAGCAACCCAGAACTCTGTGATCTAAATCACTGGGGAGAGTGAGGATAAGTTGACAAAACCTTCATCCCCGAAACTTGAGAGACGATGCGCCATTGGCGGCCGCGTTCCTCCGAGGGCTGACTTCCCTTGTAGAGACGACCCGCGAAAGGCAATCTTGTGGGTTCTTGCGGCTAACCTGTGGCGTTCAGTAACACAATGCGACTGCGAGATCATGGACGATGTTATAATCGTGCTCGCCCTCCTGTAGCCTTTCCTCTTGCGCGGGCGCGTAGCTCAATTGGCAGAGCAACTGACTCTTAATCAGTAGGTTGAAGGTTCGATTCCTTCCGCGCTCACCAACCTTTTCAACAACTTACCAAGGTTGACATTTTTGGGTGTGCCGTAAAGTGTGCCGTAACTCCATCCGGCTACGCCCGGTTCTCTACTGCTGTGTCGTTATCTAGCGCAGCACGCACGATCTCCAACTCCGGATGCTGATACTGCATGGCAGTCTTCACATCCTTGTGGCCCATCGTTCTCATCACGGCAGCCAGGTTTCCGGTCTTCTTCAGAATCCGGGTACCGTAATCGTGTCGCCCGCAATACAGGACAAGATCTTCAGGAAGCCCAGCCTTGGCCCTGGCTTCACGGAATCTTGTTGCCATTGTTGTGAGGTGGGCCGACTTGGCGCGCTTCGATGGGAAGACCCATCCTTCGCGCCTTGCGCCGCACCGCTCTTTAAGAACTTCATAGACGCGATTGCTCATCGGCACGCGTCTCCTTCCCTCTTCGGTCTTGCTGTCCGGCACGAAGATGACGCGCGTGTCCCAATTCAGGTTCTCAATGCGCATCCGATAAAGCTCTCTTTCGTTTCGCATTCCCGTATCACGCACCAAGATAATGATGTCCCGGAAAAGCTGAAGGCTAGGTTCCCGCCAGTTGCACGAAGCCGCGCCCGCCAACAATTTCCTTTCCGCTTCATCATCCAGCCGAAGTGAACGGCCGTACTCCTTCATCAGTTTGACTTTGGGAGCTTGGCGAATCAGTTTCCATTCTTCTGCTTTGTGAAGCATCCTTCTCAAGGTTCGCAGCGCGCAATTGGCATTCGAGGACGAGCTGGAAAACTGCAATGTTTCCACCACGTCACTCGTGACCTGATCCAATCGCATGCCTACGATGGTCGTTGCCTTCAGGAGCCGCCAGCCATCGCGGTAATAGGTTTTTGTCTTGGCTTCCAGTCTGGCAGTGTCCAGCCATTCCAGGAAGCGCCGGGAAAACTCCAGCAACACAGGAGCCTTCTTCGGAAGCGGGTCCTTGTTCTCGACCGCTTGGGCGAGTCTCAGACCAGCAGCCGTTGTTGCCCTGGCCGCTTTTGTTTCGTTGGTTGACCCACGGTAGCGCTGTCCGCGCACCATGAAGTCATACCAGCGCCGCGGTGGCTGCCGATTGACCCAGGTCGCCGTCGATAACCACGATGCGCTCCACCGGCCAGCCCAGAGTTACCGCCCGCTGGCGAAGATCATATTGTCGTAGCGTGCTCTCGGTGTTCT
>JBEKXQ010000228.1:0-10050 GCA_049511915.1 Candidatus Korobacteraceae bacterium
GGTTCTGCTTCGATTACGGTTTTGATGGCGGCGTCGACAAATCCTGCCGCACCCTCAGAGTCGAATCGCAGATAATCTTCCAGGAACTGGAGGTTCCGCTGGAGAATCCAATTAACCTCCGCGGATGCCGGACTGCGCAGCCTGAGATCACGTCGGGATGAGTTCCGCCTCGTTATCCAGTCTTATTCGCGTGTGTCCGCAATGGTCCCGTGGAGCCTGGAGCGCGCTCTGCGGTCGCTTGGTATGGATTACGCTGACATTCTCTTGCTGGGAATGTGGAACAAGAACGTTGCGGCGGCCATCTTCGACCAGGCATTGCGGCTTCGGGAGCGCAGTCTGATTCGGGCAATAGCTGTGTCAACCCACAATCGCCCACTCGCACCAGAAATTGCGCGCAACCGCGACGTTGATATCCTGCACGTTCGCTACAATGCCGTGCATCCCGGCGCGGAACAAGACATCTTCCCCAAGCTGCCGGCAGCTGAGGTGCGTCCTGGCATTGTGACGTTTACGGCTACCTGTTGGGGCGATCTGATGAAACCGGACAAGGTTCCCGCCGGTGATAAGGTCCCCACGGCGAGTGATTGTTATCGGTTCAATTTGACGAACCCGGCGGTTGACCTCTGCCTGACGGGACCCCGATCAGCCTCCGATCTGACAGCACCGCTTGACGCGCTGGACAAGGGCCCAATGACTCCCGAGGAATTGGACTGGATGCGGCGGGTCGGCCAAGCCAAGTACCGCAAGCCAAGCATGTTTTCCCTCAAAGGTTAAGGCAGCGATTACCAACCAACCTGTGATATTCTGACCTTACCAAAATCCATACAACTCCGCCCTCAACGTTTCGAACCGTTGGGGGCATTTTTCGTGCCTTAGATTTCAAACCACTACCGAACACTGCCACTTCTTGTGCTTGTCCTACAATGAGCTTTGTGACTGAGAATCCAAAACGCGTACTTTTGGTTATTGACGCCCAGAATGAATACTTCACCGGCAAGCTGCCCATTACATATCCCTCAGGGAGTCTGGCAAACGTTTTGTCTGCCATGGATGCAGCGCGCGAGCACGGGGTACCGGTGGTTGTGATTCAGCACGCATCACCCCAGCCTGATGCTCCGGTCTTCCGCAAAGGGAGTAAGGAATGGGAACTGCATCCTGAGGTGGCGGAGCGACCGCATGATGTACTTATTCACAAGTCGCTGCCCGGCAGTTTTACCGGCACGGAACTCGAGACCTGGTTGCGGGAGTGCGGCGTGGATAAGGTTGTCATTGCCGGCTACATGACCCAGATGTGCTGCGACACGACGGCACGGCAGGCCATGCATTTGGGATTTGGAGTTGAGTTTCTATCCGACGGAACCGGCACGCTGGCGATCAAGAACGATGCGGGAGAGGTGTCGGACGAAGAGTTGCATCGAGCGATCTTGGTCACCCAGCAGATGCGATTCAGCCGCGTCATGAAGACGGGCGAATGGATAAAACAGCTGTAACCCCAGCTTGGCACCTCGACAAGCTGAGTTGAAGATTTCCAAGGATGCTTACCGACCGACCGCCGAGCACAGCAGCGTTACGGGCAAGGTTTCTTGAGAGTGACCGGCTCACAGCGTTGGAAGTCCCCGAGGACGACCGGTTGCAAGCGCCAGCGAAGTCTATCGCTTCCGCCATGCAAGGCGGCACTGCATCATCCGTTCGTCAAGCATGTGCGGAGTTTCTATCGGCTGCATCTGGTTTCTACACGGTTCGCCCGCCAGGCATCCGGGTGCTTGCGGCCCGCCCGCTTCGAGTCCGCGAAGGCGGCTCGGCGATCGAGTTGTTCGGGGACTACGATCCCGGAACTATGCTCATCCGTCTCTGGATGCGGACCGCCATCCGGAAACAAGTCACCTCGTTCGGCACGTTCCTCAGCACCCTCTGCCACGAGTTCTGCCATCACCTCGACTGCCAGCGCTTCGGGTGGCCACAGTCGTGGCATACACGCGGCTTTTACGAGCGTACTGCTGCGCTCTACCACCACGCGCGCGGCACTCCAGTGAAACCCCTGTTCTGGGTGCGAGCGCCCGGCGAGCGTTGGCGGATCAACTGGCCCCGAACCAATCGTGGAGCGTGACTTCTCGACGAAATGTCGGCACCCAGATGCACAGAGGAATGCCGATGTGGGGTTGTGTCAAACGAGGAACACACCTACTTTTTGCTTTCGACTGGCGACATCAGACGACAGGTTGTGTTTCGCGGTCAATGAGCACACAATTCGTAATGGCTGGGACAAAATGGAAGCACCGGCTTGATGTTTTGATCGGATCGCTGTTTTGTACCAAACCAAAAGGAGGGGGATTATGGCCAAGAAAGCTGAGGCTACCAACAGCGTCTACAAACTGGTGGAGGTAATCGGCACCAGTACTCAGTCGTGGGAGGATGCGGCAAAGAATGCGGTGGAGACCGCTGCAGGTACGCTGCAGGATCTGCGCATTGCCGAAGTTGTGAAGATGGACATGAAGGTCGAGGGCGGCAAGGTGCAGGAGTACCGCACGCGCGTGTTGCTGTCTTTCAAGTACAAGAGCTGAGAGCTCGGCCACGCAAACGCTCTAACTGGCGCTCGTATTCTTACTGATCCACCCGGGCTGGAAAGGCGCTGGCTCTACCTGACTCCCGTCGTTCTGGTATGTTGCACGGATGGCCTGTCAGAAGAGCGACAGTTGGCCGACGGATGTATCTCTGCACGTAGAACAGCGCGATAAACTGGCAGCTTCCAAGAGGGCGGCGCCGGAATCAACTCGGTCGGCATCGGCGGTATCGCCGGGACTTCAATTTCCGCTTGCTCATGTCAGAGGAATTTCGCCGTTTCGCGAGCTCGGTTTTTATGACAGCAAGCGGGCGCGTCCACCCTGCGATCGCAGTATCGAGACCGCTTTCGAGTCAAAGGACACAAACTCTTCTGCGCCTAGCCAGTCCCCTTCGTAAGCGATTACACCATCAGCAAGGCCTGCCTCTATGGCTGGCCGGTTCACGACGACATTAGCGCTTTTGATCAGCCGACGAACTGCATCGGAGATCTCAGGAGCAGATATCTTATAGCCCCGACGCAGCACCCAGACAAACTCACAAAATACCGGAACAGGAACAGCAACCAACTCGGCCTGCTGCAAGAGCTTCGCAGCCTGCCGGGCCTGATCCGGGTCGTCTTGGACAGCAGCTCTGAGCAGTACGTTTGTGTCGGCAGTGATTTTCATTTTGTCCTTGCCCACCCCCGGTTCGCGATCTCGTTTATCTGGTCGATCGTGAGGCTGGGCCCTCTCTTTTGTGACAGGCAGCCGATGAAATCGGCAATCCTGCCGTCCTCTGCCGCGGCTCTCACGACGATACGGCCATCAGGCAGCTTGTCCGCCTCCACTTTCTCTCCGGGACTGACGCCAAGGTGGTTCAACAACTCCTGCTTCAGTGTGACCTGGCCTTTTGCGGTAATCGTAAGCGTCGTCATGAAATTGGTTCCTCTCAAGCACTATCTATAATCATTGTAAGGCATAACTGCCTTACCTTCCAAGGGCGGATGCATCTCCTCCATATGCAGTTTCCAGACGAATGTCGCGGAATTCCGGAAGCCTCAATCGAGTTCGAAGCTGAGCTCCAACCGACAATCACTTGTGCCTGTTGTTGAGCTTGACTGCAGAGTCCTACTGCGCCGGCGATGACATGCCGCCAGAGGTAGCAACCAAGGATGGTGGTACTTCTTCGCCGGTGATTGGGTTGTGCTTAGGTAGCCGACGGCCGCAGTTTGGGCAAAAGGCGGCACCGGTGCCGGTGGCGAGTCCGTATTCCTTCACCTTTCGGTACGCGGTAGTTTTGCCAATGCCGAGCAGTTGCGCTGCTGCAAGGATGCTTCCCCCAGTCACTTGGAGAGCCTTCTCGAGTACCGCTTTTTCCAGGTCGTTGAGGTTGAGCGTTTCTGGGAGCGCAAACGAGCGGCTGACTGCCTTGTGGCAATTAGGCGATCCCATTTCGTAAGCGCGGTACGCTAATCGTTCCGGGTCTAAGGTCCCTCCCCGCGCCGCTCGCGAAAGAGACCCCAGTATGGTTTTGTCAGTTTCGGGGATCATGAGTTACTCCTTATGAACTCGTTAGTTTCTTGCGGTTGGTCTTACCGAATTCGTGCGGTTAGTTCCCGGGCGCTGACACTTGCCCTGGAACTGGGGAATGAAGTTGAGAATTGCGATGCGGCCGTCAGAAAAGGGAAAGTTGGCCAGATTCGACCCTCTTGGATGAGGGCGCTGCGGGCAGAATGATGGGCTGCCCCAGGTTAGTGCCGGAACCAGACTCGATGGTCATCTCAGGAATCTCGATTTCTGAGACCATCGCCTCATCGGGTGCTTCGTGACCCGGCGTGGACGGCGCGGGCCGCAGCTGCTGCAGACCGCGCCAGACTGAATCCGCAGACTCCCCGATTCCCTTGTTCTCTACCAACTCGCGCGCCATCGCCGTGAGCATATCGTCGTCTCCGTCGATTGCCTGCAGACCTTCGGAAGTAAACTTCCCCTCCATGGCTAAGGCCACGAGGAGTTTCTTCCCCATCAGCCGGAGACAGACCTCCTGCATCGTCCCCTTGTAGGCAAAGAACTTGACCTCCACCGGACGCCTTTGTCCGATACGCCACGACCGACGGCTTGCTTGGCGCAAGGTGTGAAGCGAGTAACCAGTCTCGTGAAACAGAATGGTGGGAAAGTCCAGTAGATCCAGCCCGGTCTCGACGATCTTTGGATGGCAGATTGCGACATCAATTCCACGGCGCAGTTGCTCGCGGTACCAGGCTTCCCGCCTGTGAGTGGGAACGCTGGCCCGCAGGATCGAGGCCCGTATTCCCTCGGCTCGAAACAGCTGTTCCAACCGTGCGGTAACGTCGTGCTTGTTGGTGTAGACCGCAAAGACCTGGCACTTGCGGCCGCGTGCGAGCTGGGCCTTCACTTCTTGGATCAGCGCCCCCTCTTTGGCATACGTCTCGTTCTTGTCCAGATCAACCGTTTCGGCGATGACAAACGATTCTCGGCATTTGGTTTCCGGGTCGAATTCAGAGCCATACAGAGTGCCAAAACCATAAGGATGGTCCGGCCACGCCAGCAGAGCATTAAGCATGGTGCTCGCTACGCTGCTGTTTCCACGATGCTCCTTCAGGCAGGCCGTGATCTCTTCTTCGAGTTCCTCATAGAGAGTCTTCAGCGGCTCCTCCATCGCCACCGGCACGACTTCCTCCCGATAGCTTGGCAAACCGTCCGAGATGTCCTCCAGGCCAATGAAGGCGCAGTGGTCCATCAGATACTTGCCGAACAGCAGCGGCGAGGCGCCGGGTTTGCGCTTGATCGTGACTGTCTTCTTGGTTTTCTTTGAGCAGGCGTTGTCTTCGACTGTGATGCGCTCAATGGTCTCGATGACGCCGAAGTCGCGGGTGAAGCGTTCACGCCCGGCAGAGCCCCATTCGTAGCCGTCCTCGGTCATGCGCTTGGCATCGGTGCGGAACAGGGTGTTGAACAGATCATCCGCATAGCCAGAAAGTAGGGTTCCCGTTAGTCCGAGGAACCGTCTTGCCGTCCGGCTAATGTGCAGGAATAAATAATGCGAAGGAAAGCTCTGACCGTCAGGCGTGGCAACCGCTTCGACCGTAGTTCCTGCGCATAATTTTCCGTTGTGCGATTGTTGGCAGGTCACCAAGGAGGTGCACACTTGCCAGTCGGACAACCATCGAAAGAAACCTACCTAGAACAACTCGCTCAGCATCTCAAGAACGGGTCATACAGCACATCCGCCACGACAAAGCGCATGGCCGCGGCGCGGCAGTTCCTGCTGTACCTACAGGAGAGAGCCATTGCGCCGGAAGCCGCCACAGTCGCACACGAGCAAGGCTTTCTCGATTGCAAGCTAAAGAGCTACTGTGAACGCCATGGCCACCAGGCGAATGATGTAAGTGCTTGGCGATGGGGTTACACCAGTGGCATTCATATGATTCTGCGTCTGGTTCAGGGGCAGTGGCCACCTGTGTCAGCGCCCGCGACTCGGCTAGAAGCCTTTCAAGATGAACTCTGTGATGCTTATGCTCAGTGGCTCTTGGCGGTGCGTGGGCTGGCGCCCACGACTATTCCAAACCGTCGTGCGGAGGCTAAACGTTTCCTTGAATTTCTGGGAGAAAGAGGTGATCGCAGTTCGCTTTCAAGCATCACTGTTGCTGATCTCGACCATTACATCAACTGTCGGGCTCTACAAGTACGAAGAGTTACACGTCAGCGCCTGATCATTTGCCTCCGCGGATTCCTTCGCTATCTTCACGCACAAGCAACCATTAACCGCGATTTGGCATGTGCCCTCGTCAGTTCGCGTCGCTATGCTTTCGAGGGCATCCCTCCGGCGCTGCGCGCCGAACATCTCGATGCAGTGCTGAGGGCAACCCGAAAAGACCGCACGCCCAAGGGGCTGCGTGATTACGCCATTCTCCTCTTGCTATCCACTTATGGGTTGCGGGCCGGCGAGGTGACCGGATTGCAGCTCAACGATATCGATTGGCGTAAAAACCAGTTGCACATTCGGCATTCGAAGACCGGCGGCGAGTCCTTTCTGCCGTTGTTGGCTCCAGTTGGCGAAGCCATTGTGAAGTATCTCCGAAAGGGCCGGCCGGCAACCGGCACACGCGCAGTTTTTCTTCGTGCCAGGGCGCCATTTCAATCCTTACGAGCGGGATCGAGCCTCTACCACCTCGTCGAGCATCGCTTGCAGACGGCCGGAATCCGGCTCGATCGAAAGCATGGTCCTCATGCGTTTCGTCACGCTCGGGCGGTCAGCTTGCTTGACGCGGGAGTGCCACTGAAGTCTATCGGCGACGTGCTGGGACACAGATCTACGGAGGCGACCGCGGTTTACCTGAAGCTTGCCACTTCGGAGTTACGGGCCGTTGGGCTCGAGATCCCCGTGGAGGTGAGCCAATGACGACTTGGCCTGACCAACCTGGGGCAATCACTCATCAGTACATACAGCAACTCGGTTTGCGCCCGAGCAGCGTAAGAACATACCGGCCGATGCTTGAGCAGTTCCAGGATTACGCGGTTGCCCATTTTCCTGAGCGGCATGTGTCGCGGCAGATGCTCGAAAGCTGGCTTCGCCACCGAGCGAGTTTTTCATCTGCGGATACTATTCTGCAACGGATGCGACCCATCGACCACTTTCTCGACTGGCTGGCCAACCGTCAACTGATCAGCTCTAATCCGCTGGAGGACTTGCGAAGAGAATTAGGCACGAGAAACACAGCCCACATCATTCGGGCGCTGCTTCGTCCGGATAGCGACGATGCTTTGCGCGCTCTTCGGCCTGCCCCACGCTTCGCTAGTCATCTCGGGCCGCTGATGCGAAGTCATGTTTTGCTTATGCGGTCTTTGGGTCTTCGCTATATCACCCAAGAACGGCAACTACTGCGCTTCGACCGATTCTTGTCTGGCCGGGCAAGCGATCCCCATGCTCACTCAAGAGTGGGGTAAAAAGAATCCGGTCCCGCAGCATCATGTGGAATGTGCACAAGTTGGGAGGATGGTGGCCAGGGCCATGCAGCGCGTAAATGGGGCTGTTGCCGTTCCAGTGCTGGATCAACGTCTGAACCAGCAGATGCGGCGCAGTCAACGCCGACCCCACATTTACTCCGAGGCTGAGATTTGCTGTCTCTTGCGCGCGGCACGGTCCTTTCCCGCACCGGCGACACCAATCCGTCCCCTGATGCTGTACACGATATTGGTGCTGGCTTACTGCATGGGACTTCGGATCGGGGAGATCGTGCGCCTGACCGTTGGAGATCTCAACCTTGAGGCGCAGACAATCGAGATTCGAGAAACCAAGTTCTTTAAGTCGCGCCGCCTTCCATTTACCCACTCGGTAGCGGCAGCTCTCCGGACTTATCTGGAAGCCAGGCGCGGAGAAGATGCTCCGGCTGATTCATTGGCACCGCTGTTCTGGTGTCGAAGCGTCGGGCGCGCATATGGTTATGTAACCATCCGTGCCTTGCTGCTCCAAGTGATCCGCAAGGCGGGGTTAAAGCCTTGCCCCGGCCGTGTTGGTCCACGGATTCACGATTTGCGGCACTCCTTCGTCGTCAATCGCATGTTGGCTTGGTACCGGGAAGGAGTGAATGCGCAAGTGCGATTGCCATACTTGGCCACGTATCTGGGACACAAAGATATTCACTCTACCCTGGTCTATATCACCGTCACCGAAGAACTCATGCAGCAAGCCGCCGAGCGATTCCGTTCCTATGGGGCACACCTGCTGCACTCGGCGGTAGGAGGTAGTGCATGCCAATGACCGCGACTTTGCCTCGGCTACTGCATGGCTTCTTTCACGACTGGCTGCTGGGGCAACGTAACATTTCTCCCCATACCATCATGTCCTATCGCGATACATGGCGTCTTTTCCTGTGCTTTGTGGCGGAGCGGCGGAATCGGCCAGTCGCCAAACTCACAGTGGAACAAATCACAGCCGCAGAGGTTCTTGCCTTCCTGCAGTATTGCGAAGATGAGCGGAGAGTTTCGATTGGAACTCGGAATTGCCGCCTAGCCGCACTACGCACATTCTTCTCTTTTGTGGCAGCCCGTGAACCACTGTTTTGCCGCCCAGTGTGCCGAAGTCTTGCTCATCCCAACCAAACGGGCGCCGCGCCGCGCCCTACGTTCTCTAGAACCCGAGGAGGTACAAGCCATCCTGGCGCAACCGGATGGAAACACACTGGAAGGACAGCGCGATCATGCCTTTCTTGCTTTGCTGTACAACACCGGCATACGCATTCAGGAGGCACTCAATTTGTCTCCCGAAGACGTTCGACTAACGTCACCTGCGCAGATTCGTGTGATCGGCAAGGGCAAGAAAGAGCGAATCTGCCCGCTCTGGCCAGAAACCGTCGCTATCCTAAAGGCGCTTCTGAAACGCCAGCCCAAAGGGGACCAAGAGCGCATCTTCGTGAACCGCTATGGAAGTCCCCTGGGCGCCTCCGGGGTACGCTTCAAGCTTCGCAAGTATGTGGAAGCTGCTGCTAAGGAAGTTCCTTCACTTGCTGACAAGCACGTCTCTCCCCACCTGTTCAGGCATTCGACGGCTGTTCATCTGGTAGCCGCAGGAGTGGATATCACGGTCATTCGAAGTCTCCTCGGACATGCCGACCTGAACACCACGAACCATTATGCGCAAGCAAACTTGGAGACGAAACGGCGGGCGCTCGAGACCGTGAACAGCCGGCCGGGCAAGCCGCCGCTCTGGCGGCGACAGCCGGAACTGCTGCGCTGGCTCGATTCGCTCTAAGCTGGCTAATAAGAATAATGGTAACGCTCTCGGTGTGCTGGCAAGAGTTGCCAAGAACGTCGCGGGCTTAACCGGCACTCTCCTAAGCGGCTATGCCGACGATCTCTACAACACCCTCTTCCGCGTCGATGCCAGTCGCATGGTGCGGGACGGGTTTACCTGGGGGTCGGCCGGCAAAGAACGATTTACGCACGAGTTTGGCGTGATCGATACGATCGAGCGCACCAAGATTGAAGATAACGCCTGCTCCAAGAAGAACAAGACGGAAGTGACGATCCGCCGCAAGCCCGGAGCATCGCCGCTGCTGTTCGGCAAATACCTGATGGACACCTGCGCTTTCGTTTCGCTGGAGGACATCTCCGACGCGCTTCCGGCGTACCGGGAAGATGTCATTCCGGTTGCCCTGGAGGGCGTGCTGAAAACAGCTTACGAGCAACTGGAGGACGAGATTACCGCGACGTTGCAAGAGCATCGCGGCAATCGCAGCGTGCTGAGCACCATGCTCAATGCGCTGCTGGTCTATCCCGACCATCCCTATGGACTGGGTACGCTGCACGGCACTTGTTACAACCCGGAAACCCAGCAGCGCGAGAGCTTCATCATCGCGGAACCCGAGGATCTGGATGAGAGCAAGGTCTATCCCAAAGAGCGAGCCCTCATCGGGGAAATCCAGTCTCAGCTTGCCCGTGGCCGCAAATGCCAGGTCTTTGCCGTCTACACCAACAAGTACGACGTGACGGC
>JBEKXQ010000229.1:0-3962 GCA_049511915.1 Candidatus Korobacteraceae bacterium
TGGCGGAGAGGGGGGGATTCGAACCCCCGATACAGCTTTTGACCGTATAACGGTTTAGCAATCGGCTCCCCCGACGCGCCACCACGTAATCCCAATCACTTACAGTCGCGCTCCCTCACGAAAAAGAACGCAATGTTACCTGAATAGTCAGTTATAGGACACCTTTCGGGACACCTGCATAGCGATTCCGAACCAAGCGACCTACGGATTATGAGGCGTTCTCGACGGCTCTAATTGTGCGACGGTTGGGCAACAGGTTCCCACCATTTCTTTTCCTGCTCATCACAACGCCCTGCATCAGCCGGCACTGACACACGCTAGCACCAAGTTGCAAAATAACGCCGCGTGAGTTCTGCGCGGCGAGAGACACTCGCGTACCGGGCCGTATGACGGTCAAACCTTGCCACAGCCCGCGAGACTACGGCAAATGGGGATGTGCATTCTGGGAGCGACGACCACTGTTACCAGTTTGGTTGCCAGGACATCTTTGAGAAATCTAATTGCTTTTGCCACGGCGATAAGGTCATAATCTTGTCCCTCTGGCCGGGGTTTGCAAGAAATCTCTGACTCTCCACCTTAGCAGGAAGGAAGCGAAATGAGGTTCCGCAAAGAGTCGCGGCGCATCGGAGTATGGCTGGGGGCAGTGACCGTCATCGTCCTTGGCTTCAAGGTAAAGCCGACCGTGGTGCAGGCGGGCCTGGGATCGGTACCAGGGCCAAAACAGGCATTCGTTGCCGAGCCGGCAGCTCCGCAGCTAGCCGACTCTCTGGCGGCAACGGCGATCCCCGGCATCGAGGTGCAGGCCGACTCGGTGACCGTGCAGCCGAACCTGGCAAAGGCTGGAGCGAGTGTTGATTTGCCGCCGGTCGAGGAGTTCATCCTGACGCCGCCGAATCCTGGCCACAAGACGAAATTGGCAGTACGGTTTGCGCCAACGTCGGCCGGGCGGCTCGCTTCGTCCGTCCGGGCAATACTTGGCGACCAGAGCGTTGTCTGGCAGCGTTCCTCCGACGATCCCGCGATCTATTCCACCTTTGTCGATTTCGACTGGAGTGCTTTTGCCCGGGAACAGGCGCGCCGCCAGGTACAGGCCGAGGAAGGAAAACTGATTCCGGTATTCGAAGGACATCGCCTGCAACGCGTGGAGCGGATGCAATTTGTCGATCCCGAGGAAATTCGGCAGGCTCTGCAATCCCATCAGCCGATACGATTCACGCCCTTGGTGTTGCAAGGTGACCCGCTCAACATAGTTCCCGATCATGAACTGTTAATCAATAGCATAGGCGTCGTCGAGGACCCTGCGCGCACCTGGGATCCATGTGCGCGCACGGGAACGCAGATGGGCGAATGGACCTTCGGCGCGCTGATGACCGCCATAGCCAACGACAATCCCAGCACGCACTTGATCGCCGACGCAATGGTCCAGTCCTGGTTGGCTGAGTGGAGTCTCCAGCAGAACGTGAACGATTTTCCGGTGTCTGCGCGGTTGGGGATGGTGGGCGTGCTGCGAGGCTGGCGGCTGTTTGCATCAGACCGCAAGGGCAACATCGACATCAGCCAGGCTCCTTTTCAGTTGAACGCGATCGTCAATCGTATCGACGCGACATCGCCCGCCAATCCGTCGGGCGAGCTGAGATTTGTGTTCGGATATGCCCCTTGCCACGGAGGCGAAGGACAGCCGGCAACCTTCAATGTGATTGTGGAGTACCACGTTCCCGTCGCCCAATGTAGCTGGGCGACGCAGTGGCACAGCCTTGATTTGGCGATCGGGGGACCCGCATTTAGCCGTGCTTTGGAGCAGATTACCGATCAGGTAACACCCACCGGCAGCGTGAACTTAGCCAACGTGCGCACGAACGAATCCTTTACCAGCAACTTTGGAATATGGGAGCAGAGGCAGTTTGCCCTTAGTTCAGGTGCGCTAGTGGAGGTGCCCATAGACCAGACTCCAAACGGAGACCCAGCAGCCGGCAGGACAGATTTCAACCAGGAAACCTGCGTCCCCGGTACAAACTGTCAGGCTGCGATCCTCACCAGTTACATCAATACCTTCCAGCAAGACATTCTGAACAACAACTACCAGGTGCCAACGACGTTTCCGAATCCGTCCGATCCTTTCCTTGGCGGCTCAGCTTTCAACGGCGCCTCCGTCAGTCAACTGGTGTTCTGGCAAGGCAATCCCCCTCCCAATAGCAATCAGGCCAGAAGCATTTTTTCTGGGAATACCTGCAACGGCTGCCATGGGAGAGAGACCTTCGTAAAATTCCAGCAAACGGAAAATCGTCAGCCCGGTCCCCCAAGCACTGCGGTGCCGTCCGTTTTGTCCGCGTTTCTGGTAGGTTGTTCAACGTCATCCCAAGATAATCCGCTGACCGACCAGACGGGTCCGTGCCCTGAACCACCAACCAATGCCTGCAACCTGCAAAACACGCTGACACGCAGTCCGGCGTGCATATCCTGGGTGCAGGATCCCGGAGACCCTAGCGGGAACACAATCAATCGGTTTGCCGAGCTCTCGCGGAGAGCGCAGAACTTGTCGACCATCCTTCGAGGCTGCACTTCGGATGGACTACTGCAGTCGCTGGCAGTACATCGTTTGAGTTCTCCTCACTGAGGGAAAGGAGTCGAGCTGTGCCGGTTGGTTAAGAGCTGACGGCTAATTGCTCGCTGATTTCGCTGCGCGCTTCTTGCGCTGGTTGGGATGGACGAACCAGGCAATGCCGATGCTCAGAATGTAAAGCACAATCATGGGCGCGGCGAAGATGCACATGTTCATGATGTCGGTGGTGGGTGTGATGATGGCCGCAATGATGAAGATGACCAAGATGGAGTAGCGGAAGTTGCGCCTGTGGTCCGCAAGAACCTCTGCAAGTCGGAATGTGCCTCCTCCTGGTGCAGATCCCGGCTTTTTTCTGGGATTGTTCCAAAGAACTCTGTTCGGCGTTCTTGCTTTGTGCGAAGCTGATCGCAGTTCCTGAACGTCGTGGCCCGTTCCCGAACAGCCGTAGCAGCGGAAGTCCTGTTCTTGCGTAAGCAACTGGCTTACTACCGGGATCACCAGATCCGGCCTCGCCGCCTGACCGACGCGGCACGATTGTCGCTGGTACTCTGGTCCCGGCTTTTCGAGTGGAAAGAAGCGCTTGCCATCGTAACGCCAGCGACTTTCGTCCGCTGGCATCGCAAGGCTTTCACGCTGTATTGGCGCTGGAAGTCACGCGGCGGGCGGCCGGCGCTGCCCAAGGACATACGCCAGCTCATCGCCCGGATGGTAAGGGAGAACATAACTTGGGGAGAAGAGCGCATTGCCGACGAACTTTCGCTAAAGCTCGGCATTCTTGTTTCGCCGCGCACTGTTGGCAAGTACTGGCCGAAGCAGCCGAACGGGACCGGGCGCACCCGAACCTCTTCGCAGCAATGGAGAACCTTCGTCAAGAATCATGCACAGGGCATCATCGCTTGTGACTTTCTGGTTGCAGTGACCATCCGATTCCAAGTGCTCTATGTTTTCGTCGCAATGGAGCTCGGTAGCCGCCGTATTGTGCACTGCAACGTGACCGCGCATCCCACAGCAGATTGGACGCTGCAGCAGTTCCGCGAAGCCATCCCAAGTGACCATTGTTATCAGTTCCTGATCCACGACCGTGATTCGATCTTCTCCCGAGAGTTGGACCAGCATCTGAAGAGTGACTTTAAACTGAAGGTTTTGCGCACTCCAGTGCGTGCACCGAAGGCGAACGCATATTGCGAACGGCTGATCGGAACGGTGCGGCGCGAGTGCCTGGATTTCGTGATTCCATTGGGCGCGAGACACCTGCGGATGACCTTACGCTCGTGGGTCACGCACTACAACTTGGTTCCATACTACCCCACCTCGCTATGTTATTGAGAACAAGCTCTCCTCTTGTTGGGAATCAGGTACTGCGGGCCGACGTGCTCCTAGCGATACACGTCGCTTCAATGAT
>JBEKXQ010000230.1:0-4269 GCA_049511915.1 Candidatus Korobacteraceae bacterium
AACTGAGCGTTCATGCTCGCCGGGCGTTACAGCGTATGCGGCGGCGACCTACCTTGGTCTGCGCCTTCTGGGAACAGGCCCAACTCTTTCCTTTGTAACTATATTATGCGGGACTCAATAGGATCCTTCGTGGAATGAAATTCCTCCCGCCTTCGAGCACGGCAACATCATAGCAGCCCACACAGCTTCAGCTACGGCTTGATTTCCCAGACGACCCCTCCTGAATCCTGTCCGCCGAACATCGTTGTCCCGTACAGATTGCCCCTGGCATCTAGCGCTGCTGCTCCGCATGGAGCACCTCCATCACTACCACCCGTGAAATCGTACAACGACGTGTATATCCATTCACCATTGGAGGGTGTTAGCTCGAAAACGTTGCCCCATCCATAAGCGCCATCCCCCGATGTTGTCCCATAGAGATTGCCAGCGCTGTCCATGATCAGACCGCTAGTCGGCCCGGTGGTGGGTCCACCACTACTGCATTGACCGCCGTAACCACTCGGAACGGTCGTGAAACTGTACAATGAGCGATAATTCCACTGTGCATTTCCAGGGGACAGTTCGAAAACGACGCCTCCACCTCCGTCCGCCGTGGTGCCAGCGGTGGCTCCATAGAGATTACCGGCTTGGTCGAGGATCACGCCAGCAGCCCACGGATGGCATCCGTCGCCGGTGCCCATAAAGCTGTACAGGACCGTCCCGACCCAGCTTGAGCCGGACGGCGTCAACTGAAACACTGTACCTCAACCATATGCGCCCGCATTGGTGGTTGTGCCGTACACATTGCCAACCCCATCCAGCACGACATTAGCCAATGGATTGTCTCCGTCGCTCTTTCCAGTGAAGGTATATAGGACAGTCTCTGGCCATGCTCCCTTAGAAGGAGTCAATTTGAAAACGGTACCAAAGTCAACCCCACCATACATTGTTGTGCCATAGAGATTTCCTGCCGAGTCAAAGACGGGCTCGGACGCAGGGAAGCTTCCGTCGCTCCCGCCAGTGAAGCTATGAATAATATTCTCCGTCCACAGAGACATTTCTGAAGGCGGTATTCTTGGTGAAGGTCTTAGCTGGTATACGGTCCCTGCATTATAGCGACCTCCCAACAAGTTAGTTCCGTAGAGAGCGCCACTCGCATCTCGAGCTACCCCAGAATAAGGGTATTCTCCGTCAGGTTGATTTCCGAAGATATAGAGCGTGTTAAAGACCCAGCCAGAATTCACAAAGCTCATCTTGAAGACAGTGCCGAACCCTGTAGCACCCTCTGTTGCCGTGCCGTAAAGGTTCCCTGCAGTATCAAGCGTCACTCCGGCGTATGGGAAGTCCCCATCTCCTCGACCGCTAAACGAGTGAATTACTGTGTACATTCCTACTCCTTCGGAAATTGAATCGCCTCTTGGGGATTCTTGAGTAGCGGAGACGATGTTCTCCGCCACTTTCGCGATCAGCTTTTCTCCCCAGAATGCTCCAGGGTCTGGCGCGCGGCCACGTATCCGAGGGTCCCCAGAAGCACCACAAAACCAATTGGCTCTACATTGGGCAACCGGAGCCCAAGCGCACTCCGGATGTTCTCCCATAAAACGAAGGCCACAAAAATCAGCAGGCCGGGGCGGATCACCAGAAGATCCTGATTATCCGACCTCCTGCCTATGGACCGCGCGACCACAACAATTAGGGCTGCGATGACCGAGACATTAGCGATCCGGACAAAGATATGCTGCGGCCCGAAGGCGACCGTCGCCAGCGCTAAAGAGCCCAGCACGATTCCCAGCGCGTAGCTCAAGGCGGAGCAATTGCCGGATTGGTTGCGGAAGGAGACTTCCAGCTATCAAGGGCCGAAGATGTTACAGGCCCATTTACTCAGGCAGGGAGTGACCCAGCTGTCAACGGATACAATAGCTGGTCTTCTCTCCTCCCAGCACGGAAAATGCTCACGCGCGGTGATACACGCCGACCTCTATTCCAATTGGCGCTGCGCGAATCGTGATTCCAATCGCAAAGACCTCGTCGACGACATGCTCCATGTCCTCCAAGCCATCTATTGCGACATCTATGCCACTGAAGAAGCTACGCAAAAGGAATATGCCGAGTGCCTCTTAACGAAGGAGACTCGCGTCGCCATTTACGACCGCCAGACTCCAGTTGACCAGTGGCTACTCTCTCTCGTTTCTGGTTAAGGTTGCCGCGGCATTCATGCATGACGTGCTTGAGGACACGACGTCGCGGCAGAGGAAATGCGCAGGGTGTTCGGGGATACCATCACGGACTGGTGTTGGAAGTTGACCGTGCTATGCCTGTAATCGAAGCGGATCGAGGTTTTGTTTGTCGGGACTGCCTCCAGAACCACCCGCTCTGCCGCTCAGATGCCGAGAGAGGCACGTTCGTGGTCAGAGGTGAGCCGTAGCCAATGTACCTATGTTCAAACCAAGCTGGCGGCACAAGGCGAGGTACTCGCAGCCATCTTGCAGACGCCGATTTCAGGGGGGTAAATTGAAAGGCGGGTGGAGACCCTACCGCCCGTTTCCGGGGCGCTCATAGCGATCGAAGACCACGCCATGCAAAGCGCTGCTGTCCAAGAAAGGGCCTCCTGCATCGAAAACTCGGCGGCGGTTAGTTTTGATTAGTCACAACCGATCGCGTCTAGATGCATCCCGATTTGCGCTGTGGCGACCGCTCTAGTTGGCCCGCAGCAGCATGAGGGTGACGTCATCGTGTTGCGGAGCGTTGCCGACAAAGCGATCCAGGTCCAGCATGATGGTGTTCAACAGCATGGTCGGCGTCAACGCCACGTTGGCGGGTGAAGATGACCAGCCAATCGCCGCTTTGCAGTGTGACCGCTCCTGATTCGTAGGAAACGTTCTCCTGAATACCGAGTGGAATGCCTCCCACCTGTAAGCGGTCGATGGCTCCGGTTTGGCAGCGCAGGATCGGAGCGTTGTGTCCGGCGTTAACGTAGATCAGGCTGCGAGATGCCGGATCATACTCGGCGAGAAACGTGGTGGTGAACCGGCGGCCATTCTGGCTGTTGCTGCAGGCATAGGTATTCATGCGGCCGACCAGGTCGGCCAGCGAACTTGCAGTACTGGCCAGCGTCTTCAGGCTGGCCTGGAAGGTCGCCATCAGCATCGCGGCGGGAACGCTCTTGCCGGCTACATCAGCGATGGCGATCAGGAACGCTCCGCCGGGCGAGCTCGAAGACGCGCGCGGGAAAACATCGTAGTAATCTCCAGCCACGGTGTTGGCGGCACGTGTGGCAAAAGCGATCTCCAGGCCCGGCACTTGCGGTGGGTTGGCCGGCAGCAACCACGCCTGGATTTCCTTGGCGATCTGTAGGTCACGCTTCATGACCACGCGGTCGCCGACTTCGAGGACCACAACCACGAGCATCAGCAGACCGCCCCAGAAGGCACTGCCGAACCAGAAGAGTAAGACCATCGCAATCAGCAGCAGGACGCGGCGCGCGGGAGTCAGCTTCTCAATGATGGCCCAGAAGAACTGCCCGACAACCTTCCAGAAATGTTTGACCTTCCCGACTCCAGGCGTCCGCGTGGAATCAACTTCGTACGCATACAACCGGTAGCTGGAACGAGCGTCGGCTTGGAATTGCTTCCAGAGCTGGTTGAGTTCCCTACCATCGCTGACGCGCCGCCAGAATTTCTTGATGCCCATCGTTATCGGCTCGACTCGCGCCATATATTGATCGCGCGCCGGTCGCAAAGATCCGGCGCTTTGGGCGAGTTCATGTAAGGCATAGCGGGATTATAGGTGACAGCAGTGACAGAGAACGAGAAGAGGAAGACCAGCGCAAGCAGCAGCAGGACGCAGAGCGGCTGAAAGGCGAACGGTTCGGTGTCTTATGAGTCCAAGGCCAAAGACATTGGATTAGGACAGTCCCCACGATCAACGGCAAGCCCCATGCCCAGTCGGCACGCCAATTCAAAGGGTTGGCGACTTTTACGGCTTGCCCAATTACCCCGCGAAAACTATTGCCGCAAGTGCTTGACATCTCGGAAGCGGCCAACGAAGAACTCGCCCGCCCACAAACATGAGAGACTGTTGAAAAACTAGCGGAGAGTGGTGAGATCTGGGTGTGGACGGCCTTAATCCGGAATTTTCCCTTGCTTGTCTAGTTCTCTAGTTCGTTGCCGTCAGCCATCTCGCTTCACCCGAACTGCACGTTGAGTGTAGTGGGTCGTGGCTTTAGGAAACGTACCAGGCGTTTCAGGTTCTGGGCGGTGGCGGCCAACAAGAACTGCTCGCCGACATTCC
>JBEKXQ010000231.1:0-4657 GCA_049511915.1 Candidatus Korobacteraceae bacterium
GGGCTGTCAAGCGCGACAATTCAACGTGCCGAGGTTACGCACAAGCAGGTGAGCACCCTGTTTTGGATCAACGTTGGCGTGAGCCTGTTGATCGCTTTGGTTATTGCGGCGCTTGCGCCAGGTATTGCTTGGTTCTACCACGAGCCCAGGTTAACGGCGATAACCCTGGCCTCCGCAGGGGCAATGGTTTTTGGCGGCTTAACTGCTCAGCACTACGCTCTCCTAACTCGACAGATGCGTTTTGGCTCAATGGCCCTTGTGCAGACTCTGCCTCAACTGGCAGGCGCCATCGTTGGAATTGCTCTCGCCTTGGCTGGTTGGGGCTATTGGTCCCTCGTGATTATGGGGATCGTGGGCGCCGTGAGCACGGCATTGGTCGCCTGGATCGCTGCCGGGTGGAGACCAGGTTTACCGAGCAGGAACAGCGGAGTCCGCTCAATGCTGGCTTTTGGCGGACATCTTACGGGGTTTAATCTACTGAATTATCTGACGCGGAACTCAGACAACATCCTGATTGGGCGGTTTCTGGGGGCCGCTCCATTGGGTATCTACGCAAAGGCATATGGATTGCTGATGTTTCCCGTTCAGCAGATCAACGCGCCGGTGAACGGCGTTGTTCTTCCCGCCCTCAGCCGACTGCAGAACCAGCCAGACCAATACCGGCGTTACTTTCTCAGAGCCGTTGAGGTCCTTGCGTTCATTGGGATGCCGATCATCATCTTCGCCTTCGCGGATGCGCGGGCGCTGGTGCTAACTGTTCTGGGGCCAAAGTGGTTGGGAGCGGTCGGCATTTTCCGATTACTCGCCCCCGCCGCACTCGTGGGCACGGTCAATCTTGCGCCAGTTTGGATTTTCACCTCTCTCGGCAGAACGGACCGGCAGTTTCGATGGGCGCTCATCTCGACGCCAATCATTCTCTTGGGGTTTCTGATTGGCCTGCGCTGGGGCGCCGCAGGGGTAGCGGCCTCGTTCAGCGTCACCTTCAGCCTCTGCTTTGCACTCTTCGCTTTGGATGCCTGCCGGCACTCGCCAATTCGGCTTCGAGATTTTGCCTCGGCATTATTTCTGCCCATCTGCTTGAGTGTCGCGGCGGCGCTGCTCACTGTCGTGGCCGGGCTACCAGTCCACCTTCCGACGTTGGTTAGGCTGACCTTCGATGCTGCTGTCTTCATGGGGGCCTTCTCGGCCCTTTCCCTCGCGTTTCCAGGCGGCCGCAGAATGTGGAAACTACTCCCGGCGCGAAATGCCTCCACGAGGCGAAGTGGCTTCGACGACGGCGCAGCTTAGGGTGAGAGCCTTCATGCCCAGTGGCAGATTGAGTTACCGGGTTACAGAGATGGCTCCGTCGGCCGGATTGGGTGCCTATGCCGCCAAGCCTGGTCCATATTTCGCCGGGGCGCGAATTGATTTTGTGGAAGACCTCCCAGACGACCCAAATGCCGTAATCTTGGAGATTGGTTGCGGTAGCGGAGGCACTGGGCGACTTGCCATTGCCAAGGGAAAATGCGCCAGATATTACGGCGTCGAGCTTAATGCGCAAGCCGCCTGTGAAGCGGCGGAGGTTCTGCACGAGGTCATTTGCGGCGATGTGGAAGCAATCTCGCTTCCCTGGGCTTCCGAACAATTCGATGCGTTGCTCATGAGCGAGGTTTTAGAGCATCTTGCCGACCCGTGGTCGGTCTTGCGAAAGCTACATCCGCTCCTGAAGCCAGGGGCCCTCGTTCTTGCTGGGTCGCCAAATGTTGCCCACTATCAGGTGATCATGATGCTCCTACGGGGCGATTGGCAATTGACCGACAGTGGTGTCATGGATCGCACCCACCTCCGGTGGTTCACTCCTAGAACTTATGCGCGAATGTTCGAGGAGACGGGATACGAGGTCTTAAGCACAATGGGCATAGGGACGGGCGGGCTCAAAGCGCGGATTGCGTCCAAACTTCTCTTGGGGCGCTGCGAATGGCTCTGGGCCCGACAGATTAAGGTTACGGCGCGTCGCAGGTAGGCTTTCCAGGAGAGCAATGGCCACCCAAAGGAGCATCACGTTTGTCATTCCGACCTACGGAAGCGACGAGTGTTGAAAAGCAATTTTCTGGCTTCTCCGTGCCTGGGCGGGGCGCACGGCCACCAAATCCTCGTGCAAAGGGATTATTCCTCGGCGGCAAATGCTTACAACGACGCAATCGACCGAGCTGAAAACGATCTGATGGTCTTCGCCCACCAGGATATGGTCTTCCCTGAATCGTGGCTGGCAGAACTCGACAAAGCGCTTGCCTATCTGGAAAAGGCAGACCCGTCTTGGGGTGTGTTGGGATGCTACGGTGTGACACACGACGGGGTCGCACACGGCCACATCTACCAACAGGGCCTAGGTCTGATTGGAAGGTCATTCGATTGCCCCCAACCCATCCAGACTCTCGACGAGATTGTTCTGATCTTCAGAAGATCATCGCGCCTGCGTTTTGACGATCAACTGCTTCATTATCACCTCTATGGAACGGATATCTGTATGAGGGCTGCCAAGAAAGGAATGAACAGCTATGCGGTGTCTGCTTTCTGCCTTCACAATTCTAACTACTACCAGGTATTGCCGAAGGAGTTCTACGAATGTTACAGGCATATTAGACGAGTATGGTGGGATGTTTTGCCTATCCATACAAGCTGTGTCACCATAACTAGAATGAATCTGCCAATGTTCCAGAGACGGCTCCGCGATGCCTATCTTCAATACATTCGCAAAAGAGCATTTCTGGCCCCGAGAGTTAAAGATGTGACCGAGCTCATCAGGCAGTATTTAGCTTCAGCACCAGGGCCTTAAGACCTTTTGGTCGAAAACCACGGCGCGAGCGAGAGTGACAAATGCCATTTCTGTTTCATAGTCAGTTAGCGTGCGTTGATTCGATAAAATGAGCAAAGCTCTCGCACAATCACACAACATCGCGTCGAGCGGTGAAGGTTGCCTCCGAATGGTCTGTCCAGGCTGCGGCAATGCTGAGACACAGGATTGGCTCCAGGCGCCTGATCGCTTCAACGGCAGAAGCAAGATGTACCAATTGGCTCGCTGCACCGGATGCTCGCTGGTATTTGTAAAGAATCCGCCGCTTCCCTCGGAAATGGGCGAGCATTATGGGTCCGACTATGATCGCCTGATTGACGGCGGCGGCTCTTCCAAAGCGCGTTGGAAGCTCCACAACGAGGCCATCCTCCAATTCAAAGACGGCGGAAACCTGCTCGACCTGGGGTGCGGCTCGGGCGCATTCCTGGAATCGATGAAGGGACCGAAATGGTGCCTCTCTGGAATTGAGATGTCAACTGATGCGGCGGACAGGGCCCGGACCCGGTCTGGCGGCCAGATCTTTGTGGGCGACATTCTCGATGCTGACTTCGCCCCCGAGAGCTTCGACGTCATCACGTGTTTTGACGTATTGGAGCACGTCTACGAACCTCGGGCTGTCCTGGAAAGGGTGAGACAGTGGCTGAAACCCGACGGAATCTTCTACCTGCTGGTGCCGAACATCGACTCCGCCGCAGTGCGAGTGTTTGGGTCTTACTGGTACGGCCTTGAACTGCCGCGCCACTTGCTGCATTTTTCAGCGCAATCGCTCGAGCGGATTGCGGCTTTGGCCGGCCTGAACGTGAAGTACCTGCCGGTGGGGCGATTTCCCGCGGTGGAGTATAGTACTCGCTATCTCGTTGACAATCTGTTGCGGCGGGTAGGCGTTCAGCGGGCGCCTCTGTCCACGGTGCCTGAGGCGAGCATTCCCCGGAGACTTGTCAGGCGGGCGATTCGAATGAGCATACTGCCGCTCGTCCACTTCGGAATATCACTTGCCGGCCCAGGTGAGTATATTCTTGCAGTTCTCACAAGGGCGGATGTGTAGATGAGGTGGGCCTAGTTGCAGGCGCAGACTTCGATCTTGGGCAGCTTCGGCGGCGGGGCCACCGACACGTTGATGCACCCGGTGGTCGCGGCAGCGGTGGTTGCCGCGATCCTGTGCATCATCGGGCTTCCGCGGAAGTATGTCATTGTGCCGTTTCTGCTGGCATTGTTTCTGCTGCCCGCCGGTCAGGAGTTGCATCTTGGCGGTGTGCATTTTTACGTGCCGCGAATCCTGATCCTCTTTGGAATTGGGCGGCTTGCGTGGGCAAAGCTGGGCGCCAAACAGCGAATACTAACTGGCGGGTGGAACGACCTGGACAAGATATTCACTTGCTGGGCGGCCCTCCATGTCGTGGTAACGCTCCTGTACTACTTCGGCCAAGCGGCTCCATTCATTCAGAGGTTAGGTTTCTTATGGGACACTCTGGGGGGATACTACTTCCTGCGATTCCTGATCCGGGACACAAAGGACATTGAACGGCTTGCCAAGACATTTGCCATCATCGCCGGGATTCTCGGCGTGGCCATGCTGTACGAGTACACCCGCGACGTAAACGTCTTCGGCTATTTTGGAAGCATTCCTGTTACTCCCCAATTCCGAGTGGACAAGATCCGGGCGCAGGGGCCATTCGCACACCCGATTCTGGCCGGGAGCTTCGCGGCGACTCTGCTGCCTTTCTTTGTCTGGCTGTGGCGGAGCAAGAGAACGAAACTGCTGGCGGCGGTTGGCGTGGCCGGCAGCACGGCAATGGTCATCAGTTGTTCCTCTTCCACTCCCTT
>JBEKXQ010000232.1:0-4005 GCA_049511915.1 Candidatus Korobacteraceae bacterium
AATACCCCAGGGCACGACACCGCACGAGCGTCTTCTATGGGGAGAGGGGCTGGATGTCGCGAACTAAACCCGCGCCTCCGGCGGAGGGAGAAAAATGTTCTTGACATCCCCTTATATAGATCAGGCCATTGCGCAAGCTACACCGGAACGATACACCCGGCTCCGTAACTTGCGATATGGCGATATATCAACAGTTATCCGCCGAAGCACGCTAAAAGTTGATGCGCTAAAGAGATGTTCTAGTGCGGCCTTGCGAACCGGACAGTCAGGAAAAGGCCAATTCCGAAGGCTGCGGTGAGAAGAAGCAAAACTGTCGGCAATTGCAACAGGTAGTTCCATCCCCCTGCCTCAGCGCCGAGACCCGCTACTCCGGCGTTGGTCGTCTCCCGCTGCACGCTCACAGAGTGCCATGTCAGGATACCAACCCATGCAAGCAGGACTGCGGCCAAGGCACCACTCACAGCCTTGATGAACAAAGTCACTTCGTGTCTCCTCGCGAGCAAGCCGACAATCGGTAGTGATAAGGCGATATTACGCCAGCGACCCGCTACGGCGTGATCTCCCAGACTACGCCACCCCCACCTGAGCCACCGCTGAACGTGGTCCCGTACACACCTCCGTTGGCGTCCACTATTACGTTGCCGAAAGGCAAATATCCGTCGGAACCGGCGAAGGTGTGGAGAATGTCAAAGCTCCACTTACCGCTTGATGGAGTCAACTTGAAAACATCACCTGGGCCGCCGGTGAATGCCGATGTTCCGTAGACGTTGCCTTCGTTATCGAGAGTCGGACTGTCCCACGGTATCGCGTAAGACTGCAAGCCCTGCAGCAGCGTAAAAGTCCAGTTACCTTGCGAAGGTATAAGCTCGTAAATTGTGCCGCCACCATACGGACCGCCAGCTGTCGTCGTTCCGTACAAGTTCCCCTGCTGGTCCAGAGTTACGCCGCCCGTGGGCTGATAGCCGTCGCCTTCATTGGTGAAACTGTACAGGGTTCGGTATATCCAACTAGAACCTGAGGGAGACATTTCGTACACAGTGCCCATGCCTCCATCGTTACCAAACGTGGTGCCGTAAAGGTTGCCGGATTGGTTAAACACCACACCGCCAAACGGGTATCCTTCATCCCCAGGGAACGCGTAAAGAACGTTCTCGGTCCAGCTTCCACCGGAATCCGAGAGTCTATACACAGTTCCAGGGCCGTTGCCGCCATAGATCGTCGTGCCGTAAATAGAGCCCGATTGGTCGAAAACGATGTCGCCATACGCGGGAGTAGCTCCATCTGTTCCACCTTGGAAGCGATACAGCACGGTCTCGGCCCAGGGACACAGCACAGCTACGCACGGAGTTGCCGGAGGTGTCAGCCTAAAAACCGTGCCGCAGCCGCTTCCACCACATCCGTTACCCCCTCCGGCGCTCGTCGTGCCGTAGAGGGCTCCATCTGGGCCAAAGACCACGCCGGACTGCGGAGTGCCTCCATCGTGTCCACCCTGAAAGGTGTAGAGCACGGCCAACACCCAACTGGCTCCCGCAGGCGACAATCGGAAAACCGTGCCGTTACCGCTCTGGCCAATGCCGTTACCGCCGCCGCTTGTGGTGCCGTACAGATTCCCGGCTTGATCCATCGTCACTCCGTCGTAGAGTGCTGATCCGTCGGCTCGTCCGGTAAAGTTGTGCAGTACGGCGTAGATCTGCGCCTGTACCGATCGCGTTGCGGTCATCGTCAACGCGCAAAGTAGCGCCAGGGCGGAGCTTGTTCGGCGCAGGCTGCTACGCGAAATCGCTGCTGAAAGCTGGCCAAGGTCCATCCTGATGGTCTCCTTTACTGACGTAACCGTTGACGGTTGGCGTTCTTCTTATAGAGCACTCTACACCCGCTGCCTTCCATCAAAAGGCACAGTTGATGTAATCAGGCGTTTGCGTAAGTTTGCGCTTTTCGTTCGTCCCCGGCGCAAACGAAACTTGTGCCATGGGGATGTTACAACAGCTATGTGAGACAGCTACAATGGTGACCGATGAAACCAGTGTTCACGTGCCTCATTGTTGTTGCTTCATGTGTAGTTGCATCACTTGCCGAAAACAAAGGAACCTGTCCACCTTCGCCGCCTGTTGAAAGGCATCGCACGAACAACGGTGACCAATCCGGCAAAATCAAACTGCAAGCCGTTGTGAGCGACACGGGTTACGTTTGCAGTGCCAAGGTCATCGACGGCATCGACAAGAAATCCGATGCTGACGCCGAAAACGCGGTGCGCCAATGGCACTTCGACCCAGCGAAGAAAGATGGCCGCCCCGTTCCCGTAGTGGTTACCGTGGAAGTTCACTACAAGCGAGACAAGGACGGAAACGTCATCTTATCGTCGCACCAGCCGACCCCGACTGAAGAAGCTCCCAAGCAGTAAAGTCTGTAGCTGGCGTAACGGGTCGTAAACGATCTACCCAGCAAGTGTGTAGCTTGTGTAATGGCGATTTCACAACAGTTACAACGAAACGCTCAATGCCGAGGGTCTTCAGCTAAGGCGTGATCTCCCAAACCGTGCCGCAACCACCCTGGCACCCCGAACTGCCTCCGCCCTGCGATGCCGTTGGACATAACTAGACAGCGCTTCATCGCATCTCTCTCCCGCTTTTAGTTACCGCCGCCTGCATCGGTTGGTGCGCTGCTTCCGGCTGGGTGGTGCACAGCCGCGTTGCGGATGCCCTGCGATGCGGGCGCGCCAAACAGCTCCGGATGCAGGTATGTGCCGCGCTCCTGCAGAGGTTTGTCTTCTTCGGTCGGAATGCGATGGGCGTTCGCCCAGGCATCCTGCCGGATACCGGTGACCTGCCATGAGACTTCCGCGTTCGGTTTGCCCCCGGCGATCTTGAAGCGGTTACCTTTCATCTTCATCGCAATGTAGAGATAAGGCTGAGGACGTCCCAGAGCAGTCAGCACATACTGAAAATCGCGATTCAGCGCCTCGAAATAGTCCGGCATGGTCACCCACACTTCGCCCCGAGCATTCAATCTCGCGGTGCCGTTGTAGATGTTCAGCATGTCAGGCGACTCGACAAAGGAGTGGGAGAGATACTTGTTTGTGGGATCGATGGGATCGTCGATCTTGAACGAGCCGCCGCCCTTAGTCAGCGTGCCGGTGACACTGAGATTGCCGTCGATCTGGACAGCGCCGCCGAAGTAGCCGCTACCATCCCCTTGGACATAAAATGTGGCGTTTCCCCCATTCGACTCCGTACCGACGAGGAGGCTACCACCCCCACTATTCACCATATAAACCGCCGAACCGCCGGGGCTCTCGGTCAGCGCGTAAACGCCATTCATACCGCCGCTGGTCGAATTGTTGATTCCGGCTACGCCGTTGTAGCAGGTGTTTGAGCCGGTTCGAAGACGCCGAACGCATTCCCTGAAGTTGCCGTATTGATGCCGTAAACGCCGGCGCCATTGCCGCTGAGGCTTTCTCCTTCGACGCCATAGGAAGCGCCCTCGGTTGCGTTAGCAACACCGTATACGCCAGCGCCATCAGGACTCTCGCTTTGGCCGTCCACGCCGACAGCCGGCCCGCTTGTGGCCATGTTATGACCGAGAGTGCCGATACCGCCAGGACTATAGGTAATCCCGATCACTCCATAGCCGGGACCCGTCGTGAGTGACTGAAGACCCTCGACGCCAACGCCGGATGGGCTGTTGACGTTACCAAAAACCCCGAAGTTAACTCCCGTTGTGGCACTTTCGCTGCCGTAAACTCCAACGCCAACCGGACTGGCGTTGGTGCCGATCACGCCGAAGCCCAACCCACTTGTTTCGCTGTTTATGCCGTAGACACCGGCACCACCCGTACCAGAAGTAACAGTACCTGATACCCCAATTGGATTGCCGCTTGCGGCGGTATTCACGCCGCGAAGCGCCGGGGCTTGATTGCTGGTAGTGCCCTGGATGGGAACAGAATTATTGTTGACAACTTCAAACGCAGCAACCGGGCCGGTGGTTCCTATCCCGATGTTCCCGTTC
>JBEKXQ010000233.1:0-4075 GCA_049511915.1 Candidatus Korobacteraceae bacterium
TGCTGGGTTGCTGTAGATTCCGTTCCGCTCAACTGTTGCTATTCAGGAGAGAAAATGAAACGAAGACTTGCCCTGGCGCTAATGGTTCTGATTACCACAACCGTTTTCGCGCAAACCGACTCCCAAACTTCGAAGCCAGCGAAGCATAGTAGCTCGGCTCCGGTTTCGAAACAGCTGGAGGACATGAAGGACGCCATATCGGCGCAACAACAGCAGATTCAACAGCTGCAACAGCAGATATCCACTCGCGATCAGGCCATCCAGAGCCTGCAGCAGCAAGTGACGGCGGCGCAGTCGGCAGCCCAGCAGGCGCAGGCGGCAGCAGCGGCAGCGGCCAATTCGCAGAGTACGCTGAGCGCCGACCAGATCGGCGGACTGCAACACGACGTCGCCGATTTGAAGACGGTTTCTGGTAACACCGTGAACGAACTGCAGGAGACGCAGAAACGTGTCGCCGGATTGGAGAGCCCACTTGCCATTCATTACAAGGGAATCACTATTACTCCGGGCGGCTTCCTGGCGGGTGAAACTGTGTGGAGACAACACGCAGAGGGAGCGGACATCAATACGGCGCTGAACTCAATTCCGTATTCTGGTTCCTCGCAAGCGCATATGGCCGAGTTCTACGGATCCGGTCGTCAGTCGCGTATTTCCATGCTGGCCCAAGGCAAGATGGATAACATAAACTTGACCGGCTACGTAGAAGCCGACTTCCTGGGTTCCGGCACTACCTCCAACAATAATGAAAGTAATTCCTATGTTCTTCGCCAACGGCAGACGTGGGCTCAGGCCGCACTCAACAGCGGCTGGAGCTTCACCGGCGGCCAGATGTGGAGCTTGGTGACGGAAACCAAAGTGGGTGAGGACAACCGCACCGAAGCAACGCCTATGACTATCGACCCGCAATATACCGTGGGCTTCAGCTGGGCGCGTCAATACGGATTCCGTGTTGTCAAGGATTGGGGCAACAAGGTCTGGTTGGGTTTCTCCGTGGAAAACTCGGAGGCGACCCTAACCGCGCACGGCAATACCGCCGGTTCATTCCTGCTCGGCGGGCCGGGACTCTCAGGCGGCTTGTATAACGGAGCCGTAAGCGGTTGCAGCACAGCAGCAATTTCGACTTTGCCGGCTACGCCCGCTACCACCTGCACGGCTCTCGCGAACTACTCGTTCAACCCATCGCCGGACTTCATCGCCAAAGTGGCATTCCAGCCGGGCTTTGGACACTATGAAATCTTCGGTATCGGCAGCGGCTTCCGCGATCGCATCTTCCCCGATGCGGGCTTAAAGACGCCCACCGCCGCTGGCGCTTTCAATAGCTCGACCTGGTCGGGTGGCGGTGGCATCAATGCTCGGTGGTCCATGTTCCAGAAGCACATTGACCTCGGCGTACACGCCCTGGCGGGTAAAGGTGTGGGACGGTACGGAACCGCCGGCTTGTCCGATGTGACCATCAGCTCGAATGGCTACGTGGCTCCGATCGCGAGCCGCCAGGGCCTGTTGTCGCTTGAATATCACTCTCCCAAGTGGGATTGGTATGGCTACGGCGGTATCGAGTATGACGGCCAGACCGAGTTCCTGAACTCCAAGGGCGTTCCGGCGGTTGGTTACGGCGCGCTTGCTCTCAACAACACCGGTTGCGGCCTCGAAACCCTGCCCAGTACCTCGTACGGTGCCGGCTTCGATCCCGGCAGCCTGGCAAACTGCAGCGGCGACACCAAGGACATCTGGGAAGGCAGCATGGGCTTCTGGTACAAGCCGTATAACGGCCCGAAGGGCAGACTGCAGTTCGGACTACAGTATTCCTACGTGACCAGGACGGCGTGGGCGGGAATTGGCACCAAGCTTCCTGTACCCACCAACAACAGCCCGACGGCTCTCGACAACATGTTCTTCACATCCTTCCGCTACTACCTGCCGTAAACACTGCGGGTGGCTGGTGCTTCTCTGCTCAGAAGTTCTTCTATCGGAACCGCTCTACACCCTGACGATCATCACTTCCGTGGACATCAAGCCGGAGTTAGGCAAACTCTGGCGCCGCATGGCGTGCGCGGTCAATGGCCAGTTTATGTTTACGGCCAAGCTCAACCGCGCGTTTAACCATTCGCCAATTGCCGTGGTGGAGAGCTCGTGGGCCGAGACCATCCGCGCCGGTGACGACAACGAGCGCCTGGCAAAGGAAGGTCTTGACGGCGCTGTTCCAGATGCACTCCCTGAACGCTTGCTTGACTAGCCCATCACTACTACGAAGCCAAGGTGCACCGCTGCGCACGTGCCGATGTCCGCGATGGTTTCTGCTTTCTGTATTGCCGCTGAATCGGATCGAAGTTTCTGCTGCAGACGAAATGAGGTTGCTTGCTCCTGCCCAGTAGCACTAGCTCAGATCAAACAGTCAGCGCCTTAGCTCCCCGAACAACGCTGCAACTTGCGTAGACGATCAGCGCTTTAGGCGCGGTCTATGGAGAACCCCCTACCCTGAGCAACAAGCCGCTCCCTCCACGCAGATGCACATTCTTGTCAGACTCCAAAATGATCTGGCCTACTGGATCTCGTCTGCCGGCATGGGCGATTTTCAGGTTTTTGAAAAAGTAGGCGCCACAAGCTGAAGGCGAGAACAGCCAAAGGGCTTGTAGGCGGTCGTTGCCGGCCACCACTCCCCGACAGCCGCCCTCCCGCGAAGCAAGGAGTTTCGCGGTCACACAGCCAGCGTCCATTGATTTCCCCACCACTTGGTTATGAGGCGACATCACCGTTCCAGCTCCGCGATACACAACATCCTATTTGCACCGTGACCCAATCGCTCTCGCTGGTTCCACGGTCGGCAAAAGCGTTTGTCGGCACCTGGGCTTCGAACACATCCATCATGGAAGCCAGCGAGCGCAGGCTGGTAGTTACAGGAACTTCAGCGCCATTCATCGTCAACCGATCGAATGAGATCACGATGCGCGACCCCAAAGTTGCGGTTGGCCGCGTTACGTCGACGACGCGCCCAATCAGCTTGGAGCCGGCTCGAATTTGCGTCTGCGAAGATAGGGAAACGTCCTGCATTACTCTCGCTTTGATTTTCTGACCTGCCTTGGCGCTTCTGGCGTCAAGCGTAGTCTGCAGCATCACTGGGATGACCGTCCCGGCTGGGATCTCTTGCGCAATCAGGGTCGAAGCTAACAACAACAGCGACACGAAAAGCTTGAACCCACCCATATTCATCCCTCCATTTCTATTCTCAGGAGATGAGTTCACCTACGCTTACGATGCAAGGCTGAGACGAGCCGAGGCTGATCTGCCTCCTGACATTGGCTGAGCCTCTTGTCATCAGCTACCCTGAATCATGCCCCAAGCGTTAGAGCAGGCGCTGGAGTTGATTCGTGAGAACCGGCCGGACTCGCTTGACCGGGCGCTGGCGCTTCTACAGAACACGGTTTACTCCTTCAGCATGAAAGTCTGTGGCCATCCCCAGGACGCAGAAGATACCATGCAGGACGTACTGCTGAAGTCGATCCCGTATCTTGCCAAGTTCGACACTCCGCAGGCGCTAACGGTATGGCTGTACAAGGTTGCGCGGAACCGCTGCATCAGCAGCCACCGAGGCAGCACTGTCTCCCGCACCAGGAACTTGTCACTGGACGAGTTGATGCCCGACCGCCGCGAGCTACAGGAAGTTCTGCAAAGCGCGGCACCCAACCCGGAGGCGGCTCTGCTGAATAGTGAAACCACTGAGCATTTGAGGCTGGCCATCCTCAAAGTTCCTTCGCAGTACAGGATGGTGCTGGTGCTGCACGACATGGAGGACTTGAGCACCGCGGAAGTAGCCAAAATCATGGGCTTGCGTGAGGGAACCGTGCGAGTGCGGCTGCACCGGGCGCGTTTATTTGTCCGTCAGCACCTGGCGAAGCTGTCGAAGGCCGGCCGCACTACTGGCTTGCAGCTAGACGCCAGCGCCGAGGCACCAAGATCGCAGCGTTGCCGGAGGTTGTTTGCCGCGCTTTCCGATTACATGGATGGCATCATCGACGATGCGGTATGCGAGGAGATGGACCTGCATCTGCACGACTGCCAGCCGTGCCAGGCATTCTTA
>JBEKXQ010000234.1:0-3484 GCA_049511915.1 Candidatus Korobacteraceae bacterium
GGTTTCTTGCTGGGGAGGGAGATCAAAAACCCGCTGTCCGGCCGCTGGGCCTGGACCGGTTGCGGAGCCCTGATCCTGATCTCCGGGTTCGCCGGCGTCTTTATTGCGCCGTCCAAGCCCGCGCCCACAGCGACCGCGGTTCTGATCCAGCCGAATCTGGATGTGGGCGCCGCGAACAACTGGCAAGGGCCGGAGTGGGATCGCCACATCGCAGAATTCACGCGCCTGGCCGGCGAGCAGTGCAAGACCTATATCGCGGGCATTCCGCAGACCGGCGCGCCCACGGGCGAAATCATTTGCCCGCCTTATCCCACGCACCCCGATCTTGTAGCCTGGCCGGAATCGCCCGCGCCCTTCTTCGGCGACGACCCCCGCTTCCGAAAGGCCATGCAGTCGGTCGCCGCGGCCACGCACGCGCCGCTGATCGTCGGCGGCATCGGTATGGAGCTCTCAAATCAGGATCAAGGGCAGGATCAATCCTGGAACGACTACAACTCGGCCTTCATCATCGACGCGGACGGCACGCGCGTAGGCCGCTACGACAAAATCCACCTCGTCCCCTTCGGCGAGTACATTCCCTTCCAGAATCTGCTTACCTTTGCCCGCAAGCTCACCGGCCGCGTTGGCCTGTTCACCCGCGGCACAGAGCGCAACGCATATCTCTTGCCCACGCAGAGCGGCGGCAGCCATCGCTACGGGGTCTTCATCTGCTATGAAGCGGTCTTCGCCGACGAGGTACGCCAGTTCGCGCGCCACGGCGCAGAGGTTTTCGTCAACATCAGCGACGACGGATGGTATGGAGACACCAGCGCCCCCTGGCAGCACTTGAACATGGCCCGCATGCGAGCCATTGAAAATCGCCGCTGGCTCTTGCGCGACACCAACTCGGGCGTGACCGCGGCTATCGACCCATATGGGAGGGTCCGCCAGTCGATTCCCCGCCACCAGACCGACGCGCTGCCCGCCGAGTTCGCCTTCCGCAACGACATCACGTTCTACACGGCGCACGGCGACGTGTTTGCGTGGCTTTGTGCCGTACTGAGCCTGGGGATTGTGGTCTGGGCTGGAGGGCAGTTCTTGCGCAAGCAGGCCGGACCACGGAGGGAGCAGGAGCCTTTAGGCTCCTGAAAGCAGGCATTCAATCGGAGTGGCTTTAGCCACGGGCCTTTCGTTTATGATTCCGGGATGCGGTTGGCGCCTCAGGAAACCCGCACATATTTAGTGACCGCGGTGACGGCGCAGCGTCGCAGCCTCTTTCAGGTCACAGCTACGGCGGAGTTGCTGGAGCGAACTATCCTCGACTATCGCAGCCAGGGAAAATTCCTCTTGCACGCATTCGTCATCATGCCTGACCATTTCCACGCCCTGATCACGCCCGCCCCGGATGTGTCGTTGGAAAAAGCCCTGCAATTCATCAAGGGCGGTTTCTCCTTCCGGCTGAAGAGCAAGCTCGATGTGTGGATGCGCAGCTTCAACGAAAGCCAGATCGTGAGCGAAGAGAAGTTTATCAACTGTGTGCGTTATATCGAGGAGAACCCGGTGCGGCGAGGGATTGTGGCAACGCCCAATGAGCATCGATTCAGCTCCGCAAGCTGCGGGCCGTTGGACCCGATGCCGTCCCATTTCGCCGCGAAATGAGGGCCCGGGCCTAAAGGCCGGGCGTTACGCTGCCCGTATTCAGGAGCCTGAAGGCTCCTGCTCCCTCCGGCGGCGTCAATGCCTTTTCCCGCTACGAGAACGGCAAAACCAAGTCGCCTCTGGCCTTGGTGAAACTGCTCAAAGTGCTTGATCAGCACCCCGAACTGCTCGATGAGATCAAGGTGGCGTAACAGAGCCAGGAGACGCACTCCCGGCCGCGTTTTATCCGTGCTAAACTTCACGCGAGGAGGGTCTTCGTGTTAGTAGTCTTATGGTGCACTGCAGAAGATACTGGAATGCGAAGGCAGGATTAAGGCCAGTGAGTTGCAGGCAGTTATGATGATGCCAGGCGTATTGGCGTCCGATGATAGTGCTGTCCCTCAATTCGTCAAGAATTTAATGGATAGGAAACAGGTTGAAATCCGACGCCTAGACATTCCGGATAGCGGGATCGAGATGCTTTCCGATTTAGCATCAAATTTCGTTCTTTAGGTGGGTAACCCGCATTGTTGGGCGAATTGAGATTTGGATTACCTTCCTGTCAGCGTCCGATCCGCCGGCTTCAAAGGACGGGGAAAGATCATGTACGGCTCGACCGATTCCTTCGACGAAGATCCCCGAATCCTGGCACGTATTTTTGTAGGTTTTGCCAGCCTGTTGTTCTTGCCCATTTCAATTCTCAATTTCGTAGCTCTACCGGTTGGCGCAATTTGGCTTCTTGTCTTGGGATATTGGAAGCTCGTTGTTTTTTCTCTCATTGCTGCCTTCATTTGCCCGAAAGTTATCGGCTTGGCAACGCTTCCATCCCACGGACTACAGGTCGCCGCGGCCAAGATCGTTGGGCAAGAGAGGTCATTCCTTAGATGGTTCGCGTGCGTCCTGCTCCTGGCCGCGAGCTATTATTACTTTGCTTTTGTATTTGGAGCATGGGGTTTTACGAGTTTTAGCCTAATTGTCAGATCGGTTTCTGCCAAGGCCACGATTCCTGCGTTACTAGTGGCTTTCGCCGTTGGGGTCTGGCCTGAACAGGCAATGGCAGATCCCGTCAATCGCAGCATTCAAGAGAACCTGTGCCTCTTATGTGGGATCACGGAACTGCTGGCGATGAGCACTTTGCTGCTGTTTCGCGTTGGCGACCTGAGATGGTACCTGACCGCTTGTCTGATTTCCATCATGGTATTTGTGCCGATTCAAGTGTGGGTCGCGTTGATTGGACTGAGGGAGACGGAATGACCTGCGTTTTCACACGGTGATATTCTGAATCAGTCGAACACGCAGCTTACACTCCAAATTCAAGTCAGGTCTTACGAGCAAATGTCGCTGAACGATCTCGAATTCGCCTACGCTCCGAAAAGAAGCTGGCCGATCCGGCTCTCTGGAACGATCCCGCAGCAAGCAAGCCTTTGATGCGCGAGCGCAGGCGGCTTGAGAAACTTGTGGCCGACGACGATGAACTGGTGCGCCGCACGAGCGACATCGAAGCCTACTTCGAGCTGGCGCGCGAGGGCGAAGATGTTCTCCTGGATTTGGAGAAGAGCATCAACGAGCTGGGGGCCTTCGCCGAAGAGCTTGAAGCCCGCACCATGCTTTCGGGCGAGGCCGATCCGCTCAACGCCATTGTTACCGTGCATCCCGGCGCCGGCGGCACCGAGAGCCAGGACTGGGCCGAGATGCTTCTGCGCATGTACCTGCGCTGGGCCGAGCAGCAGGGCTTCAAGACTGAAATGAACGACTACCAGGCCGGCGAAGAGGCGGGCATCAAATCCGCCACTTTCACCATCTTCGGCGAGTACGCATTTGGGCAGTTGGCCGGTGAGAGCGGCGTGCATCGCCTGGTGCGCATCTC
>JBEKXQ010000235.1:0-2609 GCA_049511915.1 Candidatus Korobacteraceae bacterium
TTGTACAACCGAGGCACGCAACACCCATAAAACCGACCTTCGAGAGATCACTTACCTTTGGCATCCCTGGCATGGGCAACGAGTGCTGGTTCGTGGCGAGGCACGCCGAGGCGGCGGTATCGTTCTGCGGTGCGTGCGCGATGAACTCAAGGGGTTTCCGATCCTGGAGATTCCTGAGTGGATGTTTGATTCCAACTTGTGCGGCCGGATGAAACCAGCCGAGACGCCACGAGTGGATTGTGCCGCCCTGTTAGCTCTGAAGCACCTTCTATCAGCGGCGACGGAATGCGGTCAACAGGACATGGTACAAGCGCAGCAAGATTCCAGTAGTTCAGGAGATGCTGATGCGCAAGCCGTGTCTGCCCAGGAACCGTCAAGGCGAGTTGTTTTCACTTCCAGCGAAGCTTCCCGAATTGCCCACAGAAGTGCGGCAAAAGATGGTCCGACTCTTGGCCAGGATGTTGAACGAACACTGGCTTTACCGCTCCGTGGTCATGACACCGGAGGTGGGCGATGAGTGAGAAGATCAGGCCGCAGCACCTGGCCCGGAAAGCGATGCTCTATGTTCGCCAGTCCTCCCCTTACCAAGTGATCCACAACTTAGAGAGTCAGAAGTTGCAGTACGCGATGGAAGAGCGTCTGCATCAACTGGGATGGCACGAGATTGAAGTCGTGGATGATGACTTGGGAAGATCCGCTGCCGGGCTCGTTACCAGGGCCGGATTCGAGCGCATGGTGGCCGAAGTCTGTTTGGGGAAAGTGGGAGCGGTGGCTGCACGCGAGGTTTCCCGCTTCGCCCGCAACAGCCGCGAGTGGCAGCAGTTGGTGGAGGTCTGCCGCGTGGTGGACACCGTTCTGATCGATCAAGAGATGGTCTATGCCCCCAGGCTCAGTAACGACCGGCTTTTGCTTGGCCTCAAGGGCAGCCTGAATGAGTACGAGTTGGACCTGCTGCGGCAGCGTTCGGTGGAAGCGCGGTTGGAGAAGGCACGTCGTGGCGAACTGCTCCAGGCGGCACCGGTGGGTTACCTCAAGACAAAGGAGCAGCGTCTGGAAAAAGATCCGGACCAGCGGGTGCAACAGGCCATTCTTCTCGGCTTCCACAAGTTCATGGAGTTGGGCACGGTGCGGCAGACGTTGATGTGGTTTCTGGAACATGGCCTGCAGGTTCCCGCACGCAATGCCCGCGGAGAGACTTTCTGGAAGCGGCCGGTTTATCGTTCGATGCATCGCATGCTGACCAGCCCCATTTACGGCGGGGCGTACACCTATGGCAAGACCGAACATCTGGTCCGCTATGACGGCGGAAAACCGCGCCATCTCTGTCGCCGCAAGCCCCGGGAGCAGTGGTTGGCTCTCATCCCGGGTGCCCACGAAGGTTATGTAAGCTGGGAAGAGTTCGAACGCATCGCAGGTACGATTCGGGAGAACACACTGGGAGCCGGCGCAGCCAAGAACGGACCAGCCTTGTTAACAGGACTCTTGCGATGCTCGCGCTGCGGACGTAAGCTGACGGTACGCTACACTGGCAGCGGCCACGATGTGCTGCGCTACTCTTGTTTCCGCGGCTGGCTCGATAACGGCGAACCGCGATGCATTGCCTTTGGGGGTATCAGCGTGGACGAGGCTATCAGCCGAGAGGTTCTACGCGTGGTCCAACCCGCAGCCATAGAAGCTTCCGTGCTGGCGAGTCAAGAACTAGGCCGCCAACAGGACGACATTCTGGGCGCTCTACATCGCGATCGGGAGGCTGCCCGTTATGCAGCCGAGCGTGCACAACGGCAGTACGATGCATCCGACCCGGAGAACCGTCTCGTGACCGCAGAGTTGGAACGCCGCTGGAACTTAGCTCTACAACATGCGCGCGAGATCGAAGTGCGTATCGAGCAACACGGCGCTGCCGCTGATGCAAATCCAGCCGCTTCCCTGGAGGATCTCTACCAACTCTCCCAGCAGGTGGAAACAATCTGGACTGATCCCGCCACAAGTATGCGGCTGAAGAAGCGCATTGTTCGCACGTTGATCGAGGAAGTTCTTGTGGACGTGGATAGCGCAGCGAGCGAGCTCGCGCTCACCTTGCACTGGAAAGGTGGTGCCCATACAGAACTTCGCCTGCCGCGCCGACGTCGTGGCCAATGCAGCACACAGACCTCGCGGGAGTTGATTGAAGCCGTCGGGGTTCTGGCCCGTATTTGCAGCGATGACCTCATCGCTGGCATTTTGAACCGCAACGGCCATCTTACGGGGCGCGGGAATCGCTGGACGCGAGAGCGAGTCACCACACTGCGCAGCCATCATCGCATTCCTTCCTGTCCGCGAGACGAGCAACCGCGACCCTGGATGAACTTGACCGATGCTGCCATACTACTCGACGTAAGTCCGAGGACTCTCCGGCTTGCCATCGATCGCGGTGACGTCCCCGCCGATCACCCTTTTGCAGATGGACCATGGGTTATCAGCAGGGATGTGCTGGAAGGTAAATCAGCGCAATCATTGAAGCGACGTGTATCGCTAGGAGCACGTCGGCCCGCAGTACCTGATTCCCAACAAGAGGAGAGCTTGTTCTCAATAACATAGCGAGGTGGGGTAGTATGGAACCAAGTTGTAGT
>JBEKXQ010000236.1:0-24133 GCA_049511915.1 Candidatus Korobacteraceae bacterium
GATGTCGCGCACCAGGTGAGGCTTGTTGGCATGGCCGTATTCCCGTAGAACCCATCGGTAGAGCTTGCCGCCGACAGATTCTTCCAAGGCGGAAATCCGTTTGTCTAAGTCAGCGCCATTGCCGTTGGATCCGCTGCCATTCGCGTGGCCGGTGGTTGCACCAGTCGCCTGCGAGCGTGTGGCGCTTCCGTTCGCACCGCCCACCTTTCCGGACGGACGTGCTCCCTTGCGCCAGTTTTCCGGGATCAACCAGCTTGGAACTGCTGGAGCCTTCTTCGGGCGTCCCTTGTCGTCCAGATCGACCCAAGGCGCGTCGAAGTCGTAAAAGCAGCGCCCCAGGCCAAAGCAGGAGCAAGCCCGTTTGAACGCCTGTGCTTCTGCCGAAGTCATCGCGTTCTCTTCGTCCGCCCACTCTTCGCCGGTTCCCGAGTGGGTTCCAAGGCCCTCGATGGTCAACTTGCAGACCACCAGGATCTTGCCCGTCACGATCTCGCTGTTGCGCTTGTGGCGGGTGATGTTGTTCATGGTGGTCGTCTCATAGCTGCGGGTCCAGCCCTGGGGAGTTACCAGTCCGTTGAGACGATCGGTGTAGGCGCGCGGATCGGCGTAGGGCACGACCTGCCCGCGGGTGCGGTTGTTGGCGGTGTTGGTCACGCGCCACAGGACCTGGTCGACCGGAAATGGCACTTCCAGTTCGACCAGGAGTTCTTCATTGCCGAGTTTCTTCATCGAAAGAGGTCTCCTTCGCTTGGCTGAGCAAGCTGTCGGGTTGCGAACGGGGAAAGACGGTCCGCTCAGAAGGGAGTGTCGGAATCTCCGACCATGGCGGGATCTTCCTGGCGGTGGGACTGATCTTTGGCGAACTTGCCATTCTGGCCGTTGCCATGGCCGTTGCGGTTGGATTCGCCCAGGAACTCTATTTTGTCGACGTAGAGGAAGCACATGTATTTCTTCTCGCCTGACTTCTTGTCGTCCCACGACTCGATGCGCTGCCGGCCTTCGAGAAAGACACGGCTTCCTTTCTTCAGAAACTCAGCAGCAACTTCAGCTCGCCGGCCGAAGCTCTTAACGTTGAACCATTCGGTGTGTTCCTGAAGCTCGCCGTCGCCGTTCTTCCAGCGCTCCGTGCTGGCCACCGAAAAGGTCGTGATGGCGGTGCCTCCAGGCGTGTACTTCATTTCTGGGTCCTTGCCCAAGTGTCCTATCAGCAGAAATTTCTGCATGGGGTTGTTGTTGTTCTCCTTTGTTGTGAAATGGCGAGAGGGGACGCTGAAGCATCCCCCTCTCGTGTGTGAACTTGAGAAACTCAGACGAGTCCGGCCCGTACGAGCTCTCTGCTGAGAGCCGCACGGAATCGCTCATCTGCCGAGGGGCGCGGCTTGCACTCAATCGGTCTTGTCCCCGGCGGTTGAGCCGCAATGGAGGTCGAATTTCGCAACGCGGTGAAGTGATATACAGCTTCGTGCGCCTCAGCGTGGCGACGATGCAGGGAACGGATGCGGGCAGCAGACTTGGTTGCCATGGGAAAGCTCCTTGGTTGTTGTGGGTTTGTTCTGGGATTGATTCGCTGACACGCAGACATCGGTCTTGTGTCTTGTGTCAACGTCGTGTGCTTGGGAGGGTGGAGAGGGACTCCAATGAATGACACGCGTGACGTCGAGCTCAACGCGATTGGAGTGCTGAAACGGCGGGAGATCGAAGCGCGGATATTGGCGCCGGTGGTCGAGGCTTTAGGCCGCGAATTCGGCCGGGAAAAGGTCTTGCAGATTGTGGGGGTGACGATTGTGGGGATCGCGAGGGATCAGGGCAGATCAGCGCTGGGGCACCAGATCGTGCCCGCCAGCCAGCAGGTCGTCGCCATCACGCCGGTGTTCTTGCTGGCATGGGTGCTTCGACTGTTCTGCAACTCCCGGATCGGCGAAGTCGGCGCGCCTTGGCACGCTCAGCAGGTGCCTGACGAGATGCAGACGCTTCCCGACGGTCTCCGCGCGGCGGTCATCAGTTCCGGCGTTCTGGCACCGGCCATCAGAAGAGTGTTAGACATGAAGTAACGCCCCAGGCGACACCATCGCAGATCGGCACGATGCTAGGTTAGAATTCCCAAATGTTCGTGTTTGGAAGGATCGGACAGCAAACGGAGCAGGGCAATGCCGAGGGGTAGCAAGAAGACGGCTGCCGCAAAGGTCCCGGTGGCGCTGTACTGGGTTTCAACAGCGGATCACGACGAAGATTGGTTTATCTTCGCCAAAAGCACGCGGTCTGCGGCGAAATTCCATGCGGAATATGAAGGGTACGGTCCCAGAGAAACCGCGGCTGAGCCGATTCTGGAGGCTCCGGACACTGAGGGTCCATTCCCACGCCACGCTCAAATCGACGATCTGACCGCGCTAGGGTTTGAGATTTTGAAGGGTGGCGATCACGGTCGCAGTGTGAAATATGGGGATCGCACCTTCGTGGAGGGGCATCTGGAATCGTTGATGGCGGAGATTGATGACAATAATTCCGAAACGGCCGGAGAAGGCAGACCGCGGGGCACCAAGTCCTCTTGGTTGAAAACCAACCTCGACTAAAACCCTCTGATCTGGAACGGAGCCGTTGAGGCAGCGATGGTGATGCCAATCGTCATTGGCAATCGTAATTCTTGCTGCTACAAATGCCGGTACCCAGCGTTCCCAGTTGGTTGATTCGCTGAGCGTGCGCGAGCTTGGGATACTTTTCCACGATCCGAACGTAACGCTCTTGGCATCGAGTGCCGTAAGGATGCCGACGTGATCGACGAAACGCCCATAGCTTACAAGCCGACCTCGGCGATCATGGATGCGCAGAAGGACCTGGTTGACATCGTGCATACGCTGCGGCAGGTTGTCTGCGTGAAAGGCTAACCAATCGGCGGTGAAGCATTCTGGGCGGCATCGCCGATTTAATACCGAAGATGTAGGACAATTTGTCAGCGAGTAGGGAAGCACCTCCGTGCTACTATTCGCGTGACTTTGTTCTTCGAGAACGCTATGCGATCTGCGCCACGGATTCGCTGGTTAAGCATCGTTCTTTGCCTGTTCTGGTCATTCCCCGTCCTTGCGGCTCTTCAGGTGAATGAATTGGAGATGCAAGCAGCCATCTCCGAGAAAGCGATCACGCTGCGCTTCCCGGTAATGAACGACTCCGGTAAGACGCTCTCCGTGATGCTCTCCGTCGACCTCCTTGATCCCAAGGACAACGTGGTGATCGCTTCACAGACCCCTCAGCAGCTTAAACCCGGCCGCAATTCCATCAGCCTGAACCTAGATCGCGCGCAGAAATCCGGGCCGCCGAATAACGAACCCATCCTCTGGTATCGGGTGCGTTACCGTCTGCAGGTTGAAGGTACGGCGGATGTGGTCGGCATCGTCGCTCTGGGCGCAATTACGCCGGATATGTTCGAGTTGGTGGTGGCTCACCCTGAAGATGCTCTTCCCAATCAGCCTTACCATGTGCGGATACACGCTGTAAATCCGGTCACACGAAGGCCGGTTGCAGGAGTTGCGGTGAGCGCTGACCTCACTTGGAAGGCTTCCGTAAAAGGCGAGAGGGCCAGCAAGACGACTAACGCAGCGGGGGATGCGAATTTTGTATTTAAGATCCCCGCTGCGGCGCACGAGGGCGCCACCGTCAAGATCGCAGCGGCCAATCGCGATCGCCGACAGGAGCTTTCCTTCGGATTCGATCTCGACGAGTGGACGAAAATCATCGTCAGTACCGACAAACCGCTCTATCAACCGGGGCAGGCTCTGCACGCTCGTGCTCTCGTCTTGCAACGTGACATGCATGCGCTCGCCAACGAAGATGTCGAGTTTACCCTGGACGACCCGGACGGAAGCACGGTTTTCAGCACAGCCACGAAGACCAACGATTTCGGCATCGCTAGCATCGATTGGGATCTGCCCGAGTTCCTCACGCTCGGGCCATACAGCCTGAAGGTCACATTGCCTGGCTACGGAAGATACTCCGAAAGCGGAACCTCTGTTCGGGTCAGCCGCTATAACCTGCCCGACTTCGCCGTGACAGCCACTGCTGACCGCAGCTACTATCTGCCGGGAGAGAACGCATCGATCGAAGTCTCCGCGCACTACCTGTTCGGCAAAGAAGTTGCGGCCGGTACCGTGAAGCTGGTTCGCGAAGACAGTGGGCACTGGGATTCCACACAACGTAAGTGGGTAACAGAAGAAGCTGATCAACAGACGGGAAAGCTGGATCATTCTGGAAAAGCTACGTTCAAGGTGAATCTGGCGAAGCAACTGGCTGAGTTGCAAAGCGCGAAGTGGGAGCAATTCCGCGATGTCAACTTCGTCGCCTACGTGACCGATGCCAGCACGGGAAAGACTGATCAGCGACGCTTTCAGCTACGCCTGACAAGCGATCCCGTTCATATCTATCTTTCCCGCGAACTTGTGACCCAGGGCCGCGGTAGCTTCTATCTTTCCGCGTATTATGCGGATGGAACCCCGTGCAAGTGCGACGTAAGCATTTATCAGGAGCCCGGGCCGCACTACCAATTCGCGGAACAGGGCGTCGTCCCCGGCGGCAGAAGGTTTCTGCGCACCGTCAAGACCAATCGCTTTGGCGTCGCCAAGGTTACCGGTCTACCGTTAGAAGAGTATGAGGACGAGGGTTCCGATCGTGGCTACCATCTCGTCCTGAATGCGCGCGACGCCAAAGGCGTGACCGTTTCCCACGCTGACGACTTGTGGACGATCGGACGTCACGACCTCCAGGTCGGGACCGATCGGGCGGTCTATCGGGAGAACGAGCCTATCCTGGTTTCGCTGTACTCGGAAGAAATCTCGGCGGGAAGTCTGCTGGTCGACCTATCGCGTGATCGGGCCACTCTATGGAGCGGCAGAGTCAACCTGCAGAATCATCGTGGATTTGCAGTAATACCGTACCAGTCCCGCTTCACTGGAGAGCTTACGGTGGCAGCCTATTCGATGGCGACCGCCGGCGACAGCAGGTACGAGATTCCACATGGCGCTACCACGATTTTGTATCCCCACGACTCGACCCTGAACGTCAAGCTCGACGTCGGTCACAACTCTTATAGGCCCGGCGACGAAGTTTCAGCAACCCTGAAGGTGGGCCTGCCCTCCGGAAACAGCACGGATACTGCCCTGGGCGTAGTCGTTGTAGACAAAGCCGTGGACGAACGTTTGCGCACCGACCAGGCGTTTGGTGGAGGATGGCGAAATGGATTCTGGAGCTGGAGTTGGTGGTTCACCCCCGAAAACGTCGGTGGCCTGACCTTAAGAGATCTCTACCAGTTCGACACCTCGGAGCCGATTCCCAGCGATGTTCAGGTGGCGGCAGAGGTCTTGCTACAAGGCCGCCATGACTGGGACGCATTACCTGAGATCGAATCTGGCGATTACAAGCAGGACACCCAACGGTTATTCCTGGGAAAAATACAGGACCAATGGGAGCCGTTGCGGAAGGTAGTACAGGGCGAAACAGCCACGGAGAAGTTCCCACAGAACGAGAGCGAATTGAACTCGGTTCTGCATGGCCTCGGCATCGCACAAGAAACGTTGGTCGATCCCTGGGGCGAGCATTACAGGTACAAGTTTGGAGTCGATTATTCCAACGACACGCTCGATGTCGTCTCGGCTGGACCGGACAAGAAATTCGATACCTCCGACGATATCGAAGTCCGGTTTTTCGCGCCATTCTTTCGTCCGGTTGGGAAAACCATCGACACTGTTGTAAAGGATACTTACGCCTCCTCCGGCAGCTACATGCGCGATTTCGCAGCCCTGCAAACCGCAATGCTCGCCCATGGCATCAACCTCGACACACTGCGTGATCCCTGGGGCAAGCGCTATCACTACACCTTTGCCCCGCGTGGAAGGTCCTACGAAATCGTAGTTCGCAGCGACGGACCGAATCGGGATCCCTACGACATTATCGTGTGGACCAGCGCCATCGATTATTTCGGGCCGATGCGTTTCAAGATCGACAACGCCTTGTACGAGAATGCCGTCTCAGCGGGGTCCTTCCCGCAGGACGATCAAGCGTTCGATGCGCTTATGTCGAAAGATCGGCTGAACTTCCGACAACTCGTCGATCCATGGGGACACCCCTACTATGCGAAGTATTTCGTCGCATCGGATTATAGTGACGCGACGAGTATCACCTATCGTGGTGATGCTCGCGTCCAGAATGCGACTCCGGTAACCAGAACGCTCGCCTGGATCCAGATTTTCAGTTGCGGACCCGATGGGAAACCGCATACCGACGACGACTTTCTTGTTGCGCGCTACTCCCGGGAAATTGCCGAGCAAAGCGGTAAGGAGTTAACGCCTCGCCCAGTCCCTTCAGAGCCTTTGAGTGGCGGAGTCGGTGCGATCAACGGCACTGTTACGGACCCGAGCGGAGCCACGGTTTCAGGCGCACGCGTGGTTGCCGTAGCGCGAGGAACGCAGCAGAAATTCACCGCGACCACGCTTAGCGACGGCAGCTATATCGTTCGCAATCTTCCGCCCGGTCTCTATGACGTCAACATCTCAGCCTCGGGATTCGTGCTGGTACAGGTGAGCGCTGTACCGGTGCACGCCGCCAGTACAACCGATGTGAGCGTGGAGCTGAAGGTCGGCGCGTCCTCGACCACGGTCGAAGTTACTTCGGCATCACCGATGGTCCAGGCCGACACTGCAGACCTGGCAACGGTGAAATCTTCGTCCACCAGAGTCCAGGTGAAGGAACAGACATTCACTACCAGACTGCGCGACTATTTTCCGGAGACGCTTTTCTGGTCTCCCTCGATCATCACCGACAGCAACGGGCGGGCGAAGGTGACGTTCAAACTCGCCGACAACATCACTACATGGAAGATGACTGTGCTGGCCTCCACCAGGAACGGCGAGGTCGGCATCGGCGAAACCGAGATTCAATCGTTCCAGCCCTTCTTCGTGGAGCACGATCCACCGAAGATTCTCACCGTAGGGGACGTCATTGACCTCCCCGTGGTGGTGCGAAACTACCTGGCACGCCCGCAGGAAGTCACCGTCGAGATGAAGCCTGCGGCGTGGTACGAGAGGTTGCAGACCGGGACGCAACAGGTTTCGGTTGCCGCTGGGGAATCGGCTACCACCGTGTTTCCTTTCCGCGCGACGGAGGCGGTGAAAGCAGGGAAGCAACAGATTTACGCTTTCAATCGCACCACAGGCGACGCGGTAGAGAAAGCCGTAACCGTACATCCTGATGGGCTCCAGCAGAGCTCGACCGCAGCGGCGATACTGCACTCAAGCAGCACGATCACGCTGCATGTTCCGCAGAGGATCATCCCGGGCAGCTTGAACGCGCGGCTGAAGATCTACCCCAACCGGCTGGCCCACGTCACCGAGAGCATTGAGGCCGGGCTGGAGAGGCCATACGGTTGCGGAGAACAGACGATCTCTGCCGCTTATCCGGCGCTTCTTCTGCTGAAGTATTACAAGTCCGCGGGCATAACGAATGGTCGGCTGGAGGCCAAGGCCATAAGCTACGTCAACCTGGGCTATCGAGGCCTGCTGAACTTCAGAAATTCCTCGGGCGGCTTCAGTTACTGGTCCTACGGCACTCCCAATATCGCGCTCACAGCGTACGCGGTACGATTCCTATCGGACGCCTCTACCTTCATCGACGTTGATCCCGAGGTGACTGAGCAGGCGAAAAAGTGGCTGGTGAGCCAACAGGGAAAGGACGGCGATTGGCCTCCCGGAAACGGCTACCATGATGCCAGCCTGGCCGCATACGTGGCGGCCACTCTGGCTCAGGCCCACGGTGCCGGCGAAGTGCAGCCGCAGTGGCTGCACGACGCTGCCGCGAAAGCGCTGACCTATCTGTCGTCGGGACAACGCGACATGCGTGAGCCTTACACCCTAGCCGAATTCGCAATGGCCGCGAGCGCGGCTGGCGACAGGCAACGCGCTTCGGCCACGATCGGCAAACTGGAGACGATGGCCGTTCCAGAGCATGGCGGAGTGTACTGGGCCCTCGAGCAGAACACTCCGTTTTACGGTTGGGGACATGCCGGGCGCATCGAGAGCACAGCGATGGTTCTTCTCGCCCTCTCGCAAGTTGGCAGCAGCTCTGCTGAGTCGCGCCGCCTGATCGATGCAGGAACAATCTGGTTGCTTGGCGAGCAGGACCGTTACGGAGTCTGGTATTCAGGGCAAGCCACGGTCGATGTACTTGCTGCGTTGCTCAGCGCGATGGGCAGTTCGAAGAATGCGCCTTCGAATACCGATGTGGCGCTGGTGATCAACGGTACCCGACTGTCGCAATCAACTTCGCTGCCGGCTACTTCCGATGCTCCGGTGGTTATCGATATCACAGGTGCGGTTGGGCCCGGTGACAATACGATTGTTGTTCAGGCTGCGAGCGACTCGGGCGCGGCAAGTTCCCAGGCCGTGGCGGAGTATTACGTACCTTGGGAGGATCAATCGAAGGCCGAATCGGCGATTTTTGGGTCGAACGACGTGTTGCGCCTGGCGGTCAATTTCGATAAAGCCTCAGCCCAGGTGGGAGAAGAAGTCCGCGCTACTATCGATGCAGAGCGCATTGGCAGTCGCGGTTGGGGGATGATGATCGCCGAGGTTGGTTTGCCACCGGGAGTCGACGTCGATCGCAGCAGTCTGGAGGAATTACTTGCCAAGTCCGACGAGTCTCTGTTTCGTTACGACGTCCTTCCTGATCGCGTGATTCTGTATCTCTGGCCGAAAGCCGGAGGCAGCAAGTTGACCTTCGGCTTCCGTGCGCGATACGGCATGCAAGCTCACGCCGCTCCATCCTTGCTCTACGACTACTACAATCCTGAAGCTCAGGTCGCGTTGAGGCCGAACCATTTCGAAGTGCGGGCAGAGCCCAAGTGATCCGCGCGACCGAAATCGTGAGAAATGCTTGGATTAGGCAGCCCGATCTCTTCACTTGCGGTTGGGTTGTTACCCCAAAGGCCATTTGTGTAAGAGGCTGAGTGAACTGTGGTTTGATGAGAATGCTGCTCCCGTTAGCTCCCCCTCCGACCGCCCGAATTTCGGCCACTGTTGCCTAGCGGGATCCCGTGTAACGTTGTCGGGACAAATTGGTATCGAGAAGGCGGCTAGTGTCTACGAATGTGTGCGCTCCTGCCGGTATGCGGCCTCTCAGAAATGTCGCTTGATGAGAACAGGCTTCTCATGGGCTGGCTTGTTTGTCGTCAAGAAAAGAAGACTTCCGGAAAGCCGACCACCGATTGCGGATTTGTGGCCCGCCGACCGGAGATTACGCGGGATCACGGTGTAGGGATGGCTTCCAGAGCAGGCCGCCGGCTGCTGAACCGGCGCTCGAAACCTCCTTTCCGAAACACGACTTTGTGTTACGTCGATGCGGTTGCAATCGCATGCATAACCGCCATCACCAGCAGGACAGCCGATAGGTGGTCACAGCTCTTCATCCATCGCACATGCCTCTCAGTCGTTTGTTCCGGCTCGCCCTCCCGCATTCGCTTGTCGAGGAAATAGCGACAGAGCTGAGCTGCGCCAATGGCGAGTCCAGCCATGCGGTAAACCCTGTCAGCCCAGAAGTGGCACCCCAGCCCGAAGGCTAGGAGTGCCACTCCCAGGGACAGCAATCGAATTGCAAGCCGTGAATCGTCCGGCATCTCTGTCTCAAGCCACCGCTGCCGACACGTTCACGTTTTCCAAGTCCGTAACTGGCACTTCGATCGCCGGCGGCTCCAGCGACGGACAGCGAAGGGAGGCGGACGTCTTCTTACGTGACAGTCTCAGTTGGGGCTACGCTCGTTACCCAAGGGGACTCCATCGAGGTCGCAATCAAGAGGGCCGACCAGTTGATGTATACCAGCAAATCGAGCGGGAGGAATAAAGTCACTGTCGGGTGAGCAGTGACTCCAAGGCGCTGTCCTTTCTTGCCAGAACAGAAAGTCGTTACTTGCTGACCAGAGCGTCATGGTCGTCGAGATACTGCATTTCATATCCTCAGTTGTCACGTCCCTCTGCGACATCCCATCACTGACAAACCATCCTGTGGCTAATCAAAACTAAACGCCGCTAAACAACACATCCAGCTTTAAGTTCCCTTACCCGCGGCAACGCTAAGGTACGCTTTCATCGCGAGCCTACTGCTGTTCGCCGCAGTGATCGGTTTTGTCCGTGTGTTTCTTCTTGCGAGAATGGCGGACATGACGACGCTTTTCATCCGTTCTCCAATTAACACCATGTTCTATCTGACTGAGTTCATTCGCATCTCGGGGATGACGCACGTGCGTACCTCGCCTTATTATCCGCAGGGTCGGATGGCAAGATCGAACGTTGGCACAAGTCGCTCAAGCAGGAATGTATCCGGCCAATCACGCCGCTGACTCTGGACGATGCGCGGCGCTTGGTTCAAGCCTATGTGGATCGTTACACCACGGTGCGTCTGCATAGCGTGATCGGCTATGTGACCCCGCAGGACATGCTGCTGGGGCGCCACGCCGAGATCCATGCTGAACGCGATCGCAAACTGGAACAGACTCGCCGCTTGCGGCAACTCCGCCGGCAACAGGTTGCAACCTTTCTCGATTCACCGATTACAATGACTTCGCCAGAGGAAACAGAGGCGGGCTCTGCCGGGAGGCAACCATGCTGAGGGATACTCTGGTGGGGCTCATCGAGCCGATGTTACGCGGCGCGGGAGTTCACTGCTCTCGCGCTGGTTTTTCCCCGTGCTGCACCAGACATCGGACGATAGACCCCCAATGCCTGGAAAATCCCCGCCCCGCAGGGGTGGAATCTACACTAACGGAGAACGCCCGTTCTCCATTTCACGCTGAGCCAAGACAGTGGCAGTCTCGCTATGACGAAGGCGTATATTTGTTTGGTTCCCTAAATTGTTACGTGGCCCTGTCATGGAAATTGAGACGTGAGCTTGCGTTTTCGGCGCGGTCTCGGCGGCAGGCACAACATTAAGTTGCAGGCCTGACCAAAACTGGAATAGTGGAGGAGAGTATGACCAACCGAACTGTTGAAGGCAGATTGTCCGGGGGAAGATCTTCAGGTGTGGGACATGCCGCAGTTGCGAAGGCAGCGCCTGCGGCATCGAGTAGTGGCATGGCGAGCAGTCCAAGGCCAGGAAACGTGCCCCTGCAGCGAGAGAATCCTAACTCAAATACGCCTCCTCCCACCGACCATGGAGAAATAGGCCCGATCTGGTACTCGTTTGATCTCGCGCATAAGAGAGTGCAGCCGGGTGGATGGACACATCAGGTAACGCAGCGTGAATTGCCGTCTTCGACCGAGCTTACTGGCGTCAATATGCGGCTTACCGCTGGCAGCTTTCGTGAACTGCATTGGCATACTGCCGATGAGTGGTCCTGCATGCTTTACGGGAATGCCCGGGTCACGGTCTTGAATCCTGATGGGACCATTTTTATCGATGATGTGAGCCAGGGCGATCTCTGGTATTTCCCTGCAGGATTTCCACACTCTATCCAGGGGCTCGGGCCGGATGGCTGCGAGTTCTTGCTGGTCTTCGATCAAGGCATGTTTTCGGAAGACAATACCTTTCTAATTTCGGATTGGATTGCGCATACTCCGCCTTCCATATTGTCGAAGAATTTTGGGTTGGATGAAAGCTCCCTCGCCAAGCTCCCCACTGGCGAACGTTACATCTTTCCTGCAGCTCTTCCTAGATCCTTGGCGCAGGACCGAATCGCAGTTGGCGGGCCGCAAGTACAGTCGCCTATTCAGTACACCTTCAAAATGCAATCTATGCCTCCCACCAAGAAAACAGCCGGCGGCGAAGTTCGGGTCGTCGATTCCCATAACTTCCCTGCGTCGCGGAACATCGCTGCCGGTCTGGTAAACGTCAAGCCAGGAGGAATGCGGGAGATGCACTGGCATCCGAACGCTTCTGAGTGGCAGTTCTACATCGCAGGAAGTGCCCGTATGACCGTGTTCGTTCCAGTAGGAAGCGCGCGTACTATGGATTTTCATGCCAATGACGTGGGCTATATTCCTGCGGTGGCGGGACATTACGTCGAAAATACAGGCGATACCGACCTCGTGTTTCTGGAAATGTTTCGAGCGAGTGAGTTCTTGGACTTCTCTCTCAATAATTGGATCAGGCGACTACCGCCGGAAATGGTCACGTCCCATTTGAATCTGGATGAAAATGAAATCAAGAAAGTTCCAGCTGCAAACCAATCACTGATCGGGAGATAGCTGCAATTCGGAACAACCGACTGTCGAAGTCATCAATCTGGGAGTGATCTGCGATGCAAGTTCATTCCGATATTCCTCTGCGCCAATTCGGCAACAAAGACGTCCGGATCTCCGCATTAGGTTTGGGAGGTCATCATCTCGGCGATGCAGCCGATGAGGTGACGGCAATGCGCATTGTGCAAGAGGCCGTCGACGCTGGCATTAGGTTCTTTGACAATTGCTGGGAGTACAACCTCGGCAAGTCGGAAAACTGGATGGGCAAGGGCTTGAAGGGGCGCCGGGACAAGGTGTTCCTGATGACCAAGGTCTGTACCCATGGCCGGGATGCAAGTCTTGCCATGCAGATGCTGGAGCAGTCGCTGAATCGATTGCAGACGGACCATCTCGACCTGTGGCAAATACACGGAGTGGCATTCGACAACGATCCGGACTTGTTTATCCGCCCAAATGGCGGAGCTGAGGCCCTGATGAAGGCCAAGGAACAGGGGAAGGTGCGCTTTGTCGGGTTCTCCGGGCATAAGCACCCGGACATTCACCTAAAGATGTTGAACACGGGGTTTCCATTCGACTCGGTGCAGATGCCGCTAAATGTCTTCGACTCCCAATTTCAGAGCTTCGAGAACCACGTGCTACCGGAACTGGCACGGCGCGGCATTGCTGCGCTGGGAATGAAGCCGATCAGCGGGCACGGCGAGCCCGTGAGCCGCGGCGTGATTACCGCACAAGAAGCGTTGCGCTACGCCATGAGCCTGCCGGTAGCTACTACCATCACAGGCATCGACAGTCTCGAAGTCCTGCACCAGAACCTGGCCATTGCACAAGGTTTTGCACCCATGTCGGAGCAGGAGATGCAGGCGCTGCGGGATCGAGTGAAGCCCGAGGCCGGAGACGGGCGCTTCGAGCTTTATAAGGTGTCTCTGAAGTTCGACAACCCGGAATCGCGGCTGGCTCACGATTTTCCTATCGATATGCAGCAGGCGGAAACAAAAGAGATGATGCAGGCGGCCAAGAACACCGGCCATCCTTATCCCCGATAGGGTGATGAGCGCAGAGCAGAAGCAAGAGGAAGCTCCTCACGGGAACTTGGAGAGTAAGAAGTGGAAGAAGAGAAGAGCAACCAGCGGGGGAACACTGTGGGTCTGGTGCCGCGTCGGGCGCTCGGTCGCACAGGTATGCAAGTGTCTGCCTTGGCGTTGGGCGGCTACCACCTGGGTTCGGCGAAAAACCAGCAGGAAGTAAGTGACATTGTCGCGAGAGCGATGGACGCGGGCGTCAACTTCTTTGACAACGCCTGGGACTACCACCGTGGCCACAGCGAAAGCGTCTTGGGAACCGCGCTCAAGGGCAAGCGTCAGCAGGTCATTGTCATGAGCAAGGTCTGCACCCACGGGCGCGGCAATGACTTGGCCTTGCAACAGTTGGAGGAGTCGCTGCGGCGCTTGCAAACCGACTATCTCGATCTGTGGCAGATTCACGAAGTCATCTACGAGAATGATCCTGATCTTATCTTCCGGTCCGACGGCGTTGCCGAGGCCTTGGTCAAAGCCAAGCAGCAGGGCAAAGTGAGAGCTGTTGGTTTTACCGGCCATAAGGATCCGAAGATTCATCTCAGAATGCTGAATTTTGACTTTCCTTTCGACACCGTGCAAATGCCCTTGAATTGTCTGGACGCGACGTTCCGCAGCTTTGAAGTCAACGTGCTTCCGGTGGCCGAGAAGCGCGGTCTCGGCGTGCTTGGAATGAAGAGCATGGGCGGCAGCGGCGAGATCGTAACCCATGGAGCAGCTACCCCCGAGCAAGCCTTGCGTTACGCTATGAGTCTCCCGGTATCATCGACCATCAGCGGCGTGGACTCGATTCAAGTGCTGGATCAGAATCTCGAGGTGGCCCGTGAATTCCGCGCCATGCCTCCAGGAGAGATGGAGGCGCTGCGCAAACGGTGCAGCCGGTTCGCTTCGGACGGTCGTTATGAACTGTTTAAGGTGACCAAGAAATACGACGGCGATGTCGGCCGCGAGCAGCACGGTTTCCCCTTAGCAGAAGAGTTGCCGGCGTAAGCAGTGAAGTCAAATCGCAACTGAAAATTACGGAGGCAGTCAAAAGCTTACACCCGTGAGGAACGACGGCGCTGGGGCATACGTTCTGCCGTCGTATTTCCTTTGCGCGCCGAGGATGGGCGTCGAGTTGTACTTGTCGCCTACCCTTCACAGCCATACACTTTTGAGTATGTCGCGGTCGAGGCACTGACCCACCTCACCTCGGAGACTGGCGTCGGTCTTCAGACACTTCCGCCAGCAAGCAAACCTCCATGCAGAAGAATTCCGGCGCGAGAAAACACAAAGAAGCTTTATCGACAACTGTAAGGGCCATTGCGACAGTAATGGAAATGCGCGACCCTTATACAGCGGGACACCAAAGCCGGGTTGCAAATCGCCTTCGCCAACGGCAGGGAGTTGGGCTGGCTGCAGGTATTGCGAATGCAGGGGCTGATTCATGATATCGCGAAGTAAGTGTTGAAAAAGTCACTGAGTTGGTCCTTGTGAGTGCAGTGCAGAAACGTCATAAGCAGACGAGAGTTTCTGATGTTGTGCTTGATCGCCATTCCCGGAGGCTCATGGTCCATGATGGGGCAACGCACCCGCGCGGAGTCGCTGTTCTACTACTTGCGCATCGAAGATCAGGGTCCTAAAAACCATTTGTTGCGCCTGATCGACCGCCCGTCAGTTTTCCATTTTGTGCGTGTGAACTTGCACGACTTCTAGGTCTTCCTTCTTTCGAGCGACCGTTTCAGACTTCCCTCGGGCAACCTCTGCGCTGAGTCAAATAACTCCGACTTGATCGACGATCCGCAGTACATACTTCGTTGAGGTTTCACTAACTGCGACGGCTCTCACATTTGGAAAGGCTTCATGAGCCAGTTCAGTCAAAACGCGCCCGGGCGGCAGCTCGAGGAACAGTCGACAGCCTAATTCTTCGAGCACGGTAGTCGCATCGTGCCAGCGTACGCTGTGCGCGATGTTGCTGGCCAAGTCGGCTGCTATGCCCTCTGCAGATCGCAATGGTCTAGCGTTCACGTTACTCACGTAGATTAGGTTAGGAGGTTGCAACGCGGTTGTCCGTAAGCTCTCTGTCAAGGCTTCAGCCACTGGCTCCAGCAGCGGGCAGTGCGAAGGCACGGACACCTGAAGGCGCTCCGCCTTCCGCGCGCCACTGCTCTGGGCGGCACGCAGCACCTGATTGATCCCTTCGTTCGAACCGGCTATGACAATCTGACACGGGGCATTTACGTTGGCTATGTATATTGGTATTTGCCGGCCGTGAACTTCGTCAACCAAGGCAGTCACCTGTCTTTCGGTCAATCCAACAATGGCTGCTAATCCGTAGCCTTTCGGATAGAGCGTCATCATCATTCCTGCACGCTGTCGCACAAGACGGACCCCATCGCTTAGGCAGATCGTCTCACTTTCCACTGCAGCGGCAAAGGCTCCCACGGACAGTCCGGCGACTGCCACGGGACGGACGCCCTCTTCCACCAGGACGCGGGACATCGCCACAGCGCATGTGAATAGTCCCAACTGGACGGAGAGGGTGGACTGCAGCGCAGCGGGGGAATCAAGATCGAGCACGTTTTGCCCTAGGCATTGGCTCACTTCGTCGAATGTCTGAGTGATGGCTGGATGGTCCGGTAGCTTATGTAGCATCCCAGGAACCTGCGAGCCCTGCCCAGGAAACAAGAAAGCTACGCTCATCCGTGGCCTCGTTCGCTTTTCACCACCGACTTCGCACTTTCGATTCGGAGGTGTGCTGCCACGGGTCGCGCCCGAGCATTCCGCCGGTGGGCGTGCGCAAAAGAATGTCTGAATTCGAGTTCGAGTACTCTTGCAAAGAGAATCCGCATCGCGGTGTTTCCACCCGAATGTCGACCTCAGCAGGAAGGTCTAAGGTCATGGCGCAAAGGCGTCTTGCGGCTTCCTTCGTGATGCGAGTGTCGGCATAGATCACGATATCGAGATCGCTGTTGGGGCTAGCAGCCTGCCTACCGGTGGCGAGTTCGAAGCCTATGCTGCCACCAGGCCCCCACGGTAGATCGAAGTCTCTCCAGCGATCTTTAAGAAGAAGCAGCGAACGCAGAGCAGGTATGGCCTGCGCTCGCGACTCCGAGACTGCGCCCTGCAGCAGCTGCGGCGGAGTTATGATCTTTTTCACCCAAGCGCAATGACAGAAGGCTGCCCAGCGCTGATTTCTCTCTTCGCCTCGAATGCCAACTGGAATCTTCGTCTCCATCACCATATAGCGACGAACAACCACAAATGGAATCGCCAATAATCGCTCTTCTACCCACTCTGGAATCGACTTGCCTCGTCCTTCAGTTGCTATGAACCTTTCCGGGTCCACCTCCAGCAGATCATGGGGTCGAACTGAGCAAACTTGATAGCTGAACATGGTTAGCCCTAATGAAGATGGCTCAGGAAAACGATCCAACCGGCCAGGGTGAAGATGCCAAGCACATAGCTTGCGATGAGGCTTGAGCTAGCCATCTCTGGGGTGGCATCGAAGCCTTCTCCGAAAAAGATTCCAAAGAAACCACATGGGATTGCACTGATAAGGACAACATAACGAGTCTCTTCCCGCGGCATTCGCAGCAAGTGCGCCATCAGGAGGCAAAGTGCCGGCTGGAGCACGTTCTTGCCGCATACCGCCCAGGCTACCGGCCAGTTGAAGCTGAAGCGCTGCGCGGATACCACCAATCCCGTCATAAACAGGGCCGTTCCGGCGGTTGCGTCTCCGAAAATCGTAAGGCTGCGTTGGAAATAACCAGGCAGACTGAAGTTGGTCGCGACAGCAAACAGGGCCAACAATGGAGCCCACACGATTGGCCTTTTCAATGCCTTCCATAACGACAGGCGAATTCGAGCAAGGACGGAAATCTTCTTCCCTGCTGCGGTCTCACTCTCGAGAATCGCCAGCGTCACCGGCGAGACGGTGACGGAGCCAATCGCGATAGCTATTGCCACAGTGACCCCAGCCCGTTCGCCATAAAGGGACTGCAGCAGCGGAAGACCGATCGCCGCAGCGTTGGGGAAACCCAGCGTCAGGGCCAGAACGGCACGGTTGGACGCAGTATCGCGGGTAGAAAGATAGGTCACCACAAAAAGAGCCGCATAAACAATTGCGAGCACCAAAGCTACCTTACCTTGATTCCATACAAGGTGGCGCGGGGTTGCCGCCACGGTGACATACAAGTAACAGGGAATCGCAAAGCTCATAACGAAGGTGACCAGGCTCTTCACATTCCTGTTATCGACCACACCGCGCAGGCCTGCCGCGTATCCTACCAACAGCCCTACGAAGACTGGCACGAGCGCGTTAGCCAGGACCCCAATCATGCCCAACCGCCTACTTTTCGTTCCATTGCGCTTCGAGTTTGTTGCGCACCAGAATCGAACCCTTGCGCATCTCGAGGGCACCCTTCGAATGAAGGCGGCAGCCCAGATCAACCGGACCCCTCCTGGCATCTTCGACAGCGGCTATTAGTTCATGCTGTACGGCCTGTATCTCTTTCCCACAAGGCTTCTCAGGATTATCGACATGGATCAACTTATGCAGAAGGCCAAGCTTCGCGTAATCATGAATGTCGTATGACAAAGGAGCAACCGTCTTTGCGAACTCTTCAAGGCTCTTAACCGAGCGGCGGGTAATCAATGCGGCGGCTTCCTTGTGCATGGCATGGATCATGACTCCGTCATCGTCGAAAGCCAGAATCCGGTTCGCTTGGTAACCATGAGTGAGAAAACCGCCGGAAAGTGCCTGGCCCACCACTAATGCGATCACCGGTTGGCCTGCCATACGGGCCGATCCGTAAGCATCAGCAGCGGCCGCACCCGCCAGATAGATGCCAGCCGTTTCTTCCCGGCGGCCATAAGCCTGACTCTTCACGTCGACGATCGCGATGATCGGACGCTTCACTGCGTTCTTCTCTTCCTCGATAACTTCCCGGACCCGAGAAGCCAGAGCATAGGCTTCATCCAGTCCTACCTCGCCTCGTCGCGCACAAGGAAAGCGCCCGTGGGGATCTGGTACCACACACAGGAATCGCGCATGATCGCTGCCCAGCGGCGCGTCGGCCGTCAGAACAGAGTGCGGGTCTCCGGATAAGGGTGTCGCCTGCCCGGTCAAGGCGCGGAACCACACGGTTCCTCGAATAGCAAGCGATTCAGTCATGGCTTCTCCTCCCCGGACCCTCAGAGCTCCAGATTGCGCGCAGCTCCTTTGGGTCCCACTGTCGTGACGGGTCCAGGGCGTCGATCCGCCGGCGATAAAGATCTACTTGAGAGCTGCGGTGGATGCGTGGCAGCCCTTTAGCGATGAAACCTCGAACCGCATTGGCCACCTGCTGCGTATCGTCGTCTACCAGGGCATCGGCCAATCCCATAGCATAGCGTTGTTCACCGCCGTGGATGGCCCAGATCAGGGCGCGGTCGCTGGAATCAAACTCGTCGACACCCGATTCCTGTTCGATAACTTCCGGGCCATTCATCCCCAGTCGAGCTTCTCGCGTCATCACTACGTAGCTCGCGAGGCCGGCCGCCAAGGACATACCTCCAAAACATCCCACCGTACCGGCTGTGACGCAGATAACTGGGGCATAGCTGCGGAGGGTCAGAATCGAAGCCATGATCTCAGCAATCGCAGCCAGCCCTAAATTAGCTTCCTGAAGCCGTACCCCTCCCGTCTCCAGCAGCAATACCGCGTTGGTGCGTATGCCCTTTTCGTTGTCGACGCTGGCGAGATCAAGGGCGGCAGTCAGCTTTTCCCCCGAAACCTCTCCCATGCTTCCGCCCTGGAACGCCCCTTCGAGGGCAGCGACCACGGCTGCCTGCCCGGCGATCTTCCCCTTGATTACTACGCAGCCATCGTCCGATTGCGGAGTAACGTTCTGCATCGCGAGCCAGGGAGATTCGACACGATCGAATGGCCCCACCAACTCCCGAGCGGTACCGTCATCGAACAGCGCTTTGGCCCTCCCCCGAGCATCGAGTTCGATAAAGCTTTGGCGATTGATAAAGCTGAAGCCGCCATCATACCCAACGCTGCTCATCCCTTACTCTCCTCAGCCGCTTGCTCCAAGCGCAAGAGCACATTGCCGGGTGTCGCCCCCGCGTCGTTAATTTCAATTCGGACAGATCCATCGAAGGTCATGAAGAACCGATCCATCACTGCCTTCCAGGTGTCGCGAAAACCGTTTACGCTGGTTCGGATCGAAACGTGGGCTGTGGCCCCCGCGATGGGTTCGAGCAGCACTTCCATGTCGCCCGATCCCACAACGCCTACGTGAGCCCTCTTCGAAACCGTTCGTTTTGCCGGATAATCGAACTCAATCTGTTCCATCCATCTCCTCCAGCCAGCTGTGATCAGCATCAACTTCAGCCAGTCCGCGCTCCAGCGCATCAAGAAACAGCGTTGCTGCCAGCAGATCGGCGCTGCCGCCTGGCGACAAATGCAATGCCAGGAGACTGCGATCGAGGTCTTGCAATGCTTGGCTCCCAATTATGGTTCCGCAGCCACCAGCATTTATCACAGCGGTAGCGCCGGCTTTGGTTACGGAGAGCGCACATTCTCCTCCCCGATACAGCAAACAGGTATCGTCGAGACACGACATAATGCCGAGCAGCGCATCCAGGCGCGCTACGTGCTCTGTTCGTCCATGCGCACGCTGCCGTCGTAGCATGGGCAGGCCCACCTCAAGCACGTGCGGGAATCCGGAAAGGGCTTCCCCGCGCGATCCCATCACTCCATATTTCTTGGCGACCATCTCTCCGTGCGAGATTAAGTGCGGCTGGGCGCGATCCGCGAAGGAAGCAATCAGTTGCGCGGCGGCTGCAATCGAGAGCGGACGGACCTCGCTCTCCCACTGCATGGCAGCCGCGGAAACCAGCAGTCCCAGGATCCATATCGCTCCCTTGTGCGCGTTGCTGCCATTCGTTGCGTTGAGCATCGCACGTTCTGCCGCGCGCCCTACGAGTGCCAGCTGTTCGCGCAGCTGCTGACCGGGAATGGCGGTTAGGGAAACCATAGCCATCCGACAAAGATGGGGTTCAATTGCCATTGCGGACCGCTTTACGATTGCCAGGGACAAGTCCGCGTGAGCCCCGGCGCCGCGACGGTCCACCAACCCGGGCTTTGGAGTTAGCTCTGCTTCCGCAATCAGCGCCTGGCGGGCAAGACGAGCTATCCGGACTGCCCGCGACTTATCGGGATTCGGTGGCCGTAAGCTTCCGAAAATGATCCCAGATAACAAACCGTCTACCTCTTACCAACTCCGAAAGCGCGCCGGTGGCTCATAGAGGCCGCCGGACCAGGCGACTAAATCCTCCATGCATCTCGCCGCTAACCGCGAACGTTCCGCTTCCAGTCGACGAACGCCGATGTCTTCCGGGTAGGCCACCACTCCCTTAGCGCGCAGGGCTGCCGTCTCAGCAGCGACTGCCTTGCGACCGATGGGACTTACTCCAGCCACCGCTGCAAGGGCGCGCCGCCGCTCCTCCTGACCCTCGGCCTTGTAGAGGTAAGCGATGCCCTCCTCTGTAACGACATGGCTGACGTCATCGCCATAGATCATGACGGGCGCAATCGGCATACCGGCATGTTTGCCAACCTCGACGGCGTCCAGCGTCTCCACGAAGGCAGGTACACCGCCTCGTTGAAAAGTCTCTACCGTTTGCACGACGAGTTTTCGCCCGCGCACGATGGCTTTGTTTTCTGTGACCAAATCGAGCCACGCGGGTGTGCAATGACGCCGGCCGTGGGGGTCATGCCCCATATTCGGCGCCCCTCCAAATCCCGCCAGGCGCCCGATGGTTACTGTCGACGAGTTCGCATCCCCATCCATCTGCAGCGTTGAACCAATAAATGCATCGATGGCATACTGCCCGGCTAGTTGGCAGAGCACGCGGTTGGATCGCAGGCTGCCATCCCGTCCAGTGAAGAAAATATCCGGGCGCGCAGCCACATACTTTTCCATTCCAACTTCGCTGCCGAAGCAGTGGATGCTGGTAACCCAACCGCTTTCAATCGCAGGGAGCATCGTGGGGTGAGGGTTCAGAGCCCAGTGTTCACAGATCTTTCCTCGCAACCCTAGCGACTCCCCATAGGTTGGCAACAGCAGTTCGATGGCAGCCGTGTCGAAGCCGATACCGTGGTTCAACGAATGCACGTGGTGCCGCTCGTAGATTCCGCGAATCACCATCATTCCGATAAGAATTTGCAGATCGCTGATTTGACGGGGATCGCGCGTGAAAAGCGGCTCTACAGCAAACGGCCGATCGGCCTCCACCACGACGTCAACCCAGGAAGCTGGAATATCGACACGTGGCAGTTTGTCAACGATCTTGTCGACCTGCACGATGACGATTCCATCGTGAAAGGCTGTAGCTTCGACAATAACCGGTGTGTCTTCGGTATTAGGACCAGTGAAAAGGTTCCCTTCCGCGTCGGCCTGCTGAGCGCACACCAGCGCAACCTGGGGCACCAGATCCACCAGTAGCCTGGCATACAACTCAACGTAAGTGTGTATGGCGCCAATCTCGAGCTTGCCATCCTCCAGCAACTGCGATACGCGCAGGCTTTGCGGACCGGCAAACGCAAAATCTACTTTCTTGGCTATGCCTAGGTCGAACAGCGTCAGATGTTCCGGCCGGCTGATACTGGAAATGATCAGGTGCAGATCATGCAGCTTCTTCGGATCAACTTTCACCAGAGAACGGGAAAGAAAATCAGCCTGTTTCTGATTGTCTCCCTCGATCACGATGCTGTCGCCGGCAACGATCAACGCCTCGAGGGCATCGATAATCTTCGCCTTCGGTAATACGCTGCCTTGCATCCAGGGCCGAACAAGTTCCAGTCGACGCCGCTTCTCGTCTCCCCGCTTCGTCCATGAACGCGAGACTTGATGTAACACCGGTTGCGCCATGTCTACCCCTTTCCGACGTTCGTCCTTGGTTAGTGCTCATTCATGAACTCATTCCACCGATCTGAATGATGGTGAGAATCGCAGATATCGTAGGAACATCGGCATTATTGCTGCGACAAAGCAGATGGTCGTATTCCGGATGCAGACCTTGGAAGTTGCAATCCCCGTGTCCCGAAACTGGCGATTGGTTGCTTGGCCGAGCTGTTGGTCGCTTGACAAGGAAGGGGAAGCAACCATACTGGCCGGGCGCTTTCGCGCTCAATTGCAACCAGCGCTGACGACAGCCGGGATTCCGGGAAACTTCTGATGGCATACTCTGCGGCATCCTCAGTGCCGATGGCTTGGAACGTCGACCCGTCGACCTGTTGCGCCGCTAGGAGTAGCGAACGGGACGTGCGGTCGTTGCACGTCCCGTTTTGCGGATGCCATCCTAGTCGTCTGCCGCCGGTGTGGCCTTCGGCATGTTCTTTGGATTCAGCAGGGGAGCCGGATTGTCAGGATTTTGAAGATTAGGAATAAGGTCTGTTGAGCCCCCACCAGGAAAGCGTTTAATGCTCGGATACTTCATAACCGACTGATCGAATTCGAGCATGACCGAGCCTACCAGAGCCCCAGCCCAGCCGTTGTCTTGACCAGAATATCTTCCCGGCGATGTCGTCAGCACACGAGCCGGCGCCGCCCCGTTGAAGATCATGTCGTACTTCTCATACGGATCCATGGTGAGGTTGTAGAGCGCGCCGATGGCACCCAGGTTTGCTTGCGAGCCCAGCCAAGAGTCCTTCGCCGTATAGAGGTACTTCCACGCGATATTTATCCAGGGTTCCTTAGGATCACCACCGATGTCGGTGCGAACTCCCTCAAAAGTTTCTCCATCAATGTATATCCAGGAATTTCGCGCCGAATGTGGTGCCTTCCCTAGGATGTAGGCACTGTTGTCAATGCTATCGAAATAGATCGGTTTGCCGTCGTTACCTTTCCATTCGCCGTGCGGCGGCGGAGTAATGCCGGCCATTCCGGACAGCGTAGACCAGCAATCGATGTGCGACATCATTTCGCCGTATTGCGCACCCGCCGGGATATGGTTTGGCCACCACATGATGCCTGGAACTCGCCAGCCACCTTCGAAGGCCGAACCCTTCTCGCCGCGATACGGCGTGGTCCCAGCATCTGGATATGCATCCAACCAGGCGCCGTTGTCGGCGGTCACGATCACGATGGTATTTGGCGCCTCAGCGCGAATGGCGTCCATGATTCGGCCGATGTTGCTGTCCAGTTCCATGAGGGAATCGGAGTAATCTCCCAAATGCGATCGGCCTCGGAATGCTGGGGCAGCGTTCGTCGGATTGTGCATCTTGATGAAGTTGATGTCCATGAAGAACGGTTTGCCGCCCTTAGCATGCTGCTTGATGTAGGCGACCGCCGAATCGGTCTGTTGGATGTCAAACGTTGCCAGGGAGTCGTAAGTGATCGTTCCTACCATCTTGGCGGGCTGACCGGCCACGCCTTCCCACTCGCCCAGGTTCACGATATCGTCATACATCTTGCTGAACTGAGGATTGAATGACGGAAACCAGGGATGGAACCACTTGGAGGTGTCGTTGTAGGCATATACACCGGCATAGTAGGCGGCGAAATGCTTCATCTCGTCGAAGCCATGCACGGTGGGATAAGAGGCTGGAATGTCCCCCATGTGCCACTTGCCGGAAAAATACGTAGAGTAGCCGTTCTTCTGAAAGAATTCGGCGATGGTCGGTGTCTCCTGGCGGAGGTAGTTTTCGTCTCCGGGGGCGACAACGATAGAAAGGGCAGAACGGATTGGAATGCGACCGGTCATGAATGACGCACGCCCGGCTGTGCAACTAGCCTGACCATACCAACTGGTAAAAAGCGCGCCCTCCTTCGCCATGCGATCGACGTTGGGCGTGGGATGGCCGAGCGCCAGACCTCCACC
>JBEKXQ010000237.1:0-3849 GCA_049511915.1 Candidatus Korobacteraceae bacterium
AGAGTGAACATTCTTCCCTTTGGCCTTGTCTTCATGGCACTCGATGCACTTCGCCGAGGGGGTATCCTTGTCGAGCGGAACCGGATGGGTGGCCGCGCCTAGCCAAGGTGCGCTGGCGATCAAAACCAGACCCAGAATCAACCGTACTACCTTCACAGCACTCTCCCACCCCAACCAATCTGTACTGAGCACGTCGCGTACCGCTATCAGGCGCATCGTAGCACATCGTGCAAGTTCATGATTTGGAATCGCTTAGAAGACTGTCGAGAGCGATTTCTTACGATCACGACTACCTCGGCAATGGGTTTTCCTCCGCATCCAACGGTGAAATCCCCCACTAACTTGCCTAGGCTAGCCCAGAGATTTCCCGGTCGATCGCCAATCTATCTCAACGCCGCCGCCAAATCTCCCTTCGCGATAATCGCCGCGACCTTTGCGAAATCGCCAGTAAGGACGCGGTCTTCCGTAATAGGAGGCGAGACGGATCGAATGGCAGCCTGCGCTGCCTTTGCGCGCTTGCCGGTGTCCAACGGAGCACGGAAGTCCAGCGCCTGGGCAGCCGCCAGGGCCTCGATGGCCAGCACATTCCGGGTATTCGTCGCCACGCGCAGCAGCTTATTGGCCGACGTCATTCCCATGGAGACGAAGTCTTCCTTATTCCCTGACGTGGTGATGGAATCGACGGATGCAGGGTGCGAGAGCACCTTATTCTCGCTTACCAAAGCAGCCGCTGTAACCTGCGGCATCATGAAGCCGGAGTTGAGGCCGGCGCCCGGCGCCAGAAATGCAGGAAGCCCTTCGTTGAGCGCAGGATTGACCAGCCGCTCCAGCCGCCGTTCCGAAATGCCTGCCAGGGCACTGAGTGCAATCGCCATGAAATCGAGCGCGAACGCCAGCGGCTGGCCGTGGAAGTTGCCACCGGAAAGGATGACGCCGGGGACACTTGCGCCACCAATGGTACGTTTCGGCGCGCCTACTTTCTTTTCCTCGAGAAAGACCAGCGGATTGTCCACCGCCGAGTTCATCTCCACTTCGAACACCTGGAGGCAGTGCGCCAGTGTGTCGCGGACAGCGCCATGCACCTGCGGCATGCAACGCAGCGAGTAGGCGTCCTGCACCTTCTGACAGTCAAGGTGCGATTCGCGGATCAGGCTGCCTTCCAGCATTCGCCGAAGGTTCTGCGCCACCAGCAATTGCCCGGAATGCGGCCGCGCCTTCTGAATGCGCTCGTCGAAAGCGACGTCGGTCCCCTTCAGGGCGTCGAGTGTAAGCGATCCGATGACGTCGGCGGTGTCGGCGAGAATCTCCGCCTGCAGGATGGTGAGAAGTCCTACCGCCAGCATGGCCTGTGTGCCGTTGATCAGGGAGATCGCTTCTTTGGCCCCGAGCACGAGAGGCTTGATGTCGGCGCGTTTCAGCGCTTCCGCGGCAGACGTGCTCTTGCCGTTACTCATGACCAGACCCTCGCCGATCAAGGCCAGGGCCAAGTGGGCCAAGGGGGCCAGATCGCCGCTGGCGCCCACGCTGCCTTGCGAAGGAATCACTGGATGCACGCCCCGATTCAACATCTCGCAGAGCGTGTCGATAACCAGCGGACGTACTCCGGAGAAGCCCTTCGCCAGAGAGTTAGCGCGTAACAAGACCATGGCGCGAACAATGTCTTCCGCCAGCGGGTCGCCGATTCCCACCGCGTGAGAGCGCAACAGATTGACCTGCAGTTTGAAAACGTCTTGAGGAGGAATTCGCAGATCGGCCAGATGTCCCACGCCGGTGTTCACCGCGTAAGCCACGCCTTCGTTGACGAACAAGTCGTCGACCACGGCACGCGAGCGTTCCACGGCCAGTCGTGCCTGGGGTTGGAGCAGGATGGGACGGCGCTCATAAACTACCTGGCGCACGTCTTCAAGAGTTAGGTCGTTGCCGCTGATATGAAGCGCCTGCATGGTCTCTGTAGTTTGCCACAACCAGGCCCATCGCGAGGGGATTTGTCCTCCGGCGGGATCCGAGACTCACGGCGGCGACGGCGTAGCCCCGGGGTTGCGCCAAAACCAAGGACGCACTACAGCTCTCGGGTTTATCGAGTGCCGAAGCGGAAGACAACGCCGGCGCTATATCGGAAGTTATTCTGATGGCCGCTTGCACCGTCCGTAAATTTTGTCAGGAAGTATTCGGCCTGAACGGGGCGAATTGCCACGTGTTCGGAGACTTTGAAGTCAACACCTCCGCCCGCAGTCATCGCGAAGGCATTTTGGGGCGAGTTGTCGATGCTCCGGGCTCCTCCAAATAGGACCTGCGCGAACGGCGTCGTCCTCCCGAGCCTTCGAAGACTAATCCGCGGCCCGAACATGTAGCTGAGAACTCCCGCGTGGAAGCCATCGCCCGTATAGTAGCCGCCGAAATCTCCGACTACCCCGAGCCAGGTGTTGACGTTGTAAGCGAACTGGCCGCTGCCTCCGTTGAAGTTGAACGCAGTGCCGCTGGCGTTCACTCGAACATAGTCGTAGCCCACATATAATTCCGCCTTGGGTGTTTCGTCCTGGGCCTCGGCAGGTAGAACAAATGCAAGCATTGCCAGCAAAGCTGGAAGCCAAAATGACTTTCGCATTTTCTGTTCCTTCTGTGTTGCAGATACGTTTGGACGCTATGGCCATAGGCATCGCAATCCAGGCCAGTCAAAAACTGAAACACAGCGGGAAATCGAAAGATGCGCTTGTTACATTGTCAAAACTTCACACGGCTTTTCCAGCCGCTTGCAGAAAAGGCACCAGATATTTCGCGTGCAAGGGGATGCGTTTGAACTCTCTATCGACCACGAGGTGCACCGTCTCGCCTTCGGCCAGCAACGTCTCGCCGGTGGGGCGCACGATCTCGTAGCCAAAATGCAGCAGCGAATCGCGAACGTTCAGCAGCCGCGTGCGAACGCTGATCAGATCGTCGTAGCGCGCGGGAGCCTTGAACCGGCAGCGCGCTTCCACCACCACGACATGCATTCCATCCTGCTGTTCCATCTCGCTATAGGTGAAACCCAGTTGCCGGAACATCTCTACCCGGCCAACTTCAAACCAGATGATGTAATTCGAGTGATAGACCACGCCCATCTGGTCAGTCTCGGCATAGCGGACGCGAAGGCTGGTCTCGTAAACCTGGGCACGAGACCCCGTTTGCCCCGGACTGTCTTCCCTCTTCAATCAGCTATTCCCGCCATCGAAAAACGGCGGGCGCGGCAGCAAACTGCTGCGCGCCCGCCCTGGAATTTCAGCGTGAGGAAGTGATTCACTTGCTCGCGGGCGCTGGTGTTTTAGCTGGAGCGGCAGTGCTGGGCGCTGCCGGCGCGGCTGCGCCGTTCTTTACCAACTGCCCCCGCTTGGGCTCACCGGATTCGACCGGCTTGCCATCCGCGATGTAGTTCACGAACTGGGCCGGCAGTCCTATCCCTGCGCCCTTCTGCAATCGATAATGCACATGCGGAATCGGCCCGGAGCCGCTGTTGCCGCACGCGGCAATTACATCGCCCTGCTTCACCTTGTCTTCCGTTTTCACCTTCAGACTGTTTTGCTTCAGGTGATTGAACGAAGACGACTCGCCGTTGCCATGCGAAATGACCACCACGTTTCCATCTGGCGGATCGCCGGCAGCTTTTCCGGGCGCGTAATCGTTGAAGGTCCCTATCGCCTTAACCACGGTGCCGTCGGCGGGAGCCAGGATGGGTTGGCCAAAGCAGTAATAATCCTCGGCTTTGCTGCCCGCTCCACCCGCTCCGGAGAACAGCTTGCCGTTTTGCAGGTATACGAAATCCATGGAGAAACGCAAATCGTCGGATACGGCGTATCCGTCGTCGAAGGCATTGCG
>JBEKXQ010000238.1:0-14844 GCA_049511915.1 Candidatus Korobacteraceae bacterium
CAGCAAGCCAGGACCTGGAATCGTCGTATGAATCGCGACCGGGTTACCATCCAGTGGAAGTTCACACGCAAGCAGGCCCGAAACAAGTTTCGTTACATAATCAAGCGGTCGAAGCACTAGAGCAGCTTCGATCCGCAGGGGAGAGAGCTTTCGGAGTACCTTTTTCGGGCGATATGTCGGCACCACATTGTGTCTTTCAGAAAGTATTGTTCACCCTGATGAAAGCTGGACCCCACACGCTGAGCTTTCTGAACTACACAAAGCCCTACGGGGATCGTCCCAACGAATTTGGCAGAGCGATGCCAACGGCAAGTCAACGCCAAGCGTGGGCTGAGCATACAGCATGGACAGCAGTAGATTATGCCGAAGGTGGGATTGATCTCGAACTTGAGTACGCCGTACTAGCAGGGCTGTGCGCTGAAATGCTCGACGCGAATTGTGTGGGGGTTTATGTACCCAGAGAGCGAATGTTCATTCCCAACGATGGTTCTCTGCTGCCAGAGTTGCATCGCATTGCATCCTTGCGACATCGCGGTGTAACGCACGGTCGCAACCGAGTGAACTGACAGCCCCTAGCCGTCATCTGTCAGTTGGCGAAATATCCCCATATCAAAACCAATGGGGAACTGACGTCTCAGGTTACGGGGTCCCACTCAAGGCCAAAAGCAGGCCTTGAATGGGGCACCCGCACTTGCCTGACAGTTATTGCGCGACCGTCACGGCGGGCGGCTTCCAGGTGCCGTCGCCGGGAGGCAGGATCGACGGCGGCTGGGTCTTCGGCCAATACAGCCGCATCACCAGGTAGATCGTCCCATCCGGAGCGGGCAGCCAATTGGCCTTCTTGTCGGCTGGCGGCGCGTCCTTCTGGATGTACAGCGTCAACGAGCCGTCCTTGTTCTTCTTGAGGCTGGGCAACATAGGCGAGTTGATGAGGTAGCGGTTGATCGGGTTCTCGATCAACAACTGGGTCTTGCCGTCGTACATGGTGACCGACCAGAACGCGTTGACCGGCGGAAACTGTCCGGCAGGGAAGGTCAGGGTGAAATTGTGCTTGCTGGCGTCAAGGACCTCGCCCGAGCCGTCCTTGGTTGACATGGGATACATAGCTTCCGCGGCATCATTGCCGAAGACGCCTGCCCGCGCCGCGGCCGCGCGCAGCAGGTAGTCGCCGTGATAGAAAGCCCGATCTCCAAAGGCCGAAGCTACCTTCCAGCCGTTGATATTCTTGCCAACACCGGCTACTTCCTTTTCAATCGCGTCATATCCCTCTTTCACGCCCAGTCCGAGCTCGGCTTTTTGCGCGTCAGAGAGCTTCGCGGGATCGAAGGGCTGACCCGCCGCGATGCCGATGGAGGCGAACTTCAAGCGCAGGTCCTTCTCTTCCGGCACCTCGGGGCAGAACTGCAGAAGGAAGTCGAGATACCTGGGGAAATCGGTCTTGAAGGCATCGTCGGTGAAGGCAGGAAAATCGATAGCCGGGGATGCCGGCGGCGCAGGCTGTTTCAGATACGCCGACAGCGGCTGCGCGGTGTAGCCCGCCTGGATCTTCTTCACATTGTTGATGTCCGCGGGATTGAATAGCTGGGTGCGATAAATCAGGAGGCCGAACTGGGTTTCAGAGTTGAATACCTTCTTGATGCCCTTCGGCGTATCGCCCTTCCAGCCTGGACCCGCGACCATGTAGCAGCCGGCATCGCTGCCGGTGGCACGCGAGCCTACATATCCGTAGTTGAAGGTGTACATGTCGGTAAGCTGCACCGAGTAGTAACGGTTCTTGTCGACCTTGGGCACGCAGAAGACGACGGGCTCGGCGCGCAGATCGACTTCGAGCATCGAATAGGGCGTATCGCTATTGGGCGTGACGATGGCGGTATCTTTGGGAGTGAACACCTGCGAGTCACTGAGAACTTTGTTGAACGGCCCCTTGTATTGCGAGTTGGTTTTGTCGACGTTGAACTGATACATGGCCTTGTAGGCCGCGATCATGGGAAAGGCGTAGATGTAGGCCTGCTGGTAGTCGTCCTTGTGGGAGATGGCCTCGCGCACCGGTCCTTCCTGCTTGTTGCAGGAGACGGTGCCCAGTATTCCAAGCATCAGGATAAGAGCGGTAACAAAGCCTCGTTTCATCGTTCCTCCAAGAGTGTCTCGCGCGGATGTGGCTGTCCGCACAGATAGCGTCCCATGCGGATGGGTTTCGGCTGATTTGACGGCGAACTTATAGCGTACCACCGCTGCAATCCAACAGAAGAGCGGCATGATCCGCAGTCGTGGCGAAAAGTCGGACTGCAAGGCCAATAGAAGGTCTTGAATAGGGCAGTTGTTCCTATCAGTGCCGCCGACGCCCGATTGGAATCATCAAAATCGGCGCAAAAATGATTTTCACTACCTGAGCAATATTGACCAGATTCGTGCCAGCGGGAACCTATATGCTCGCCCAAACATGAGTGCAGAGCTGGTAGCCGTCGGCCTGACAGAGCGAGACTTACCAATCTCCAATCTACCGCTGCTGGCTCTGCGCGATAACGGGCTACGACCGAGGAGAGGATGGCAACGCATTCACCGATACGAAGCGCAGCGGGATAATTCCGGGCCGGGACAACGATCGCGCAGGGATTGACATGCCGGCAACGAGAGCATAGGGTCAGGATTGAGCGAGCCGTTACCCTCTCTTTCAGGTCCCTGAACTAAGTCAGCCTATCTGAAGCTCTAGCTCTCCTCCCTTAGTGCACCTGCCTGTAAGGAGGGTCAGTGCCTGCACGCAACATTGCCATTTCTCAAGAGTCGCGAACGCCAACGGCAAAGAACGGCGCGCGCGATACGAGTCCAGTCCGGCTCACGGAATGGGAAGAGCGAAACCGGGATACCAGCTCGGCGCAACATGAAGCTGGGCCAAGGAGGGCACCGATGCATTCACCCTACGGGATGGAACTGGTGGAAAACTGCCTCTCCTGCACGTTGTGTTCTACGGGCTTTTTCTGCGATCTGCCGAAAGCAGTCATGGAAGCCTTCCAACTTCTGAAGTTCACGATTGGATACCCTGAGGGCGCAACTCTGTTCGTGGAAGGCCAGGCATGCCGTGGCATTTACGTCCTGTGTAAAGGCCGGGTGAAATTATCAGCCAGCTCGCAGGACGGCCGGACCCTGATACTAAGAGTTGCACGCCCCGGCGACGTGTTGGGGCTGAACGCGACCTTGTCTGGAGAGCCGCACGAAACCACCGGGGAGACAGGTCAACCCTGCCAACTGAATTTTGTTAAGGGTGACGACTTCCTCAAGTTTCTGGCACAACACAGCGAGGCTTGCATGCACGCCGCCGTACATCTGAGCCACGAGTGTCAGCATGCGTACCAGCAGCTGCGCTCCTTCGCCATGAGTTCATCCTCACAGCGAATTGCGCGCCTGATCCTCGACTGGTCGCACGGCGATTCGGGCCTGGCCACGGCTCATGGAATCAAGGTCGCGTTGACCCACGACGAGATCGGGCAAATCATCGGCATGTCGCGCGAAACGGTCACCCGCACGCTGGCAACGTTTCGCAAGCAGCACATCGCCGAGCTTCACGGTTCAACTTTGCTGATCCAGAATTTATCGGCCATTCACGAGCTGGCCGGCGCATAGACCGACAACCCACGCCTGCAGGTATGTCGCGGGCAGATAGGTAACGGGCCATGAACGCGGTTTTGCCAACTGTCGCTGCAAAACATCCACTCATATTGTGTATCGATGACGCGGACGTCGCATTGCGGGTGCGAAAGCTCCTGCTGGATCACGAAGGCTACAACGTCCTGACTGCTCGTTCCGGTGAAGATGGTCTGGAGCTCTTCAAGCAGAATCCCATCGAGTTGGTAATCGCCGACCATTTTCTGAGTGGCAAGACGGGAATCGAGAGCGCCAGAGAGATGAAGGAGCTGAGACCGGAGGTCCCAATTCTGATTATCTCTGCTTCCGTGGAGAAGCCAGATGGGCTTGAGTTTGTGGATGGATTCCTGGCAAAAGCCGAGTCACCCGATGTTCTGCTGGGTACCATTGCTCAACTGTTGGCAAAGTAAGCTGTAATCGGGCCGGGTATTACGGCGTGATCTCCCACACCGTGCCCAGCTGATAAGTCCCGCCGGTCGAGGTAGTCCCATAGAGATTGCCATGTGCGTCCAGCGCCAGGGCGCCGGAAGGAAGTCCGCCGTCGCCGTGGTCGTCGGTGAAGTAATGGAGCACGGTGTAGGTCCATCCACCATTGGAGGGACTCAACTCGAACACCTCTCCCACATTCGCACCTCCTCCCACCTCGAATGTCGTGCCGTACAGATTGCCGGCGCTGTCCCTGAGGACTGGGGCCAGCGGACCATCCAGTCCGAAACCTCCCGCGAAAGCGTAAACCTGGTTGAAGGTCCATCCGCTGCCGGAAGGCGACAGTTCGAAAACCGTGCCGTGTCCATTTCCCCCGAATTCGGTGGTGCCATAAAGATTGCCGGCTGGATCGAAGATCAGGCCTGCTGCCGGATAGGCTCCGCCATTGCTGCCGGTAAACGAGAACAAGGTATTCTCGGTCCAGTCGGAGCCCGAGCGCGTCAACTCAAAGACCGTGCCATCTTCGCCTGCGCCGTTGGACACAGCCGTTCCGTAGAGATTCCCGGCCGCATCGAGCGTCAATCCGGCCTCGGGATTTGCCCCGTCGTTGCCTCCGGTGAACATGTACGGCAAGCTCTCCGTCCAACCGCCATTCGACGGCGACAACTCGAAGACGGTGCCGCACCAGTTCCGTCCGAAACCGCAATTGATGGTGTAGACGCCGCCCTCGTAAGTCGCGCCGTAGAAATTTCCTGCCTTGTCGAAGGCCGGTTGGCCCAAGGGAATCGCTCCGTCATTGGATCCGCCGGCGAAGCGATAAAGCACGCTTTCCGTCCAGGGGCAAAGCGCGCTCTTGCAAGCTGAGGGTTGAGGTCTCAAGTTGAAGACCGTGCCGCACCCGTACTGCGTATCACTAGGACAGGAAACTCCACCAGAGACGGTTGTGCCGTACAGAGTGCCGTCCGGACCGAAGACCACGCTGCCGGGGTGGGTGCCGTCGCTGCCTCCCTGGAACTGATAAAGGGGAGTCAACACCCAGCCCTGGCCGGAGGACTTCAGCTTGAAAACCACGCCGCAGGTGCCATCGCAATTCTGGCTGCTAAGGCCACCGCCGCTCGCGGCCCCGTAGAGGTTTCCCCCTGCGTCTATGATCAATCCTCCGGGACCCGCTCCATCCGCGCCGCCGGTGAAGTTGTGAATTACGGTGTAGGTCTGCGCCGGCGCCGGTTGCAGCCCGACAGCCGTGAGCATACACATTCCGGTCAGAACAGCCATAGCCAGCCGAAAGATAGCTGTAAAAAATCGATGTTGCTCTGAGCTCGCCATCGTCATTCTCCTTCTCCTGCGGTCCGCAGAGGACGCTCTTGGCGGTAATGTTGTGCGCTTATCCGGGGAAAATCAACTTAATTTCACATTACGGAGCAATGGCATGAAAACAGGGGTTTTATGAGGCGTAGTTTTCTTAGGCGCCTACGGGTTGGCGGATACGTAGGGTGAAATCCCAATCCGCAGGAATCGAAGAGCGCTACCGGGCCGGTTAGGTTCGACAAGGCCTGATTTTAGCAATCATTTTGAAGCATGTGAGTTAAGTCTTTTTCCGCCAGCTTCTTACACCGTAATCCAGAATTAAGTTGCGCTGCTGGCAGCGCGTGATACTCTCTCACGCCAGACGAGCATTATGGGAGGAGACCAGCATGGCCCAGCAGCCGATCGCAGCTTCAATTTTCGACATCAACTTACGAGCGAGAAAAGCAACCTCGTTGCTTTGGCCGTTCTCGTGATAGTTCTCACCGTGGTCCCAACGGCACCAGCGCAAACTTTGACCGTTCTGCACCTTTTCAACGGCAGACCGGATGGGCGAGAGCCTATCGCCGGCGTCACCATGGATGCGGCGGGCAATCTTTATGGCACAACCTACTACGGTGGCGCGAATGACGTGGGACTCGTCTATAAGCTCGCTCACCGGGGCTCCGGCTGGGTACTGAGTCCGCTCTACAGCTTCCAGCAAGGCCAAGGCGCTGGTGGGTTTGCACCGATTGGGGGGGTAACCTTCGGCAGCGATGGCAACCTGTACGGCACCACCAGTCGCGGAGGACAGAATGATGTGGGAACGGTGTACAAGCTTTCGCCTCCGGCGACGGTTTGCAAGTCGGTCCTTTGTCCGTGGACGGAAACTCCGTTGTACCAATTTACCGACGGTGCTGATGGCGGCTATCCCGAGGGTACGCTCATCTTTGACAGCGCCGGCAATCTGTACGGCACTGCTACCGCTGGCGGCACAGGAGATAACGGAGTTGTTTTCAAACTTACGCATTCAGGATCCGGCTGGACCGAGAGCGTGCTTCACAGCTTCACCGGTTCGCCTGATGGGTCTGGCCCACTCAGCGCTGTCACCTTTGATAACAGCGGTAATCTGTACGGCACAACTCTCGAGGGTGGCACCGCTGACGACGGCACTGTTTACCAACTCACGCCCTCCGGCTCCGGTTGGACGGAAGAGGTCATCTACGCCTTTCAGGGCTCAAACGACGGAGCATTTCCGTATGCCGGCGTAGTTCTTGATCCGGAAGGCAATCTCTACGGTGCCACATTCTATGACGGGGCGTATAACGGAGGAGCCGTCTTCGAGCTGATGCCCTCGAACGGCAACTGGATCTTCAGCGTGCTCTATAGCCCCGATGTAGAGGATGGCGGCGCTGCCGGTACGCTCGCGCGGAGTTCCAACGGCACCCTTTATGGCACGCTTTTCTCCGGCGGCGGCCAAAACTGCTCGGGATATGGATGCGGCAGCGTGTTCCAGTTATCACCTTCCAATGGCGGCTGGGAGTACACCTCGCTGTATAACTTGAATAACTTGAACGATGGCGGCGACGGCGGAAATCCCGAGGGTCAGTTGATTTTCGACTCAGCTGGGAATCTCTATGGCACCACCACCGGGGCGCTAGGGGGAGATGGGTTCGTGTTCGAGGTCACGCCGTAATCAACCTGAATGTTACAGAGAACCGGGAATGGGGGCGACGATGCGACGCTCCCCCTCAACGTGCATCACACTTCTGACAATCGGCTCCAGGACTCTGGTGCGGGCCCGGCGCAATGCCCATGATATCGCCAACTAACTTTCGATCCCACGAGATAAGGCCCGTGTTGTCAATCCGTTGGACCGTAATCTTTAATTAAGTTGACTGTTACCCATCATGGCGCGATAGTTTGCTGCGTTGTCGCCGAAGTCCGTCTCGATTAGGTGAAGGGAGCAACAATGAGCTGCCAACCGCAATGTGCGTCCAAGAGTCTCAACACGAGCCTGCGAACAATGACCAGGCTGTTCTGTGCGGGAGTCCTCGCTACAACGACCTGGATGCAGGCGCAGACCCTGACTGTACTGCACACGTTTACCCTGGGACCTGACGGCGGGAAACCCACTGCCGGGCTAACCCCGGACGCCGCCGGAAATTTGTACGGAACGACTTACTCCGGCGGCCCCTTGAACGAGCAGTGTTTCGACGGAGGGTGCGGTGTTGTCTTCAAGATGACGCATGGCGGCTCCGGCTGGATATTAACGCCGCTTTATAGCTTCGGCAGCTTGCCGGATGGGCAAGGCCCTCAGTCTCGCGTCATTTTCGGGCCGGACGGCGCGCTGTATGGCACCACCTACTCGGGAGGAGCACACGAGTGCTGCGGTACCGTATTCAAGCTCCAGCCTCCTGCGAATTCCTGCGGCAGCTTCTCGTGTCCATGGCGTGAGACCATTCTGTACAGTTTCACCTCGTTGGCCGATGGGGCACACCCAACCGCCGAGGTGGTGTTTGATCGCGTCGGCAACCTGTACGGCACGACGTCCGAAGGTGGAGGCGGACCCTGCGAAGTCGGCTGCGGCACTGTCTTCGAGCTCAGCCCGAACGGGAACGGCACCTGGAGCAAGAGCACGCTGCACTCGTTCCAGGGAGGCGCAAGTGACGGCGCCTCGCCTGACTCGGCCCTGCTATTCGATTCGGCAGGTAATCTCTACGGCACAACCTACCTCGGCGGCGATTACGACTGTTATTCCGCCCCGACTTGCGGCACGGTTTTCGAGCTGACGCCCTCCGGCTCCGGGTGGACCGAGAAAGTCCTCCACATTTTTGCCGATGGCCCCGATGGCGGCAATCCCGCCGGACTGGTCTTCGACAGCGAAGGCAATCTGTACGGCGCTGCCTCCAGCGGCCCGGGAGAATTTGGGGCCGGTACGATTTTTGAATTGACCCCGAACCAGGGCGGCGGCTGGACCTTCACTGTGCCCTACACCTTTACGGACAGTGGGGCGTCATTCCCCAATGCTCCGACGATGGACGCGGCCGGCAACATCTACGGCGGCTCTCAGAACGGTGGAGTCTATGGAACCGGAGCCGCCTACAAACTGACTCGCTCGAACGGCGGCTGGAGCTATGCGACCCTCGGCAGCTTCGAATTTCAAGGCGCGTCCGGCAGCCTTCCAGAGGGCACCGTGGTAGTCGATGCGCAAGGCAATGTCTATGGCGCGTGCTACGTAGGCCCGCCGCCTCACAACGGAGGCACGGTGTGGGAAATCACGCCGTAAAGCAGTGGTCAGTGGCTGGTTGTCAGCTGTCGATACAGAAATTCTTGGAGGTGTTTTGTGAACGGTCCCAGGCAGCATCTGTCTCATAGCTTGGCATGGAGAGGCGCGGCGGTCTTGGCTGGCGCATTGCTATTTCTGAGCCTGTCCGTTCGTGCGCAGGCGCAGACCTTTCATGTCATACATAGCTTCAGTGGAGGCGCCGATGGTGCGACTCCCGTCGCCGGCCTGAGCATCGACCGGGCCGGCCGCCTTTATGGAACGGCCAGCGCCGGCGGGCTGGTCCTCAACGATTGCCCCTCGCAGGGATGCGGCACGGCCTTCCGGCTGCAACCGGCCGGGGAGGGTTGGTTCCTCTTGCCTCTCTATTCCTTCAAGGGCGGCAGCGACGGATACTCGCCTGGGGCCAGAATGACTTTCGGCGCGAACGGCCTGCTTTACGGCACCACGGAGCTGGGCGGCGGCAACGCGTGCTACTACTCGACGTGTGGCACGGCATTCCAGCTGTCGCCTCCGGCCGCGGCCTGCAAGAACGCCATTTGCAGCTGGAACGAAAGCGTCATTCACCGCTTCGAACCAACCCCGGCTCCGGGCAATCCTTTTCCGGGTCCCATGGTCTTCGATCAGGCGGGAAATCTCTACGGCTACGCAAACCAGGGAGCGTATTACTACGGAGCTAATTATGAGCTCTCGCCCGGCAGTGACGGATGGACGATCACCAGTCTCTTTAACTGGCCGGATGGAGGAGCGGAGAGCGGCGTCGTCTTCGGAGCTGATGGAAATCTCTACGGACCCAACGAGGGCGCCGGCTACGGCGGCATCTACCAGCTCCAACACACGGGCTCCAGCTGGACCCCCAACCAGTTGTTCACCATCATCGACATAGAGGACGACGGCTACGTGACTGAGGGCGGCGTGGTTCTCGATAACGCCGGCAACGTCTATGGCAGCACCTTAGCGTATGGACCCAACGGCGGCGGCACCGTCTTCGAGCTGTCTGCCGGAACGTGGAACTTCACCCTGCTATATGGCTTCAGCGGCAATGGAGGTCCGGAGGAGAGTCTCAGCATGGACTCGGCCGGCAATCTCTACGGCACGACCAACGCAGACGGCGCCTACAACAAGGGCAACGTCTTCAAGCTGACGCCCTCCGCGAATGGCTGGACCTATACCGATCTTTACGACTTTACCGGAGGCAGCGACGGAGGTTATCCGATCAGCAACGTGGTGGTCGATGCCCAGGGCAATCTTTATGGCACCACGGCTTACGGCGGTTCCGGACCTTGCACCAGCCGGTACAACGGTAACGGCTGCGGCACCGTGTGGGAGATCACGCCGTAACCGCAGTTGTCAGTGGCCAGTGGTCAGCAAAGATCGACACCCCTGGATCAGCAGGACGACAAGGAGGACCGTATGGTGCGCACACAAAAGAATTACGGCGCCGCAATCGCTCAAATCGCAGCGTGCCTCGCATTTTTGTTCGCGGCCGTGATGGCGCCGGCGCAGACTTTTACTGTGCTGCATACGTTTACCGGCGGCGCGGATGGCTACGCCCCAACCTCCGTCGTCAGTGACGGAGCGGGCAACCTCTATGGTGACGCTGCCTACGGCGGCAATTATGAATCCAGCTGCAATTACGTAGGAACCCAAACCGGATGCGGCGTGGTCTTCAAGATGAGCCATCACGGCTCGAGCTGGATCTTCGATCCTCTGGCCAGCTTCGACGGCGCCAACGGATACGATCCGTTGCAGGGCATCACCATCGCGCCCAACGGAACTCTTTACAGCACGACCTTCTACGGTGGCCCGGGTGGCCCCGAATGCCGCTCCTTTGGTCCCGGTTGCGGCACCGTCGTTGAGCTGCGACCTCCCGCGAGCTTCTGTCAATCCTTCTCCTGTCCCTGGACCGTATCCGACATTCACCAGTTTGTCGGAGGCCCAAGCGACGGCCAATTTCCTGAACTTGGCAGCCTGACCATGGACGCAGCCGGAAATCTTTACGGCACCACTTTAAGCGGCGGAGAGTACGGCGACGGAATGGTCTACGAAATGAGCCCCAGCGGGAACGGCTGGACGATGTCGGTGCTGTACAACTTTGGCTTTGCCGACATCGATGGCATTGGTCCTGAGGGCGGAGTTGTCTTCGACAAGTTCGGCAATCTCTACGGTGTGGCCATCCAGGGCGGTGCTGGGCTTGGCACCGTATATCAGTTGTCGCCATCTTCCTCGGGCTGGAACATCCACCTCGTCCACAGCTTCAACTACGAGACCGACGGCGCAAACCCCCTTGGCACTCCGGTCATCGACTCATCCGGAAATATCTATGGCACAACTCTAAGCTACGGTCCAAACAACGCCGGAACGGTTTGGGAAGCAAGCCCCTCGAATGGCGGGGGCTGGAATTTCTCGGTGCTCTACGCGTTTGCCGGGCCCGGCGAAGGATCATATGGCGGATTGCTCATGGATAGTGCCGGAAATCTCTATGGCGCCACGGAAAGTGGCGGTACCAACGGGTACGGTACCGTTTTCAAACTGAGCCCGGGGAATGGCGGATGGAGCTATACCTCGCTGCATGACTTCAGCGAGGGCAGCGACGGATCGGGGCCGCTCAGCAATCTGAGCATGGATTCCGCTGGAAACCTGTACGGCGTAACCGGGTACGGCGGGCAGATCGGACCAAGCTGCCTCAGCGGCTGCGGCGTGGTGTTTGAGATCACGCCGTAAAGCAGTGTTCAGTGTCAGTCAAGGAGATAGTTATGACGAATTCGGGACAGCATCGGAATGGGACTCGGAACCTCAATTTCCGGCCAACAGCCGCAGCGTTGGCGATAGTAATCATGTTTGCGCTGCCTACCCACGCCCAGACTTTCAAAGTGATCCACACCTTCGACGTCTCCGACGGGTGGTACCCGGTTGCCGGATTAACCATCGATCACGCCGGAAATCTTTATGGCGCGACTGCTTACGGGGGCAACGGCACGTACAACGGCACGGTATTCAAGTTGACCCATCATGGCTCGGGTTGGGTGCTCTCGGATCTGTATAGGTTTAACGGAGGCGATGATGGCGAGACTCCGGAGGCCCGAGTCGTCTTTGGCCCGGATGGCAAACTCTACGGCAGCGCCATCGGCGGCGGTTCCGGCGGCTGGGGCGTCGTCTACAGCCTGCAGCCTCCAGCCAGCGTCTGCAAATCCGCGTCCTGTCCCTGGACTGAAACCGTGCTCTTCCCGTTCCAAGCTTCCGGCACGGGTTCGGAACCGAACGGTGATCTCGCCTTCGATGTCGCGGGCAACATTTATGGAGCGACATTTTACGGCCCCGGTAACAACTGCGAGCAGCAGGGATGCGGGGCGATCTACGAGCTGATGCCATCCGGCGGCGCCTGGACGGAACAGATTCTTCACCAGTTCACTTATGGGGCCGACGGCGAATACCCAACCAGCGTGATCTACGGCAAGGACGGTAACCTGTACGGCACCTGCCAGGGAGACCCCAACAACCAAAATAAACCAGGGTTGGTCTTTCAATTCGTCCCCTCGGGTGGAAGCTGGACGGAAAACGTCATTCATCAGTTCCAGCGTACCGATGGCGATATCCTGGTGGGCGGCCTGATCTTCGACCCGGCAGGGAATTTGTACGGCTCGACCGTTGGCGGCGGCTACGACAGCGCTGGGACAGCTTTCGAATTGTCGCCATCAGGAAATTACTGGCAGTTCAGCTCACTTTATAGCTTCGCCCGCGGCGGGGCCGATTATCCCTACGGCCCCCTTGGCGCACTCGTCATGGACAGTGCTGGAAACCTCTACGGGGCCACTGGAACGGATGGGGTTTATGGCTACGGCGCTGTTTTCAAGCTCACTCCAGCCAACGGCGCTTGGACCTATACCTCGCTGTATGACTTCACCGGCGGCAGCGACGGCTCATTTCCGCGCAACGTGGTGATGGACGCGAACGGCAACCTTTACGGCATCACGACCTATGGCGGCAATAGCGCATGTCAGGCGGGCTGCGGCGTGGTGTTCGAGATCACGCCGTAACGCAGTGGCCAGCGGCCAGTGGTCAGCAGGGATCGATATTCGAGGAGGTATCTCGTGAAGCATCGCAAGCAGCATCCATTTTGCGGCTTTCGTTTCAATCAGCTCAGCCTCACGGCTGCAGCGCTGGCACTGTTCGTCCTGCTCACTATAAGCGCGGCCCACGCGCAGACCTTCACCGTGTTGCACACCTTCACCGGCGGCGACGGCTGGTCTCCCGTCTCCGGCCTGACTCCGGATCGGGCAGGAAACTTTTACGGCACGACCGATGTTGGCGGGGCGAGCAATCGAGGAACGGTCTTCCGCCTGTCGCCGCCGGATCAGGCTGGGTCTTGACCACGCTATACAGCTTCCAGTGTCAGGATGACGGCGGCTTTGTGTTTGGCGGCGTCATCTTTGGCCCCGACGGAGCCCTCTACGGCACGACTTACGAGTGCGGAAAGGACGACCACGGGGTGGTTTATCGCCTGCAGCCCTCGCCTACGAGTTGCAAATCGGCCCTCTGCCCCTGGCAGGAGACCGTGCTGCACAGCTTTACCGGTGGCTCCGACGGCGAAGATCCGGGTGATGGCAATCTCGTCTTTGACAAGGCCGGCAATCTCTATGGCGCGACCGCGACCGGCGGCTATGGGGAGGGCCTGGTTTATGAATTCTCACCTTCCAATGGCGGCTGGAAGGAGACTGTTCTCTATGACTTCAACGGAAATGATGGATTCAATCCCAACAGCGGCCTGCTCTTAGATAACGCCGGTAATCTTTACGGGACGACCGAGAGCGGCGGTGCGGAATACTCCGGCGTGGTGTTCGAGCTGTCGCCCTACGGCTCGGGCTGGACCGAACAGGCGTTGTCTGCCGTCGACTTCCCGGATACAGGCACCTGTGGCGGCGTGGTCATGGATGGACAGGGAAACCTGTTCGGCACTTCCGGTTGTGACAGCCTCGGCAAGCCGGGCGGAGTCTATGAGCTGACACCCTCCAATGGCGGTTGGACCTTTAACAAGCTGTACAGCTTTTCGGGTAGTAACGGACCCGCAGACACGCCGACGCTGGACGCTGCCGGTAATGTCTACGGCACGTCGGAAGGGACCGGCCTGTACGGCTACGGCGAAGTCTTCAAGCTGACGCCTTCCAACGGCGGCTGGGTCTATACCGATCTCCATGACTTCACCGGCGGGGCCGACGGGGCATACCCGACCGGCTCGGTCTTCGTTGACGCCAACGGCAATCTCTATGGCACTACCCTTTATGGCGGCACCGGGACCTGCAGCATTAATAATTACACCGGCTGCGGGGTGATCTGGAAGATCACGCCCTAAAGCAGTAGTAGTGGCCAGTGGTCAGTCGTCGGTCCGCGCAGTCGCAAGCGCAGACCTTCAGAATGCTGCACATCTTCACTGGCGCTGTGTGCGAGATCACGCTGTAACTTACAGCCCTGGGATAGCTGGCGTGATAGTGCGCCGTGAAAAGGCGCTGGACTTCAGCGGGTGCAACTCCCGCCCGGGAACTGGTTCGCTCCACCCGGTAGCAATCGAAGCGGCAGCGGAGGCAACGAAGCTGTCGGAGCCTTCGGTGTAAAGGGTCGCATGGCGACTCCGCGAGCGTGCAGGCCATAACGCGAGTGAACGCTGAGCAGGCCCCGAAAAAACAATTGCAGGAGCCGACCTGACTGTTACACAGGGAAGGCCGCTGGGGATGGAGAGAGACGAGCGAATAAGCTCCATTCAATCTGCCGGGGTAATGGCGATGGCATGTAGGCATAGGAGACCAGACGCAACACGGGAAGCCCCAGCGGTGATCGCAGTAGGGATCAACTGGCAACTCGCGAGAGACAGGCCGGGCCGTGTGGGGTGGCGGAGAGGTCCGTAGTACCGAGGAAGCCGGGTAACGCCGGTGGAGGGAAGGGGCCTCAGTTAAAGACGGATGCAACAAGCAACAAAGGACATGGGGATTGACGATGAGTCTAGCCACCCCGAGCTGTGTTCAGAAGTTGCAGACGGCGTCACACGGAACATCGTGTGTCTTTTCCGAGAGCCGGATGCGGGAAATCTGCAAGTCCGGTTCGATGAGCGGGAACAGGAAACAGAGTTACGCCAAACCGGATTGAGGCGGGTTTGCGAAAGCACCCCAACAGCCACCGGGAGGCTAAAGCCACTGCGCCTGTTCTCGACTCTACTC
>JBEKXQ010000239.1:0-7630 GCA_049511915.1 Candidatus Korobacteraceae bacterium
AGATCACGCAGTACATGGAACCTATGCTTCCTTGTACCGCGCTTTACCTGCTTATCAGAGTGACTTTTTCAACACCCACAGGCGATTGCGCAAGTCACGCCCCGACACCAGACACCCGGCTCCGTAACTTGCGCTGGCGATATTGAACCAACTACGCAGGACAGGGGAACAGGTCACGCCAACCCGGAATGTAACGTCACGGCGTAATCTCAAAGATGACGTTGCTCAGGTTCTCGCCATAGACATTGCCCTCGGCGTCCAGAGCCAAAGGACCGATTGGGGTAGCCCCGTCGCTTCCGTCCGTGAAGGTGTGGAGATTGGTATAAATCCAGTGACCGTTTAAGGGAGACAGCTCGAAGACGGAACCATAGCGTACAACCGCTTCGTCGGCGGCGTAAAGATTTCCGGCCTGATCCATGACCACGCCGCCGTACGGACCGGGATTGTCCCCGGGGTATCCGGTGAAGGCATAAAGCACGTTGAGTTGGCCACTTGAGGGAACGAACTGAAAGATGCTGCCGCCGCCATATGGCCCGTTGGTATCGAGAGTGTCATAGAAATTGCCGGACTGATCGGAAACCAACGTCCCGATCGGATGCCCGCCCGTGCTGGTGTTGAACTCGAACTCAGTAGTTTCTGTCCATCCCGACGATGAGGGGCTCAATTTGTAGATACTGCCGCAGTTGTAATCGTCGCTGCTGCAGTTGTCCGCCCCACCGTAGCCGGCAACGCCCCAGAGGTTTCCCTGGCTATCGAAAATCACGCCGCCGTCAGGATACCCGGCGCCGGGAGGCGCGGGAAACGCATACAGCAGGTTAAACGTCCAGCCGCCCCCAGACGGCGACATCTCGAAGACGCTCCCCTCATACTGCTGCTTCTCTGAGTTACTCGCGCTGCCGTAAATGTTTCCTGCCTGATCAGAGGTTATCTGGCCAAGAGGGTATTCCCCGTCGACCAGACCGGTGAACTCATAGAGAGTGGTCTTTTTCCAATCACAGGATGCCGTCGGGCAGAAGTTAGGTGGCGGAGACAGTCTGAACACCGTGCCGCATCCCCATGCCCTAAAGCACCCATCGGAACCGCCGTAGTACGTCGTACCGTAGAGGGTTCCATCTGGCGCGACCGCCAGCGGCGCCTGGGGACCCCATCCATCACTAAGTCCGGTAAAGCGGTAGAGGACACTGAATATCCACCCGGAGCCATGCCGCGACAACTTGAAGACTGTGCCGCAGCCCCCGCCGTCGCAGTTGTTGATTCCGCCCCCGGAAGCGGCGCCATACAGGTTGCCGTAGCCATCGGAGATCAATCCGCTCACCAGACCGCCGCCGTCCGTTGTACCGTTCAGCGTATATAGGATGGTAAGAGTCTGCGCCTGTGCCAAAATGGTTGTACCCAGGAGCGCCGCGCAGAACAGCTTAGTCACAATTCGCAGGCTCAGGTTGAAATTCGAGGTCGCACCTTGCTGTTGATAGATCATTCTTGCTCCCTTCAGTAAGGCTATGCGTTCAGCACCGAAAAAATGAGCTACGGCGTAAGCTCCCACTCCACGCCGCAACCGTGTGGGTAAGCAGCGCTTTGCAGGCCTCCATATAGAGTAGTGCCGTAGAGGTCGCCCTTGGTGTCAAACGCCGGACCTCCGACCGGAAAGGAACCGTCTCCTCGACCGGTGAAGTTGTAAAGATCCGTGAAGCTCCATCCGTTTCCGCTACGTGTGAGCTTCCACACGCAACCATCCTTGTAGCTGCCGCAGCCGCCTGCCACACCATAGAGACTGCCGGCGGAATCCATAACAAGATTGCCTTGGGGATAGCCGTCCGCGGGAAAACTGTACAGAACGGTATAGGTCCATCCTCCTCCCGAGGGGGAAAGCTCGAAGACCGTGCCGAATCCAGCCGGACCGGCGGCGCTCGCGGTGCCATACAGGTTTCCGGCGGAATCGAGCAGCAGTGGAGCAATCGGATTCGAACCGTCGTTGGACGCATTCGGGAAGTCGTATAGCGTCGTCAATGTCCATCCGCCGCCGGAAGGAGTGAGTTTGTACACGCTCCCGTTACCGTACATCCCGCCGCTTGAGGTTGTGCCGTAGACATTCCCGGCGGCATCGAGAATCACGCCGCTCTCCGGGTACAGACCATCGCTGCCGGCGAAGCTGTAAAGAATGGTTTCCTTCCATCCGCCGCCGGAGTTGGCGAGTTGGAAGACGGACCCTCCGTCTTGCGAGCCGCCTTGGTACGTTGTGCCATACAGATTGCCGGCCGCGTCGAATACCGGATCGACGTAGTACGGGGATTCTCCGTCGGGAGTGCCCAGAAAGTCGTGAATCACGCTCTCATTCCATTCGCACCAGAAGCTGCGGCAAAAGGAAGCAGGCACGTTAAGGGTAAAAACAACACCGCACCCGTAACCTTGGCAGGTACCGCCCCCAAAAAGGTTAGTCGTACCGTACAGACTTCCATGAGGCCCGAAGACGACCCTGCCGGAAGGCAGGCCGCCGTTGCTCCCCAAAGGTAAAAAGCGTGTTCAGAACCCAACCACCGTTGACGTTGTTCATGCGGAAAACGGTCCCGTCATACGCAATGGTTCCCAGAGTGGTGCCGTAGAGACTTCCAGCAGCATCAATGGTGAGCCCAGCCTCCGGAAGTCCGCCGTCGTCAAGGTCGGTGAAGGCGTGCAGCACATGGAAGGTCTGCCCGTAGGCGCAGGACGCAAGGAACGCTCCCAGTGCCATCACGCAAAGCATGCCGTAGACAAATCGGCCAAGAAGATTTCGCAGCATAGTTGAGCCTCTCGCTTACCGAACTTTAGCCAGGCCAAGAAGTATGCCTCAGACCGTGAGGGCGCCGAATGGGCGTTCACGTACCGCCTTCTTGCCAGCCCACTCTCACGCTGGCTGCGCTGCAAGTCAACTTAATTTTATATTACGAGCCAACACGTTGAATGGAAATGGCTTAGCTCGATTGCGCGCCATGGTGACTGGCGAATCAGGCGTTATCGTAACCTATCCGCGTCGGCACGATCGCTTACGATAAGGCGATGTTTCGCCAGCCGTCGGCGAACCAGCTCAGTGCCAACATTGAGTCTCAGCTACGGCGTGATCTCCCAGACGACACCATTGCCATAAGCTCCGCCATAGCTGGTAGTGCCATAAAGGTTGCCATTCGCGTCGACGAGGACACCACCGGTGGGGAATTGTCCGTCACTTCCCTCAAAGTAGTGCAAGACGGTCTCCGTCCAAGTGTCGTTGGAGGGTGTCAGCTTATAAACGATGCCGTCCCCATAGTCCAAAGACGTGCTGAAGCGCGTCGTGCCGTAGAGGTTCCCGCTCGCATCCATCGATACGGGTGCACTCGATAGCGCTCCGTCACCAGGATTGCCAAAAGCGTAGACCAGCGAGTACGCCCAGCCTCCGCTGGAAGGGCTTAATTCGAAGGCGGTTCCACCGCCATTGGGACCATCGCCAAAGGTTGTACCGTAGAGATTGCCGTGGCTGTCGGACATCAAACCCGCATAGGGCGTGTCTCCATTGGTGCCGTTAAAGCTGAGGAGGATGTTTTCGGTCCAGCCTGAGCCCGATGGCGTTAGCTGAAAGACACCACCATAGTTGTCCGCGCATCCGTCGAATGTGGTTCCGTATAGATCGCCGGAATTGTCGAAGACCAACCCTGCCGTGGGCGAGCCGCAGTCACCCGAAAGTGGGTTGAACGAGTACAGAGTCTGCTCTGTCCATCCGCCGCTGGAAGGCGTCAACTCGAAAACGTAGCCGCCATTGTATTGGCCGCCGAGGTCCACCGTGCCGTACAGGTTACCGGCTGCATCGAAGATCACGTTGCCCTGAGATTCTTCTCCGTTATTGTAGGCAAGGCGGTAAATGACGGCTTCGTCCCAGGGACACAGGGCGCTCTTGCAGACTGTGGGCGGAGGGCTCAGTTTGAAAACCGCCCCGCATCCGTCGTGAAAGTAGTAACAACTTCCAGCTCCCCCTGCTTCCGTTGCGCCGTAGAGGCTGCCATCTGGTCCAAAAGTAACTCCGGCAACGGGGGTGGCAGCGTCATTGTGGGTCCCGTCGTCGCCCTGGAAGGCGTATAGGGGCGTAAATATCCACCCGGAGCCGTGGTGGCTCAGCTTGAACACAGTTCCGCATCCCGCGTCCGAGGCGCAAGCGCCTCCGGTGCAGCCGCCGGCACTGGCCGTGCCATAGAGATTGCCGGCCGCATCCATCGTCAGCCCGTCATAGGGATTTGCTCCGTCAGTGCCGCCGGTGAAGTTATATAGCACTTTGTAAGTCTGCGCCCGAGCCGGTTGCGTCGCCATCATTGTCAGCGCACAAAGCGTTATGAGCGCGAACGAGCGAAGTCGCAGGTGAAAAGCAAAGCGTGGCCGGGTTGTCATGAGGATCTCCTTTACGCCCGTCGGGGCACCATTCTGACGTTGGTCCCCTTACCCGTCTTTGTCGGGCACAAATATCACGCCATCGGAAAGGCGCGTCAACTTAATTCTGCATTACGGTGTAAGAAGCTGAAGAGAAGGGACCTCAGCTGCTGCTCCGTGGAAATCGAGAGCAACGCGAAGCTGATTCTCGCTTGGCCTTTGGGGTCGCGCGCAGCGCACACGACGCGCGGCTCCTTGCGGAGGAACTGCGCATGCCATGCTTTTGCAGACAGAACGACTCGCATGGGGCTTCGAGCTTGCATTTCCCATGAACTCCCGTCATGATTTCGGGGTGTCACACAGGAGCCAATGAATGATTACTTTCCGCAGAGACATCCAGATTGTAATGTTAACGATGGTTGCAGTTGTCTTATTTGCAGGTGCAGCCCTTTGCCCAGCGTCCGCACAAACCCGCTACGAGTCCGTTTACAACGGACACAGAATTATTTATCCGGATTCCAGCATCCCCCGGCCCGGTCGCCCTCACACGAACTACTTTTTTGTCGACTCGGATCAACCGGCCCCTCAACCCCCCGCGGGTGATGAAACTCCTGGGTCAGTAGCCTGCGTATATAAGTTGGTAACTGGACCGAGCGGCTGCCCGATTGCCACGAGCACAACAGTGCCCACCGGTGGTATTGGCGCTATTGCCATCGTGGACGCCGGTTACTACCCGACCGCGCAGTCCGACTTGGACGCCTTTGACTCCTACTTTGGTATTCCGGCTACGACCATTACGCAGGTCTGGCCCGGCCCGATACGGCCACCCAGTTACGGGGATTGGGAGGTCGAGGAGGCATTAGATATCGAGTGGGCCCATGCCATGGCGCCACAGGCCAAGCTGTTCCTGGTCGTATCGACCCTGTGTACCGTCCCGGCGTGCGACACCGATCCGACTTGGCAAGCGGTGCATCTCGCCGGAGAACTAGTGGCTCAGAACGGCGGCGGCGTGGTGAGCATGAGCTTTGCCGATGCGGAGATTTCTCAGGAAACTGGCTTTGATCAATATTTCACTTCCCCGGGAGTCGTCTACTTTGCAGCTGCAGGCGATGGGGGACTTGGCGTGAGCGCCTATCCGGCAGCGTCACCGAACGTTGTGGCGGTTGGAGGTACTTATTTCAATCGCGACGGTAACGGAAACTTCACCTCCGAGTCGTACTACACTGGCGGCGGAGGGGGAGACATTAGTCCATACGAGCCGCGTCCCAGCTATCAGAATGGCATTGCCAGCATCGTAGGAAACTTTCGCGGCTATCCTGATGTCGCGTCCGACTTTTGCTGTACCGCCATTTACCTCGGAGGCTGGGGTTCGGTCGGAGGTACCAGTTGGTCGTCTCCTACCTTTGCTGGTATCGTGAACGCGGCCGGCAGCCGAGAACAGTCGTCCTTGGATGAGCTCACCATGATGTACAGCGAGATGGGCAGTCCCATCAGGTACCATGCTGATTTCAACGACATCACGACCGGTGATCCGCGCTGCAAAGTTGGTTGGGACCTGTGCACCGGCATCGGTTCCGCCCATACTTACGCCGGCAAATAACCAACCAGGCTCCCCGGATTGCCAGTTCGATCTGGTCAAGACGGGGGGCCTTTGCCCGCGTCACCCTTTTTACCTTGTCCAGGCAACTGCCGAGAAGGCATAACTACGGCGTGATCTCCCACACTACCCCATTTCCGTTGTTGGGCCCGCCCAACGAGGTGGTGCCGTAGACGTTCCCGCTAGCATCCAAAATCACTCCTCCCGTCGGCCAAGACCCGTCGCTTCCATCAAATGCGTGCAGGACGTTCAGCTGCCAGCCTCCGTCGGATGGACTCACTTCCAGCACGGCGCCGTTACCAAGGGCCTGTTTGCTTGTCAGGTAAACATTTCCTGCGGCATCGAGAGTGGGGCTATCCAAGGGTCCCTCGTAAGCCGCAGGGAGGGCCGCGAGCAGCGTAAAGTTCCACTGGCCATTGGAAGGTGACAATTCGTAGGCCGTTCCCCCGCCTTGTGAACCCTCGGAAATCGTGCCGCCGTAAAGATTACCTTTCGCGTCCATCACCACACCGCCGACGGCGCCGTCCCCTTGGCTCCCGCCATTGAAACTGAACAACGTTGACTTCGTCCATCCTGATCCGATGGGCGACAACTCATAGACGGTGCCGGCCGAGTTGGCTCCGCCGCTTTCCGTTGTCCCGTATAGATTTCCGGCGCTATCAAAGATGACGCCGCTCCAGGGAAAGAAGCCATCCACACCACCGCCGAAGTTGTACAGTACAGTTTCCGGCCAGGTGCCACTCGAGGGGGACAACTTAAATACCGTACCCCAACCATTTGTACCGCCGTAATAGGTTGTGCCATACAGATTTCCAGCTTGGTCGAAAATCAACCTCGCCTCTGCTGGGCCAGCTCCGTCGGCTTTGTGGAAGTAGTACAACACAGCCTCGGTCCACGGGCAGCTCGCCGATCTGCAGAAATTAGCGGGCGGAGCGAGCTTATAGACAATCCCACAGCCTTCGGCGCACTCCACCGATCCGCCTTCGTAGGTCGTGCCATAGAGGCTGCCGTCCGGGCCGATGGTCACTGGCCCATCTGGCACTGAGCCATCAAGGACACCACCTTGAAAGCTATAAAGGAGGGTCAGGATCCAGCCTGATCCAGCTCGCCTCAAGTTGAACACCGTGCCAGCATCCTGGCTACCCCCCTCAGCCGTGGTGCCATAGAAATTTCCCGGTCCGGCCATCGTCAAACCGGCGACCGGCTCACCACCACCGGAATAGCCGGTGAAAGTGTGCAGAATGCTGTAGTTCTGCCCTTGCGCCAACGGGATGGCTGTGAACATGCCTGCGCATAGCAGGCTTACAACTACGGTTCGCAGACTTAGAATGAAAATCGAAGTTGCCTCGTGCTGTCCGTGGGACATGTTGAACCCCTTCCGCCTGGCTCGGGCCCAGTTGTGGTCGCAGAACAGCGCGACTATCGCACTAGCGCCGGAGTGAGTCAACTTAATTTAAGATTACGGCCTAACAAACTGATGGATATGGATTTAGTGCTCCGTCCGCACGGGACTTACTTGGATACTGCGGTTGATTATTGCTGTTAACGCATTATAAGAGGGCGCCCCTTTTGGAGTAGGTTGTGAGCGCAAGCATCATGACCTACAGAAAGGAGCACCCTTATGGATAGTGAAAAGTATATCGGGCTCGACGTTCATCAAGCCAC
>JBEKXQ010000240.1:0-8499 GCA_049511915.1 Candidatus Korobacteraceae bacterium
CCATTTCGGGATGAAGTCGAGGACCATTCCATTGATGGTCAATTCTGCTCAGACCCCAGAAAAGCACGAGATTACAAAAAGCATAGCCCCTCAAAGCGGCAATCCAAGCTTACAAGGGCCAAGGAAGGAATATGAAAACCAGCACGAAAGACCAGATCAAGGGTAGCTTTCATGAAGTGAAAGGAACAATCAAGGAGGAAGTCGGCAAGGCCACGGGTTATCGCAATTTGAGAACCGAAGGCAAAGCCGAAAAGAAGGTGGGGAAAGCCCAACAGCAGATCGGCCATGCCAAAGAAGCCGTAGCAAAGCTGCGGGGAAAGTTGGCCCAGTTGAAAACTGGATAGGTCATCGAGAAATGACTTGCGACAGTGAAAGACTGGTAGAAGCTATAAGCACCGCAGTGCTATCAACCATCAATACTTTGCTTGTACGCCCAAAGGGGCGAGCACAGCCGGCATGAGTTCAGCTTTCGGTACAACTATGTTTGGGCGAAGTGCCCCCCCCTTTCGTCTTAGCACTACCCGCCCCTTTCTGGGGTTTCAAATCGGGACTAACCCACGGAACCCAAGCAGCGGAAGTAACCGCCAGACCTCCAACTTTCGCTGCGGTGGGTTATCATTTACCTAGTCGGCGAAGGCCCATGTATACACTCGCCGAGTGGGAGGTTCCCATGGCCATCAGACGCCCGATCATAGTGCAGAAAAGAGGGCGGAAGACTCCCGCTAATCAGCTGCGCGTCCGTTCAGCGCCGTTCGGTCCAGCGAAGACTGACGCGTCTCTCGAGCGCACCACGGCATTCGATCCCCGCCCATTCCTGACCAAACTTGCGAGTGGAAGAACCAGGTTGGAGTACCAGGCTGGCGCATCCATCTTTTCGCAAGGGGACGCGGCGGATGCCGTGTTTTACATCGAAAGCGGCAAGGTGAAGCTCACGGTCGTATCCGCGCGTGGCAAAGAGGCCGTCGTTGGTATCCTGCAGGAGGGCAGCTTCTTCGGCGAGGGATGTCTGGCCGGCCAGCCGCTTCGTATGGCGACCACGACGGCGCTGCAACGCTCGACTATCACTCGTCTGGCAAAAGAGACAATGGTCAAAATGCTCCGACAGGAGCCGGAAGTTGCAGAGCGCTTTCTGGCCTATTTGCTTTCCCGCAACATCCGCATAGAAGAAGACCTTGTGGATCAGCTTTTCAATTCGAGCGAGAAACGCCTCGCGCGGCTTCTCCTGCTGCTGGCCCACTTCGGCCAGGAATCGAAGCCGATACCGGTGGTCGCCAAGATAAGTCAGGAGACTCTTGCTGAGATGATCGGCACCACGCGTTCGCGTGTCAGCTTTTTTATGAACCGTTTTCGTAAGCTGGGCTTCATCGAGTACAACGGGGGCGGCATGCACGTCCACAGTTCACTGGTCAGCGTGGTGCTTCATGACTAGTGGCCGGGTTATCTCCGTTCATCTCTTCGAAGCTTTGGGATCAGAATTCCGTTGTTGGTTGGCTTTGCTCTTTCGCTGAGAACCCTTCGCAGAATTGTGGAACACAGCATTGCTTATTTTTGCTGTTGACCGCTCCTCAGAAACCACCTTCTTTGCGGCCCGAACCGTTTCTGCTTCTTTTGCAGTGGCACGCCCTACTGTCTGCCTGTTTTCACCGGTATCTGCCATGACCTGAGCATCTCCCTTCAACAGGTCTCAGTTTTCGACGAAAGACCCAGGATATGCTATGCCAAACGGGAAGCCACGCTCCGGCACGAACCGCTGTTGGCGTTATTCCCCAACAAGCAGCAGCACAAGAATCAAGGAGGTGGATGCATTTACACCCAAGAATTCCACCCAAGACAAGCGCGTTTCTCACGACCCGTGAAATACTTAAGCAGCCCACCGAGACCTGTTAAGTCATTGAGAATACAGCTTATTCCAGCCCTGAAAAGGCTGGCGTCGGCGGTTCGATTCCGTCCCTGGCCACCATCGTTTCAATCATTTAGCCATCCCATCTATTTCCCGTTTTGTGGGTCGCAACCCTTAATAAGCCGGGTTGTGGCTTGCAAATGCTCACACCACCGGCGATTTCACATCTGCCGCGAGCAGTTGCTGCAACACCCAGCCTTGAGCCTGAAGCTTAGCGGGAGTCATAGCGCGTGCGTAACCGTTCTGTTCTCGCTTGGAGTTTCCATGCTCCAGTCTACCACCTGCGGAACATGTCCCAATCCCATCGCGGCTGCCTGGGTGCCAAGCGCAGAACAGCGGGGACCAGGAGACAAACTGGACTTTGGATCTCCGGGGCGGCTGAAGAGGGAGCTAGAGCGAAGGGCAGCGGAAGAAACCAGGCTCTAGGAGAAGACGGACCCAGGGCGGCAACGGGAGGGTCAATCTGATCCATTATTCAATCCATCGAAGCTTCGACTTGCGCGTATTTGGAGAGATTTAGGCGGCTTCCTGCGGTGGCGTAAGTTGTTGGGGGGATTGAATAGATGCGCTTTGACACGGTAGACGTCGCCCTCCTCCTCGATTCGGAGGAATTCCCTTTCAGTCAGATTCGACACGATCGCCCTGCGTCGCCACGGGCTTCATCCATTCCGCGGCAGTACGCGGCCCTACGAGTTCGGCGGGCTTCCGACGGTTTCCGGCAAGAGGTCATAACGGATATCCAATGCGTCACACACATCCTGCCAGGTGACGGAACCTGCATAATGCTGCAACAACTTCTGTCGTTCTTCTGACTTGAGGTGGGGAAGGCTCGCTTCTACAATACTGGAGGGCAACTCGGCTTGAGGGTGCTCAACGATTAGTAGTTGCACAAAAGGCCGACTGCCGCAGAAAGCGGAAGCGGCCTCCAAGTTACGCAGCAGTTGGTTCCGCCCCTGATACCAACTTGTCCCTGCCGAAAGCTTATCGGTCCGTTTTCCTTCGACAAATAAGCGTACCTTAGGTGTTTCGATAAAGCAGTCTACGTGTGTCTGCCCTTCTAAAACCCACCACCTTCTTTGCCAGATCCTCGGCGGATTGTCGGGAGGCTCTCGAAGAGCATTCTCAATTTCGGCAACTGCGTCTTGAACTGCCGAACACCGAGCTTGCCCATTGCCCTTATATGTCCCCCGTCCAACCAACCGCTCCCGCATGTCACGAATGTGGGGATCACGAACCTCATAGCGGGGCCAAGAAAGCTCTTCTGGATGCTCAACCATCCAACGAAGAAATCTCAACGGCGGGTCCAGGCAGAATTCCTGGTTCCCAAAACATATTCGGCTTATCGGCCCGGGGTCTCGCCAGACCTCAGATAAGAAAGTCTCTCTATTCGGAAACAGGTCCAAAAGTTCTTTGAGCCACGAGACTCCTGATCTGTCCTTTCGAATCAGCTGATCGAATACGGGTACGACCCTGGTAAGAGAACTGTTGTATTTCCCCATTCTTTCTCACACTCCTTGCCAGTAGCGAGGTGGTAGCGCTGCATCGAATCTCCGCAGCCTCCCGCACTCAGGCATCAGGTGTAACAAGCGAATCAAGCGCCTTCACACACACCCGAGCGAATACGAATACGTCGGTCTTCTTGAACTTTCTGTCGGTGTGGACGGCCGGATTCCTTTGCTGGTTGATGTTCCTCAACTCTTCCAATGAATCTAATATCCTCGGTGAAACAGCTAACACGTGGTGTAGAAACCTGATATGGGTCGGAATCACGGAGTGCTGGCATTCCTCCAAAGCGGTCACCATCATTCCAAACGTTAACTGTGGGTGTGCTGAAGTCACGAAATTGAAGAACTTGTTGTCACCCCACTCACGAGAATCCTTGATGGCTGATTTGTGAGCTTCTCCGACACTCGTTTCGGCACGAAATGTGTCAAAAATCCGAGTACGTAATTCATGCTCCACAATCCAAGCAAAATCCTTGATAGCCGTATTTGCACTGATACTCTCAGCACCGGGGAAAAGACTTGAACCGTGCAACTCGGCAACTGCGTGCAGCCAGTAATCTTGAGACTGACGGGAAAGAAGGGCAAAGTTTGGCCAAAGTTGTTCTGAGAGACCTTCAATGACGGCCTGCATCTCTGGATTTGTTCTCGCCAGCCTCTCAACGAACTGATGTATTTGGTCGTCAACATGGGACAATTTAGCCAACGCCAAAATTGTGCTGACCTGCCAAGACTCAGGCAGAGCTAAGGGACTCTCAGATTCTTTGACAATAAGGTCGGCTGCCCTATCGTAGTGGCCATCCTCGCTATACCATTTCGCAATCCACCACGAAGCTCCCCACGTTGTTTTTCCCGAAGACATCTCTGATTCAAGGGTTTCCGATGCACGTTCGAAATCACCCGCCCGTCGATAGCAGAGCGCCGTCATGAACTTCAACTCCCATTCGTAGTCCTCACAGACGGCACTGTCTTCCGGGTTGTCAAACGAGAAACGCTCATGGAGCGCTGCTTCGTACTCCTCGGCTGCCTCACCAAACTCTCCGACCGCGTAGAGCACTCGTGCCCAAATTGGTCTGTATTGTTGCGCGAACTCTGGTGCCGCGGTGATAGCATCTTGCAATCGCCGCCTTGCCCATAAGGCTCGAATCTTTTGTTCTTCAGTTAGCTGAAACGACGGCAAAGCATCAAAAGACCTATATCTTTCGTGGATCACGTTTACGACCGATTCGACCGTGAATAATCCCTGGCCATCAGTGTTCATTACGGGCAGTTCTGGGCGAGTAAAGTCCAGTGTCCCGGGAGGATAGCCGATGATCTGCGGCGCTTTCGGATTGGCACACCAGCCAGTGATGATCCAATGTGCTGGCGATCCCTGCTTCACGAATTCAGGACGCGTATATGCCCAATATCCATTTTGTGACGACCAAACTGCCTCCGGGACGCTCCAGTTCCAAGAGAAGTCGTAGCCTTCATCGTTTAACAACTCGTATTGAATCCGCCGTCCGAATAACCCAAGAAATGCCAGATATCCGCTGACCGCAAGCGATTCGCCGAGGGGTAAAAGATCGAGCGTTTCCATGCGCCTTAGCAGCCGTTGCGCCAGTTGCCAGTGTCCAGCAAGATACGAATTGTGTAGCTCAAACCTGAGCGAACGCAGATCGTTGATTTGCTCAGGAATGCACAACGCGGCAAGATGCTGAAACGCGTTTGTTCTCGAATCGGAATTGATTTTGCTTGCGTCTACGGGACAAGGGTTCTTCATTGCGGAGGCCCGCAATGGGTACAGCAGGCCGAAGCGTAGGGTAAGATCGGAAGGGTCTTCTGTCAGAAGCTCTTCAGCACAGCCGAGGTACTCCTGCTCGGCCATTATCTTAGGTACATCTCCATCGAGCAGCGGATTAGATATATCAAGATAAGGGGCCTCATCGCTTGTCCGAAGCGCCTCGTTGCAGAGTGTAATCCATTTCTTAAGATCTTCCACTAGTACCTTTCCGGCAACGTGGCGAGATCAATTTGCGGTTGTGTTTCCACGGAATCCATTACCTCCGAAAGGCCCGCGTGACTTTCTCGATGCCCCCAGTGTCTAGCGCGTCACGAAAATTGCGGTGGATTCCATTGCGGAACGCTTTCCTGCATCTCACCGACTGTGTTTCCGTTTCGATTGCGGAAGCAGTTCATCTCAGGTTCTCAGGTGAGGCTGGCAGTAGCAGCAATTTTCGTTCATATCTCCGCAGACGTCACGTGTGCAGACGCTGTCGTGCTGCTCTCAGACTGCCGCGCGGCAGGGGCAGAGCTATTTCACCGCGTTCGATCGCTTTCGCCTTCGGGGTGACCGTTGATAACCTTCATTAATCTTCCCTGCAATGCGAGCCTTCATCGCCACTTCCGCTTGCTCCACAGATGGAAATCGCCAAGACTTTGGTGAGAAGCTCGAATTCTGGGCGAACGCGTCTGGATTTCACATCGTATTTGGCGCGTCCCCACCAACTCTGCACGATTCGCCCCTTGCGCTCGATCTTCCAGATCTTTGAGCTAATCGCGACTTCACTGTGATCAGCTTGGAAGTGTCAAAGCTTAACTGCTTGCGACTTTACCCAACCCTGCCAACAGTTAGTGTGCGCTCATGCCCGAAGAAATATATCTGTCGCCGACAAACGAAAATCTTTCAGTTGATACGGTGTTCGTTTTGGGCCCAGAGCTAATCTTTTTTGTCGCCTGGATGTCGAAGTGTGTTGGATCAGAACCCGGCACAAATTGATACTCGACAATGTAATGCGTACATGACTCAGGATTAGAAGAACCCCTACACAGTTCATCATTAGGATCTTGCCTTGTAGTGAGTGTAAGGACAGGCTTGATAGTACTTCCTTCGGCAGCTACGAAGACAATCCATTCCACTTCAAATCCTTGTGCCATATCGCTGTAGTACATCGCTACGCCAAACCTGTCCGGTCCCAGCTTGACCAACTGGCACCTCGGTCGCTCCCCATAGGATGCGCCAAGCGTCAAGTATTTCTCTTCGCTCTCGATGTGCCACTCTGCACCTCGCCTCGCAAAAACGGCAGAGCTCAACAGCGGCGAACAAACGTGGCAATCAAATTTCTCGCCGAGCGGCACTGTCGCATAAATTACGAAGTGCTTATCGACTCCCCGTTCGCTGTAGCCACCATCAAACACAACTTTCGCCGCACCTTGGGAGATTTGGCGGAAGTTCGCCAACTCTGGCCGGTCCGGAACCGCGATATCCCTCCACAAGGATGAATGCGACTGGACATCATAATTACCGTAGAGCGCATGAAGTGAATCGTCAACCCGAAAGCTATCGGGCTTAAGGCTGTTGACTATCGGACTACCGCATGCAGCACTCGCAGCAGCGATTACAAGCGGATTTCCATATAGTGGAGAGTCGCGCAGATCCGCAGCTATCTGCCCAGCCATGCTGCCGTCCTGACTGTATGAAGTTCCACCCATTTTCCGAAAGCGACTAGAACAGTCACTGAAAATCTTGAGTATCGTGTGTCGCCCATTCGGCTCCTGGCTGATATACGAAAATGTCACGCCATGTTCGTCCAGTTGTGCCGAGCGTAAGTCAACATAAGCAGTCTGGACTCCGTCACTGCCGAGATATGTGTAGCCGGGGAAAGTGGCTTGTTTCTTCTGGCACCCCCAAGCGCTTACAAGGAGTGTGAGAAGGCTGACCAACAACCCTCGTTGGGGAACTGTCATATTTCACGCCACTCGACTTGACCTTGTATTGCGCTCGATAGCGAGAAGGACCAGGATCAGAGAAAAGAGCGCGATCAGCATCAGAATTGCGATCGCAGCTTCAACGGATTGCAACTGCTTGGCCTTGAGCGCTTCCTTGCTGGACTGAATCAGTTGCAGTCTCTCATCTACCAGTTGCATGTAAACAGAAACAGCACTGCCTACACCGGAATTCCTCTTCTCTGCTTCGTCAATGACAGCGGCAAGTTGCCGCACATATCCGTCCCGCTGCTCCGGCGGTAAACGAAAAACCTGCTCCACAAGTCTTGAGCGACTGTCAGGCTCGCTGAAATATCGTTGAACACTGAATGGCAATTTCAGGGAAGAAAGGTCGGGACCCTGTGTCGGATTCGTTTCAGGTGCGGCTGGTTCGTACCTTTGAGGTGCAAGTCTGGCGAAGACTTCCTCGATGTCGGGATAAATCTGAGCCCCACCGAAAGTCCCGATTGCATCGTAAAGCGATAATAGCAAGAGGACAATGAGGACCAATATGACGCAGACCGAGAACGCCCGCGTCACCCGAAATAAGACTCCAATTTCTAGCCGCTCAAGGAAACCCATGATAGTTCCCCAGACACTGCTGCCTTACATTAAGAAATCTAGGCTGCCCTGTTTACTCTTGGCGCTGATCCTATGTTCTCACGGGCAGAGGACTCGACAATACCCAAAAAGGGGCATCGGATGGTTAGAAAGCCAACCGTCTCATCGGAGCAGCGATCAGGGGTAGTTAGCCGTGCGACTGAGAATCCGCGCCATGGCTACACTATTCTGCAACGGTCGCCGGCGCTCGCTAATTCCGATGCTCAAGCCTTGGAAGGGTCAGGCATCGAAGCGTCATTAAAATCAGCGGGCCGGAGCCCGCTGATTTATCCGTAAGATATTGACAATAAATCAGTTGCCTGACACAAAACGCTGAACACTCGAAAGTGGGCAAATCGTTGACCGTGTATTGACCACAAAGGGGCGCAACTCCCGCCGACCATCGAATCAGGAAGTCATCCAGAAACTGATGAACCATTAGCGCGCGATCCTATCAACGGCCCGATCGATACTGGTGTTCGACTGCGGTTCGCTCGCTCCGCGACCAACACGATAACACAACGCGCAACCCACGATGCAACCCACAATAGACCTGCCTTGCACGTACTTTGAAGGACTTACGCAGCCGTCCGAGACCTGCAAGTTGTTGAATGTTTGAGAAAGCCACAGACTGAAAAGGCTGGCGTCGGCGGTTCGATTCCGTCCCTGGCCACCATCATTCCAAAACACTTAGCGGCACAGAGCCGAAATCTCCAACCCACGATCCAACCCACGATTCGCAGGTTTGATCCA
>JBEKXQ010000241.1:0-5657 GCA_049511915.1 Candidatus Korobacteraceae bacterium
CGAACTGCACGGCTGCCTTGCGCAACTTTACATTCAGGATGCGAGCGTTGTCGGCCAAGATGATCGATTATTACGCCGAGTGTAGCGAGGCGCAAAGCAAATCCTCCAGACATTTAAGTCCGTTACAACAACGACCCATCTTCTTTCTTCCACGAATCGGGAGAGTAGCGGATTTCTTAGGCCTGTTGTGGTGCGGGCAGCGCTCGATGCGACCCCGATACTGATTCCCCTTTACGGTGCGAAGTAGCCGGAGATGTCCCGAAGAAGAAGCAATACAGGGCCCTGTATATTTCGTGTTGCACGTTCCGGGCACCCACCGTTGGCGCTCGTTTCTTGGCGACCGGGTGGATTCCGGCAACCGGCTCGAACTGACACGGCCATCTCGTAGTTGAAGACCCGAAACGGCGGGCATACACAGCGATGAACTTGCTGATCCCTCGTCGGATTCGGGGAAGTTGCTGACCCAAGAAAACTTCTTCCTTTTGGCGCAGCTCAGTGCTACCATCCCCAACCATCCGGAGTGTTCAAAAGTTGTCACGCGCTGCGACATACGCATTTCAGCTCCTCAAAGAGGATGCGATTGTCGCCTTGTAATCCTCCGTTGAGCAGGCTGGACCGGGGTCTAGGAACTATTTCGCGCGAGGTGAGCTCATGATGCGGAGACACCGTTTTCAGTTTGTTCTCCTGCTGTTCAGTTTTGCAGCCGTGCTGTTGCCGTCGGCCGTCGCACAGGTTGTAGTGGCGACGGTACCCGCAGGCGTAGAGCCCTTAGCGACAGCGGTCAATCCGGCCACCAATAACATCTACGTGGTAAATTCCGCCTGCACTAGCATCGATGGGTGCACCACCGCGGGAACGGTGACGGTGATCAATGGGGCTACCAATAACCCCACGACGGTAAACGTGGGCGTTTTCCCCGTTGCCGTCGCCGTGAACCTGCAAACCAACCAGATCTACGTGGTGAATGAGTGCGGCAACGACATCACCTGCTCTAGTCCTGGGACGGTGACGGTCATCGACGGAGCTACCAATAACACCACGACCGTGAATGTGGGAGTCTACCCCGACGCTGTTGCGGTGAACCAGATTACCAACCAGATCTACGTTGCAAATCAGTGCGGCAACGATCTCACCTGCTCCAGTCCTGGGACGGTAACGGTCATCGCTGGGGGCAGCAACAACATCGGGTCCGTCCAGGTGGAGTACATTCCCAGCGACGTGGAGATTAACTCCGTAACCAACCAGATCTACGTTGTGAATCTTTGCGGCAACGATGTCAACTGCGGGAGTAATGGGACGGTGACGGTGATCAACGGAGCCACCGATAACACGACGAATGTGAACGTTGGGGCGTACCCTTTTGTCGCTGCTATCAACTCGGTGACAAACCAGATCTACGTCCCCAATAACTGTGGCAACGATCTCACATGCAGCAGCCTTGGCACCGTGACCATAATTGACGGGGCCACGAACAACACCACTAACCTCATCGTGGGAGCTTACCCTTTTGGCGTCTCGGTCAACGCTGTCACCAACAACATCTATGTCGTGAATAATTGCGGCACCGATCTTACTTGCTCCAGTCCCGGGACGGTGACAGTTATCGCTGGGAGCACAATTACCACGACGGTAACCGTTGGGAACATGTCCGCCTCCAACTTCACGTCGAACGCAGCGGTTGATGCCGTGACCAACCAGATCTACGTCCCGAATTCCTTTGATGGGACGGTGACCGACATCGACGGGGCCACTAACAACACAACGACAGTGGATGTCGGCAACGGACCCAATGCAGGCGCAATGAACACGCTGACCAACCGGGTGTATGTTGACAATTACACAGATGGTACAGTTTCCGTAATCGCAGGAACAGGCAGCCCAAGTCCGCTACAGCTTTTTCCAGTTACCCCTTGCCGTCTAGTCGACACACGCAGTAACGGCGGCCCGATTGCAGGCGAGACTTCCCGGGTGTTCAACCTTCCCCAGTTGGCACAATCGGCTTCTCCACCCTGCGCAAGTCTTGCCTCGGCCGCTGCCTACTCGCTAAATGTGACGGTAGTTCCGATTGTTCCCTTAGGTTATCTGACAATCTGGCCCACGGGTGAAGACCAGCCCTACGTTTCGACCATGAACTCGCCAGATGGCCGGATTAAGGCCAACGCAGCCATCGTGCCTGCCGGCTATCAGGGGTCAGTAAGCGTATATGTCAGCAATACCGCCGACGTAATCCTCGACATCGACGGCTACTTCGAGCCGCCTGCATCCGGAACCTACCAGTTCTATCCGCTGACGCCCTGCCGCATAGTAGACACCCGTAACGGCAAGGATCAAGGCACGCTGGAGGCGGGAGTGGAACGTGATTATCTGATTGCTGGAACCTGCGGCATTCCGAGCAACGCCACAGCCTATTCCTTCAACGTCACGGTCCTTCCGGCCGCTGGTGGGCTCGATTATCTGACCGTGTGGCCAAAGGGTGAGGCACAACCTGTTGTCTCCACCCTTAATGACAACACCGGGACGGTCGCAGCCAATGCGGCCATCGTACCTGCTGGGAGCGACGGTTCAACCGCCTTCTATGCCCACAACAACGACACCGACCTGTTGCTCGATGTTGACGGTTACTTTGCAGCGCCAGGAACAGGCGGGCTGTCCATGTACTCGGTGCCGCCTTGCCGGGTGCTCGACACGCGCCAGAGCGGCGGCTCATTCGTTGGCGAGAAGACTGTGAATGTGGTGGGCAGCGCCTGTGCTCCGCCGAGCAACGCTGCGGCGTACATATTTAACGCGACGGTGGTGCCGCCGGGCCCCATGCTTTTCCTCACCCTGTGGCCTGATGGCGAGCAACAGCCCACGGTCTCGACGCTGAATGCCGAGGATGGCTTCATCACCTCCAACATGGCGATTGTGCCGACGAACAACGGTTCTATCGACGCCTACGCCTACGCACTGACACAACTGATTCTGGACATCTCGGGCTACTTCGCCAGTCCCAATTCCAAACTTGGTCGACCGCACAGTTCCCGATCATCGCCTGACGTGAGTAGCCAATCGTAATACCAGGTCTTGCGCTCGTCGGCGGTGCTGCGGAGATGCCACTGATGTTGACGCACCGCAGAGTTCAGGACTACATAAAACGCCGGCGGGGTGCCGACCAACAGCACCACGATCGGCCAGTATCCAAAGCGGCAGGATCACGCCAGCCATGGCGACCAGCGTGACTGCGTTTTGCAGCAGGCTTCCCACGCTTTCGATCAAGATAGCGGGACGGTACGAGGCTTCCTCGCGCGCGCGATGTAAATGATTGTTTAGAAATCCGGCGAATCGTAAAAGGCCAGATCCGCAGCCAACGATTGGCGATGAACCAGCGCCGTGATGTAGTCCTGCACCAGGCCGGACTGCGCTGTTCGGACCCAGGTGCTGATGCTCTTGAGCAGTTCCATCAGCAACAGCACCAACGCAATCAGGCCGGCGGAGACCATCGCAGGGCGGAGCGCGGGAAGATCGCCGTGCGTGCGGAAAGCCAGCACCAACTGGTTAACTAGGTTCCGAACAACGCCAGCGAGCAACTGCAGTCGTCCGCAACCAAGGTGTTCTAGAAAGCAATTCCATTCAGCGTTTTCGATAATGATTAGGTTCAGATCGACCGATCCACAGAGCAGTGCGCGTGCGGCGAGGAGGCGATTCTTAGGTTACGGGATTTCTGATAAGGACTTGTAAAGTTTTTCCAAAATGGGACCCGCACGTCCGAAAATAGCGGAGACGCGTACTCCGCCCTTGACTTTTGCGGGCTGGCAGGACTATTCAGTCAGGCAGAAACGAAAGGGGGCGCAAGATGCCCAGCGTTTCTGCGATCCGTGCGGCCGGTCTACTACTCCTCATAGGTGCTCTTGCCGCAAGCGTTGGTTCTCACGCGCAGTCACAACCATCCTGGCAGGCCCAGGGAAAACCAAGCCTGATCTTCTCCACCACCTTGGGAGGATTGAACTGCAACTGCGACAATCCCCGTACGTTCGCCCAGAATACCGGCAGCGACGCCGAGGGAAATACCTTTGTCACCGGTGCTAGCCGTGTCACCGATCTTCCCGTGCTGCACGCCTTCCAGCCGCAACCCGCTTCTGGCGCCTCGATGACGGCGTTCGTGGCGAAGCTCGATCCCTCCGGCAAGCTGCTCTGGTTAACCTACCTCGGTGGCAACAACCAGACCATGGGTGAGGGTTTGGCCGTCCTGCCCGACGGAGGAGTCGCCGTCGATGGCATAACCAATTCGGATGATTCGGAACCGTTCCCCACCCTCAACGCATTTCAGAATAAGTTTGCCGGAGGAGGCGCGGATTACTTCCTAAGCGTTTTCGACAAGGACGGCAACCTGCTTTACTCGACTTACTTCGGCGGGAGCGGCACCGAGGGGTCGGGGTTTGTCGATAACAACAGTAATGGCAATAATCTCACCGCCGACGCGCATGGATTGGTGTACCTCGTCGGGACTACCTATAGCGCGGACCTCCCGGTGACCGCGAACGCCATCCAGCCTGATCTCAAGGGTGATAGCGACGCGATCGTGGCAATCTTCGATCCCTCCAAGAGCGGCGCTGACTCGCTCATCTACTCCAGTTTCCTGGGAGGCCATGACGATGAAAAAGGGCACGGGGCCGCGGTTGACGCCAGTGGCGAGCTGATTACGGCGGTAGGCTATACCAACTCTGACGACTTTCCGACGACTCACAATGCTTATCGAAGACATGCTCCGCCGCCAGGCTGGGTGAGCAACGGTTTTGTGGCCCAGTTTACGTCGAGCAACCCCGGAGACCCGACGTCGGAATATAAGTTCCGGTACTCCACCTACCTGGGCGGCAACACGGACCACGCTCGTGAGGACACCTACGGTGTAGCGGTTGATCAGAACGGCATCATCGCGGTGACTGGCCGCACGGTATCTCCCGACTTTCCGACAACCTGGCTTTCCGTCTATCGCAGTGCGCCTTACCTCGGGCTGGACAAATCGAACGACCAGCCTTACATGGTGAAGATCGATCCCTCTCGGGAAAAGAAAGCGTCACTGATCTACGGCACTTATTTGGGTGGAGGGGCACCCAATGAAATAGCTCTTGCCGGCGGAGGCTTTGGAACATCCATCGGCGTCGATTCCCACGGTAACGTGTATCTCGCCGGTGAAACCTCCTCGTATGGGATCGAGTATCAGGACATCGATGGCACCGCTAATCTGGTGGCTCCAATCAAATACCCTTACACCTGGGACGCGCTGATCCCGGCGTTCCAGGGGGGCAGCCAGGACGCCATGTTCATGCAGATTCCCCCGTCGGGAGCTTGGCTGGCCTATTCCACTTACCTCGGGGGTAGCGGCGACGACCGCGCGTATGGACTGGCCGTCGATCCGGACGGCAACGTTGTCGTGACCGGCGTTACCTCTTCCCCAGATTTTCCTTTGAAGAATCCGGCCCAAGTGTTCCCCCACGTGCCGGGTCAACAGAACGCTTTCATTACCAAGTTCTCTTTTGGCGGGTCGGCAAATCAACCCTAGGCGCGGAGGTTCAGTTTGGAGAAACTCATCAATAATGAAATGCAAAGAGCGAGCCTACTCGTGGCACTCATGCTGTCGGTCTTTGCGGCCGGGTGCGGTTCTTCCCCGGAGACCCCAC
>JBEKXQ010000242.1:0-14916 GCA_049511915.1 Candidatus Korobacteraceae bacterium
CTTGAGCGCCACATTACGCTGGATCGCTCCATGTGGGGATCGGACCATGCGGCTTCGCTTGAGCCGAACGGGATCACGCGACTGGTTCGGGATATTCGGCTGATCGAAAAATCCATGGGCGACGGCGTTAAACGTGTACTAGAACGGGAACAGCCAATCATCAAGAAGCTGCGACGTGTGGGAGCGTCCTAGTGCACGAGATCAAAGCCATCGCAATGGATGTCGATGGTGTGCTCACCGATGGGGGCGTCTGGTGGGGGCCGAACGGCGAAGAATGGAAACGCTTTCACTTCGCCGACATCATGGGTCTTTCGCTCGCTCGAAAGTCAGGAATGGTCATTGCCCTGTTGTCCGGAGAGGACAGTTCCTTGGTCGACCGGTTGGCCGAGAAGCTATGTATCACAGACGTTCACAAGGGTTGCAAAGACAAGGCGAGCGCGTTGCGTGCCTTCTCCGAACGTCACGGGCTGCGCCTGCAAGAGATTTGCTTTATTGGGGACGACGTGAACGATTTACCCGCGCTTGCCATCGTGGGCCTTAGCGTGTGTCCTGCGGACGCACGTCCTTCCGTCCGGGAAAACTGCCAAGTGGTCACGAAGCTCGCCGGTGGTAACGGAGCAGTCCGGGAAGTCGTCGACATGTTGCTCGGAGCGGCCAGGTTGGCGTCAAAGTCGGTTAGCTAGGAGATCATGAGACTCGCTGCCTCCCTGGGCCCCGGTCTATGCGGCAAACTCACTCCGAACCATATCCTCTCTGATGCGAGCGACGGCCCGGTTCTTTATGGGCAATTTCTTGAACTCCCGGTATTCGTTCCACATGTCATTATAAATTTCACACAGTACGTCGCTCTCGATGTTCGAACGGCGGAATGTCACCTCTTGGTAGTGTCCAGGAATGAATCCTCTAGGGATGATGTTTTCCGTCACTAAACGGTTATAGATGTCGGTGCCTGGAAGAGGCTGATAAAAACTGATCCCAACAAAGTCAAAATCATTTTCGAAGATGAATTTCTTCGTTAGGGCGATATCCTCCAGCGTCTCATCAGGGTAGCCGATGATGAAGAACGCCGTGACCTGCAAGCCTACCTCGTGGAACATGCGGATGAAATCAGGTACGAGGTCTATGTTCACCGGTTTCCGCATGGCCTTCAGAGTCTTCTTGGAGCCACTTTCAGGGGCAATCATGACTTCACGCCAGCCCGCTCGCTTCATGGCTTGTGCAAGCTCGATGTCCATGCCAGCCAAGGGGATGCCGTTGGGTGTGCCCATAGCCAGATCCGAAAAATTCAGATTAGCAATGGCGTTGCAGACTTTAATTGCCCATTTCTTGTTGATGGTGAAGTTATCGTCGATGATCGCAACGTAGCGCACGCCAAAATCGTGGTACAGGGTTTTGATTCTGTCGATGACGTGCTCAAGGGAATGCCGCCGGATACTCGCTCCATCGATTTGAGGTGCCATGCAAAAGGTACAATGGAATGGGCAGCCACGTGCGCTCATTATGGGCGCTGTCAGTTCCGTTTTTTTCTGTAATTTCGCGCCGTAGTAATAACCGCGGGTATGATAGTCGCGCAGCCTCAGACTTTCATAATCAATGCCACGAACCAAATCCAGGTCTTGCACAAAGTCAGTGGCGTTGCGGCGCACGCCCCCGGCGTCGCGGTAGATCAACCCGGGGATGGCCGCCAATACGTCGGTGGGCGGAAAGCCATCCGCGTCCTGAATGGCTTCCAACAATCGCGCGCAGCCCAGTTCCGCCTCGCCGCCGAAGGCAAAATCCACACACCGACCAGCAACTACCGATTCTCCACATCCGGTCAAATGAGGGCCGCCAGCCATAAGAATGACATCGGGCAATAGCTGCTTAATCACCCGAATCGTGTCCTCGACGACCGGTGTGGTGTTGCTCCACCATGAAATTCCCACGATGTCGGGCTTGAATTCGTTCAATTCGGTCGCAAAGGTTTCACTGTCCGGCGGGATATCATCCAGCACGCAATCTAGAATACGAACCTCGAAACGGTCTGGATTGATATTGCTGACCAAATAGCCGAGGCCAATGGGGAACAATTCCAGGGCCTGCCCTTTTAGGTTCTTCCAGGGCCAAATTAGGGCATTAACTGCTTTGACAAATCACATGAGTACAGGTAGCTTAGGAACTGCCGTGACAGGGTTTGGTAGTGGGCTTACTTTGATTGATACTCCTTTCGCAGCCGCCAGTAACGAGCATTTGAGTCCTTCGCTCCTGTCGGCTCAATGTAAGGTTCGAAGTCCTCGAACGGAAATTTGTGCCACGCTCGGAGAAGAAGATCATCGGCCCGGTGACCAAGCCTCAGGAAGTAGATCCATCTTGGATTTCGGCTATTCGGGTAAGTGCAGGGCTGTTCCTTAGTGACGGTGACGGTTGCGAACGCGCGAGCTACTAGGCTTGGCAGGGTTTTAGTCTCAGTCACTTTTACGTCCTCGCCGTTTCTCCCGTAGTCGTTGCTGCTTCGCTTCTGCTTTCAGCAACTCCTCCTTCGAGACGGTCAGCACCTTGCGAAAAGCCATATCTAGCCGTTGCGCTGGGGTGCCGCCCGCTGGCAAGTGAACTGGAGGCGGTAATTTCATAGGCCCATCATACCCCCAGCGGTTACAATGGTAAACGGAAAACACACCCGGCCCGTCGTGAGCGGGCCGAGTATGCTAATCATCGTTTTGTCAGATTACTAAGGTGGTTCGATAATGCATCACCCCCTTCCAGACAGCCCAATGCCGACGCATTGGGCCTTGGCGTTTCCGTGCGGTAGGCTCGAAGCCTGTCCGCCCGCTCTTTAACAGAGCCCTTTATGTTCGAGAGGAAGAGCGAATAAACCACTGGACAAGGAATTCCCTGTTGAGTACACTGAGGGTGTTCGAAGCCCTTCAAGTGCTCCTCTCGACTCTAGACAAGCTGAGTGGACATCGGCTTCAGGCTAGAGGCTCTGACCCAATCAGAGCCTCTAGCTATTTGTCAGACGATGCCGCCGCTGTCCGACTCACGATCCGCGGCTGACTTTTCCGCTTGAAATAATCGTCTGGAATTTTCACCTCGACGACTATCTCGTGATTCTGGTTAATTTCTACAGCCATCCCTTTCCGCTGGGCGTAGTCCACCCCAATGTAGTCCAAGAAAGTCTTGGCGGAGAAGGATGCACCATTACCTTTGTCGGCGTAACGGATATGGTACGCCCTAGTGTCTTTCTTGTTGCTGGTAGATTTCACGGCCATCTTGCGCTCTTCGGTATCCCACATCAGCAGCACATGGTCGATAGCCGCTTTCTGAAGTTGTTGAGCGGCGGATGTGTTGAATACGATTTGACCCAGCTTGGAAAACGACATCATCGGCGTTCCCGAGCGGGAAACCTTGCGGGTGAAGATTTCATACATGTAGCGTCTCCTAGGCGAACAACGACTCTAGACACAGCCATTGTGCTCCCGATTCCAGAACCGTGTCAAGTAGCCCAAGATGTTATTTTGCTATATCCAGATGAACCGACAGCAGTAGGCGCTTTCCACGCCTCTGCCGCTTCAGAAGTTTGGTGTGGTTGGTTGGATTTCCTTCCCGGTAAGTTGGTTCCATGTTAGTCGCTTCCCGACGATCTGGCGCACTGCCAAGTCAAAGCGGTCGCCGTCGTTGATGGGGTTATCACGAGTCCCGCGATTGTTGAACCTGAATTCCTGCTCGTCCAGGTAGCGGAACAAGTGAAACGGCTCGACGCTGACGTAGGTGCCGTTGATACCGCGCTTGAATAGGCTCCAGAAGTTTTCGAGTCCGTTAGTGTGGACGTGACCACGAACGTACTCAACTGCGTGATCTACGACTTGATGTGCGTAGTCCGATTCCAGACCGTCATAGGAAAGCAAGGCATCCGAGTAGAGCGCGGCACCGGCTTGGACGTGAGTCTTCACTTCCGTTTGTAGGGTTTTCTTCTTGCGATCAGCGATGACCTTCGTCTTAACTCGGCTGTGCGCGCCCTCGTCCTTGCTACGTTCAAGCACGCCAAACACGGCGGTCTTGTCAGTCGGGCCGGTAGCAGTGATGCGCCGCTTGCGAACATCCATGTGCATATTGCGAGCCTTGCCGCCGATGAAAGTTTCGTCCGCTTCGACGTGTCCAGAAAATTTATCAATCGTTCCTGTGGTCAGCGCAAAGCGAATCCGATGATCCATGAACCACGCAGTCTTTTGGGTGATTCCGATAGCGCGGTGGACTTCGTAGGAACTGACACCGTTCTTACAATTCACTACTTGCCACATGGCTGCAAGCCATTTGTCCAACCCGAGGGGGCTGTCTTCGAAAATGGTTCCGGTTTTTGCGGTGAATTGTCGATTAGCGTGCCGTGCGCCGCACTGCCAGCGGTTATACTTTTCGAGGAAGGTGACTTTCTCACTCCCGCAGCGCGGGCAGATAACCCCATCGGGCCAGCGACGCGCCACAACGTAGTCGCGGCAGTTTACCGGATTCGAGAAGTAAACAATCGCTTCTTGCAGTGTTTTAAGTTTCGGTTCCATGACTCAATCATGCCAGAGTCGATGTGATTTGTCAAATAAATTATTACCCAAATTAGCATCACCTCGCGTTTTTTCATGACCCCTCCTCGTGCTGAATCACTGCGCATAGCCGAATCAGGACAGATGCCCTGATCGACCCTATCTTAAACTTCCCGCACTCCGGTCACCTGCAGTAAGCGTTCCGTCGGAATAGCGTAGCACACCAAATCCCATCCATCTTCGACATGAGGGCGGAGGTAGAGAGAATGCTTCGGTGCGAGTTGGTGAATCTTGAGCGGAATTCGCCAGAGGTCTGTTGGAGTGTGATAGACGCACACCGCCAGCAGTGGTTGAGACTGGCGAATAAGATTGCGCGCGCCGTCGAGTGCTCCCAATTCAGCACCCTCTATGTCCATCTTGATGAATGTAGGCTCTTTCCCATTCAAAAGCTCGTCCAATGGGACCTGCTCGACTTCGATATCGCCGTCACTTGAAACGGCGGCCTGGACCGTTCCGGTTGACTGGAATCGCACCACGGCGCGATCGGCTCCCACCGCTAGATGGTGTGCCTCAATTCTGTCCCGCTCTGCCAGAGCTGAAATCGTGCGAACGAGCTGATTGTAGTTCCTCGGATCGGCATCAATGGCGCAGATCCGGAGAAATCCGGGAGTACGCTTCAGAAACCGGCGGATGGTCACTCCGTCATAAGCCCCACAATCAACAAATACTTCTTGGGCCGATAGACAAAAGAGTCCATCGGGGAAATATTGGTGGGGTTGCGGAGGGGACAGTTCGCCAAAGTCCCCGAGCGCACGCCAACGCACCTGGCGCAAGTATTCCTTACGCGAGAAATCATCCCCCATCAGCCCGGCAGCTTCCAATACGAAACTCGCTTGTTCATACACCTTGTGCGGAAGATCTTGACAGTAATCGGGTAGCAGGAAGTCAGCGAATTTCCAGCGTAACCTAGTAGCGCAAATCACGTTGCGGCAGCCAAGGCCCAACAGTTGCTCAAGCGTCTTGGCATAACGGTGTCCTGGAGACCAGACCGTAACCACGAAGAGCGCAGACGAACCGAATCGTTCAGCAGCATCTTCAGGAGAGAGGACTGGAATCCGGTCCAGCTCCGTACCCCAGAGTGCGGGCTTGTTGTCGGCGAATGCGAGCGGTGTGATCCCGGCCGAGCGCAGGCAGGACAGTGCCCGGCAACCAAAATTGCCTGCTCCAAAAAGGACAAGGCGGCCTTCACACTTTGCCAATTCGCGGTCAAAAGCTGTGCACTCCCTTTCGCGCACCGACGCCAGCGGCTCGCTGAGAAGCGATTCGAGTTCCCGCAAATATTCGTTCACGATCCCTCAGGGAAAGGTCTTAGATTCGACCAAAATAGTCTACTCGGCGCCACATTCGCCAGTGGAATTCTTGATGTTTGATTCTGATTTTACACAATCAGCATGCCCAGTGCGCCAGCCGCCAGTAATAGCGTAGTCCGGAAAGTCGTTGACATGTTGCTCGCAGTCCCCAGTTTGGCAGCAAAGTCGATTCCCCAGGACAGCAGGACAGCATGAGACTCGCTGATTATGTAATGCGCTTGATCGCTCAGCAGGGATGAAGCGGCGCCACCCCTACAGGTCTTCGATCAAGCCACACGCCATCCAGCCGCCGTCCACCGGCAGATTGATTCCGGTGATGTAACTGGACATAGGGTCACAAAGGAACGCTACCGAGTTGGCTACGTCCTCGGGCTTTCCCCAGCGGTTCAATAAGGTATGGTGTTGGCGGGAAGCGTTGACGGCGGGATCATTGTAGGAGCGCTCTGTCATAGAGGTGTGGATATATCCGGGTGAAACGCAGTTCACGCGGATTCCAGCTTTGCCAAGGTCGTAGGCAAAAGCCCGCGTTAGACCAAGTACGCCAGCCTTCGATGCCTGGTAGGCCGGATTTCCTGGAAAGCCGAGTTGCGTTGCAAGTGAACCGATAAAGACGATGCCGCCTTCCTTAATACTGCCCTCGTCGACGCATTTTGCGAACTTGCGCGCCCAGCGAAACGGGGCTTGCAAGTTAACATCGATGGTGCTTTGCCACGCTGAGTCGGACTGCGGAAGGCCGGGATGGGTGACTCCCGCGTTGTTGACGAGATAAAGCGCCCGACTCCCATGCGAGAGGGCGTGGCCGAACGCCGCTTCCACGATGGCTTCATCGAGAACGTTGCCCTGAATAGACTGATCTACGGATCCTTCCGCAATGGGCATGAGATCGACACCTACAACCCGGTGTCCCCGTTCGCGGAGCTTGGCCGCAATTGCGAAACCATTCCCTGCGGCTGCACCGGTGACGATGCATGTGGAATCAGTGGGCATTTTTGCTACTTCTCCAAAAAGCGAATCGTCCGCCGGCGCAAAATGACTTCTGGCTCGAAGATGTTGGAGCGCGAACACACGGCATCAACGACACGTGCAGCGACTTCGGCAGGCTGGAGGAAACTGCTCGGGTCCTGCTCCGTTAGCCGCCTTCCCATCTCCGTATTCATGGTCCCCATGGAGAACAACCAGAAGCGTGTGTCCGTCTGTGCGTATTCATCATTCATGGCGCGTACGAAGCCCAACAGTCCGTGTTTGACCGTGCAATATACCGCGGTGTTTCGAAACCCAGCATAGGAAGAAGTCGAGCCCATAAAACAGTAATCGCGGCGCTCTCCGGTATCAGGGGGATGCTGGACTAACAAGTTCCGGACAAGCTGAATCACGTCTACCAATCCCACTTCAATCTCGCGCGCAATGCCGATATTGTCCATCGCCGTGATCGGGTTCGGAAAGAACAGAGATTGCGTAAAGAAATAGGCCTCGTAAGGCTGCGCGGGAACAAATGAGGAATACTTTTCGTCAACCGTGAAGATCCTGACTCGATGCTGGCCAACGGCGTATTCAAATTTGTGTTTGAGAATATCTTTTTTGGACTTGCGAGTAACCAGGTCAACTTCCCAATTATGCGCCAGAAACGCCTCTGCGATGGAGGTAGCCAGCCCGCCCGATGCTCCGAAGATGAGCGCCCTCACCAGCTAAGCTCCGAAAGCGGCGTTGTGTACGGTTTTCCGCCCTTGTCGATCTTCGTCTTCACTGAAGGCCCTCGATACTCGGCTTTTTCAATATCTAAATCCACCATAATCGGGCTGTCAGCCGGATTTAGTTGCGGCAAGAGATCTTCCAATTGCTGTAACGATTGCACGCGCTTATAGCGGAGATCAAAAGCCGCCGAGATCTTTGCCAAATCCGGTATGAACAGCCCGGTTGCGCGGTCAACCCCGCAGGCTTCTCCGAAATAGCGGCTCTGAGAAGATCGAATCGATTCGTACCCCCCGTTATTAAGCACAAACAACACAAAGCCCTTCGGTGCATAATGCGAGAGCGTAGCTAGTTCCTGGACGTTGAACATGATGCCCCCGTCCGCTTCCAGGCAGATCACCTGCTTTCCGCAGCCAAAAGCAGCGCCAATTGAGTGCGGCAGACATAAGCCCATCGAACCCAGGGCCGCTCCGTTGAAAAATCGGGTACCGTTTCTGGGAGCAAAGAACCGCGTAAACGTTTCTTCAGCGTAGCCGGAACTCGCAGGCACGAACACCTTGCCTTCGGACCAACCCGAAAGCCGACCAGCAACGTTGTACACAGTCATTTTGTCCGAGGCCAGCCTCTTGCGTTCCTCCTGAAGGTAAGATTTGTGAATCTCAGTGCACCATCTCAGCCAGGAGGGATCTGCGGCGCTGCTTGCGGCGGATGCTGTGTTCGCTATTGCCTTGGGCAGGGAACGGAGGTCGGCTCGAATGCACTCGCCATTCGGGAAACTCCGAAATTTTGCGAGCTCGTTCTCGTCTACATCGACGAAGCATCGCTTCGCCTGCGCTCCGAAAATTTCCCGCTGAAATGCCGTGGTTCCAAGGTCGAGCCTGGCGCCAAGAAACAGAATGACATCGGCGCGAGAGAGGATTTCGTTCGAGGACATCGGCGCCAGTCCGCCGGGACAACCGAAATGCAGCGGGCTTCTGGAGGACAAGATATCAAAGGAAAGCCAAGAAAATACTGCCGGTATATTGTGCCTCGAGACAAAGCATCGGACCGCCTCTTCCACTCCCGCGATGCGGCAGCCGTTGCCGACATAGAGCAACGGGCGCTTGGCCTTCAGTAACTGCTCTAAACACCGCGCTAATGCTTCGGCGTTTTCTGCGGTAACCGAGGTCTCCGACGCTCGTTGTCGAATTTTTTCTACATCAGTCACGACCTCAGCGGCAGAGTATTCCCGTGGTGCACCTTGCACGTCGAGTGGAATTTCAACCAACACGGGTCCTGGGCGACCCCTGAATGCCTCGACAATAGTCTCGGCAAGTTCTTCCCGGTAGTTTTCCACGTCAAGACGAGCGAACCGCTTCACACATGGAGAAATAAGTTCTCGCGAGCGAATCTCCTGAATGCCGTGTGTGCGCGTGCCATAACGATCAATGTCGGCAGCCTTGACCTGTCCGGCCAGGACGATCAGCGGGGTCGAATCACCGTAAGCGGAAATGAGTGAAGTCACCGAATTTGAGACGCCTGGGCCAGCCGTGACGACTGCGAAACCCGCGCGGCGAAAATCGCTGGCCTTCGCGTATCCTTCTGCCGCCGCTACGCATGCCTGTTCGTGCTGACAATAGACCGGCTTTAATTTCGCCTGGTTGGCCACAGCATGGTTGAGATACATGGCCATGCCCCCGGGGAGGGTGAACACAGTATCCGTTCCCAGCGCCGTTACCACATCCACGGCATAGTCCGCCACATTACGATCACGATTGGTAAGCGATACCGGCACGCGGTTATCATACAGGCGCTCAAGCAGCGCGCAAAATCTTACAGGGCTCACGCGTAGGCTCGCTGTGTAAAATGAAAAGCTGCAACGTTAGAGATAGGTTTTGCCGATGAACCTTGCAGTTTTTGCCAAGCAGTGGAGCGCGAAACTGACGCGCCACATTCCCCCGGGCCAGTTCGGACGCTACCTGCTGGTGGGAACCTGGAATACTTTGTTCGGTTACGGCTCGTACGCATTTTTCACCGCAGTTCTCAGCCCCATGATTCCGCACAGCTACATCGCCGCCTCGGTCATTTCGAGCCTGTTGAACATCTCGGTCTCCTACCTCGGCTACAAATTTTTCGTGTTCAAGACCAAGGGCAACTACTTGCGGGAATGGGTCCGCTGCGTCGGCGTTTACAGTGGTGGCATTCTCGTCGGAGTCCTCGCCTTACCCGTGCTGGTCGTGGTCATTCGGCGCAATACTCGCTTTGTCGCCCAAGCTCCCTACATTGCCGGCGCACTTCTGACAGCATTCATGGTGGTGTACAGCTTTGTGGGACACAAGAAGTTTTCCTTCCGGTCGCCTGCCTAATGCGCATACTTATCACCGGCGGCTCGGGCTTCATTGGCAGGAACCTGGCGGAGCAATTCGCCTCGACCTATGAGGTGCTGGCCCCATCTTCCGCTGAACTCGATCTACTGAAAGAGCGCGAGGTGTGCGAATATCTTACGGCACACAAATTCGACGCGATCGTGCACACGGCGACTACCCGCTCGAACCGGCGGCTGGCCGCCCCTCCCGACCTGCTCGACCGCAATTGCCGGATGTTTTTCAATCTCGCGCGCAACGCGGGACGATTTGGAAAGATGATTCATTTCGGCTCCGGCGCCGAGTACGACCGAAGTGATCTTCCGCCGCGGGTTAAGGAGGATTACTTCGATACGCGAGTGCCGGCCGACGCGTACGGATTCTCGAAGTACATTTGCGCCAAGTACATCGAGCGGTCGGAACGAATCGTCAATTTGCGTCTGTTTGGTGTCTTTGGTCCCTACGAGGACTACACCGTCCGTTTCATCTCCAACGCCTGTTGCCGGGTGCTGAAAGGCTTGCCCATTGTGCTCCGGCAGGATGTCGTATTTGACTACCTGTACGTCACAGACCTAGCCCGGATTACGAACTGGTCCATCGAGAACGACGCGCGCCACAAGGCATACAATGTCTGCACCGGGCGCCCGCTCGCACTCACAGAATTGGCCAGGATGGTGGCAGAAGTTTCGGGATGCAATCCGAGTGTCTCGGTGATTCATGGCGGCATGGGCCCCGAGTACACAGCCGACAATTCGCGTTTGCTGGGCGAGATGGGGGAATATCGCTTCCAGGATGCACGAAGCTCTGTTGCCGAGCTGTACGCTTGGTACGCGGCAAGAGCCGATCAGGTGGAGTCTGCGATGCTAGACTTCGACAGCGTTTGAGTTTTACAATTCCATGCGATTGCAGAGCCTTAAATCGTATCTCGTCTCTCTGGGGCCGGGAAGCCCGCTCGTGCGCACGGCGTTACGGACACACGGACACCTTCATGGCTTCACCCTGCGCTTGTCGGATGCGACGATTTCGCTACGAAAGAAAAACCGAGAGATGATTCTTGGCAACGCTCAGTATGTTCAGGTTCCAATCATGATGGAGTGCCACGACCTATTTTTTGCCACTATCGAGCCGGATATTTTAGACGGTCGCGAAGTCTTGGATTTTTCCAGGCCTGCATTACATAAGTACAAGCGGAATGGTCTGTCATTTCACTTCCCGTCCGTTCCGGAAGACGATGTAATGGACGCATATACGCACTGGTATTCTCCCAAGGCCGGCGATGTTGTCTGGGACGCCGGGGCGCACGCCGGGGCGACCACGTACTTCCTTTCTCAAATGGTTGGGTCGGCCGGCAAGGTCTACGCTTTCGAGCCCGATGAATTCAACTACAGTTATCTGATTCGAAACCTTGAAATGCACCGAGCTCAAAATGTGATTCCGGTGGCGTACGCGCTGGACGGCTCCACGGGGAGCGTGGCGTTTCAAGTGGACGGCACCATGTCGGCAGGAATACGTGGATATCTTGTTTACTCGGGCGAAGGGCAAACAAGAATGGTGCCGACCCTCAGCCTCGGCGATGCGTGCCAAAAGCTAGGACAGGTTCCCACGTACATCAAAATGGACATCGAAGGCGCCGAAGTTGCAGTAATTTGCGAGGCTAAAGAGTTCTTGAAGAAAAATCCTATACATTTTGCGGTCGAAAGCTACCATCGAGTTCGCGGTGAATATACGTACAAGGCGTTAGACCGGTTTTTTCCTACCATCGGTTATGAAGTCGAGTCATCGGACAGATTTGGCCAGATGTTTACCTGGGCGCGGCCTAAAGGCGCTTAGCTATTAATTATGTCGAAGATTCTCAGCATTCTTACGCCGTGTTTTAACGAGGAGGGCAACGTCCGCGAGGTCTACGTGCGAGTGCGGGCGGCTGTCGCAGCAGCCGGCGATTACAAGTACGAGCACATCTTCATCGACAATGCATCCACGGATAACACGTTAAGTGAGCTGAAGGCGATCGCTTCCGACGACAAGAATGTGAAAGTAATTCGAAACACGCGTAACTTCGGACATATCAGGTCGCCCCAGCACGCGCTTTACCAAACTAGTGGGGATGCCGTCATCGGTATTGTGGCCGACCTCCAGGATCCTCCTGAGATGATTGTGGAGATGATCCGTAAATGGGAGGAGGGTTACCCGGTTGTGATCTGCGTCAAGACGACGAGCGGGGAAGGTGGTCTGATGTTCTGGATCCGGAAGCGGTACTACCGTCTGGTGAACCGCCTTTCCGGAGTGGAAACCTATGAGAACTATACGGGGTTTGGTCTCTATGACCGCAAGGTGGTGGAAGTCATAAAGAGCTTCGACGACCCGTATCCCTACTTCCGCGGCATGATCGCCGAGGCTGGGTTCCAGCACTTCGACATTCCGTATCATCAACCGGCACGCAAGCGCGGTATTACCAAGAACAATTTCTACGCGCTCTACGATATGGCGATGCTGGCCATCACGAACTTGTCGAAGGTGCCGTTGAGGCTGGTCACGTTTTCGGGTTTTGCAGGCGCAGTACTTTCTGTGCTGGTTTCACTTGGGTACCTGATTTACAAGCTCATCTTCTGGAATCGCTTTTCCGTCGGTATCGCTCCTCTGGTCATTGGAGTGTTTTTCTTTATGTCGCTCCAGATGCTGTTTATGGGCATCGTCGGCGAATACATCGGCACCATACATACACTTGTGCAGAAGCGGCCCCTGGTGGTCGAGCAGGAGCGAATCAATTTCGAATACGGCCCGGGTGAACCGCTGGGTGAAAATGAAACCCGAGGGAGTGTAACTCCGTTAAGTGTACGAACTGCTGAGAGCCCTCATGAGTCGTGAATCGTGTTGCGGCGCCGGAGATGGTTTGTGAACGAGGAGAGCGCGCGGCGTCTGGCGATTGCTCGAGTTCGCGACTGTGCCTCGGTAATGCAAGGCCTGCTCGATTCGCCGGAGTACTTGAATGCAGTGGTCGCCGCAGCGGATGCCATGACCAAATGTTTGCGCTCGGGAAACAAAATCCTTTTCTTTGGAAACGGCGGAAGCGCGGCGGATGCACAGCACTTGGCGGCGGAGTTGAGCGGATGGTTCCTGAAGAAACGCCCAAGCCTCTCGGGCTGGGCGCTGACCACCAATTCTTCAGCGCTAACCGCAATTGGGAACGACAACTCGTTCGAGGACGTGTTTGCGCGTCAGATTGAAGGGATCGGGAATCCAGGGGACATTGCGTTTGCAATTTCGACGAGTGGCAACTCGCCCAACGTGCTCAGGGCTGTCGGATTAGCTCACGAGAAAAAACTGATTGCAATCGGACTCGCGGGCAAGAGCGGGGGAAGCTTGCGCGACCTGGTAGACCACTGCATTCGCATCCCCAGCGATCAAACTCCCCGAATCCAGGAAGCCCATATTTTGACGGGACACATTCTGTGCGAGCTGATTGAGGAAGACCTATTCGGTTGACAGTCTCAGACTGCTGTAACGTTTTTTGGGACAACGGACGTCTGTGAATTCTCGCGATCGGCCTTCGCGCAGTAGGCAGAAATTTGCTCCAGACACTTCTCGCGTGCATTCTTCCCACTCAGGAAGTGCTGATACCATTCGATGGTCATCGACAGGGCCTCCGGGAGGCGCAGCACTGGCCGCCATCCCAATTGCTGTGCCGCCTTCGAGCAATCCAGATGGAGCATCTGGGCTTCGTAAGGGTGCTCTCCATGGTCAATCTCCCAAACGACCGGGGAACCCCACGTATCCGCGATCTTTTCCACAATCCAGCGCACGGGCTGAATATCGCTAGGGTCAGGCCCGAAGTTCCAGCCACTGCCGAAGTTCGCCCCATCCTCGTATAGCTTCTGCGCCAGCATCAGATATCCCCGAAGAGGCTCTAGAACGTACTGCCACGGCCGAATCGCTTGCGGGTTGCGGATCTTCAGCACCTTTCCCTCGGCAAACGACCTGACTATATCGGGAACCAACCGATCTTGCGCCCAGTCTCCTCCACCAATTGCGTTCCCAGCGCGAGCCGAAGCGAGTGCCACCAGCCGGCCGTTGTGGCTGCCGCCCTCGAAAAAGGAGTTGCGGTAAGCGCTCACCACGAACTCAGCGCACGCTTTGCTATTGCTGTAAGGGTCGTGCCCTCCTAGAGTATCGATCTCGCGGTAACCCCAACACCAATTGCGGTTCTCGTAGCACTTGTCCGTTGTGATAACTAAGACAGCCGAAACTGACTCTGTTTTGCGCACAGCCTCCAAGACATTCGCTGTGCCCATCACGTTGGTCTGGTAGGTAAGGATGGGATCCTCATAGGACACCCGCACGAGGGATTGGGCAGCCATGTGGAATACGATCTCAGGCTTAAATTCTGCCATGGTCTGTTTCAGGTGAGGCAAGTCGCAGACCTCGCCGGTAATCGATCGCATTCCCGAGGCGACCGATGCGGTCTCGAACAGGCTCGGAGAAGTAGGCGGCTCCAGCGAGTACCCCGTCAGTTCCGCACCAAGGCTCTGCAGCCAGAGAGACAACCAACTCCCCTTGAATCCGGTGTGTCCCGTTAGAAAGACTCTCTTGCCCTGCCAGAACATTGATCACCAAACTTTCCAGGGCGCCTTGCCTGAGGACCAGAGACTCTCAAGCAGGTTCTTCTCATAAAGCGTGTCCATGTGCTGCCAGAAACCGCTATGTTTGAATGCGTAAACCTCACCTTCGTGGGACAGTTGTTCGAGCGGTTCACGTTCCCACCAAGTGTCATCGCCTTCGATGTAGTCTGCCACGCGAGGAGAAAGCACGAAAAAACCACCGTTGACCCAGCTCCCGTCACCTTTGGGTTTCTCCGTGAACTCGCAAATCTGTCCATCCCCGCCAATTTCAAGAGCACCGAATCTCCCCGTGGGCTGCGTGGCAGTCACCGTCACGGCCTTACCATGCCGACGGTGGAAATCGATCAGGCTGCTTATATTGATGTTTGACAGTCCATCGCCATATGTA
>JBEKXQ010000243.1:0-10929 GCA_049511915.1 Candidatus Korobacteraceae bacterium
GTGATTCTGCATGGAGACAAAACGGGTCCATCCGTGAAGGTCGGCAAGATAGAGCGCCTTGGTGAACTGCCACGCAAACATGGACGAGGCGCCGATGTAGCGCACCTTGCCTGATTTCACCAGGTCGTGCAAGGCCTCCAGGGTCTCCTCGATCGGCGTTTCGTAATCCCAGCGATGGATCTGATAGAGGTCGACGTAGTCGGTTCCCATCCGGCGGAGGCTCTGGTCAAGCTCGTAAAAAATGGATTTGCGGGAGAGGCCCCGGCCGTTGGGCTCGTCGCGCATGACGCCGTGTACCTTGGTGGCAATAACCACAGCTTCCCGGTGGGTATTGGCTTTGAGAAATCTCCCCAGCACCTCCTCGCTGGCTCCGCCTGCGTAAACGTTAGCGGTGTCGAAGAAGTTGATTCCGAGATCAAGAGCCTGGCGAAAAAAGGGCTGGCTTTCCTCTTCGTTAAGGGCCCAAGCGTGGCTGCCAGGTCTGAGGGCGCCCATAGCAGGCGCGCCGTAAGTCATACAGCCGAGACAGATGCGGGAAACCTTAAGGCCTGTCTTGCCGAGATTGACGTAGTCCATTGTTTCTCCTAGGAGGGCTGAACGGCTTAAACCGCCTGTGACCAGTGAATGTGCAGTTCAACAATGGGTGCCTTCGCTAGACAATAAGGATACTGCCGCCGGGAAGGATTCAGCGCCGCATTCTCCAAGGAACAGCGGAATGGCGTAGCGGTCTTCATCTAATTCCCAGTATCCAGCCCTCAATATGCGCCGCTTCGCGCTCAGCAGGCGGGAGAACGGGAGCCAAGAAGTCCGCGAGCGAACCGTCAAGGTCGGAGCGGCGCATCCATTCCGCAACGGAAAAGGCGTCGTGCTGGTGTTCGTTCCGATCCTCCTGCGCGAAGCCGCGGCTACAAAGAGACGGATAGACTTCTGCCACGGCCGATCGTCCAGCCGGGACATCCCAGCCATCGAAAGGCCAAAAGTGCACGTCGGGTACATGTAGGCGGATATACCGCAGCCAGGGAAGCCCGGCATGGGTGGACTTTGCCACCGAGCCCGGAACATCGAAGTGGAAAACGGACTTCGCCCGGGCCCTTACTTCAGTGACGCGCCTCCACCGTGTGTCACCGCATCGGGCTGCACCGTTGCCATGGTGACCATCGCGGATGAAATCAACGTACAGGTGTGGATCGTCCGTAGGCCAATGCCGCTGAAAGTCGTCAAGAAATGCCGGCCAATCGTGCGGCAGGTGGTGCTTATCGAAATACCGCAGCGGAAACGAAAAGCCGTGGTCAATCCCAACCAGGGTGGGCTGATTTTCTGAAAGGCGTTCCACCAGCCAATCGGCAATCTCTCGCCGTGTCCAGTATCTGCGTGGGCTGGGTGGCGCAGGGGGAGGTCCGTTGCGGTCCGCCATGTAAACGCGCAAGCCCTTGAGGCTCGATATCGGCGTCTCCGCGCCGGAATAGTCGATGCCGATATACCGATCGAAAGCTGGCAGTCCGCCCATTCAGTACGCTCCGCTTGATGCTATCGCCAACAAATTAAGCAGTTTTATACGCTCCGCCCGATGCGCTGCGCCCTTCCCGCTCTGTTTCGGTAATTCAACCCTGAAAAGCCAAACGATATCAGCAAAAGTCACACTGGAGCATTGCCATGAATCTACGTCGGAATGAATATTGCCCAATCCACCGCTCCTTGTTCTGCTGCGGTCGTGAGCAGGCGCGGAAAGAGCGCAGATTTCAGCTTGGTGTTCGGCGCATCGATGATCCGCACCACCCGAGGGGATATCGGGAACTCCGGTCGCCAGCCGAGATGCGGAAACTGCTGAACCGAAAGATCACCGAGCAGGACGGGAAATGTGCAATCTGCCGCGAAGCCTTCACGGAGTTTACCGAGATCGTGCCCGACCACATCGAGCCCAAAGGTATGGGAGGAGCCCGCCGAGACGACCATCCGGACAATATCCAAGCCGTGCATTGGTGGTGCAACTCGGAGAAGGGATCGAGCAGACCGCGCGACTGATGACCGCTCTGTATACCACCTCTGAGACCCGCATAAAGATAGGCTTTGAGAGGAGGTAGTGTGCGGTGTGTGTGCGGCACCGCAGGCCACTTCGACGGCCAGTCGTTTGCCGCAATGAACTTGACAACTACCTATTCTTCCTGCTGTGACAATGTGACAGGGATGTTCCTCTGCGACGACAGGACAAGGCTTCTGTTTCTGGAGCGCACACGCGTGTGCTGGGTTTAAACTCGATAAACGGGATTACGCGCGCCAACGCAGCCTCAGCGGTTGCGAAATTTTAAACACGTCCGAACAATCCGCGCTGCTTTCCACGTCCTTCACGCGCTAAGTCCTTTCGCACAAGCTGCCGGCACACTCTGAGAACATCCCAAGGCACGGCATCTAGCGCGTCTGCAATCTCCGCGAAAGCAATCAAGCCCGTACTCGGCAGCTGCTCCACGATTTGTTCGGGACTCGGCATGGTCCCGTCATCCAATGAGGACTCGTCCCACAGTTCTTCGTTCTGCCCGAATAGAAGTATTTTGCTGCGCCAGATTATAAAGTGGCTACCGCAACCCGTATCTCGCCAAACGGAGGGGAAAAGAGTGAGACCTTTGCCACGACTTCTATAGATTCGCCATGCCTTTCCCGCTCTATCGTCCAGATTGATTGGATATTCCTCGCAGCAGCCACACGGACACGCGAGCAGCAGCAATCGCGGCCTTCCCCTTTCGATGAGGACCGCATCACCGGGTGATTTCAGGAAACCGGCGGCTTCACCTCGTGTCGATACGACCTTCAATAACTTCAAGGTATTCTCGGTTGTCATGATGCCTTTACCGCGGCCGGCGCAGCTGCTGCTTGCCCACCAAAAGCGCTTTGGAGCACACGCTCGGCTAGGACGTATGCAGCAGCCCTCCGAGAGAACTCGGGCTCTGGAGCATCCTTGTCCTTCACCGCCTTTGTCAAGAGCGCTACGGCCAATGCGGCTGCATATTGATGATCGCAACATTGCCACTGGTGCGCATAGCGGCGGATTTGACGTATGCAGGCGTGAAACCAGCAGGAGCGATCCTTTGGATTGGGATGCGGCAATGTTCCGTCCAGAAGAGGGTTGTCGTATAAGGGGGTCAGGGACAGCAACCACTCCTCAATGTCTCTCTTATCGTCCGCGAATCCTTCCACTAAAAGACTCGCTTCGAGGCATGCTGCATCATAGACAAGGGGAAAGTCGCGGTGAGCATAGAAATCGATGACGATAGCGTCCGTTGCGCGAACGCGAACGTTCGCTGCATGCAAATCGCGGTGTATCGGACCAACAAGCACAGGCCCTTTATCGCAGCGCTCAAATAAGGAACGCAATTCACTTAAGTTTAGAGTTGCGCCAAGTGCCCTCGCACGGGCGAAGCGATCGCTACTGATTTTGTGCTGTCTTGGGAAGGAATTTGCCAGTCCCGCCGCGAGTGAAGTGTCCACTTTGTGTGCGCTTCGATACCAGCCGAGAAGCGTGCGATCGAAGAGGCACGATATTGCGGTCGCTGCTCGCCCCTGGCTGGCGCAATCACGAAGACTTTCGGATTCCTCGACGTAGTCGCCGACAATCAAACCGACGCTTGCACCCAGGCAGCACCGCTCACGAATCAGATGTGGGCCAAGGTGGAAGGGAATGTACGGGTCAACTCGCTCCTCGTATACCTTGTATTCACTGAAGATCTTCCCCCGATCGCCGATTTTGACGAAATACGGTTGTGGCCACCTACCATGTAACCCTTCCGTCAGCTCGGCATATGCCCGATAAACGCGAGCTCCGGAATGGCCGTCGGCCATGGCGACTAAGTGAACCTCAGCGCAATCCCAGAACGCGCGCTGAATCAAAATCTCTGCATCAGGGTCCAGCTTCTTGACCACATCGTCGACCGTTGGCTTCAACGCCAGATTGGGAGCTGCACCTGACGGGTTATCAGCGAGTGTATTTGCAATATCGAGCCAGGGGACGGCAAAGCCAAAAAAAGCGGCATGTGGGAGAGCCGGTATGCCATCCATAGGAGCTTGCCACTTGAGTTTTGCTTCCTCCTTGGGCGGAAGCCCTGCCGCCCAGAGATGGAGCTTTACTATTGCGTTGGTAATGATGGAGGGGTCGTCGGACAGTTCTTTCGAACCTGGTCGCAGAATTACCAGGCAATCGTAATTCAGCAGGCGTTGTGCGTGATTCTGGAGACTTGGGACTATTTGGAGTGCCTTTTCAGCACTTTGATTGAACACGACTGCTGAAAGACCGGACAGATAGGCCGGGTTTCGAAGATCAGCATCACTGCAGGTCGTAACCAGAAATCCGCGGTCTTCGAATGCCTTCCTGCCGTCGGCGGGCGGAGCAATTCCGAACCAGCCTACTTGCTTTCTGCCCAGAAGGCGGCGGGGCGCGTTAATTGGCATCCTAATCCCCTCTTGCGAAAATCGGCCACGAATCGCCACGCGCGAATGCTCCGGATCGTGAACATACAAAGCAATCAGCATTCTGCTGAGCGCGAACCGGGCGCATCGTAGACGCAAGAGCATTGTAGAGGATATGCCGAGACGCGATGGGCACGCCCGCAATCACCGCAAGCAGCATCGTCACTGCAAGAGATGAAACTGTGCCATTAAGCGACATCACTGCAGGAGCGGGCTCCCGATCGCCCTGAATGTAAGGGTCGGCCTGACGCTCGAATGCAGTCATCATGTCGCGTCGTACTTCGTTTGGATCCAGAAGGCCATCGCATGCGAAGCAGGCTAGCCCTGGAGATAGCAATTGGATGCGTCCGTAAGTATGGGTTATACGGCCCTTTGCCGCCACAATCGTAACCCCAGCGTCGATGTAGGGGATCATGTACTGATACGCAATTTGCTGCATAACGGCCCGGCTTCCGTGAGAATCGGTGCAGCCGAAAATGATGTCGGCATCGAATAGACGGCAGGCGGTTTTTAGTTGAATAATGTCGCCCTTGATCGACGATATTCGCGAGTCCTTGGCGACGCTCTTTATGTATCTCGCTGCGATCTTAACCTTTGGTTTGCCCAAGTCTTTAACGGTCGCGTTTGCAACCCGATTAAGATTTGTGGATTCAAGAGTGTCCGGGTCCACCAGAATGAAGTCTTGAACGCCAAGGTGCGCCAACTGTTGTACGACGATGGAGCCGATACCACCGAGCCCAACGACTGCAACCCGTAAACGTTGAAGCTCCCGCTGTCCGGCGATGCCGAACGCGCGAATTTGACGATCGAACTTCCCCGAATCGGACGCATCCGATGAAGCCGGATCAAAAAGCACCTCACGTGTTTCACCGATGGAAATGACGCGAAGATTCTCTTCAGTGCCAATAATTCTGGCGCGAAGGCCGCCCTCGCTGACGACCATCGCTATGTGAGGAGTCGTCGGATGGCGATGAGCGAGAAACCCTCTGAGGTGCTGCTCTCCTTCCCAGTCAGTTGACGAGAAGAGGGGCGCTTCGGAACCAGGATGACTATGGACAAACACGAGAGCTGTGCCCTCGCGGCGAGCGCGTTTCGTCACCCGCGCTACGAACTCTGGGCTTAACTCGGCTTCGAGTGCTCCCCGCCGCGTGTAGTCGGCGGGGGATGGCCACTCCATGTCCCGCACGAGAAACCTGTCCGCCTTATCCGATCGAACGGCCTGGCTCGCATAGAGGACTACGCATTCCTCAGTGTCTCCGCCGAGGAGGCCCGCTCTGATTGCAGCAGCGTCCGCTGCAGCGAGCAGCAGTTCCGTCATTGGAGAGTCCCAAGCCGTTTCATAATCACGTTGAAATATGTAAGAAGGGAATCACGATTAGGGTTCCAGCTTTGGAGGTGCCAGGAAAACCAAGTGAACTGTCGAGGTGGCTGAAGCTCAGGGATGGGATTGGAGTCGTTTGATCCTTGCGGCGTTCCCCCGCCCGCCAGCCGCATTTGGCCGGGCTCCACCCAGAAACAATCGGGTTGAGCAGCAGGATACCCCGGAGGGGCCAAAAAGAGAACCGTCGTGGTTTGCCGGTTCCAGCCAACAGGAATGCTCACATTCGGGATTGTGATGAGGTGGGCACCGCTGGGCAATTGAGCAGCCGTTGCCGCGTGGCCCGCTTCCTTAAGTAGCGCGAGTTGTTGCTCGATAACTGGGTTCATTGATTTCCAAAGGTTGCCGGCGGAACAGCATAGAAGTGCCTGGTGTGTTCTCCGCTTTTCAGCTCAACCGCTTCACCGTCGGAGATTGCTCGATCCGGCCTATCGCCCTCTTCCTCCAGAAACAGTTGGTAGGTCGGAGTAACGCCAGCTACGGCTTTGATTTCCGCACCGGTAAGGGACGGCTTTTCCGTCTCGTACCGCTTCGCGTCGACGAAAAAATGGTGCTCCTTCAGATGTTCACTCATTTGGGAACCTCGCTCTCAGATTGTACGCAAAAGCCCTAACACAATTAAGTGTCGTCATCAATACACCCCGAATTCCGTGTTCACAACGAGCACTGATTCAGGGACAAAAGATTGTCATTCCAATCGCCGTCCGCATGGGTTCGCACGTAAGCTGCGCGGCCGGCGGGGCGAATCACGCCAACTTCCGAACGCTTGCGGGTGTACGGATCAATAACGAAAAAGGTGTTCGTTTTCGCATCGATGCTCCGTATGATGTCCTCACGGGTCCATTTCCATCCGGCCTGCGGGTTGCCGAGATGGGTAATGTGTTCGTGGGGGCTCTGCGGATGCGGCTTGGTGATACAGGTCACTCGAACGTCAGCCATTGCTTTGGTTTCCTTTCTTTAAGTCTTGAATTCTCCACTCGCGTCAACTAAAGTATGACGAGAGCGTATACATCGGGTCCCAAGAAAAGGCGCCCCGAAGGCGCTACTATAACGTCTCTATTAAACTATACGCTTTCGTCTATATGGTGTCAAGCATGTCTTCCAAGTTTCCTGACCGTCTGCGGTCGGCTCGTCAGCTGCGAAATCTCAGCCAGTCGGACCTGGCGGCGAAAGCCGATCTGCAGCCCTCTGCTGTGTCACATTTTGAAACAGGCCGCAGGGCGCCTTCATTTGACAATCTCAAGGCTCTGTCCGAGGCGCTTCAGGTCACTACCGACTACCTTCTGGGGCGTGTGGATGAGCCAGGCATGATGGGCGTCTCCACAGACAAGCTTTTTCGTCACGCCGAAAACATGTCCAGCGACGATCTGGATACGCTCACAAAATTTGCTGAAATGCTCGAAAAGAAAGCCGCAGAGAAGAAAAAGGAATAAGGTATGTCGCGACGGGACGATGGGTTTGGCGCTGAATTGCAGGCGCATGAAGTTCTCAACAAGCTGCAGATTTCCTCGCTGCCGGTAGATCCCTTTGCTGTGGCCAACCAACGCGACATCACGCATCAGGAAAAACCCAGCCTTGCTCCGGGAATTTCTGGCTGTTTGATGAAAGTCGGAGATACCTTCGGCATTCTCTTCAGCTCCCGGTTTGCCAGCGAGGGATTCAAGAGATTCAATGTCGCCCATGAGCTCGGGCACTACTTTTTGGCCGGACATATTGAAGCGCTGTTCGGCGCAGGGCAACAGTTCCATCAATCCGAGAGTGGGTTCACTTCGGATGACAAATACGAGCGAGAGGCGGACAGTTTCGCCGCCAGTCTGCTGATGCCGAAACTTTTGTTCAAGGCGGCCTGCAGCGAGAGTGCGCAAGGATTAACGGCAATCGAAACGCTGGCAGAATTGTGCGTCACTTCGCTCACAGCAACGGCCATCCGGTACGCAAAACTCAGTGATGATCCGGTTGCCGTCGTTTGCTCCATGGGGAATCGCGTTCAATTCGCTTTCATGTCGAAGCCGTTCCAAGACATGCGCGGACTCACATGGATTCGCAAAGGTTCCGGGCTTCCGGCTGGAACAGCAACAGCAAACTTCAACAAGGACGAGAGCAACATTCGGAATGGAAAGCGGGTAGTTTCAGCGTCCGCGTTGGACACCTGGTTCGACGGCGGTGGTACGGCAGAACTCAACGAAGAGATTGTCGGACTTGGCGGCTATGGCAGAACGCTTACCGTGCTGTCGGCTGATTCTCTTCCCGAACCCGAGGAAATTGAGGAGAGCGAAGAGCGTGAGGATGAGGACTTGCTGCCTTCACAGAGGTGGCGTGAGCGTGGGTGACCCAGACCATCACAGCGGGGAGCCTCCAACTAATCGCATGTAGCCCTCAATTCATCGATCTGGGCGATGGTGCGGTGTCGTTCGTCAGGCGCCCTGAAGACCGTCCGTGAGGGCATGGTGGAGGACGGCTTCGAGCAGGCGGCGGCTATCGTTTCGGGCGTCACTGAGCTGCTCTTCTAGTCGGTCACACAAACTCATGAGCTCAACGACCCTTGCGACGATGCGACGCTGTTCGGCGAGGGGTGGTAGCGGAATCGGTAGCGACCGAATGTTGTCGAGATTGAGGCCAGGTTTTCCGGCTCCGTAAGCTCTCATCACTAATTCGGCTCGTCCTCCCATCGGCGCCATAAGGCACAGAAGAAGCCAGGGGGACAAATTCGTGTCTGTCGGCTTGATCAGCGCAACGTGCTGACTCACGTACGCTTCGCCGAGATCTTCGTCCATGAGAGCGGGATTGGTGACGCCAGCGCCCGTTATCACAACGAGGAGATCACCTTTGGAGACCTGAGTTCGCGTGCCTTCACTTCTCTTGGGTGGGTTGACGCAAGCTAGATCATCGAGCCGGAGCCTTCCGAACCGGATGTTTTGCGCGCGAATGAACTTTGGCCCGGATTCGGAATAATATTCCGCCCATCCGCGTGAGCCGCTCGTCACGATGTTGCATAGTCGGCCGAAAGTAACGGTTTCCCAACTTTTCGGGAGGTCAAACGCCAATTCAGCGCGGGTATCCGAATGCGGAGGCTTGGGTTTGGGAATAACTCCGTCGTTGATGAGTCGCAGTTGTTCCGCGTGAATCCGCTTAAGCAACGTGGATACGGGTTCATCGTTTTCATCCTGAAGGATGATTCGACCTCGGACCGTCAGATTGAGTATTGCCTCGCGTAAAGCGGGGATCTGCTCGGAGCGGGTAGTTATTGTCGGGAGATGGTTGACGTAAAAACTGGCGTGCTCACGAGCGGCTTCCGCATTTTCGCCGTTATTGACGTGATAATGAGACGCCGCCGAAAGACGATCCCGGCATCTGTCTCTTTCACCTCGTGCCGCCTCCAGCCGGTCAAACAACGCCATCAATTCTTCTACCTTGGCAACAATGCGGTTTTGCTCGGCGAGTGGTGGGAGGGGAAACGGGGAGTACGCGAAGTATTCGGTGGGCACGCGCTTTTGCCCGGCTGTGCCGGTCATTCTGGATATACCAGATTCGATGAAATGTGGACATTTCAGGAAGATCAAAACATAGTCGGCGCTCACAATGACGGGACGAACGACGTGTAGCTCGGTTGTTCCTGCTCCGATGCCGCCCGTCAATCCACGAAAAATCGTGGACTTGCCGTTCTCAAAACAAGGGGTAATCTTCGCAAGGGCCACATCACCCTCTGCAAAGTGCGTAAAGCCGCTCTTAATCTCACACCAGGGCCTGACCTCATGGGTATTGGGGACCCCGTATTCGGGCGAGATAAGCGGCATCGGAACAAAAGACGACTGGATTCCGTCGCCGGCAATGTTGCGCGGGCTGATGAAGCCGATTTCCGCCAGCTGACTCCAGCGCCAACTTGTCGGAATACAGAATAGAAGCTCATTTTCCGCTAGATGCGGGAGCGGTCTCTCTTTCCTCGCACCGGCCTCTTTTGCAATTTCAGCTTTCTTTTGCTGAACGCGCTTCAGCAATGCAGAAGCCGGTTCGTCGTTCGGGTCTTGCTCGACGAGCTTCCCCCGGACGGCAAGGTCGAGGACGAACCGTCGAAGGCGCGGGATGGCGTCAGATGTATCGCTGATGCGGTCGAAATGGGTCAGAAGCAGCTCCGGGTTCATCGCAGGAGAGCCTCTGACAGAATGGCTTTGAGCTGGTCACGCAGAGTAACTGCTTGGTTCTCGGCGTCATTGAGTTTGGCCAGTAGTTCCTCGGGGTCGCCGTGATCGTCTTCCACAGTGTGCGGGTTTTTGATGTCGAGGTTATAGCCGCGCGCTTTCACCTCGTCGGCGTTAACTTTCCAGGCGACTTCTGTTTCCACCCTCCCCTTGCGGGCCGCGCCACCCCACCAGTCAACACAAGGCTTCAAGTGCTCGGTACGGATGGGCTTCGTCATCGAGTACGCTTTTTGAGCATCGGGGACCCGGTGCTCGTAGAACCAGATATCCTGAGTCGGCGTGCCCTTCTCAAAGAACAAAAGGTTGGTGCCGATGGTGGCATAAGGCTTGAACACGCTGTTGGGCAGTCGGACAATAGTGTGTAGGTTGCATTCCTCCATTAAGTGCTCCTTGAGTCGCGTCTTGACGCCTTCGCCGAAGAGCGACCCATCGGGCAGCACCACGGCGGCGCGGCCTTCAGGTTTGAGGATACGGATGATAAGGGCAAGGAATAGGTCAGCGGTCTCGCGGGTCTGAAAGTGCCGGGGAAAGTTGCTCTCGATGCCATCTTCCTCACGCCCGCCAAAAGGCGGGTTGGTGAGGACGATGTCCACACGGTCAGCTGCGCCGTAGCTGATATACGGTCGCGCAAGAGTGTTGTCATGGCGCACAAAGTTTGGATTCTCGATACCGTGCAGCAACATGTTGGTGACGCAAAGCATGTGCGGGAGCTGTTTTTTCTCAACAGCGCGCAAAGCCTGCTGCATCGCCTGCTCATCCTCAACCCTTTTCACGTAATGCTTGCGCATGTGATTTATGGCGCAGGTGAGAAAGCCGCCGGTACCACAGGCAGGATCTAATAGGATTTCTCCAGGTCTCGGGTCAATCCGCTCCGCCATAAACGCAGTTACAGCGCGGGGC
>JBEKXQ010000244.1:0-11384 GCA_049511915.1 Candidatus Korobacteraceae bacterium
CAGCGCACTGGGAAGGGCCTTTGGCTGCTGCCCCCGTTGTTTGCCGTTTGGATTAACCTGCACGGTTCGTGGGTCTTTGGCTTGGTAGCGGTCGTAGTAACCATCGCATCCGGCCTTGTGGCAGGGGAGTGGGGCTTGGTTGTTGCGCGGCGGTGGAGCCCCGGGGAGCAGAAAACCCTGCTGCTTGTGTTGGCGAGTTCGCTGGCTGCTGTATTTGTGAATCCCTTTGGCTACAAGCTGGTGCTGTACCCATTCGATCTTCTTTTCCGCCAGCAAAACGCTGTGCACGCCGTCGAGGAGTGGCGTCCTGTGGACTTTAGCAACGCGATTGGCAAGCTGGCGCTAATCATGATCTTCGCCTTACTGGCAGCCGCGTTGTTCTCCCGCCGCCGCTGGAGATTGGACGAGGTCTTGCTGACGGCGTTCGCGCTGTGGGCCGCGCTGTCGCATGTGCGGTTCCTTTTTTTCGCCGGCCTGATCGTGGCGCCCATGCTTGCGCCACGGCTGACGCTGTTTCCGCCCTACGAGCGTGACTTGGATAAGCCATGGCTCAACGCCGGCATTATGGCTGCTGTTGTGGCCGGGCTCATCCTCTTTTTTCCATCTGCCGCACAGCTTCAGCAGAAAGTGGACGCAGAATACCCCGCCGCTGCACTGGAATTCATGCAGCGGCAGCACCGGAGTTGAAGACTTTTATCGACTCGCGGGCCGACATATTCGTGTACAACGGCGCTTTCGACGACTATGTCAAAGCTGTGTTAATCCAGACACCGTTCGAGATTCTGGACAAGTACAAAATCGACTACGTCCTCTTAGAGCCGAAGCGGCCACTAGAATATCTTCTTGAGCACTCTCCAGCATGGCATCCGATTTACACTGACAAGGTTGCCGTGCTGTTCGAACGTACGCCAGCAACTGCGGCAGCTGCAACGCCGTTGAAAGTACAGTCGAACTGAGATTTAACGACACACGGCGACGAGCATTTTATGATTACTTCCTGCGACAGAAGATCGATACCAGTTCAAACTGGTTCCCGGTGCTAGATTGCGGGCTCTGGAGGCCAGCACTACGCGAGGTCGAAGTGTTCCATGTTGGGAGCGATTCTTAGATCGGACCGAGAAATCCGACAGTCGCGATTGGTTTTGCTTGCAATACCTTCTGTTCCGCCGTGTCCGCAACAAGTGCAACAAAGAAAACGAACAGAGCCAAGGCTGGGATGCAGGGAAACGGACGAATTGCAAGCGTAGATAAGAACGTAACCGGCGCGCATAAGACGAGCGCCGAATATCGAGAAAGGTTACTTGTGAAGTTTGCCATCACGAGCCATATGGGCAGCAGCAGCAAGGCGGCATCGTAGCCGAACACGTGAGGCGAGATCAGGAGTGAGCCTGTGGAAGCTATGCAGATGGCCCGCCACACCGGGGCGCGCCGCACGCCGAACACCGCGAGTCCAACGATGCTAACGGCGAGAAGTGCGTTTAGCGGCCTCGATTCGATGCCGAAGTTCACGGGGAGGCTGTAGATGTTGAGCATTGTTTGGGGCGAACGGCCGCCGATCTCGGTGTTGCCGTGGAGAAGTAAGTCCAAGTAGGAAGCTACTCCCGATGTGCCCAAGATAAGTACTGCCGTCGCAAGCAAGGTCGCAGCAACTGCCGCAAAGCCTGCCAACATTCGCCAGCGCTTTTGCAGCAGCATCCATACGGGGAAGAGTAGCAGGAGGTGCGGCTTAATCAAACCGACGCCTAGAGCCATGCCGGCAAGGAAAGGCTTCTCCCGCTCTGACAACATGAAGAAAACACAGAGGACAGCTAGCATCGCAGCACAGTCTTGTCCAAAGCAAAAGCCAAGATTGGCTGGTAGAAAGAGAGCCGCTAGCAGAAGCGCAGGTTCGCCAAACCACGCAGTACCCCATGCCCAGGTGCCCAGCAAGATCGTGAACATTACGCCGACCCAGATGGTGTATGCGCGAAGGAGCGGTAAAGATGTAAGGGGTGCAAGGGCGAGTGCAAACCAGGGAGGACGTATGTAAGCTCTCGGTCCCTTCACACTCGGGGCCACGCGCTCTTGCACTTGTATCTGGGCAGCCGGCCGGTAAAGGTCGGCAAAGTGTCCCTCGCGGGCGAGTGTGCCCCCGATGTAGTAGCACAAAAAATCGTTAATACCTTCTCCAAAGTGGTAAGCGTCAATCAAAATCGGCGCGCCGAGCATACCCCAAAAGCAGAACGATACTGCGACAATCACAAGACCTGTTCCTGAGACGCGCAATCGCATACATGTATCCGCCTCAATCGTTTTTGTTAGTTCCTTATCCGCTTGCCGAATAGTTTATTTCCTCCCGGCTTCGCTGTCACGGCTTTCTAATTGACCTTGATGAGGCAGTCCGCGCCTTAGATTATCGGCTTTCGTTAGTGGCAGCGGTAGTGTTGGCGTTCTCGGATGAGCGCAAACGAGTAGGAGCGGCATTGATCTGGCAGGGGTGTTGTCGCTGCCACTCTGCGTGAGCGCTTCTGGTGTAATGGTTCAGGCTTAGACACCTGCGAGTTCCTGCAATATTCCCCAGTTTGCATGAGTGTCTTTTTGATTGCGGCATCGGCCATTGATAACCCCTAAAATATTTGGCCCGGAGCCTGAACCTGCATCGTGCGCAGGTAATCACAACGGGCAACCCGGTGGAAAACCAGGAAAATAACAGAAGACTTCGGTGCAAAGTTCTGCACCGCACACCGGCGCAAGGGACATGAACTTCGAAACGTGCCCTCCACGCAGGCTCTAGTCCCAGTCCGAGCATGAATGTGCTGACTATGCCGTGATCGATTCGGTGTTGATTTCATAGATTGCGAACAGACTTCTGCGAGATCGTTGGTTCGACGCTTGACATCTCATAGTCAGATACATCCTCATGGACTTCATGTCAACGGGGCACATTGTCTATCCCTTGTGCGGATCGGTGCAACTCTCCTGGGTTGGCCCATGGAAAGACCTGTGTCTCGTGCTCGTACGCCGTCCCGCTAGTTCGCGGAGTAATAGTCACGGCTGGCTAAGTCGTCGGAGTACCTTGTTTTCAAGCTGCGGACGACCAAAGTGCCGCTGCAGGCATTCGGCATGGACTCGCGGGGCAATACACTAGGTGTGCCTGTATTATTGTGGTTGTTACCATTTGGCCTCGCAACCATGTACGAGCTTTTACTTCCGGAAAATGCTGACACCGTTCAGTTTGAGTACCTCATCGAGAGCAGAAGCGTGGCAGCGTGGTTATGAGCGATCGATCATCGGGTTTTTGGGCAAGTGATCACCAATAACTCCAAGGGCGCCAGCCGTGGCGGCGCCTCCAAACAGGACCGTAGCACAAAGGTACTTAATCGCGGGCTTTCAAGAAGAAAATGCAGTCAGATCCGCTCGGAATTGATGGCCAACACAATCCCACACGGAGACCAAACGGCTTGGATAAACTGAGACCACGTTCGCCCGAGAGCTTCCTGCTGATCGCTATTTTGTTAATTGCCCTGCTGCTCCGTGTCGGAGTGGCCATCCACTTTCCCAGCATTGAGTGGGGGGATGAGATTTTTAACACCCTCGAGCCTGCGCATCACCTGGCTTATGGTTACGGAATCGTCGTTTGGGACTGGAGACTAGGGATCCGATCCTGGGTATTTCCTGCATTTCTGGCGGGTGTAATGCGAACAACAGACTGGATGGGCCGCGGCTCGCTGGGATACTTACGAGCAATCGCTATCATCTTGTCTCTGCTGTCGCTGACAACCGTCTGGTTCGGCTATGCCTGGGCGAAACGGGCAAGGGGGAATGCTGCCGCGATGATTGCAGCCGGGGCCTGTGCGACATGGTACGAGCTTGTGTATTTTGCGCCCAAGGCATTAAACGACGTCGTCGCAATGAACTTTCTCTTGCCGGGTCTGTACCTTGGCATTTACGGCGAGGCGTTGCCAGAGAAGAAGCGGCTGTTCTTTGCGGGCCTCTTTTGTGGGGTTGCGATGTCGCTTCGCATGTACCTAACTCCGACGGTCATATTTGCAGTCCTTTGTTTCTGCCATACGAACTGGAGAAGGAGAGCCCTCCCCACATTTCTAGGACTTCTCATGCCGATTCTTGCTTTCGGCTTGGTGGATGCGATTACGTTGTCTTACCCGTTTCAGTCTTTTTTTCGCTTTTTCTGGGTCGTCATAGAGGGCCGGAGCTTAGCGCGCGGAGGGTTGGGCTATGATTTTGCTCCAGACCCCTGGTATTGGTATTTGTTGCAGATTGCTGTGCACTGTCTTCCGCTATTCTGGTTAGCACTGCTGGGGGTTCGCCGAAGCCGCTTCTTAGGTTGGTTTGCAGTCATCATTGTCGCCACCCTGTCGGTTCTCCCGCACAAGGAATACCGCTACATGTATCCAGTAATGCCTATTGTGATTACGCTTGCCGCGCTCGGCTTTGTGGAGTTTGCGGAGGACTTCAATAGGTGGGGAAAGACTCCCCTGTCGTCGAAGGCGATCACGGTCGCAGGCTTGATGTTTTGTATCCTAACTTCCGTGTTATTCGCCTGGCGATCTCCTCGTTGGACCCACTCTTCCGGGGGCTTGATCGTTATGGATCGGCTTAGCCAGGACCCATCTGTTTGCGGCGTCGGACTGTACAAACTTTCGTGGCTTTACAGTGGTGGCTACTCTCACTTACATCAGAATGTACCAATCATTCTTGTCCTGCGAGATGCCGAACTCGAGGACCAGGCACCCGGTTTCAACGCTCTCATCACGGACGGAATTCTTACGGCTCAGAACCTCGGTTTCAAGTCTGCAGGGTGCTGGAATGGCGTTTGTCTCTACAGAAGGCCGGGGCCCTGTATCGTTTCCTCGCAATACAACGAGGTCAATAAAGTGCTTCGGGAACATGGTAAATAGAACGGCGATGTAGCCTGCGATAGGAAATACGCCGCGTAACGTTCAAGCGGGCTGCTATGGCTCGAGCAGGAGTCTGTAATAGAATCGCGCTATGAGCAACAGCCGAATCTCGCGGTTGCGGGAGCAGATACTCCTGCTTGCGGAAGAATATTACGACGAGCAGTTCCCGGAGCAGCGGTTCGTAGCCGGAGAGTCACCGGTTCCGGTTTCCGGCAAGGTTTTGAGTGGCAAGGATCTGCGGAACCTGGTGGATGCAGGGCTGGATTGTTGGCTGACCACCGGAAGATTCGCGCTGGAATTTGAACGACGGTTCGCCAAGTTCTTTGGGGTTCGCGGTTGCTCGTTGGTGAATTCGGGCTCGTCAGCCAATCTCGTTGCATTCTCTGCCTTGACCTCACCCAAACTCGGGGATCGCAGGCTTAAGCCAGGCGATGAAGTAATCACACTGGCGGCCGGATTCCCGACGACCGTCAACCCCATCATCCAGAACCGGTGTGTCCCGGTCTTCGTCGACATCTCGTTGCCCACTCTTCAGTTGGACGTTTCGCAACTGGAGGGAGCGTTTAGCGACCGCACCAGGGCGATCATGTTCGCCCATACGCTGGGCAACGTCTGCGACCTCGACGCGGTGGTCAATTTCGCCAGGAAGCACAACCTTTGGTTTATTGAAGATAGTTGTGACGCGCTCGGTTCCACCTACAAAAGCCGGATGGTCGGCACCTTCGGCGACATCGCAACGGTAAGTTTTTATCCGGCGCACCATATCACTATGGGCGAGGGCGGAGCGGTGATCACGGCCTCGGCACTCCTTCAGTCGCTGGTTGAGTCATGGCGCGACTGGGGCCGCGATTGCTGGTGCGATCCCGGCAAAGAGAATACTTGCGGCAAGCGGTTCCAATGGCAACTGGGGGACCTCCCCTACGGGTATGATCACAAGTACATTTATTCGCACATCGGCTACAACCTGAAAATGACGGACATGCAGGCCGCTGTGGGGTTGTCTCAACTCGACCGGCTTTCGGGTTTCATTGAAACCCGAAGAAGAAATTTCCGGTATCTGTATGAGCGCCTGAAGCCCTACGAAGATGTTTTGCTCTTGCCTGAGAGCATTCCGGATGTAGATCCGAGCTGGTTCGGATTTCCGTTGGGTGTACGGGAAAATGCGCCTTTCGCCCGTAACGATCTCATTCAGGCCTTGGAGACTCGCCGGATCGGAACCCGGCTGCTATTCGGCGGCAATCTGACGCGGCAGCCTGCGTATCAAGACGTTAAGTTCCGGGTTGTGGGCGACCTGAAGAACACGGACTACGCAATGCGCAACGTCTTTTGGATTGGTGTTTATCCCGGTCTCTCCGAGCCTATGCTGGACTATGTCGTGGACGCATGTTCCGTATTCATCCGGGATGTGAAGACTGTTCCGGCTGTGCTATAACCCAGTTCCGCGGTTCTTCCTATCATCCGATTTAGGCTTGACCGGCAGGCATCAATCTTCGACACTGACACAGCGAAAACACAGACTGCCCCACGGAGTCCGACAGGCGGTCGCCCGGAGGTGTCATGAAAGCCGTCATACTTGCAGGAGGTCTGGGAAGCCGTCTGAGTGAAGAGACGTCCAGTCGCCCTAAGCCTATGGTCGAGATTGGCGGTCAGCCCATCCTGTGGCACATTCTGAAGATTTACTCACATTACGGAATCAACGACTTCATCATCTGCTTGGGTTATAAAGGTTACCTAATCAAGGAGTATTTTGCTAATTATCGGCTCCACTCGACTGATGTGACCATCGACCTGCAAACAAACCGCATCGAGACGCACAGGAGCGACTGTGAGCCCTGGCGAGTGACGCTCATCGAGACGGGGGTTGGCACTCTGACTGGCGGGCGATTGAAACGGGTTATTCCTTACGTGAAGGACGAAGAGATGTTTTGTTTTACCTATGGCGACGGATTGTCAGACATCAACATAAGTAGCCTGATCGATTTCCATCGACGGCATGGGAAAGCCGTGACGATTACCGCGACGCAGCCCACTGGGAGGTTCGGCGCTCTTGAAATTGGCGGGGATGGACAGATTACCGAGTTTGTGGAGAAGCCCAAAGCTGACGGACGCTGGGTCAACGGAGGTTTTTTCGTGCTTTCGCCACGCGTGGCGAACTACATCGAAGGCGATGACACTTGGTGGGAACGCGAACCGCTCGAGCAACTATCCCATGAAGGCGAGGTATACGCATTCAAACATAGTGGCTTTTGGCAGCACATGGATACGCTTTATGAGAAAAATCTGCTGGAGAGTCTCTGGTCCGCAGGTAAGGCGCCTTGGAAGGTTTGGTGATCAATGTTCTGGCGGGGCAAGAAAGTCTTTCTGACGGGACATACGGGCTTTAAGGGAAGTTGGATGTCGCTCTGGTTGCAGAGCCTGGGTGCAGAACTGACGGGGTACTCGCTGGAGCCGCCAACTTCTCCGAGCCTGTTCGAGACTGCGTCGGTTGCATCGGGAATGAGATCGATCAAGGGCGATGTATGCGATCTGCCTCATCTGAAGCAGACCATAGCAGAATTCAAGCCTGAGATCGTCTTCCACATGGCTGCCCAATCCCTTGTGCGGTCTTCCTATGAGGATCCCATCCTCACTTACCAGACGAACGTGATGGGCACAGCGAATGTCTTGGAGGCGGTGCGCGGAACAGTGTCAGTTTCGGCTGTCTTAGCTATCACAACGGACAAGTGCTACGAGAACCGCAATTGGCTCTGGGGATACCGCGAGATCGATGCTCTGGGAGGACACGACCCTTATAGCAATAGCAAAGCGTGCGCCGAGCTCGTGGTGAGCGCGTACCGCAGCTCCTTCTTTGGAGCCGGAAGCGGCAATACACGGGCGGTAGCACTCGCTTCGGCCCGCTCTGGCAACGCAATCGGTGGAGGAGACTGGGCGCAAGATCGGCTCGTCCCGGATATAGTCAGGTCTTTTGCCGAGGGAAAGCTGCTGAAGATCCGCAACCCGCAGGCGATCCGGCCTTGGCAGCACGTGCTGGAGCCTCTTCGCGGATATCTTGTGCTGTCGCAGAAGCTGTACGAAGATGGGACAGCCTTCGGCAGCGGCTGGAACTTCGGGCCTGACCCGAATGATCTTCACTCCGTGCGCTGGATCGTGGAAAAGATCGCATCTACCTGGGGATCATCAGTTGCATGGGAAATCGATGAGAAAGAACACCCTCACGAAGCGCAGATGCTCCAGCTGGATTGCTCGAAGGCGGCGCAGCAATTGGGATGGCGTCCGGTGCTGCGCCTTCCGGAGGCCGTGGCGATGACGATGGAATGGTATCAGCATTTTCTGAGCGGCAGGAGTGCCCGCGAGAAGTGTCTGGAGCAGATCTCGATCTACTGCGCGAAGGCCGATCGTGAGATTTCACAAACGTCCTCTGCCCTGAAAAGTGTTATGCGAGTCTAGGCGTCTTGACAAGTTCAGCGACGTCGGCCCGGCCGCGATTTCGGGACTGGGACTTCGAACACCGTGATCTCACTCACCTCCGAACAGTTCTTCCTCAATCAGCTCACACAGAATGTGCCCCGTTAAAATATGAGCTTGCTGGATTCGAGGAGTCTGATCGCTCGGGACGCACACGCAGTAGTCGACTAACTCGCGCAACTTTCCGCTCCTGCCGGCGAGTCCGATCGAAATTAGTTTTTCTCGCGGGCCAATCCGACAGCCTTTAGCACGTTAGGCGAGTTGCCACTGGTCGAGATTGCAAAGGCGATGTCCCCCGGGCTCCCCATCCCTTCAATTTGACGCGCAAATACGTCCTCGAACGAACGGTCGTTCCCAATCGCGGTCAGCGCCGAGGAATTGGTGGTCAGCGCCCAACCGGAGAGGCTGGGGCGTTTCTTCAGGAACCACCCGCTCAGCTCCGCGGCCAGGTGCTGCGCATCCGCCGCGCTTCCGCCGTTTCCAAAGAACAGAATCTTGTTTCCCGAGCGCAGGCACTTGATCATGGCGCTGGCTGCGGCGACCACTGCATGCAAGTACTCCGGCGAGTCCAGCAGACTTTGCATGACCGAGGCGCAGTCGCGAACTCGGGCAATCGCCAGACGCTGCGCGCTGTCCTCGTTCATAAACCATCTCCGGCACCGCAACACGATTCATGACTCATCAGAGCTTTCAGCAGTTCGTACACTTAACGGAGTTACGCTCGCTCGGGTTTCATTTTCACCCAGCGGCTCACCCGGGCCGTATTCGAAGTTGATTCGCTCCTGCTCGACCACTAGGGGCCGTTTCTGCACCAAGGTGTGTATGGTGCCGATGTATTCGCCGACGATGCCCATAAACAGCATTTGCAGCGACATAAAGAAAAACACTCCAATGACCAGCGGGGCGATGCCGACCGAAAAGCGATTCCAGAAAATGAGCTTGTAGATCAAGTACGCAAGTGAAACCAGGACGCAAAGCACCGCGCCGGCAAAACCCGAAAACGTAACCAGCCGCAAGGGAACCTTCGACAGGTTGGTAATGGCCAGCATCGCCATATCGTAAAGCGCGTAAAAATTGTTCTTGGTGATCCCGCGCTTGCGTGCCGGCTGATGATACGAAATGTCGAAATGACGGAACCCAGCCTCGGCGATCATGCCCCGGAAGTAGGGATACGGGTCGTCGAAGCTCTTTATGACTTCTACTACTTTGCGGTCATAGAGGCCAAACCCTGTGTAGTTCTCGTAGGTTTCCACTCCGGAAAGGCGGTTCACCAGGCGATAGTACTGCTTCCGGATCCAGAACATCAGACCATTTTCTCCGGTCGCCTCCTTAACTGTGATCACGACCGGATAGCCTTCTTCCCACTTGCGAACCAGATCAACGATCATCTCGGGAGGATCCTGGAGGTCGGCGACAATGCCAATGACGGCATCCCCAGTAGCTTGATAAACCGCGTGCATGGGAGATCGTATGTGGCCAAAGTTACGTGTGTTTCGAATTACCTTCACATTCTTGTCGTTCGAAGCAATCGCTTTCAGCTCACCTAACGTGTTGTCCGTGGATGCATTGTCAATGAAAATATGTTCGTACTTGTAATCGCCGGCTGCCACAACAGCGGCTCGCACTCGCTGATAGACCTCGCGGATGTTGTCTTCCTCGTTAAAACAGGGCGTGAGAATGCTGAGAGTCTTCGACATGATCGACCGCTAAGCGCGCTTCAGCCGATGGCTGGGAATTGCGTAGCAAACGCCCTCCCAGCATTCTTCTGCGTAGCGTCGCAAGAACAAATGGTACTCAGGTGCAATGGATCGAATGAGATTGGGTATCTGCCACAAATGCTCGCTTCGATGATACGTACATATTGCCAGCACAGGGCGGTACCGCCTTAGCAATTCGGCCGCGCCAGCAAGCGCCTCGGGCTCGGCACTTTCGATGTCCATCTTGATGTATGTCGGTGTTAAAGACCATTTGACGTCGTCCAAACGGCGACACTCAATCGACACTCCGCTCTCTGCCGTCGTCAAATGCGACGCAGCCGAACTGGTGCAGGTAAAAGAAACAGAACCATTCTTATTGCCGACGGCGTACGGCATGATCGTAACTCGATCATCGAGGCCCATTTCTACTATGTTTGAAGCCAGCGCCGCGCGGTTCTCTGGATCTGGCTCGAATGCGAACGCATGCCGGAAACCACCGCCCCAGTGGTCGTTAAAGCTCCGGATCGTGTCGCCGTCGAAAGCCCCACAGTCCACGAATACATCCTCGTCACTCGCAGATAATAAGTCCATCGGGAAATATGTATCATGCGCATCGACTGAAGGCGAAAGCGCAGAGTAGTCCAGCCAGGAGCGCCAAAACAATTGTTCGCTGAGTTCACGCCTCGACTTATCGTCCGCCAGGATGGCGTGGCACGCTCGGATTGCTTCGCATTGTTCAACGAGTCGGCGCGGCAATTCGATTCCACTTTGTGGGATGAAAATATCGGAGTATTTCCACAAAAGCGGAGCGAAAGGAGCAACTCTACTACAACCCAACGAGGCAAGTTGACGGCGGACTGTAGACCCCTGATATATCGTTACTACGAAGCAGGCTGTCTCTCCGTGGACTTTCGCCGCCTCATCAGGAGAAAGGACACGCAGCCCAGAAACTTCCTTGCCCCACAGATTTTGATTGTTGTCAGTAAACGCGAGCGGTTCGATTCCGGCGCGACGCAATCCGGCCACGATACCTTTCCCCAGCGGACCAGCGCCAAAAAGCACCAATCGCTCGCTGAACGGACCAGCAATGTCATCGAAGGCGGTCCGCTCGCGTGCACGAACACTTTCTGGCCGCTCTGTCTCGATCTGTCGAAGTATATTTTCCAACTCTAAGTCGTTCGCGCGTATCTCGGTCGAGCTCACAGGCGTGCTCCGGTCTTGATTTCCTCATCGAATCGCAGCGATTCAATGTCGAGCGTGGACTGCTGACGCTGATACCAGGAATAGAGCTCTTTGATTGCAAGCGGCAACTCCCAAAACTGAT
>JBEKXQ010000245.1:0-2927 GCA_049511915.1 Candidatus Korobacteraceae bacterium
AACTGAGCGTTCATGCTCGCCGGGCGTTACAGCGTATGCGGCGGCGACCTACCTTGGTCTGCGCCTTCTGGGAACAGGCCCAACTCTTTCCTTTGTAACTATATTATGCGGGACTCAATAATCGTTGTTGGATCGAATCGCTCTGACCCCCGCCTCGGGTTCGACAACACAATCGGGGCCTTCAGATCAAAAAGCGTGCGCCTGGCGCCCCCGAGCTGCCGAAGGTTCTTTTCAACTTCAGCCTTCTTGTAGTGACCCTCCTCGTCGGTCTTTAAATCCTTGATTTGCCAGATTAGGGCTGTGTCGTCGAATACCACGAGCAAATCACACAGTTCGTTACCATCCGGTTTCTTTGGATTGGGATAGCACCAATCGCCGAAGAACGTCCTGTTCGCCAGGTCATGGATGACCTTTTCAGCGTTCGCCCCTTTCTGGCTAAAGTAATGCGAATCCATATAACTCCAACCCACAGGCTACCTCTTTTCAGCGGCGCCATCAAATCGACGTTTAGGCGAATAAAAAGCGAAAATTGCCGCTATAATCTCGCCATGCCGCTCGCCCGTTGCCGCGTCTCATTCGAGGACACCGATGGCGTCATCCATTCCTCTCATGTCCAGGCCGAGTCCGTGTATGAGGCCGTCGCGCTCGCCATCGCAGAATTCCGCGAGGACCCGATGGTCCCCTGCCCTGCCCCGACGACAGAATTTACCGTCGCCATCGACCGGCCACCGATTGAGCACCGCATTCGACTCGCGCAAATCACGAAGTGGGCTGAGAACACGACCAGGGAAGGCCCTGCGGGAATCACGCGGAGGCAGAGAGTAAAGCACCTGCTGGGTGAGAAAATGTAGCGGTGGTCATCCTTCTATCGCTCATATTGCGCGACAACGTGAGCGATAGAAAGGAACTCTATCGCTCAACGACCTCCGCAACCCCGATTATTGAAATTCTTGCCTCTTTCTCAGGGGTTGGGTTGTGGATTGGAAATCCGACGTTCAGGTCCCCAGTCTGTGGCATGCTAGACCCAGCATATTAGGTTATTGGCTTGTTATTGGCATTGAAACCTCGTATACTAGGCGAAATGCTGACCCTGTCCTCTATAGGCGAGCTGATCGCTACAAAGCGCAAAGCCCAGCGTCTGACGCAGCCAGCGCTTGCAAAGAAAGCCAAGATCGGCCTCTCCACGCTCGACGCCTTGGAGAACGGACGATTGGGCGAACTGGGATATTCCAAGATCACCAATATTCTTTCGGCCCTTGGCCTTGAGCTAAAGCTGCAGGAAGCAAGCGCGCACCGGCCGACCCTCGACGAACTCATGGAAGAGGAGCACGATGATCAAGGTCTGGACCGACGGCGCTGAAGCGGGCCTGCTCGACAGGTACGCAACACGCGGAAGCAGCTTCGCCTATCTGCCGGAAGTCGCGCGCGCGCGCGCCGTATCCGTCACCATGCCGGTGCGCCTCCCCTCCTGGACCGTGCAGTTCGGACTTCTTCCGATCTTCGAGATGAACCTGCCTGAAGGCGTGCTCCGCGAGAGGCTGCGACTCGCCTTCGCCAAGGCCACCGGCACGTTTGACGAGTTTGATCTGCTGGGCATCGTAGGGCGCTCGCAGGTGGGACGCATCCGCTATACCGGCCAGAAGGAGCAGCTACAGGAGGACGTGCCCTTTCAGTCGGTCGATGAAATCCTCGCCCAGCGCCGTGGCGGCGACCTGTTGCGCTACCTCATCGACAAGTTCGCCTCCTTCTCCGGCATCAGCGGCGTGCAGCCGAAGATTCTGGTGCGTGACGAAGGAGCCTCCGTTGCGCTCAGCAAGACCACGGACCGGCTCTCCCAGAGTTACCGGGGTGCTACGCACATCGTGAAGTTCTGGGAGCAAAACGAATACCCGCAGCTCGCCGCCAATGAATTCTTCTGCCTCAAGGTCGCCGAGAAATCCGGCCTCGATGTCCCTCCTTACCGGCTCGCCGAAGATGCGCAGGCACTCGTCATCGACCGATTCGACTTACGCTCCGACGGCACCTATCGCGGATTTGAGGATTTCTGCGTGCTCAACGCCCGCCGCACTGATGAAAAATATCGTGGCAGCTACGAAACCTCGATCATGAAGCGCTTTGCGGAATTTGCGAACTCCCCACATGTGGGCGAAGACCTGGAGAGGCTCTTCACGCTCATCGCCATCAACTGCGCGCTGCGCAACGGCGATGCGCACTTGAAGAATTTTGGCATCGTCTACGACGACGTTGAGGGCGAAGCAAGGCTCGCCCCCGTTTACGACCTCGTGACGACCTCCGTCTATCTACCCAAAGACAGTATGGCGCTGACCCTCATGGGCACGACCAAATGGGCAAGTGCGAAGGAGCTGCAGCGCCTTGGCGAGACGCGCATGGGAGGCAGCCCTGCCCGCGTCCGGGAGATCCTCGAACGCATCAACGGCGCGATTGCCGACACCTCCCACGAACTTCGCGCCTACATCAAAGACCACCCTGATTTTGAGGATATTGGCAACCGCATGCTCCGGGAATGGGAACAAGGCGTTGCATTGTCGCTTAAGGCGGCGTGAGCAGAGTCTCCGTGCCGACTAGGGCATCTCTCCCCTGCCCCTACTGACGCGCGGGATACCCTGACCCTGCTTTACCCGGTATCCCCTCCAACTTTCAACCGAACACCCCAGAAGGTATCCGATAGCTAACCGAAATCAGAAGGCTATCGAGTATCCATCAGTTATCCGATAGCCTTCCGTAACTATGGAAGCTAACCAGTAGCCGACAGATATCCGAAAGCGAACCAGTATCTTGCCGATATCTATTGAGCATCACATAATATACTGACATTTTCTGAGATTCTATGCTACTGTGTGGGCATGGGAAACCCGGCGGGAGTACGCAGAGACTTCGAGGCGCTAGAGCGGCGGCGAATGCGGGCG
>JBEKXQ010000246.1:0-5917 GCA_049511915.1 Candidatus Korobacteraceae bacterium
AGCGCGGCGCACTTTCAAAATCTCCGCCGCCTTCGACACGGTGAGGCCGAGGGTTTCGATGACTTCGGTTCTTATCAGGTCGCCCGGATGGGGCGGGTTCTTCATGGGCATTTCGGCCTCCTAGTGGTAGTCGATCAGGTCAATATCGCTGGCGGTGTTTGTCGGTCCGTCGTAGTGGAAAATCAACCGCCAGTTTCCCGTGACAGTCAGGCTCCATGATCCTTTCCAGTCGCCCCTAAGAGGATGCAGCTTCCAGCCGGGAAACCGGCCGAACGAGCGGCGGGGAAGGCCGGGCTTGGTGCACAGGATCACCGCCGCAAAAAGTACACACGATCCGTCCAGTCCCATCTACCCGTTTCTTTGAACAAGTGGATCAGCGCCCGCACCAGGCCTCCAATGTCTCTTGGAGAGATGGTCTTTTCGTCGACGAAGATTACACCGCCATGCTTTCGCCCTGCTTCTGCCCACGTCTTAAGCAACGGTGGAATGGTCCTGCGGTCGTGGGTAACAAGCGTCAACCGTTCGCTGGCAGCTTCCAGCAAGCAAGCGGAATCTTCTTGGCCCAGGAAGTTACCATTCTCCCATTCCGCCATCCAATGCACTGCCAGCGAACGATTGCGACGTCTGAGGCCATCTGCCACTTGCGGCGAGATATGTTCATCCAGAAGAAGCTTGAGCATCTCAGCCTCTCGTCGGCTTGGTAGAAACGAATTCGGTGGCCTGGGGCAGCATGCGTTTCAGGGTCTCGAAATCGGCTGAATCGTTCTCGGACATGGCCTCCTCGATCTCTTCCGGAAACACCTCCGTATAGTTAATGGCCGACCGGACTTTGGCTTCGGGCCACCTTAGGTGCTTGGCAACAGCCGGTACATCTCCCATGTAGCTCCGGACGAGCAACATGATCTCCCAAACCGCGAGCGTACTGCCTTGAATGTAGGCTTGTCGACCCGCCGACGAATTGCGAAAGTCGACGAACGCAAATTCCGACCGCCGTAAACCCTCCTCGACCAGGCGCGCACTGGCGTCGCTCGGGGTCCAGCCGTGTCGATTCGCCATGCGCTTTAGACGCTTACCGCTTTCGACAGACAGGCGCATGCTAAGAACCATCGAACGGTTTGCCTTCATCAATGTTTACCTCGCTTGTAACTCTTGTAATTATTGTACACCCAACTGCAGAAGCGATGCTGAATCGCGGTAGCCAGCTGGTGGAGCACAGACGGTAGTCCAAAGGACGGGAAGTACCCGTAGTTCACGCTAAGTGAGTGCAGAATCATTGTAATAATTCTGCGATCACAGCCGTGCAGTTATCGTTTCAACAACCAACTGTTTTCGAGCAAAAAGTGTGCCCAGATCATTTTGACGCTGCCCAACCCTTACTCCGGCTTGTCTGAGTGCTGTCGGACTTTGGAGTCTTTCCCGCGCGGAGGGGTTTATTATCTGCCTTCTTAAGTACGCCCCGGCAAAGCGCGAAAGCAGCTTCATACTTTTTCGGTTGTACTTACTGCTCGTCAGCTTGGAAAGACACAAGCGAATTAGGCCCAGGTCGAAAAGTTCATGCGGAAAGGGTCGGCCACGCGCCTCATCCAGGATTACCAGCTTATGAAATTATCTCTGCGAGATGGAGTGTGGTTTGGGGGCTCGCGAACGTTTGCGAGCAGAAGTCGCTACCCTTTCGGTTCGAGCGATTGGAGCAAGGCGTGTCGATGCAACTCCACCTGCTGGTGCAGGGCTCGCCGCGAGTCGCCACTGTCGTCCGCGGGCGGAGCCTCGCCGCGGCCTCGGACCAAGTACAGTAGGGGCGTCGTGGCGAGGGTCGTCACCAGCGACATAATCACCAGCATGGCGAAGACCCTGGGGTTGATGACCCTGATTTGCAGGCCGATGTTGAGCACGATCAGTTCCGCCATCCCACGCGTGTTCATCAGCACGCCGAGCGCCGAGGCATTGCGCCAGCTTAGTCCGTTCAGCCGCACGGCGGCGAAGCTGCCCCCGAACTTGCCGATGGATGCGATGGCGATCACGAGTCCGCACAGCAGCCATGCCTCCATGCCGCTGACCAGGCCGATGCGGGTACGAAGGCCGGTTAGAGCAAAGTTGCGACCGAAAGGGTTAGCGGCAACCGAGTTGGTAGCTGCAATTCTGCCGATTTTGTTGGTCTTTTTCGCCGCGATGCTCCCGCCGAAAAATTCAGTGACTCTGCTGTCGACACCGTTCGCCGCAACATCACGAATGTTCATTTTCTGGCGATCCTGGGTTGCACCCGAATCAGTGAGCTCCACCAATCTGCGAACCCGGCAAAACCGGATTTGCGCAGTAGTGTTGAGCTTTTCCGCTGCTGTGCTCCGGTGCGTCAACCCGATTGGAAGGTGAAGGCCTGGGCTCAAGGTCTGCGGAGGGGACTGAGAGTACACATCTCGTTTCGGGGGTGTGGGGGAAATGGAACCGGGCAATGCTTGGGTGGCCGGCGCCTGGGCTCCTCGATCCAACCCGAACTGGCTAGACCGCCCGTCGCCGATCCCATCCTACTTTAGGTGTCCAGCAACTGGATAACCTCACGAAAGGTCTGCCGAGTTCTGATTCTTGCCTCAGCTATACCTGCATAAGCAGATGACCGTGGGACAGCCGGTGTCTGGCCGCTGTGGGGATTATCGTACGTGGGTCGCGTCACGCGGGACGGAACACGCTGGTCATGCTTCTCGACATTTCCGCGGGCATTTTCCGCGACGGCGTACCTCTGGCGGAAAGTCGACTGCAAGCGTCTGAGAAAAATACTTTTTCGACGAGAAGGGTGGGCGACGAAGTGGCTGGAAAATCTTGCCGAAAACGGCAGTCTCGGCGCCAAGCGCTTCGGCAAGATCGATGCCTGCGTCAAGCGCCGCGGCGACATCGCGATAGCCCTTAGCCTCCACACGCTGCTGAATTGTCTCCAGCTTGCTTGCAGTCAGATCCAGCAGGGAAGCGAACCCGTTTTCCGAAGCCTGATCCGGGTCTTCGACGCGATTCATCCCAACGTCGCCAAAGAACGAAAGCCTCACCGGCCCACACCTGTCGACAATCACCAACAGTGTATTGTCAACACGCTGGTCCACGCGCGACTCAGGAAGAGAACAACACGCTCCTCCGCTTTGCACCCGAACGGAATCTATCATGTTCGCTTTTATTTTCGCCAAGTTTCGAGAGATGTCCTTGGCTGACGTTGAGACGGTCTTCATGTGCTCGCAAGAACCGTGTGGTGGATGCAATTCATCCCGGCGTCGCCAAAGAAGGAAGGCCCCACCGGCCGCCTTCTCGGATTGCGTTCGCCGTTCTAGATTTTCCGAATTGGGCCGGGATACTGAGCCACAATAGGATCGAGGGTAAGCAGGGTAACACCCTCAACCGTCGCCTGTGCCACCAGCAAACGATCAAAGGGATCCTTGTGAATCGGTGGCAGGCTCTCGATGGCGACGACGTGATCGCTGATGATGGGCAATTCGTTATAGCCATTGTCAACTAAGCCGCGGCGCAGGAGCCGTGCGTCCACCTTAAAATCTTCGCGACCCAATCCGCGTTTGATCGCTACCTCCCACAAGCTGGCAGCACTGAAAAGCAGCTCATTGTGCGTATCATTGATTAAGCGACGCGCCTTCGCTGACAGCCGCTCGGGTTCACCGGCCGCCCAGAGCAGAAGATGGGTATCCAGCAACAGCTTCATGCCCCACCCGCGAAGATCCGCTCGATCTCCTGGCTGCTCATCCGGTCGAAATCCTCGGGCACGGCAATCTGTCCTGCCATAAACCCGAGCCGACGAAGTTGATCACAAGTGGGAGCGCTTAGCGCGGTGACTTTGACGATCGGTTTACCCGCTCTTGCGATGATGAACGGCTCGCCTTTGCTCGCTTCTTCGACTAGTTTCGACAGCTGTGTCTTGGCTTGGTGAATGTTGACAGTTTTCATATCTATTGAACTAAGCTAAATTAGTTTAGTCCATCTGAACCTCGACATGCAACTTGCCGGCCGGGGGATCGTGCCAGATGTGGAATACTCGGTGCATCCCGGAGGGCGCGTAGTGTTTCACACCCTGAGTAGCCAGTACACGCTCTATGCCGACCGCTGCATCCTGCGCAGAAAGAACCTCGTGCGCAAAATCATAGCGGAGATGCGACTGCCTAGAGATCACACCACAACAGCCACGGATGATCATTATCGCTGCGCACAGTGCTTACCATACGGCTTGTTGTAAGCCGTTTTCTCCAGCCTCGCGTCGAGGCTGGAGAAAAGAGCCGTGGTGCTGCAAAGATGTCCCCCCGGGCGTTTCGAGCTTCACCTGGGCAATTGGGACCTTGACTAGTGTTATAACTAGTCACTATTCTGTAATCCGATGGAGGTGCAACTTGGCTGTATGGCAGGTGCAAGACGCGAAGGCTCGATTTAGTGAACTATTGGAACTCACCCTAAGAAAGGGTCCGCAAGTAGTTACGCGCCGCGGAATTGAGGCAGCGGTGCTGGTCCCGATCGACGAATGGCGTCGGCTGCAGAAATCCGCGCGGCCAGGTCTCAAGACGTTGCTGCTCGGTCCGGACCCACGCTTTGAGAACGTGGTCCCTGAAAGGCGGACCCTGCGGCGACGAAACCCGGTGAACTTCAAGTGAAAAAGTATCTACTGGACACCAATGTGGTCTCAGAGACGCGAAAGCCGAAGCCCCACGGCGCCGTCGTCGCTTGGCTGACGGCTTTGCGAGACGAGCAAGTGTTTCTCTCAGCGGTTACCATGGGCGAGTTGCAAGCAGGGATTGAGTTGACGCGCCGCCAAGACCCAGAAAAGGCCAGTGAGATCGAACGCTGGGTCGACCAATTGGAAGCATCGCACCAGATACTTCCTATGGACACAGTTTCGTTCCGGGACTGGGGCCGACTGATGCACGGCAAATCAGACCACCTTATTGAGGATGGGATGATCGCCGCGACGGCGCGTAAGCACGATCTAATCGTTGCTACAAGAAACGAAGATGATTTTAAGCAGCTGGGCGTCCCCGTGTTCAACCCGTTTAAAGTAAGTCCTTGATTCAGGAAGCGACCTGACCTTCGATTAGTCTTCCAGCGCCTCTGATGGCGAGATGTTCAAAGAGGTGTCCGGCACGTCGTGGTTCTGTCACAGGTCAAGGAGGTTGTCGAACGGGGTTTCCGCCTGATGGCCTAGGTCTCCAAAGCGCGCTGCATCTCCAGCCCCTAGGTCCTATGGATGTGGACAGGCTGACGCCTGATTCCCTTGTTTGCAGATTCGCGACGCTCTCCGGCGTATTTTCCATCCAGTTCCACACCAACCCCAGATGGTCTCGACCAGAACTCGACGTTAACCTTGTTGAGCAGCGGTACCGGGAGCTGGTTGTTTTGGCGTAACTGCTGGAGAGCTGGGGGCAGGGCGTGCTCCATACGATTCTAGTGATTCGGCTTCTGCTACATTCGAGGCCGCGTTGCTGAGCGTAATGGGCGTTGGTTGTGAGGCTTAGGCTTCTTCGGGTTGATGACCGTAATATGGCCGTGTGATTCCAATTCCATACTTACCTTAAACTTGTATACCGTGCCCATCCCATCCGAAACGTAGATGTACCCTAAACCTTCAAGACGGAAACTTCTGGCGCTCGTTGAAAAGTATCCCTGTTCGTTTCCACGGCACAAACCCGCGCCGTACCAAGCCACTCTCACCCTTGGCGCGCGCCTCGCTCCAGTAGGCAACCGCCATGCTTTCGACCAACATCGCCTCGAGAACGCCGCCGCCAGTTTTCTTCGCAGGCTTGTTCTCGCAGAGGCATTTAAGGGTCGCGCTGTTGACCCGTATCGGACAAAATAGCTAAAATAGCTGATAGTGGGGAGAAAAAGGTTCTTATGAAGTATACCGAGCGTCCCAAGCGCCGATTCGTCCGCCAGGAAAAAAACG
>JBEKXQ010000247.1:0-7879 GCA_049511915.1 Candidatus Korobacteraceae bacterium
AGAACACCGAGAGCACGCTACGACAATATGATCTTCGCCAGCGGGCGGTAACTCTGGGCTGGCCGGTGGAGCGCATCGTGGTTATCGACGGCGACCTGGGTCAATCGGCAGCCACCGCGGCGGACCGCGAAGGCTTTCAGAAGCTGGTGACGGAAGTGAGTCTGGAAAAAGCCGGCATCGTGCTCGGCCTGGAAGTTTCGCGACTGGCACGCAATTCCGCGGACTGGCACCGGCTGCTGGAAATCTGTGCCCTCACCGATACCCTCATCCTGGATGAGGACGGGCTGTACGATCCCCGCCACTTTAACGACCGACTTTTGCTCGGCTTGAAGGGGACCATGTCGGAAGCTGAACTCCATGTGATCCGCGCCCGGCTGCAAGGCGGTATCTTGAACAAAGCGCGCCGCGGCGAGCTGCAGTGCCCCCTGCCGGTGGGCCTGGTGTACAACTCCGAGGGTCGGCCGATCCTGGATCCTGACCAACAAGTGCAGCAAAGCCTTCGCTTCTTGTTCGACGCCTTCCGCCGCACCGGTTCCGCCTGCGCTGTCGTCAAAGCCTTCCGTCAGAAAAAACTCCTGTTTCCGCGGCGGCTGAAGAGGGGACCGAACCAAGGCGAGCTGCTGTGGGCAGAGCTCGCGCATAGCCGGGTGCTGTACATCCTGCACAACCCGCGCTACGCGGGGGCATTCGTTTATGGTCGAAACCGCACTCGCCCCAAAGTGGACGGCAGAACTTCCTACACCAAGGCGCCTCAGGAACAGTGGATCTTGCTCCCGGATGTTCATCCTGGTTACCTCTCCTGGGGACAGTATGAGGAGAACCGGCAACGACTCCAGGAGAATGCTTACGCCAACGGCCAGGATCGTAGAAAGAGTCCACCCCGCGAAGGGCCAGCGTTGTTGCAGGGCTTGGTAGTCTGCGGCGTCTGTGGCAGCCGCATGACCGTCCGTTATCACACGCGCCAGACCAGGATCGTGCCTGAGTATGTGTGCCAGCGTGACGGAGCCGAGCATATCGTTTCGGTATGCCAACATGTCTTCGGGGAGCAGTTGGACCAAGCCATCGGCCAGCTTCTCATCGACACGATCACTCCCTTGGCGCTGGAAGTCACGCTCACCGTCCAGCAGGAGATGCAAGCCCGCTTGGAGGAGGTGGACCGTCTGCGTAAAAAGCAGGTAGAGCGAGCCCGGTATGAAGCCGACTTGGCGCAGCGACGCTACCTGCACGTTGACCCGGCGAACCGGCTGGTAGCCGATTCTCTGGAAGCGGAGTGGAACAACAAACTTCGGGCCCTGAATGCCGCCCAGCAGCAGTACGAGGAGCAGCACAAAAAGGATCAGGCGGCGATCAGCGAACAGCAGCGTGCCAGTATCGCCGCCTTGGCGCATGACTTTCCACGACTATGGCAAAATCCGCAGACGCCGCACCGCGAACGAAAGCGACTGGTACGGCTTCTGCTGGAGGACGTGATACTCATCAGAAACCATGAGATCACGGCGCACGTTCGTTTCAAGGGTGGGATTACAAAAACGCTGACCATGCCGCGACCTCTCAACGCCTGGGAAGCAAGAAAGACTCCGACCGAGGTGGTGACCGAAATCGACCGCTTGCTGGACCATCACACAGAAACAGAGATCGCCAGGCTTCTTAGCCAGCGAGGCCTCTGCTCGGGAGAGGGATTGGCTTTCCATAGTCGGACGATCGCGCGCATTCGCTGCAGGTATCAGCTTAAATCACGCTATGATCGCTTACGCGAGAAGGGCTTGCTCACCGTCGAGGAAATGTCGGATCGCTTGCAGCTCACGCCGGCGTGGGTAAGGGCCTGGCGAAACCACGGCTTGCTCCGAGCCTATCCGGTGTGCGACAAGAAGCTGTGGCTGTATGAAGATCCAGGACCGAACCCGCCACGCAAGGCCCGGGGAATTAAACTCTCAGAACGGTGCCGCTTCCCAGAGAACGTCGTGCAGGGTTCGCAAGAGGTGCAGTATGAAGCATAGCCCTTCGCCTTCGGTGCCCGCACGGGCGTTCGCAAGACTCTGAGGCCAAAAGAACTCTTGAGTTCCTCGTCCAGGCTGGCTGAGAAAATCGAATCGCGATCATGGATCAAGGACTTTTGGCCGTGGTCGCTAGGAAGACCTTCACGAAACTGTTGCAACGTCCAAGCGGCGGTCGGATGGGCCGTGACATTGCAGTGCACAATCCTCCGCGTGCCAATTTCCATCAGGACAAAGACGTACAACTGGCGAAAGCCTACCGTCACCACGACGAGGAAATCGCAGGCCAACAACGATCGGGTGTGATTGCGAACGAAGCTGCTCCAGCGCTGCGATGAGGGGCCTCGGGCGCCCGGTTGGTTCGGCCAGTAGGTTCCAACCGTCCGCGGTGAGACCAGAATACCCAGCTTCAGCGCTAGTTCGTCGGCAACACGACCCTGCCCCCAAGTTGGATTTTCTCCAACCATCCGAGCAATCAGCTGACGGATGTTTCTGGGTAGCTTCGGTCTGCCCGGGCGCGATTTCATCTTCCAGAACATCTTGAAAAGCCGGCGATGCCAGCCGATCAGGGTTTCAGGTTTGACGATCACCAAAGCTGATCGCCAATCGCAGAACTTCGACCAGAGCACAAGGCTGATGCGAGCAGCGTCGGTCAGCCGACTGGGCCGCAGCTGATGTTCTTGATAGAAGGCCAACTGCTTCCGTAAGAACAGGTTCTCCGCAAGCAGAGCTGAACGCGACCGAACACAGGAACCCAGGAATGTGCTGAGCTCCAGACAGACGCCAAAGCCCGCGCGAATGAAGGAGAAAAATTGCAGCCCACGGAACATTGTGTCGGATTGTAGTCGCACCCAAGCGATTCGTTCCACCGGAACTCAGTAGTTCAAATCGCCATGCAACGGGTCGAACTTTGCCAAGCCGTGCATGCCGCGTTTTCAATGAGTTCAGAGGTCGGATGGAATATTTGCGCACGACAACCAAGAAAACGAAGAAGACCACAAAAGACCCCAAAGGCTTGAAGAAATCGCACACGACTAGAACCAGGAAACCACCAAAACCGTGAAACTGCTCCTTAGGCTGACGTAAACACATTCCATTGCTCAACTGCACCTTTTTGTCTGTCCCCGATTGGTACTCAGCTACCGTAATGTTTGACGCTCTGCTCAATCGAGTACCTGACCCGTTAGCGCTGATGAGTGTTTTCCACTTTGTGTACACGGTAATGATTGCTTTGTCGGCTGTCTGCGGAGTCTTAGGGCTTATGGCTGGACCGGCCTTACTTGCAGGACGGCAATCAGGCCGGAGGCTCGCCCTCATTGCAGGGTTCTTATCGCTATCCAATATTCCGCTGGGTACAACTCTGGGGATTTACACGCTTGTAGTTTTGCTTCCTACAACAGCGATGCAGCTTTACGGTCGTTCGGGTTGATGGGGCTCCCGAACCGGGTGAACGGCGGCAGATCCCCTGGCCGACTTGGCAATGCGGGGCTTCGCCATTTCCCTCTCGACGTCGCGAAGAATTTCTTCGTCGGATTCTTTCTTCTCATCTTCCTTCAGCGGCATAAGACCATCATGTCACGCCCCGAAAAGCAAGAATGGTCAGTTCAGACCAGTTCTTCAGAACTTACCCTCTCAAGGACAGGTGCAAATTCCAGCGGGCGGTATTCCCTGGCAGTTGATCGGTCCCTTCCGATTCTCCTCAGGTCCTGCGTCATCGTCTGAGGCCACGGGCATTGTCTTACCGAACCCTCAACCCGCAAAGCACTGCAGTCCGTCTGAGCAGGGGTGCTCAAGGTCGAAGAGTGGCCGACTCGGCAGAGCGTTCGTTAAACCCGGAGGCTTGGAGTAATAGAGCTGGTTATCTTTCGCACGGAAGTCCACAAAACTGCAACGCCCTTATTCCTGCAGAAAGATATTGAGGAGGGAGTTGTGAACCCGAATCTCGCCGTTATATTCGACAAAGCCCAGTTTTCTGAAGCGATTCATGAAAAAACTCACTCGGGATCTCGTTGTGCCAATCATCTCCGCCAGGATTTCCTGACTGATCTTCGGAACCACCGTCTCGGGCTTGCTTTCCTTGCCAAACTGGGCGAGCAACAACAGAATCCTCGCCAGCCGCTTTTCGCTGGAATTGAAAAGCTGATCAACCAGATCCGCCTGAACCCGAGCATTGCGGGTAAGCAGAAAAGAGACGAACACATCCGACAGCGCGTGTTCTTGGTGAAGTACGCGGACCATTTCCGCCTTGCTAATCCTGAGCAGTGCACAATCGGTCATCGCGGTAGCAGTCGCCAGTCGAAGAGGATGAGCTAAGACCAGGCAGTCCTCCCCCAAGAATTCCCCGACACCCACCAAGGCAATTGTCGCTTCTTTTCCGTTCGCGGAGGTGACAGTTACTCTCAGCTGGCCCTTCTGCACGTAAAAAATCGCGTCGGCAGCGTCGCCTTGTGCGTAGGCCGTCTCATTCTTCTTCAGGTTGAGAACCTGCTTTCCGACCCCAGCTTTCGCGAGAAAGGCCCCGGGATCGAAAACCGTGTCGCCATTTTTTGGTTGCACCTTGAGAGCTTGAAGCCGCAAAGGTCTTGAAATTTCGCTTGTGGTAGATTTTGTGGATCGCACCGAATTAGCCGATGGAATCGGTTTGGCGGGACGGCCTTGGCTGCGGATTAGAATGGAGTTGGCGCTCATTTCATACCTCCGAAGGGGCAGCGCCCTTACACCTCGACTTTAGAACCCGGAGGCACTGAAACAGAATGGGATTCCCGTGGTTAGGATGATCCGGCCATAACCACGGGCACCCATTACTTCCCCCGTTTTGGTGATATCACATGCCAATTTTGCTGGTCTGTTGGGCATGCTACATACGCAGGAGATTTTGTTCGTTCGCCCCATTTCGGACCTGCTTTGAAGCAGCGAAATCGCTTAAGCGTGGATCACGTTTCGTGCATCGCGATGCTTGCGGGTATCAGGGGTAAAGCCAATGTAGGATAGCCAAGCCAAGGATTGCCCCGTCGATATTGAAGTTCAATCCAGCCCGAATTGGTAGGCTGGGCGAAGTTGTTGTTAGCTCTTCTTCGATGTCACCGCGAAAAAGGCGGTGGCATCCTGCTCCACGTTCTTACTTCCGCACTTCGGACATTTGATGTTGTTTTTGTCGTGTTCGCCTAGAGTAAGAATTAACTCAAAGGATTTCCGGCACTTCCTGCAGATGTAATCGTAGACGGGCATAATCACCTCCCGCATAAATTGCTACAAGCTAACTCTAGTCCTGTTTCCCGCAGGAGAAAAGCGTATCTCACAATTAGATCGTGGCACTCTCGGTTGATTGCTGCTAAGCGTTTTCCCGTGTTAGAAGGTGGATTTTCGAAGGATCGTTCTCGGCCCTGCAGCAGCCCCACCACCTCTTGCGAAAATCCTCAGCACAAAGGGGGAAACACGTGACGTGCATCACAGATTTTATGAACAGCGGTGCGGATTGCTGTGGAAAAAGGGACCTAGGCTCACAGACAGCTACCGGGTCAGCCCTGACGGCAAGCAGCTCACGGTGACTTCACGCTATGAAAACTCGGCACTGTCACAGCCCCTGTCTTACTGGAGCATCTATGGAATGGTTGACTCTAAAGGGGCCTCTGCTTATCTGAAGGTCAAACCGCGCACGCTGGCGCAATGGGTCAAGCAACAGAAAGTTCCAGGGCACAAACTGTCGGGCACTCGGCGCTGTGTATGGCGATTCCTGCAAAGCGAATTGGATGCGATGCTTACATCCTCGACCAACGACGGGGAGGGACGCAAAAAGGGAAACGATCATGGTTCATCTCATCGGCGTCGCACATGAGGCGCAAGCCTCCAGCAGCGGTAAACCTGAAAGCGATGCACAAGCGCTTTACGCGGACGTTTTGAAGCGCGCCACCGTCGCCGTACGCCCCCGCGTAGTCGCAGAGGAGTACAACGAGGAAGCGGAGCAGGAGAACAAAACGCGCTCCATCGGGAAGCCGATTGCAGTGGCGCTCGGAGCTGAGCACCGATTCTGCGACCCGAACAAAGCCGAACGGCAGCAGATCGGATATTTCGGCCCGCAAGAGTTGCATTTGCATATCTGGATGCATGACCCCAATTGGAATATCAGCAACGAGGAGGCACAGGCGAAAGGTTGGGCAATTTGCATCGGGAGATACTTTGCGGTTCGGGAGAGGTTTTGGCTGGAGAAGATTCGGGATGCCCTGGACCAGGAGCTTGTATTTGTCTTGGGGGACGGGCACGTAGACACTTTCACGAAGCTACTTGCCGATGAAGGTGTCAATTCGCAGTTGGTGCAACGCGGAATCGGTGTCACGGCGGAGAACGCGCGTGCAATGGAGAATGGACTTCGCTATCTCCAGGAGCACCCCGATTGCGTTAATGAGCAACTTTTCTGACCTGCTCTGCTCGCGCCCGCGACGGGGATGCTGACTCCACGTGAACGGCGGACCTTGATGAACGTGCACCGGCGGCCCGCCGCCGTCCAGAGCCAGATGCTCGATCACTGTCACGCGCCCGGCGGTGGTTTCACTGCTGGCTTTGACGATAGCCAGAGCGCCGAAGAACCAAAGAGCCTCCCCTTGTCCTTGTTCCAGGGCGATAGGGTTCACGGCTGGTTTTGCAGGGGTAGTCATAGTTCCTCCCGTCCATCGCAAGAGGCTGTCATAGACTCCGGCACAAGTCGTTTTGTGGCTGTTCGCTGTTTCCGTCAATGGATTGCAACGCAATTGGCCTATACGGCGTGGCACACTGGCGTCATCAACGGCCAGGAAATCATCGCGGCACGATATCGGCCAGCGCCCACTCGATATGATCCACCTCTTCTCGAATCACCCGAATTGCCTGCTGCTCCACCGGAATAGGGGGCGGCGCAATCGCTTCCACAGCATGACGGATCCTGTGGTTGCGATTCCAGATGAGGTTGATCCGCGCCGAAGTTTCCGCCCGTTCCTGATAAATTTTCTTCACCAGCTTGGTGGTAAGCCACGCAAACGCTAAGCCGAACAGCATCTCGATCGGCAAACGGTCGCTGGCACCCTCGAACTGAAGGAAGGCGAGCCGATAGACGGCCTCGCCCGCGCCGAGAGCAGCAAACACCACGCCCATACCGATGAGCGCGAGATGCAAGCGGTCCATTGGGCAGAGCGGAACAGATGATTGTTTCGGGCTGAACTTGTACAGGCGGGCCACAAATCCTCCGGGGAATAGATGAAAGTATGAAGTTTTATTTTCCTACAAAACGTGCTCGTGGGGAGAGTCAAGAACCCGTCGAAACCGCGACTGCTTGTTAGGGTGAAGCGTGACCGGCATCAGTTATCGGTTTTGTCGAGAGCCTCTTTGGCCTTCTGCAAGATGCTTTCGCGAAGTTCAGCCTCACGCCTGCTCTCTTCGCGAGCGCGATCCTTTAAGACCTTAGCCTTCCGGTATACGTCTCTAAACGGATTTACGTGCTCTTTATCCACGATGTCATCCCTGATGCCGATTGTACTCTTTCAAAAAAGCGCGAGACCTGAGGCAGCCTGGCATTGTGCGCGGCATCCAGCACGCAGTACAATCTTCCGATTCGTCGCACACAAACCAATGGCACAACCTCAAATCGCCCTTTCTGCGTTAGCCAAGCTGCGTAGCAATTTTGCGGGAACCGTCCTCCAAGCCGGTGATCCGGAATACGACAGCGTCCGTGCGCTGCACAACGGCTTGATCGACAAGCGTCCGGCGGTTATCGCTCGCTGCCGAAATGATGCCGACATAGCCGCCAGCATCGCATTCGCGCGGGAACATGGCCTAGAGATCGCCGTTCGTGGCGGCGGTCACAACGTCAGCGGACGGGCCAGCGTCGAGGGCGGGATGATGATCGACCTTTCCCT